>NZ_FTMR01000002.1:0-820982 GCF_900156005.1 Rhizobium sp. RU35A | reverse complement strand
ATGACCACCCCGCTGAAACTCCAGGCCGTCGTGACGCTCGACGCCAGCCAGGTTCCGGCTGGTGCGCGCGCCACCAAGGCCGAGATCGCGGGGATAGGAACCGAAGCGCAGACCACGACGTCGAGACTGCAGGCGCTGATCAACGCGCAGATGGGTCTCGGCGCGCCGGCAGCAAACCAGAATGTCCGGGAATGGACCGGGGCGCTTGCCATGCAGGGCCGCTCGCTGGACGAGTTGCGCGCGAAATACAATCCGCTGTTTGCCGTCATCAACCAGTACAAGACGCAGCTGACCGAGATCCGGACGCTGCACGCGCAGGGCGTCCTCTCCACCGACGAGATGACGGCAGCCATTTCGCGCCAGCGTCAGGCAACGCTGGCCTCGATCGACGTGATCAAGGGCCGCAACGGGGCGCTCGGAGAAAGCGACGGGGCTGCCCAGTTCCGACGCCAGAACCTCACCTATCAGGCCTTTGACGTGGGCCAGTCGCTGGCCGGCGGCATGCCGATCGGCATGGTGCTTGCCCAGCAGGGACCGCAGATCGCCCAGATCTATGCTGGCCAGGGAGGCGTCAACACGGCGCTGAAGGACTTCTCGACCATCGCATCCGGGGCAGCGCGCGCCGTCACGCCTTTGACGGTCAGCATCGCCGGACTGACCGCCGCCGCCGTCATCGGCGCGGCTGCCTGGTCGCGCTATCTGCAGTCGACAAAAGAGGTGGAAACGGCCGCCAGAGGCCTTGGCCTTGCCGTTGCCGGCACCTCGGCCGAATTGGAAGCATCGGCGCGCGCCGGCGCATCCGCCGCCGGGATTTCGGTGTCGACCGCGCGCTCGATGGAAGCGGGCTTTCTGCGCACCGGCCGCATCGGCGCGGAAAACTTCGAGAAGCTGATCGCCATCAGCAAGGACTTTGGCGCCACGATCGGGCTTGATGCCGCCTCGGCCGGCGATGCGCTGGCAGAAATGTTCGCCGACCCGGCCAGGGCTGCCCAGACGCTCTATCAGCAATACGGCCTGATCAGCGCGGCGACCGCACGTCAGGCGACGAACCTTGCCCAGCAGAACCGGGTCTCGGAGGCGCAGGCGGTGCTGCTCGATGCGCTGCCGCGGCGCCTTGCCAGCGCGACAGAGGCGACGACCGCGCTCGGCCGGGCGTGGTCAACCGTCTCGACGGCTGCCGGCAATGCCTATGACGCGCTCGGCCGAGCAGTCGATCGCGCCCTTTCCGGTCCCTCCCTTGACGAGCAGCTCGCCGAAGCACGAAAGGCCCTGGCGCAACTGCAGTCCGGTCCGTCCGGCGTCCTCAGCCTCCTGTCACCCAGCGGCATGCTGCAGGCGCGCGCCGCGACACGCGTGCAGGAACTGGAAGAGCAGATCCAGCAGCGCGACGCACAGGAAGCCGCCCGCCGGCGTCAGGCGGAAGAGATCGCCCGCAGCCGTGCCGTGACATCCGTGATCGACACGTCCGGCGCCGGTTCCGATCGCCGCCGTATCCAGACCCTGCAAAACGAAATCGCGACGCTTCAGAGCGGCGCCGGCCTCACGGGCATCAACGAGGACGAACGCACCGCAACGCTCGAGGCCAAGCAGCGGGTGCTGGACAGTCTCGTCAACCGGCAGCAGCGCCTGGCCGAACTGGACCGACTGGACATCCAGATCCAGACCGAACGCAATCCGCTGGTGCGGGCCGACCTTGAGGCGCGGCGCACCCGCCTGGAGATGGCCGGCGAGGAGAATGCGGCAACATCGATCGAGATCGAGGCGGCGCGGGCGCGCAACCGCGTGATCGCGGAAACGATCGGCAATGCGCGTACCCAAGCGCAGGATATGCGGACGGAACTGGAGACCCGCATTCGGCTGAATGGACTCGTGAATGCCGGCTCCATCACAACCGCCGACGCGAACCGGATGCTCCAGGAAGAACTGACGCTACGGCCCCTGATTGCCGCAGCGGCCGTAGCAGAAGGGGATGCGAAACAGCGGCTCAACCAGCAGATCGCTGATCTCCGCGCCGGATATGCCGGTCTTGCCGAGCAGGAGAAGCTGGCGTCCGCACAGGAATACCTGCGCGGCCAGAACGAGCGCATAGAAAAGCTGCGTGTCGAACAGTCGCTGATCGGCGCAAACGACACTGTGCGGGAACGCTCGATCGCCCTCTTGGAAGCCGAACAGGAAATCCGCCGGCGCGGTCTTGCATCAAACAGTGGCCTTGCAGCGCAGATCCGCGCCGAGGCGGATGCCATGGCGGTGATGAACCGGCAGATCGAAAAGCAGGCCGATGCCTGGGGTAAGGTGCAGGGCAGCGCCGAAAACGCCATTGACGGGATCGTAGACGGGCTTTCGAGCGGCGACATCTCCGGCGCGCTCGAGGGCATCGCCAAGGATATTTCCGGGACGCTGATCGATATCGGCATCAAGACGCCGCTGAAGAATGCCATGCTCGGGACAGACAAAGGCACGCTCTCGGATCTCGGCGGCATCGGCGGGATCATCGGTCGCCTGTTCGGCGGCGCGACGCCTGCAGATCCGAGCGTCATCGTCTCCAACGCCATGGGCCGCAGCGTCGGCTCCATGTCGGTCATGGCAGGCACCGTCGTCATCAATGGCGGCCTCGGCTCCGGGCTCGGCAGCGCAGGCGGCCTGATCGGCGGGGCAGCCAACAGCAATGTCGCCGGTGGGCTGGCGTCGAGCGCAGTTGACAAGGCCATGGGCCTGATCGGCGCCAACGAGGTGAGCCAGCGGACCGATATCAATTCCTTCCTGCGGGCCGGAGGTGTCGACATCGATGCCGCGACCACGGCCTGGTGTGCCGGCTTCGTCAACTCGGCCCTGAAGCAGGTCGGTATAGACGGCACGGGATCACTGACCGCGAACGCCTTCCAGAACTGGGGCCGCGCGATCGATCCGTCCCAGTTGATGCGCGGCGACATCCTGCTGCAGACGCGCGGCCTCGGCGCTGGCAATACGGGCGGGCATGTCGGCTTTGCCACCGGCGCCAGCCGCCTGTTCGGTGGTCAGCAGCAGTTCCAGATGCTGTCGGGCAATCAGCAGGATTCGGTAACGACCAGCTGGATCAATGCGTCCGAACTGCAGATCCGCCGGGCAACGGAAGCCGCATCGTCGCTGGCCTCGCTCGCCGGCACCTCAGGCGCCGCGACGCAAAATCTCGGCGTCTTCGGCAATGGGCTCGGGCAACTCGCAAACGGCCTTGGGCAGATCGGAAATATTGCAGCGAATGGCGGCGCCTCGGCTGGCGGCGGCTTCTGGTCGTCGCTGCTCGGCGGGATCGGCCGACTGTTCGGCGGCGTCGCGCCGACCAGCTCGGCCTGGGCCGCCAACACCACGCTCGGCTCCTTCCTGGTCCGGGGCTATTCCAGCGGCGGAGCCACCGGCGGTTCCGACCCCGCACGCGTTGCCGGGCTCGTGCACGAGAAGGAATATGTCTTCGATGCCATTTCGACGGCCGCGATCGGCGTCCACAATCTCGATGCATTGCGGCGCATGGTGCGCGGCGGCGGGAAGACCGGCTTCGACACCGGTGGCTATGTCGGCTCGATCGCCCCGGTCTATGCCAGCGCCAACAGCAACGCCCGGACGGCTGATCCCTATTCGTCCGGTTCCAGCGATCGTGGCTCTTCGATTGTCATCCACAATTACGGCCGCGACCAGGTGCAGGCAGAGGAGCGGACCGACCCGCAGGGCCGCCGGCAGACCGTGATCCAGGTCGGACAGATCACCTCGGCCGCCGTGGCCCAGCGTGGCAACCCGCTGCGGCGTTCGCTGCAGACCGAATTCGGCGTGAAGCCGCAGAGGGTGGCCCGATGACGATTGCCACCTGGCCGGCCGAACTGCCCAAGCCCGAACGCGCCACCTGGTCGTCGCTGCCGCAGGAGGCACGCCTGCGCCGCGCCTCCGATGCGGGACCGGCCGGCTACCGCCGCCGCTTCTCCAACGTTGCCAAGGTTGTCACCCTCTCCGTGCTGCTCGATGCCGATCAGCGGGCACGGTTCGACAATTTCTTCGAACATGACACGAAGAAGGGCTCGCTGCTGTTTCGCATGCCGGACCCGACGACGGACGGCTGGGCGCTGCGCACAAGTGGCGGCTCGCTGCTGCTGACCAGTGACGACCAGCCGATGCTGATCGCGGCGATGTGGCTGTGCACCTTCGGCGACCAGTTGCCCACGGAAACCATTGTCGGGATCGACTTCCGCAAGACCTTCACGGTCGAGGTGATGCCATGAGACGCGTTTCGCTGAACGCCCGCCTAGCCCAGGATGCGGAAGCCACGGCCGAGCTTTATGTCGTGCTGTTCGAGATCAACCATCCGCAACTGACGCAGCCAATCCGGCTGTCCACCGACAACACCGAACGTCTTTCGGACGATCCGCTCTATTACGGCACCCGCTCCACCTGGCGCGGCGCCAATCCTGTCACGGAACCATTCCTCTGGGTCGTCGCCTCGACGGTGCTGCCATCCGACCAGGAGGACGCACCGGCCTCGGCAACGCTCATTCTCGAAAATCTGGATGCCGACATGGCGCGCCTCGTCCGCTCCTTTGTCGACATCGCAACGATCCACATGGCCGTGGTGCTGGCCTCGTCGCCGAACCTCATCGAGCTTGAATACACCGACCTCGAAATCATCTCGGCCGAGATCGATGCCGGCGAGATCAAGCTGTCGATCACGCGCGAAGAAATCGAAAACGAATATTTTCCGGGCGGCCGCATGAGCCGCGACGGGTTTCCGGGGCTTTACCTATGACCGATTGGACGAACCATTTCGTCGGATTGCCGTTTGCCGCCTTCGGCCGCGACCGCTCCGGCTGCGACTGCTGGGGGCTGGCCTGCCTCGTCTATCGCGAGGAATTGCAGATCAGCCTTCCAGATTACCTCGGTTACACGTCCGTCGACGAACATGCCGAGATTGCGGCGCTCGTTGCCGATGCCAAGGCGTCGCCGGTCTGGCTGCCGGTTACCGGACCGGTCGAACCCTTCGATCTGGCGGTGTTCCGGCGCGGCCGTCTCGACAGCCATGTTGGCATCGTCGTGCAGCACGGCCTGATGCTGCATGCGGCCGGTGAGGATTGCGCCAAGGTCGAGAGCTATCTGGCGCATCCGTGGCGCCATCGTTTGACGGGCGTTTACAGGCACATCGAACGCCTTTCGAGGGCAGTTCGATGAGTAAGCGGAAGGGCCTCGTTTCCGTCCTCGCCGCGCCGGCGCTCGATCCCGGTCATGGTCGCATCACGGCAGAGTTTCCCGAAGGCATGACGATCGCCGAGATCGTCGACCAGGTACTGCCCGATCGGGCCATCGGCCGCGAATATATCCGCGTGGCGCTGGTCAACGATCGCGGCGTCCAGATCGTGCCGCCGGCGATCTGGCACCGGGCCTATCCGCATGCCGGCGTGCGCGTCGTCATCCGTGTCATACCCGGCAAGAACGCGCTCCGCTCGATCCTGCAGATCGTCGTCTCGATCGCGGCGATCGCGCTCGGCCAGTTCTGGGCGGCCAGCCTCGGCTTTGTCAGCGGCACCATCGGGTTTTCGGTGGTATCCGGCCTGATCGGCATCGGCGTTTCCGTCCTCGGCAATCTCCTGATCAATGCGCTCATCCCGCCGGAAAAGCCGCAAACACAGGAACGCGAGAACCGCTATGCGATCAGCGGCTGGCGCAACCGCCTCGACCGTGAAGGCGCAGTCCCGGTCGTGCTGGGCAGGATCCGCTATGCCCCGCCCTTCGGCGCGCTGTCGCATAGCGAGATCGTCGGCAACTGGCTCTATATCCGCTCGCTGTTCAATTTCGGATACGGGCGCCTGCCTCTCAGCGGCATGCAGATCGGCGAAACGTCAATCTCGGAATATGACGAGCTTTCGACCGAGGCGACCGAAGGTCTTTCCAGTGATCCGCCAATCTCGCTGTTCCCCCGCCAGGTGGCCGAGGAAACCATCGGCGCCGAACTGACGCGCCCCTATCCGCGCGACGACCTCGGCGAGATCATCAGCGGCAGCGCGGCAAAAGAGACGCCGGTAACGCGCACCACCGGTGCGGACGCCTCCGGCGCCTCGATCATCTTTGGCTGGCCGGCCGGCCTCTATGCCAGCAACGACAAGGGCGGCACCAATGCCACGACCGTCTCGCTGAAGATCCAGCACCGGCTGGTCACGCCGGACGATGGCGCCGCCTGGACGGATGTGACGACGCTCAATGTCACCGCGCGGTCACTGGAAGCCTTCTATCGCCAGCACAGCTGGACATTCCCCACGCGCGGCCGATGGGAGATCCGCGTCATCATGCTGACGCCGGAGGCGACCGACATCAAGGTTCAGCAACGCACCACCTGGGCAGCGCTGCAGACCATCCGCCCGGAATATCCGATCGCCTTCGGCAAGCCTTTGGCCCTGGTCGGCCTGCGCATCAAGGCCACCCATCAACTGAACGGACAGCTGGACAATTTCAGCGCCGTGGCCTCGCGCATCTGCCTCGACTACGACCACACGACAGGCTCCTGGATCGAACGGGCGACCAGCAATCCGGCATCGATCTATCGCTACGTGCTGCAATCACCCGCCAACCCGCGCCCCGCCAGTGATGCCGGCATCGATCTCGATCAGCTGGCCGACTGGCATGACTTCTGCCGGGTCAAGGGTCTCAAGTTCGATGCGGTCATCGACGATCCATCCCTGTCGATCGGCGACGTGCTGAGACAGGTTGCCGCCGCCGGCCGTGCCACCAAGCGGCATGACGGCATGCGCTGGGGCGTCGTGATCGACCGGCCGCAGACGCTGGTCGTCGATCACATCAACCCGCGCAACGCCTATAACATGCGCGCCACCCGCACCTATATCCGGCCCCCGCATGGCTTCCGGGTGAAATTTCTCGACGCCACCAATGACTACAAGCCGGCCGAACGGCTCGTGCCCTGGCCGGGCCATAGCGGGCCGATCACGCTGACGGAAGCGCTCGACCTGCCGGGCAAGACCGACCCCGCCGAGATCTGGCGCGAGGCCCGCCGGCGCATGTACGAGGCACTCTATCGCCCGGACATTTACGAGGCCTCGCAGGACAGCCCGGTGCGGGTGGCAACGCGCGGTGACCTCGTCATGCTGTCGATGGACATCCTGGATCGCACCCAGGCAACCGCACGCGTCCGCTCAGTCGAGGGGAGGCTGATCGAGCTTTCGGACGCGGTCACCATGGATGCCGGCGTCACCTATGCCGTGCGGTTTCGCGTGTTCGGCGATGCCGAGGACACGATCGGCACGTCCGTCGTGCGAACCGTCACGACGTCCCCCGGCGAGACGCGGTTGCTGCTGCTGAACGAAGGTGGCGACATGCCTGATGTAGGCGACATCGTGCATTTCGGGCGATCGACCAGCGAGAGCTTTCCCGTCGTTATTCTCGACGCGGAAGCCGGAGAGAACATGTCGGTGCATTACCGGATGGTGGATGCAGCCCCGATCATCGACGAACTGACCGACGAGGAGGTGCCGCCGGCCTGGAACGGTCGCGTCGGTTCGGAAATCGATCTTGGTTCGGCCGTGCCGCCGACGCCGCGCATTACCTCGATTGCGACCGGCTTCAGCGGCACGGGCCAGGTTGGCGCGATCACGCTTTTGATCACGCCTGGCACCGGCTCCGTGATCACGGCGAGCTATCGCCTACAGCATCGGCTGTCGGGCGCCAGCACCTGGACGCCGATCGACATCCCGGCATCCAACGGCGGGGCGACAATAACCGGCTATGCCACCGGGAATGTGGTGCAGCTTCGCGCGGCCGCAATTGCACAGGATGGCACGGTCGGCGCCTATACGGCCGTGGTCAGTGTGACGGTGGGTGATGGCGATGCGGCCGCACCCGGCGCCCTCGACGCCGGCATGATCTCGATCGGGCCGCTGCTCGGGGGCGCCGTGGTGCAGTGGTCGACCTCGGACGATACCGCAACGACGCAGGTGCAGATCTACCGCTCCACCTCCGCCATCCTTAACCGGGCAACAGATGCGGTCGGCAGCCCGATCCAGGTCGTGCCGTCGCGTTCCTATTCGCAGCCGATCGGCGACGCCACGCGCGAAAACCTGCTCACCAACGGCAGCATGGACAACAGCGGCACATGGACGCTTGCAGCGGGCTGGACAATTGCTGACGGCAAGGCAAGCCATACGCCCGGTACAGCCGATGCGATCAGTCAGCCGCTCGCAGCCGTCAGCGGCAAGTACTACCGCATCTCGGCGCTGCTGGCGGACATCACGGCCGGAACGGTGACGCCCAGGCTGACGGGCGTTTCCACCCGCGCAGGCACAAGCCAATCGAACAACGGGATCTTCGCGGATCGCATCCAGGCGACCGCCGGCAATGACACACTATCGTTCCTGGCGAGCAGCACCTTCGACGGATCGATCGACAATGTCGTCGCCTACCTCGAAACAGCGACCTGTCTCGCCCAGGGCAGCCATCACATCTGGCTTGAGCCCCAAAACTCCGACGGCCTTCCGGGGCCTTTGTCGGGTCCAATCACCGTTAACATCCGCTGAGGTAACCATGGCAGACGGCCCCAGAACAACCAACCTGAACCGCGTTGCGATGAGCGACGAAGTCATCGTCAACAGGGCTAATTCGACCGGCCTGCAGGCGATCCAGGATCTCGCCACGCAGTTGGCCGGCAGTGGCGCGATTGCCTCCGCACTCAACGCAATCGCGCTGGTCTCGGCTGCGGATTACGCCCGCGTTTCCTACGCCGCGCTGAATGCCGTCACCGGCGCATCCAACGGGCAGACGGGTATAGCCCTCGTCGGCGCCGACCGTGGCATCTATGAGCGCCAGTCAGGCGCCTGGGTGCGCGTTGCCGATCTGCCATCGGATACCGGACAGGCGGCGGCCGAGGCGGCGGCGGCGGCGGCGGATGCCGATCGGATCGTGGCGCAGGCGGCCGCCTCCGAGGCGCTGGCGCATCGCACGGCCGTCGAGGCGACCGAGGATCGCATCGAGGCCGCGACAGCGATCATCACCAATTATCGCGGCGCCTGGACTACAGGCACCGCATACGCGGTGCGCGATACCGTGATGCAGGGCGGCGTGCAGTATATCTGCACCGTGGCGCACACGGCCGGCACCTTTGCGACGGATCTCGCCGCGCCTCGCTGGCAGGTCTATCAGGGCGCCGCGCTGGCCGATCTCGCCAGCCAGTCCAGCACGGCGCTGGGCGCCGGTATGATCGGGTACGAGCGGCAGCGCACCACGGTGGCATCACGGCTGGAAGGCGTGTCACTGCTTGAGGGCAAGCATAATCTGAGGGATTTCTATAACGCCCTCTACACCTACAATCCGGGCATTTCGCCGGGAGCTTCCCCCTCTGGCTTCATCGGGATTGGCTACTACGGCGACAGCGTCTCGCCCCATGTCTGGGCGTCTTTCGTCCAGCAGATCTTCCAGGCGATCCCGCAGGGCGCCGTGATCGGCGGCACCTCCTTTTCAATCCCCGGCCCATCGCCAGCGACCTTTACGGGGTCCTATTTTAACAGCGGCAGCGCGGTGGTGGATTGGTACGCAAACGACGGCGCCGGTGGCAAGGCGGACTTCACGTACCTTCCTTCCGGCGGACATCTGACGCTGTTTGATGCAGCGACAATGACCATCGACATGGGGCAGCAAAACGGATTTGCCACCATGCGTGCCTACTTCGCGAAGGGGCCTGGGATGGGCACCGCGACGGTCCAGTTGATCAATCGCGATACCAATGCGGTGATCGACACGCAGACGATCAATCTGGCGGACAGCGCGCTGGGCGGCGCAAAAGTCCAATGGAGCGTGTCAGCCAGCGTCAAGTACAAGATGGTGATCACCGCGAGCGGGCAAGTCGTCGTCCTCAGTGGATTTTGTGGCGGTTTTCGCTCGCACGGTATCGTCCCGCTGGGCTTTGGCCGCGGCGGCAGCATTCTCAGCAACAACAACTATTCCTCGAACGCGATTTTCGCGTATCTGATGGCCGAGTTTAACTGCAAGCTCATGTTCATCCAGGCGAAGGAAGAGAACGCTGCGGTCAATATCCCGGCGACTTTCAGCCGTTTCGCCAGCCTGCCGGCCTGCTCCCTGCTGGTAATCGGCTCTCTGCCCGACGTGACCTCCGAAGCGTCCCAGCTGGCGATCCAGAAGATCTGGCGTGACAACGCGATGGCCAATTATGCCGCCTATTTCGACGGCTACCGTGCCTGCCGCAACTACACCGAACTTGTCCGCCTCGGCTGGATCACCGACGGCACGCATCCGCTCGAACCGGCAAACCGCTTTGTCGCGCAGTTGTTGCACGGGGAATTGGGCATACTGGAAACCTTCGGCACCAAGGTTTATCGCAATGTCGCCGCAGGTGAGGTCAAGGCAAGCGCCTTCCGTATTCCCAAGAGTGGATATTCACTCGGTGACGCCGCTCCGACGATTGACTTCGTGCAGCCATACGGTGGCGGGGATCCGGATCGTGCCATCCTGAAATTCATTCGCGAACTATGGTTTGGAGATCCGACGGCCGCCAACGTCATGCGGCTATCCCAGTATGGCAACTTCGGTCTGGATATCTCTGACAAGGACGGCACCGGGATGGGATTGCGGCTCGGCAACATTATCGAGCTACGCAATCAGGCGGTCACGACAGCAGCACCTGGTCCAGGCGGAGCCGGCGTCCTGCCGACAACGCCTGCAGGATATATGCAGTTCGCCATCAACGGCCAACAGCGGCGCATTCCCTACTACTGAGCATGGGTTTCGTCCGGCGCTTAGCCGGGCGGCCGGTGCACATCATGCGCACCGAACGACGGGCTCTAAGTTTGGCGACCAGACCCGTCCGACAGCACCACACGATAACTGTCGCACCCGTACCCTGCAGGGCGAAGGAGGTGTGACTGAGTCGTGAGCATATGGAAAGATGAGAGACATTCGCTGCGGAAAGTGCTCGGCGCTGCTGTTTAGGGCTGAGCACGACGCAATAAGTAATGTAATAGAGATCAAGTGCCGCCGCTGCGGCACCCTCAACCACCTGAGGCCGATTGAGCCCGCATCCGATCGCCAGGAGCGACAACCGGATCGGGTCCTCCATGAAATCCAGCGATAAGCTCCCTCCCCTGCCACGCGGCGCACCGGGCGCCAACGGCCACGTCCACCGTCAGCAACACGGCGTCATTCTCGTCTGCTCGGACGAGCAGGCCCAACAGCAGCTGTTCGTGGCCTTGCAGGCGCTGAAGGCCTGCAAGATCAAGGTGGTCTGCACATGAAGATCGAGATCCGAAACACCTGCGCGGACTTCGACAGCTACCGTGCGGCTCGCGTGAAATCCCTGTTCAATGTCGAGGACGGCAGCCGGTTCGAGCACGTCGCCGACCTGCCGATCGAGGACGACGCCTGGCAGATCGGCCTGATCGTCGGTCCGTCCGGTTCCGGCAAGACCTCGCTCGGCCGCCGGATTTTTGGCGAGGACAGGATCGCCTCGGCGACATGGCCAGACGATCGACCGATCATCGACGCCATTGCACCCGATGGGCGTTTCGACGATGTGACGGCAGCCCTTGCCTCGGTCGGCCTGGGCTCGGTGCCCTCCTGGCTTCGGCCCTACTCGGTCCTCTCGAATGGCGAGCGCTTCCGCGCCGATCTCGCCCGGCTCATCTGCGAACGGCCGGCCGAGGTGGTGATCGACGAGTTCACCAGCGTGGTGGACCGGCAGATTGCCCGCATCGGCGCGCTCGCCTTCGGCAAGGCGTGGCGGCGGGGCAGCAGCAAGGCGGTCATGCTGTCGTGCCATTACGATATCATCGACTGGCTCGACCCGGACTGGATCTACGACACCGCGACGGGGCAGTATTCCGGGAGGTATCTTCGACGACGGCCGCCGATCACCCTGGAGATTCGCGAAACCGGCTGGCGATGGTGGCGCTATTTTGAGCCGCATCACTATCTGAAGCTCCCGCACATGATCGCCGCCACCTGCTACGTCGCCTTTGTCGAGGGCGAGCCGGTGGCGCATGTGGCCGTCTCCACCCGGCCGGGCCTTGTCGAGGCCCGTGCCTGCCGCCTGGTCGTCATGCCGGAATGGCAGGGCGCCGGCGTGGGCTTACGGTTCCTGAATGCGGTCTGCGGCGCCTGGCGCCGGGGGAAGAACCGCTACGGCAAGCCGATGCCGACGCTGTTCCATACCTCCCATCCGGGTCTCGCAGCGGCGCTCCGGCGGGACAAGCTCTGGGCGCAGGTGTCAAGCACCTTGCATGGCGGCAGGAGCAGCGTCGGCGTCAAGGGCCGATACGGCGGCCACTTCCGGGCCGTTCAGGGCTTCCGCTATATCGAAGGCGCGGAGGTGCGCGCATGAAGATCGGGCTGATTGGTCAGAAATGGCTGGCGGCCGAAGTGTTCAAGGCCCTCAACGATCACCACGACATGGCCTTCGTTGCCGTGCCGCGCGCCAGCGACCGCCTCTATGCCCTCGCCATGGCAGCCGATGTGCCGGCCATCCTCTATGGATCGACGGGGCTCGATGCACTTGCGGGCATCTCCGTCGATCTCCTCATCTGTGCCAATGCCTTCGTGTTCGTGCCGGCATGGGTCCGGCAACAGGCACGCTATACGATCGGGTTTCATCCGTCGCTCCTGCCGCTCTACCGGGGCAGAACCGCGGTGGCCGATGCGATCGCAGCCGGTGAGCGCATAACCGGCGGCACCGTCTATCATCTGACCGACGAGATGGACGGTGGTCCGGTGGCGTTTCAGGACTGGTGCTTCATCCAGGAGAACGAAACGCCGGCCGATCTCTGGCGACGAGCACTGGCGCCGATGGGGCTGGAACTGCTGACCAGGGCGGTCGACCATCTTGCCGCCTATGGCTTCATCCCGGCAGAGGAACAGGCCATCCTTTGAAGGGTGTTTGAAGGGGCTTTGAGACCGCTTCGAGGCCCCTTCGATCTTGTTCAGATGGCGGCTTTCACGCTACCGTCGCGGCGTTGGTTCGGGTGAATGGGGGGCGCCTATGAACGACCTGAGGGAGATCCTCGCGCAACTCGAAGCGGCAAAAGCCCGCGCCGAGAAAGCCGAACTGCCGCTTCTGGTCTATCTCATTGCAATGGCCATTCTTGAAGCAGAAGAGCAGACGCGTTTGCTGGGGCCGCCAACGACGCGTCATTGAGCAAGTTCGCTACTGCGTAACACCCTCGGCCTTGTCCGGCCGATGCGCGAAGCAATAGAAATCCGATTCGCCACGCCCGCGTGGGGACGGGTAACCGAAGGATCCCCACTTCTTGCAGCCTGGCGCCTGACAGTAATGCTCGAAATGGACTGCCGCCCCGGACGCGCCGGTGTTGTCACTGGCCATGCTTGGCGCTCCTCTGTTCGTACATCTTTTCGATATCGTAGTGCAGATTACATCGGTCGTCCTTGTCTCCGACACGCGGGCACCCTTCGGCCAACGCAATTCGGGTGAGCAGATCCGGCAGGACGTAATCCCCGACTTTGGCCAATAACATTGAGGCGTCGTATCGACGCTGGATGCCGCATTTTGGGCAAATCAGATGAACCTTGCCGCCGAGAAAGTCTGACAGGTAAGGCGAGCTGAAGCGTGGTTCTGCTTTACTGTTATTGGGACGCTGCGGGCCGCGCGAATGGGGCATCCGAATCTCCATGTTCGGACCGGCCGCATTCGGTCATTTGGTTCAGGCACCCGCCGCCTTCGGGGCGCTGAGAACTGCCTCATAAAGCTCGAGGCGTCAAGGCTAATGACAGCACCGTACCAAGCTCATAATCTGCGCAACTATGGCCAATGTTAATCATTTGGCAAGCATGTTCTCTGAATGTACCATGGGTCGATTTATGACAGGGAGACGTGCGATGGCCATGAATTCTACAATTGAGTGGACCGACCACACGTTTAACCCTTGGACGGGCTGTACCAATATCAGCCCAGGCTGCGACAACTGCTATGCCGAAGCATGGTCAAAACGATCGGGCCACGTGAAATGGGGCAATTCTCCTCGCAAGAAAACAACTGATGCGTACTGGAAAGCGCCTCATATCTGGCAGCAGAAGGCGGCTCAGTTTGCAGCCCTGCACGGCAGAAGACAGCGCGTCTTTTGCGCATCTCTAGCCGATGTATTCGACAACCAGGCGGACCCGGCGTGGCGAAAGGACTTGTTTGAGGTCATTCGAGCGACGCCGGCGCTCGACTGGCAGCTGCTCACCAAGCGCCCTCAAAACATCAAAAAGATGCTGCCGGCAGACTGGGGGGCTTCCGGTTACCCGAATGTTTGGTTGGGCTTCACCGCAGAAGATCAAACTCGCTTTGACCAAAGGAAACGCTTCATCGCGGATATTCCTGCCGCAGTCTGGTTCGTTTCGTACGAACCCGCTATCGGCCCTCTGCGATTGTCAGAAAGCGATCCCAAACCGGATTGGCTTATCAGCGGCGGCGAAAGCGGCCATGGCGCGCGTCCGATGATGGCACAGTGGGCACGAGACATCGTCGCCGACTGCAGGAAATTTGGCGTCGCGCCATTCCATAAGCAATGGGGCGCAGCGACAAACAATCCCTTAGTGCAGGAACAAGGACTTCCCGCGTCTTTGGTTAAGGAACTAGACCAGTTTGGAAAAGGAGGAGGCTTGCTGGACGGTGAATTAATACGTGAGTTTCCCGCAGAAAAAGAAAGTCAGTTCAAGCTTCGCGCTTGACGAATCAATGACTACACAACTCACTGTCTGAGTATCGGCAGGAGTTACAACAATTAAGACGTTTGGCTGGAAACCGGGCGCGGCGCCTCCCTCGCTAGAAGATCATAGCGACGCGAAACTGAGGTTGATTGCGGCTTATCTAGAGGGCTACTTCCCCGCCATTTTGGTCAGTCCTGCACAACGGCGGCAACGAATTACACTGGTTGACGGATTCTGCGGCGGTGGTCGTTTTCTACGCGACGGGCAATTTGTGAAAGGCACGCCTCTACTATTCCTCGACGCGGTGGATGCAGCAGAACGGCAGGCGAATCAAGGAAGGAATCACAAGCTAGAAATTGACGCTGAATTTCACTTCGTTGACAGTGAAAAGAACCATATTGATTTCCTTCGGGCTGAATTGCACGCCCACGGGCACTCTTCGAAAATCGGACGGTCGATATTCATACATCACTCGAAATTTGAAGACGTATTTCCCCTGATTTCATCTCGCATAGAGATGAGGACCCGACGCCAGGTCGGTCGTTCTATTTTTCTTCTCGATCAATTGGGATACTCCGACGTAGACCTCGAAATCGTCAGGAAAATCCTGAGATTTTCTGCCGCGGAGTGCATTCTGACATTCGCAGTCGGATGGCTAATTGATTATCTCTCAACAGATCCGGAAGTCCTGCGACGATTAGCGCCAATAGAGATCTCGGCGGAGCAGCTGAAAGAATTTCTTCATGTGAAAGGCGAACGGGGCGGACGATATGTAATTCAGCGCTTGCTGCTTAGACATATTATGCAGCAGACTGGCGCGCCTTTCCTAAGCCCCTTCTTCCTGCGATCAAAAAAAGCTCGTAAGGATCTTTGGCTGCTCCACCTATCGCACCATGTAAAGGCACGTAACGTCATGGTCGATAGCCATTGGGAGATAAACAATCAATCATTGCATTTGGGGCATGGCGGGTTGGAGATGCTGGGTTTTAATCCAAATGCCGATCCTCAAAATGCTCCAGATTTTCTCTTCGGCCGAGCCGACAAGGAACTGATGCGGGAGCGATTGGCGGAAGACTTCCTTAAGCGCCTGCACGAACGTCATCGAGACGAGAGGCTGTCCTATGAAGTCTTCGTTAAGTCTATTGCTAACGAGACACCCGCGCGATTGGTTGACATCGCCGATGTCACCTCGTTTCTAGTCAGTGAAAAAGAACTCGACCTCCGGAATACAAATAATTCTGAAAAGCGTGTGCCTACCCCCTCCTGGTCTGATTCCATTTCGTTGAACCGTCAGGGCAGACTTTGGTCTTTCAAGAGATAGAAGCTCTGGGGTGGCTGTGATTCATCCCCGAAGGGCGCACAGGCGGCTCGGGGCCAACCCGCCGAGAACGCTAATGTACCGCGCCCGAGAGGCGCCTTGGGAAGAACTTTCGTCAATAGATATGAGATTTCCGTTTTTCCGGTTTTAGGTGTCAAAATTCCGGAAATCCGCGTCAAGCTTGTTGTCAGTCACCGTTATCCGGAAAACCCGTCATTGTCCGTCAAATCGCGGCAATTCGTGGCAATGGGCTGAAATACAAGGGCTTTTCGCGGTATCAAACGGGCGGAGATGGCAGGCGCGTTTGACACGGAAACGGATAGTAGTGGCCGCTGCGGCGCGTTTTATCGGTGGTTCCGGCGAAAGGTTCGAGGCGGTTTTGAAAACCGTTTGAAGGGCTTTGAAACGGTTGTGAAAGCCCGGAAAACCGGGCTTTTTACATTTTGAGGATTTCCGCAGCCCCGTGCGGAATGGCGCCATTTTTGACACGAAAATCCAATTCGAACATGGAAGTCACTTCCATGTTGCGCTCACTGCCGACAAAACAATTAGAATTCAGTGGGTTACAATAAGCCTTCGCTCTTTTCCAACATGGAAGTCGTCATTGAAAAAGACGGGTTTCTTCCATGTTCGGAGAGGCGTGGCGCTGACACTTATTGAGCGTCTTCAATTTTCAAAAAGCGCTCTCGACGAGAGACACGATAACGCTTGTACCCGTATCTGATTTGCACGTCATCAGAAAGCCTCGGCGTTGAGCACCAGTTTCGTTGCAGGATCATAATCGCATGTATAGGTCATGTGCTTCCATGCGCCGAACCCGTTCTGCAGTTTCAATCTATTGCCCATATAGGTCACAATACCCTTCTGCTGGTCGCGCCATTGAAACTTCGAGAACCTCGGTTCGCCAAATCCATCGGTCCACTGATAATCCCATTTTGCAAGGCTCTGGATGGCGCGTGCGCAATCCACATGTGCGTCGACGGAAACACTTTCTGCCCAGCAGCGGAGGTCCTTCTTGCAGGCGGCCTGCTTTTCGAGTGCTGCCCGCTTATCAGCTTCAGCCTTCTGTCGCACAAGTTCGGCATCAGCCTTGCGCCTGGCCTCAGCCTCGGCCGCAGCCTGGGCCTGCTTCGCGGCCTTCTCCTGCTCGGCAATTCGATCTCGTTCGGGTCGGCCTGCAGCCCATAGAGTGGGATCTGTGATGCCAGCATCCCTTGCCTGCTTCATATCGGCGTAGCTGAGAAATCCGGCATCCTGCGCCTCCCAACCAAGCCCCGTACCGGCCACGAGCGCGAAACATATGAGCGAAACAAATCCTAACGCCAAATAGGCCAGTTTTCTCAGGCGTCTGCCTTTTGAAAAGAGAACACCAAATACGTTCCAGACCATCACCAGCAGACTGATGCCTAAGCCGATAAACCCCACAGTTTGCATGTTCCCCCCTGCCATATCTATCAGATTTATGGTGCACGCATGATGCACATGACGCGACCGAGCGGGACGATCGAGGCGAGTTCGTCTCTGGTATAGGTTTCAGGAGGATAGCCGGCGAGTTGGTTGTCCGAAACCAAATCGATGCGCGCATTGTCCACCCGCCAGCGGGCGCGCTTGACCTTGATCCCCTCGCCCACGCGAAAGACGAAGATCCCGCCCTCCTCGATATGCGTCTTGCTGCGATCGACGAGCAGCAGCGAGCCATCCGGGATGGTGGGCAGCATGCTCTCGCCCTTGGCAAAGATGATCTGCGACTTTTCAGGCGATGCACCAAGCCTGCGAAGGAAGGATCGAGCCAGAATGATATCATGGGGCTCATCATGTTCATCGACGGGCACCAAACCGGATCCGGCAGAGGCGTGAACGTTGTAAACGCTCACAGCCACCAAATCATGAGGGAGTTCCGGCGTGTCTTCGTTGTCGTCTTCTTCCGTCTCCTCGGCACGGTAAGACATCGCCCAAGAGATCATGTCGATAGGGACTAGATAGTTAATCGAGTGGTCCGCGGCTTTTGCCAGCCGAAGAAGCTCCAAAAATTTGGGCTGAGTTTTTCCCATTCTGTAGTTGTCCAGCGTGGTTGGTCCTACGCCCATTACCGCAGCTGCCTTATCGCGACCTCCGGCATAACCGGTCAACATAGTAATCTTCTCAGCTAGATCACGTTCTGCAGTCGGAAGCGTTTCCCAGTGCGCTTTGTATCGCTCAATCGCCTGTTCCACTGACTTGCGATCATAAGTTGGATCCGCATCGGGGTCTATTTTTTTGGATTTTCTCGCCATAACCCTCTTCTAAAGTCCATTTATTTGGACTAACCTCTCCATAAATACGGACCAAATCACCCATGAAAAGGGAGGCCGGCCAGGGCCTCCCTCGTCACAACCGAGGAAAGACTATGCATCGCGACCGCAAGGCGGACAAGACCACCAACGCACGCGTCGAAGAGGCCACCCGCGTCAAGGCCAGGCTGACGAAGCAGGGATACTGCCTGCTCGATGTCGATCGCCTTTACGGCCTTGCACGCGGCACGGCCGGAACCACGTTGCGCGAACCGAACGTTGCCGGTGAGCGCGCCATTGCCGCCATCCTGAAGACGCGACCGGAGTTTCTCTGGCGCACCCGCTACCACGCCGATGGCCGACGCAAGACGCCGCAGCCGCCGGAGAATTATCAGCGATCGACGATGCGCGATCGCCGTCTGGCATCGCCGGCCCAGGCGGCCGCGTGATGTGGAGCGGCCAGCCTGCCGTTCTAGCCTTTGCCATCCGGCGCCGGGTCACCCCTACCGGCAGGGCTTCGATCTCGTCCATCAAGCCCCGGCTGACGGACAGAACTGGCCGCTCCACGCCTTCCACTTTCCCCATTTTGACCGGCAATCCAATGACGAAACGTCACGGAAAATCTGACACCCAAAACCCGTTCATTCCCGCCGCGTCGCCCATCTGCCGCGCGGCCGATACAGCGCTTTTGTTCAGCGTCGCGCTCTTCGGCCTCGCGGCAGCAGTGGCCGCCCTGCTGCGGCAGGTTCTGTCATGATCAACCGGTTCGACCAGGGCCAAATGTACGAGGCCACGCTGCATGCCTGCGTGGTGGCCGTGCAGGAAGGTTTTCCGCATCTTGCGATCCGCGAGATCCTCGACCCACCGCACCACTGGTTCGATGCGGCACTGGCGCGCCAGATCGTCATGCACCTGATGGTGCGCCAGCACGATTGGCCGAAGCGCCGCGTGGTGGAAACCGAGGACCGGTCGCGCGAGGCGATCAATCGAGCGCTGCGCACCATCGACGAGCGCCTGATCACCCCCCGTTTTGAAACGCATTACCGCAGCATGGCCGAGCGCTCGCACGCCCTGTTGGCCCTGCGGCTTACCGAGAGCGAGGCAGCCTGATGGCCGAATTCAAACGCATATCCATTGACCAGATCGCCGTTCCGGAGCGGTTGCGCACCGTCGAGGAAGAGCATGCGCTGGCAATCGCACAATCGATCGTCGAACACGGGCTGTTGAACCCGATCACCGTGCGCGCCACGCCGGCTGCCGGCAAGGGCGCAACACCGTTTACGCTGGTGGCCGGCGCGCACCGTCTGCGGGCGGTGAAGATCAATGAAGACAGCGAGATCGACGCCATCGTGATCACGGCCGACAAGGAAGAGGCGCAGCTCGTCGAGATTGTCGAGAACATCTTTCGCAACGAGCTTTCGGTCATGGACCGGGCGATCTTCGTACAGTCCTATCGGGATATCTGGGAAGCGAAGTTTGGCAAGGTAGAGCCGGGGCGCCCCGGAAATCGCGCCAACTTGTCGCAATTATTTGCCGAGGAGGCTGAAAAGGGAAGTTTCTCGGTTCATGTGGCTGATCGTATGGGGCTTTCCAAGCGATCTGTCGAGCGCCTCAACAAGATCGCACAGAACCTGACGCCGAAACTGCGGGAAAAGCTGCGCGGCACGCCGGCTGCCGATAACCAGTCCGTGCTTCTCGATCTCTCCAAGCGCGGCCCCACTGAACAGGCCAAGATTGCCGCCGGGCTCGACGAGGCGGACCTGCCAAAGGTGCTGTCCGCGCTGGCGCCGCCCAAGCCGAAGCCGACATCGCTGGACAAGCAGGATGCGGCAAAGGCCGAACTCATGTCCGGCTGGCAGAAGGCCGATGACACGACGCGCAGCCTGTTCATCATGGATCGCCTGATCGAAGCCGGCGCCGACGCGGCGCTTGCCCGGCAGGTCAAAGAGCTTCTGGCGAGGGCTTCGTCATGAGCGCGCGCAAGGCCGATCCAGGGCAATTGGATTTCTTTCGTCAGCCGACATTTCCCAGCCGCACGGCGGCCCACAGCATCGACATCGAGCGGTTCCGCGCCCGCCTGAAGCGGGCGATGGCGCGCGCCATCCGCGAATGCCCGCATGACCGGGAGACCATTGCCGAGCGCATGGCGCTTTACCTCGGTCTGCCGTCCATCAGCCGGGGCATGCTCGATGCCTACACGGCCGAGAGCAAGACCGGGCACGACATCACTCTGGTGCGGTTTGCAGCCTTTGTGCATGCCACCGGTGCGATCTGGCTATGGGATGAGGCGATGGCCGACCAGGGCGCCACGCTCCTGATTGGTGACGAGGCGCGCCTCGCGGAAATCGCCCTGCTGCAGCAGGAGCAGGAGCGCATCAAGGCGCTGCTGCGGGACCTGAAGGCACGGCCCGTCAAGCTCAGCAGGGGGCGCTGATGGCCAAGGTTTCGCTCAAGAGCCAGATCGGCGCGGTCGATGCCATCGTGAACGGCCAGTTTTCCATCGTCGCCAGCAGCCAGGCCACGCGCGGCCTGCTGATCGACCAGCTGCGGGCGGTTTCAGACACGCTGCGCTGGGTCGCGCAGCACGAGGCAGAGATCCGCGCCGCCATTCAGACCAGGAAGGGGCAATGACATGAGCGTTATGCTGCTGCTGGTGGTCATCATTATTGGCGCTCTCAACGTGTCCGTCGCCATCTATGGCGTGCGCATACCGCCGCGCGCAATCATGATGCCTGCCCTTGGCTTTTTCGTCAGCATCATCTTTCTCGCCTGGGTGCTGGCATGAAGGAGTGGTTTACATCTGCGGAACTTGAAAAGGCCAAGCTGCCTGACTTGCCGCACACGCGTAAAGGCATTGAGTATCTTGTTGCCGAAAACGGCTGGCGCGCCACGGATCTCGCACGCAAGCGGGCCGGACGCGGCGGCGGCTACGAATACCATGTGTCGCTGCTGCCCGAAGCCGCGCGTCTGCAGCTGGAATTGGCCGATAAGGCATCATCGCTGAATGAGACGCCGAAAGCGCTGATCGCTCGCAAGAACGCGCTCTGGAACCGGTTCAACCAGCTTTCGAAGGCCTATAAAGCGCTCTGTGAAAAGCGCCTCGGCGTGCTGCGCCGTGTCGAGGATCTGGTGCGCCGCACCGGTGTCAATCGCACCTCAGCCATCGCCGTTGCCACGCACGAGGCGGGTGTTGCCAAGAGCGCCTATTACGAATGGCGCCAGCTTGTGCACGGGCTTGACCCTGATGACTGGCTGGCTGCACTCGCGCCTTCGACAGGATCGGCCAATGGTGTCGTTCCGGAAGAGACGCTCTGCCATCCCATGGCCTGGGACATTCTGAAAAGCGACTTCCTGCGCCCGGAAAAGCCGAGCTTCTCCGCCTGCTACCGCCGCATGGAGAAAACCGCAAAGCGCGAAGGATGGGCACCGATCCCTTCCGAGCGGACACTGCGCCGGCATTTTGACGCCAAGGTTCCGAAGTCCGTGCAGGTGCTTTGCCGCGAAGGCAAGGACAAGGCCAAGGGGCTTTATCCCGCCCAGCGCCGCAGCCGGTTGCACCTGCACGCCATGCAACTCGTCAACATGGACGGCCATAAGCTGGATGTCTTCGTGCGGGTGCCCTGGTCGAACAAGCCGGTGCGCATGTACCTCGTGGGCATCCAGGACCTTTTCAGCGGCAAGATCATCGCGCATCGGCTGTCCGACGCCGAGACCTGGGAAGTGGTGCGGCTGACGATCGGCGACATGGTCGAGACCTATGGCATCCCGGATGGCATCTATCTCGATAACGGCCGGGCTTTCGCCTCCAAGTGGATCACCGGCCAGATGAAAAAGCGCTTCCGGTTCAAGGTGCGCGAAGAAGAGCCGATGGGGCTTCTGACGACGCTCGGGATCGAGGTGACATGGACCACGCCCTATGCGGGGCAGTCCAAGCCGATCGAGCGCGCCTGGCGCGACCTGACGGACGTGATCTCGCGTCATCCCGCCGTGGCCGGCGCCTATACTGGCAACAAGCCGGACGCCAAGCCGGAGAACTATGCCAGCCGCGCCATTCCGCTGGCCGATTTCCAGCGGCATGTTGCAGAGCGCATCGCCGAGCACAATGCCCAGGCAGGGCGGAAAGCCAAGGCCTGCGCCGGCCGCAGCTTCGACGAGACCTTTGCCGCCTCCCTGGCCGAGCCGACGACAATCGTACGCTGGCCGACCGCTGCACAGAAGGCGCTCTGGCTGCTCGCCTCCGACATCGTCACCCTGCAGAAGGGGTCCGGCGAGGTTCACTTCCAGGGCAACCGCTACTGGTCTCCGCTGCTCAACCAGCATGCGGGCGACAAGGTGACGCTCAGGTTCGATCCGGACCGGCTGCACGATCCGATCCACGTCTACGACCTCGACAATCGCCTGATCTGCCGGGCCGAGTGCATCGACGACACCGGCCATAACGACCAGGCCGCAGCACGCCAGCACGCCCGACGCCGGTCCGATTATCAGAAGAAGGTGCGGGAACTGCGCGATGCCGAAGTGGTGTTCTCGCCCGATCAGCTTGCCGAGATCTACAGCCGTGGCGACGCGCCCGCCAGCGCACCGGAACCGATGCGGCCGGTGGTGACGCGGCTGGTGCCCAGCCAGAGCGGCAATCTGGCGGTGAAGGCCGAACAGAGCCTCAGTCCCGAAGAATTCGAAGACGCCTTTTCACGAGGGCTCGCCCGCCTCAGCGGCGGCGCCTCGATCCTGGAATTCCCGAAGGGGAATGGCTCCGGCGCGTGATGCCGGGGAGCGAATGAGCCGACATGTAGTGCGTACGGTTCCGACAAAAAAAGAGGGCGGGAATGGAAATCCCGCCCGCCAAACGCCCGAAAGGGCCACACAAGAGGAACCATAAATGAACCAGCATATCATCACAAGCCCGGCCAGCGGATGGGATCGGCCGGAGCCCAGCGAGAAGTTTATCGCCAAGCATTCCGCCGACGACGTCGAGATCTGGCGGCAGCTGACGGGAAAGGTTGCGGCGATCGCCAGCGAAAACGGCTTTGGCAAATCCGAGGTCGGGCGGCGCATGGGCATGGAGGTATCCACCTTCAGCCAGTGGTTTTCCGGGGCCTATCTGGGCCGGCTGGAAACCTATAACCGGATGGCCGAGCAGTGGCTGCATGCCTTTTTCGAGGCATCCGATGTGGTCTCCAACATCCGCCAATCGCCGCTCTTCATCAATACCCGCCTTTCGCGCGAGATCTTTGACACGCTGTCCTGGGCACAGACCACGGCGGATATGGTGATGATCACCGTCGGCGCCGGCATGGGCAAGACCATGGCCTGCCGCACCTATGCGGCCACCCGTCCGCATGTCTACCACGCCACGATTACCCCGCACACCAAGACGGTGCACGGCATGCTCGTGGAGCTTGCGGCGGAACTTGAGGTCAAGGAAAACAACCCGGCACGGCTCACCCGCGCCATCGGCGCCAAGCTTGGCCGCATTGGCGGCGGCTCGCTGCTGATCGTGGACGAAGCGCAGAACCTCGTCGATGACGCGATCAATCAGCTGCGCCACTTCATGGACATCTATCAGTGCGGCATCGCGCTGGTGGGCAATGACGAGGTCTATACCCGGTTCGGCCGCAGCGCCGGAGGCCCTTCCTATGCACAGCTCAAGCGCCGCATCGGCAAGCGCCTCAACCGCGCCAAGCCCTATCTGGAAGACCTGCAGGCCTATATCGCGGCCTGGGGTATCACCGATCCGGAATGCGTGAAGTTCCTGACCGGCATCGGCCTCAAGGGTGGTGCGCTTGGCCAGATCGACAAGACCGCGAAGCTGGCCTTCATGGCGGCGGAGGGAGGCGGCCAGCCGCTCTCCATCACGCATGTGAAAGCCGCCTGGCAGAACCGCGACGTAGAGGAGATCGCCTGATGCTGATCGCCTCGAAAGAACTATCGGCCATTGCGACCGATTTCCTCTCCCGCCCCCGGCCCGTCGCCATCGACGAGCTGCGGGAAACGGGCCGCTTCGTGGCGCATCTGGCGCAGCTCGTCGCGCTGCAGGAACGGGAGCTGGAGATCCACCGGCTGGCCGAGGCCGCACGGCAGGGCAAGGTGATCATCGCCGAGCTGGTCGACCAGCATTCGGCGGAAATCATCCGCATGCATCGCGAAAAGGATGACGACAAGATCATCCGTCCCAGCTTCGGGCGCGGTCCGAAAGGAGACCGGTCATGACCGAGACCATTTCCAATTATGCGAGAGGGCTGGCGAAATTTCTGGAGCCGCATATGGAAAGCGGCCTAACGCTCCGAGCCGAGGATGTGCGCTTTCTCGTAAAGGCCATTCATACCATCCGGGCGCTCGGCATCGAGATTGAACAGGATCACGAGATCCTCAAGCGCCGCATCCTGATGATGCGAGGCCGCAAGGTCGCCCCTGTTCTGGATGGGCGCACCGGCACCGTGATCCCTTTCCCGCCAAAACCCGGCCGACGCTTTGTCGTCGTCAATCCCGGCCCCGACGGAGGTGATGCGGCATGAGCGAGGAGCATGTCACCGTGCTGGTCGAGGTGCCGATCCCGCTGTCGCGCATCGCGGATGCGGTGGGGTTCATGGTGCACCAGCGCCTTGTCGACAAGTCAGCGCCGCGCCTCAAGGTGCGGCCCACCAATGATGCCGTCAAAGCCTCAATCGAGCGCGTCGTTGCCGCGATCGATCACCTGGAGCGCGTCACGCACACCGTCGGCGAGCCCGGCGCCCGTGATGCACTGATGGCCGCCGTGCGCGGTCTGCGCAAAGCCCACCTTTTGAACAGGAAGTCATGACGATGAAGACTGCGCTCAAGAACAAGACGAAGGCGATGTCCCGCGTGCCGCAGAGCCGCGAGGATGCCGTCTGGGCCGTCGGCCGGATCGGCACGCTGCGCCGCGAGATCGCCCACCACAAGGCCATTGCCGACGAGGCCGTGAAGGCTGCCGGCGAAGCGCTGGAAAAGGCAACCGCCGACCTGATGGCAGAACTTACGGACCACGAACGGGGCCTGCAGACCTGGTGCGAGGCAAACCGCCTGGCGCTCACCGTCGATGGCAAGGTGAAGTACCACGATTTCGGCACGGGCCGGATCAACTGGCGTCTGCGCCCGCCCAAGGTTTCGGTGCGCGGCCTGGAAGCCGTGATCGAAGGCTGCAAGAAGCTCGGGCTGACGCAATTCCTGCGGACGAAGGAGGAATTGAACAAGGAGGCGATGCTGGCCGACCCCGACAAGGCCCGCACGATCGCCGGCGTCACCATCACATCCGAAGGCGAGGATTTCGTGATCGAGCCGATCGAGATCGATGCGCCGAACGGCATGAAGGCGTGAGGGAGAGAGAGATGGAAAAATTCATGGAACCGCATTCCTTTCCGTCCGATCTCGTCGATATCGTTGCCAAGGCCATCTTCGACCAGGACGAGACGTTCAATCTGGAGGCCATTGCAAGGCTCGACGCGCAGGGCAACCGGACGCTTGGCGATACCATCGGGCGCGAGCGTGATAGCTGGGATAACCGCAGGAACCGCCCCATTCATGATGGCTATCGCCGACGCGCGGTAGCGGCTCTGAAGGCCGCGCAGATCTGCGGCGTCGTATTGCCATCCATCAATCCATACGTGCCGCAGCCGAAAAGCAAGGCAGAGCGGAAGGCAGGTGCAGTATGACCTATGGCGGATATTTCCTGCTCGGCCTGCTGACCCTCGGTATGATCATCACGGGCACGAATTTCGTGGTGGATGCCGGCCAGTGCCGGGCGATCCAGAGGGGGGTAAAATGACCTCCTCTCTCGCGGCCCTGCATGTGGCCAAGAAACAGCTCGGCCTGGACGATGACACGTACCGGGACAAGCTCAACAAGCTGACCGGCAAGGCCTCGGCCAAGGACATGACCGAGGCCGAGCGGCAGACCGTGCTGACGGTGTTTCGCAACGAAGGCTTCAAGCCGGCTTCGAACGGATCTCGAAAGGGTTTCCAAAAGGGGCTTCAGGGGAAGTATGCCAAAAAGCTGCAGGCGCTGTGGATCGCCGGCTACAATCTCGGCGTCATCAGCGACCGCACGGATGCGGCGCTGCTCGCCTTCGTCAACCGGCAGACCGGCCTCGATCATACGCGTTTCCTCCACTATCCGGACGATGCTGCGGCGGCGATCGAAGGCCTGAAAGGCTGGCTGAAGCGCGAGGCCGGCGTGATGTACGGCAACCTCAACGGCTATGACTGGCTGCGCCAGGATGGCGCAAAAGTGGCCTGGGCGCAGTGGAAGATCCTGCATCCAGGCGCGGATATCATGGTGCGCAAGCGGTTCGATGCCGAGGTGGTGGCCTATTCCGCCACCAAGGGCACCCTGCAGCAGCTGACGGCAAAGGACTGGCAGAGCGTCAACAACGAATTCGGCCGACGCATCCGCGCCCGGAAAGGCGGTGCGGCATGACATCGTCTTTCGAAAAGAACTTTGAGGGCCAGCTTGATGCCGCCCGTCTCCTCATGGAGGCACCTGACGTCCGCATCCACGTCCTCGGGATCGCCGTGAGAGGCAGAAACGTCATGATGGCGCGGTCTGTCAGCACCGGCACTTCGCGGCTTGAAGCCATGGGGATCATTCAAGCGCTGGAGCGCGAGGCGAACCGAATTCGCACTGTGCTCAACGGGCAGGAGCGAACGGCCGAGGGCTCTGGAAAAGGCGGTGCGGCATGAACACCAAGGCGATTTCCGCAGTTTTGATTTCGACGCTCGCCGTCATCGTCGGTATCGCGGACTACCAGATTTCTTCGCATATCGAGACCAAGACAATCCACATTGTGAACAAGGAGCGGCTGATGAAGATCAGCACCGATCGCGATGGCAATACATCTTCCTCGTATACCAACTTCGTCTACGCGGAGGATGAACTCTATGTCGTGCAGGACAGCCTATGGAACGGGCATTTCCGGGCCGGCAGTGTCTATGCCAGCATCCGGATCGGCGCAGACTGCGCGGTGACACTCTCCGGCTACAGATATGGGCCGCTGTCGATGTACCAGAACATCATTGCCGCGAGCTGCGGGCCGGAAGGCGGTGCGAAATGACATCGCTTTTCTGCCCATGCTGCGGCCAGCAGCGCACGGACTACAGTACCATCGATCTAACCAGGTTCACGAACCTGGAGCGCCGCCTGATCGAAGCCCTGGTTGCTACGGGCCAACGGTTCCAGGATAAAAACGTGCTGGCGGACAAGGTCTACAGCGACCGTCCGGACGGCGGACCGTTGGCTGCCCCCAACTCTATTCAGATCTTGATCCACAAGGCCAAAAAGAAACTGGCGAGCAGTGGATGGACGATCGAAAACCGCTGGGGCTGCGGCTATCGGCTCGTCCGCACAAGCGATGCTGGAAAGGCGGTGGCGTGATGAAAGACCGCGAAAAGATCCTCGCGAAGATCCGCGCGCTCACTGCCAAAACGATCACCTCCGGATGCACCGAGGCCGAAGCGATTGCTGCAGCCGAAAAAGCCGCAGCGCTGATGCGGGAATACGGCATCTCCGAAAGTATCGTCGAGATTGACCAGGGCAGCGTTGGCGTCAAATTCAATATGCGGTCGCCAAAGGCAGTCGTGTGCGCGGCCATCGCCTACAGCATCAACGGAATATGCGTTCATACCTACAGGGGCTCGCAAAAGTCCGTTGTCTATGTCGGCCAGGCACCGGGTCCGCAAATTGCCTGCTACCTGCACGACGTCCTTCACAGGGCTGTGGAAACCGCGTTGAAGGAATTTCGAGGCGGGCCTTTCTACAAGGCGCGGCGTAGCACAAAGACCCGTCGTAAAGCGGTCGATGACTTTGTGCACGGAATGGCAATGCGACTGGCAAGACGTGTCATTGACATGTTTGCAGAGACACGTTCGGACGAACAGCGCCGTCGTGCCGATGCCGCAGCTGCCGAGCTGTTCAACGCTGTCGGCGTCAAGCAGCGCGAGCGCAAGACACGGTTTGTCGAGGCTGAGCACCTCGGCGACAGAGCTGGTCGCCGCGTGACCATTGCTCGCGGCGTGAGTGAGGCACCTGTCTCCGGCCTGATTGCCGGAGGGGACCGCTAATGGTTTCCTACGGCTTCAAATCCTACTTCGCTCCCCAGATCGAGGATGGCAGCAAGACGCATACCATCCGCCAGCACCGCCGGCGCCATGCGCATCCCGGCGAGCCGCTGCAGCTTTATGTCGGGATGCGCACCCGCCATTGCCGCAAGATCATTGCGGATCCGATCTGCCGGTCTGTGCGGCCGATCGTCATCATGTCGAGCGACCTCATCGACGCCGGCATTGCCTATATCGAGATCGACGGCATGCCGCTCAGGCGCGACGAGATCGAGGCCTTTGCCGCCTCTGACGGCTTTGCGCCTGACCGGCTGCGGGGCCTTGCGCCGCAGAGCCTGATCGGCCAGACGGCGCGCGAGACCATGGGCCGCTTCTGGCGGGCCACGCACAACGGCACCCGGTTCGAAGGCGTCATCATCCGCTGGGGCGATGCCCGGCCCGCCTGGGAGTGCCGCTGACATGGCCATTCCGCTGCCGCTCATCGACGCCATGGAACTGGCCGAGATCAGACGCCAGCGGGAGGAGCTTCAACGCAAGCTGCAGCGGGGCGGCGTCGATGTTCGCACCCGCCTTCGTCGAGAAGCCAGGCTTCGGCATCTGACGGCGCAGCAAATCGAGATCGAGCTTCGGCTCAAACATGGATCAAGGACATGAGCGAGGATCTGGTACAGGAGCTGCTTGATGCGCTCGGCGAGGATGGCTTCTTTGCCCTTGTTGAGGCGCATGCTGGCATGCGCCTCTATGTCCCGGCCGATCCTGCCCGATCGGATCTGCCGCAGACCGTCGGCGAGGATGCAGCATGGAGGCTTTCCAATCTCTACAGAGGCGGATATATAAAAGTTCCGCTGGCGCGCGAGTTCCGCGCCTTGCGATACCGCGAAGCGGGTGTGAGCAACAAGGATGTTGCCCGCAGATTAGGCCTGACGGAAACCGGCGTGGAACTGCTTTTCCAGCGGGCGAGAAAACGGAAGCCTGGGAAAGGCAAAAAGCCCAAAGATAGCCGCCAAATGCAGCTTCTCTAGCCCCTCCCCATGCCGATGGGCGTTCAGTCCACCCCCTAGTTCAGTGATGTTAGCTCCGACCTGCCCACCGGCGATCGGAGCTTTTTCATGTCCGGCCTTCCCCACGCCATCACACTTTCGACCCTGCTTGCAATCGGCGGCCCCGTTCCGACCAGTCGCTCCGGCAAGCGGGAGGTGAATGCCTCCATCCTGCGCATCACGCTGCCGCCGCTGATGGACACCTATGAGATCGACCGGCCGCTTCGCATCGCGCATTTCCTCGCCCAGCTGGCACATGAAAGCGACAGTTTCTGCACCTTCGAAGAATATGCGAGCGGCTCAGCGTATGAGGGCCGTGACGATCTCGGCAATACCCGGCCGGGCGACGGCAAGCGCTTCAAGGGGCGCGGCCCGATCCAGCTGACGGGGCGTGCCAACTACCGCGCCTTTACCGGCTGGCTGCGTCGCCAGCTTCCAGGCAGCACGCCGGACTTCGAGGAGAGGCCGGAACTGGTGCTCGATGACCAGTGGGTGCCCTGGTCGGCGGTCTATTTCTGGGCCGACAAGGGTCTCAACCGTCATGCCGACCGGGACGATATCCTTGCCGTGACCCGGATCATCAATGGCGGGCGCAACGGCCTGGACGATCGCAAGGCAAAACTTGCCCGCGCCAAGGCGGCCATCGCCGCGCTGCAGGCAGCCGAGACCCGGACGCCGGATCGCGGGATGTTTCCCGTCCTGCATCGCGGGCTGATGAATGACGGCAATGTCGAGCGGCTGCAGTTCTTCCTGCGCAAGCAGGGCGCCGAGGTTGCCGTGGATGGCGATTTCGGCCCGGCGACGGAACTGGCGGTCAAGGCCTTCCAGGCACGTCGGGGCATCGTCCCGACCGGCATCGTTTCGCCCGACACCTGGTCGGCGCTGGCAGGGGAATGAGGCCCATGCACAAGCCCGGCTATTCCACCTCCAAGCGCGCGCTCTGGCTTTCCTCGATCATGGCCTGGCTGGTCATCCTGATCCTGTCGGTCGGCGCCGCCATCAACGGCCAGTCGGTCGAGTTCGGCACAATCGCCGTGCCGTCCATGGTCATGCTGATCGCCGCCCTGCTCGGCATTCATCGTGGCTTCGGCTCGCTGGACTACCGCACGGCCGGCAAGATGCTGGCGGCAGACGGCGCATCCAGCGCTGATGCCAACACGCCGGGGGACGCTCGATGATCCCCGCTTTGCTCGCCAGGATCGCCACGCCCCTGATCGTCGCTGCAGCCCTCGTGGCGGCGGCCGGCTTCTCCTGCTGGCTGACGCTCCGCGTCATCGACGGGATGATCGACGATGCGCGCGCCAGCGCCATTGCGGAGCGGGATGCCCACTGGACGGCACAGATCCAGAAATCGAATGCGGAGGTGCAGACCCGCATCGCCGAAAACCTCAGACAGACCATGGCCGTCCAGAATGCCGCGCGCGACGAGGTCGCCGCCGCAGAAGCGCGCGCCACCCAGCTGGAGACAGAAAATGCGGCTTTGCCGAATGCTGGCGCCTGCGGCCTTGGCCGCGATCGCGTGCGCCTGCTCAACAAACGATAGGACTGCCCCCGTGGTGAGGACCGTCATGATGGACCGCGAGATCCCGGCCGAGGCAAAAATCCCGTGCGCAGATCCCGTCACCCTGCCCGATCGCGATCTCGGCGAGGCGGAGGTGCATAGCCTCTGGGGCCGCGATCGGACGTCGCTCCGGATCTGCAAGGTCCGCCAGGGTGCGGCGATTTCAGCCTCTGCGGAGGGCTCGCATGTACAGTGAGTTTGACCGCGAGATCGGCGAAATGCGCGTCGAGCAGGAACGCCAGGCGCGCATCGATGCGGCACGCCGGGCGCTGAAACAGGAAGGCCGCGAGGAATGCGAGTGCGGCGCCACCATCTCCGCCGCGCGCCGGCGGGTTTATCCCTCCGCCACGCGCTGCCTGGAATGCCAGGAGATCGCCGAGAAGGAAGCATATCTGCGATGATCCTCGATCTTGCCGCGATCAGCGGCCTCGTGGCGCTGGCCCTCTCCAGCCTCAACCTGATCGCCCATATCCGGACCCTGATGTCCCAGGGCGAAAAGAAGCTCGATGAACGCCTGGTCAAGGTCGAGGGAAAGCTGATCGACCATGACCGTCGCATCCAGGCCGTGGAGAGCGACATGAAGCATCTCCCCGACAAGGAGACACAGCACCGGCAGGAACTGCAGCTGGTGGAAATGAACGGAAAACTCGCGGCGCTGGAAGAGCGCCTGAAGCCGATCGCAGCCGTTGCCATCCGGTTGCAGGAATACATGCTGGAACAGGGGAACAAGTGATGCGCAGTTACACCATGGAAGAAGAGGCCCGCCTGATCATCCTCAAGGAGCTTGTAAAGGAGGATAACAGGGCCATGTCGTCATCGCGTATGCAGACCTATCTGCTGACGAATTTCCTGATCGACAAGCCGCGTGAATGGGTTGAAGCGCAGTTCGCCTACCTGAAAGACATGGGCGCGGTTTCGGTCATTTCCCGTGACACCGTCAAAATCGCGCGCCTCGAAGTGCGCGGTGAATATCATCTGTCAGGCATAGTTCTGATCGCGGGCGTCATGCCTGTCAGCGCGCGGCCGGAGTAAGCCGATGGGAAAGGGACGTGGCTGGTTATCGAAAATCGACCTGCTCCCGGAGGAGTGCCGGGGCATCGTCAACTGGGCGGCAAAGGAATTGGCGAACCTGGACCGGACGCAGGTCGATGTGTACGCCGAGTTCAAGCAGAAACTCATTGCCCTGCAGCATGAGCAGGGCCTGGACTTCGAAATCCCTTCTTTCCGGGGTTTCTCTCGCTATTCCGTTCGGCTGGCAGATATCTCCAAGTCGATCGAGCAGGCGCGTAACATCGCAGCGACGCTGGCAGATCGGTTTGACAGCACTGGCAGCGACGATCTGACGATCATCGCTGCCGAGGCGATCAAGTCTCTGATGCTGGACGCTGTCATGATGTCGGCAAACGGAAAGTTGACGCCGAATTCGTTCAAGGAATTGGCCACCGCGCTCAACCAGTTGAGCGCTGCACAGCAAAAAAGCTCAAACCGTCGCCTGAAGATCGAGGCCGAAGAGCGCGCACGCCAGGTCGAAGCCGAGATGCGGGACAAGGCGGAAAAGGCACTCGACATCCTGTCTTCGGAGCCCGGCATTTCCAGGGAAGCGATTGCGAGAGCGCGGCGTGAATTCCTCGGCGTGCGTAAGAAGCCGGAAGGCCCGGCAGCATGACCACGCCGCTCCCCGGCCTGCCGCAGGGCAAGTGGACAGATCCACCGGTGCTCGACCAGGACCCGGCAAATCTGCCGGCCGAGCTGCCGCGCGGTGCCGACATTCCGGATGATCTCGATCCGCTCGCCGATGGCGTGCTGATGGCGCACCAGGCCGAATGGATCGCCGACGAAAGCACCCTGAAGATCTGCGCCAAGGGGCGACGGACCGGCATCACTTTTGCCGAGGCGCTCGATTGCACGCTGATCGCGGCTGCCAAGCGCTCGGCAGGCGGCCAGAACGTGTTCTACATTCCCGACACCAAGCCGAAGGGGCGTGAGTTCATCGGCTACGCGGCCCACTTCGCGCGCACCGTCGCCAAGGAAATGCTGACGATCGAGGACGGGATCTTCTTCGATCAGAAGGCCGATGGTTCCACCCAGGCCATATCGAGCTACATCATCCGGTTTTCGTCCGGCTTCCGCATCGAGGCGCTGTCGTCGCGGCCGGAAAACATTCGTGGTCTGCAGGGCACCGTCGTCATCGACGAGGCGGCGTTTCACCGCGATGTGCGCGAGGTCATTGATGCCGTTGGCGCGCTGCTGATCTGGGGCGGCAAGATCCGCATCATTTCCTCGCACAACGGCATCAGCAATCCGTTCAACGAGCTGATCAAGGAGGCAGACGCCGGCAAGAACGGCTTCAAGGTCCATACCTACAGTTTCGGCAAGGCCGTCGAGAACGGGCTCTACAAGCGCGTTTGCCTGATCAAGGGCTCGGAATGGAGCCAGGAGAAGCAGGATGCCTGGGAAGCCGAGATCCGCTCGGCCTATGGCACGCGCACCGCCAAGATGCGCCAGGAGCTGGACGCGATCCCCGCCGAGGCCGAGGGTGCGGCACTGTCGCGCGTGCTGATCGAAAGCTGCATGTCACGCGACCTGCCGGCCGTTGTGCGCTGGGACAGGCCAGATGACTTCAAGAACCTCGACGATTTCGAGCGCGAGGAGCAGGCGGACGCGTTCTGTGAAGGGGTTTTGAAGCCGCTTTTAAGCGCGCTCAATCCCGACCGCGAACATGTGTTCGGCGAGGACTTTGCCCGATCGGGCGACAAGACGGCCATTCTCGTGTTTGAGAACGGCGCGGATCTCGTGCGCCGCGCGCGCCTGGTGGTGGAGCTGAAGAACATTCCCTTCGACCAGCAGCGCGATATCCTGTTCTACATCGGCGACGCCCTGCCGCGTCTGGCCGGCGGCGCGCTCGATGCGCGCGGCAACGGCCAGTATCTGGCGGAGAAGGCGCGCCAGCGCTGGGGCGAGTGCATCCACGAGGTGATGCTGTCGGCCAAATGGTATGCCGCCAACATGCCCGCCTATATCGAGGCGTTTGGCGATAAGTCGCTGCTCCTGCCCTTTGATGCGGACGTGCTGGCCGACCACCAGGCACTCGCCTATGTCAACGGCATCATCAAGGTGCCGGACGAGCATTCGAGCAAGGGCGTCGATGGCTATGACCGGCACGGCGACACCGCACCTGCCGGTGCGCTCGCCTGGTTTGCGAGCTGCCAGGACGCCATCGCCTACGATTACCAGACCAACCGGAAGACAGCCGGGAACAACATGACGGGCCATAACGGCGGGCCGCCGCTGGACGAGGACCGGCGCGGCCGGACCGTGGACGTCACTTTGAGAGGATCGCTCTGATGGGCAAGAAGAAGCGCAAGAGCCTGCAGGCGGCAGAAGCCACCAAGGTGCCAAAGCCCGTGATGGAGGCGATCGCCACGCCCCAGGTGGGCGGCGTGCGCCAGGTCGTATCTGGACATCCGGCCGACGGACTGACACCGCAGCGCCTGGCGCGCATCCTCAGGGCTGCGGCCGATGGCGAGCCGGAGGCCTATTTCGAGCTGGCCGAGGATATCGAGGAACGCGATCCGCATTACCTGTCCGTGATGGCGACCCGCAAACGATCCGTTGCGCAGCTGCCGATCACCGTCAAGCCAGCATCGGACGCTCCCGAACACAAGAAGCATGCGGCCCTGTTGCAGAAGTGGGTCAACAAGCGCGTCTTGCGCGCATCTCTGTTCGACATGCTGGACGCGATCGGCAAGGGGCTTTCGATCCTGGAAATCGACTGGACATACCAGGGCGGCGACATGCTGCCTCAGGCGTTGATCTGGCGTCCGCAGCGGTGGTTCACCTTCGATCGGGCCGATGGAGAGACCGTCCTGCTGCGCGATGGCATCAACGGCCAGCCTCTGACGGAACACAAGTTCATCGTGCATCGGCACAAGTCGAAATCTGGCCTCACGATCCGGGGCGGCATTGCCCGCGTGGCGCTCTGGGCATGGATGTTCAAGAGCTTCACGGTGAAGGACTGGGCGATCTTCTGCCAGAACTATGGCCAGCCGATCCGCATCGGCAAATATGGTCGCGGCGCAACCGAGGCCGAAAAGGATGTTCTCTGGCGGGCAGTGTCCGGCATTGCCGGCGACTGCGCGGCGATCGTGCCGCGCGAGATGCTGGTGGAGTTTCACGAGGTGGGCTCGAAGAGCAGCTCGACGGACATGTACGAGCGGCGCGCTGACTGGTTAAACCGGGAGGTTTCCAAGCTGGTGCTCGGGCAGACGACGACGACGGATGCCGTCTCGGGCGGTCACGCCGTCAGCCAGGAGCATCGCCTCGTCCAGGTGGATATCGAGACCGACGATGCCGGCATGGTCACGGACACCCTGCAGCAGCAGCTCGTGCCGCTCATCATCGACTTCAATTTCGGGCCGCAGGATGTGTATCCGACCTTGATGGTCGGCCGGCCCGACGAGGTGCCGCTGCTCGATTTTGCGACAGCCTTCGACAAGCTCGCCAAGCACGGCCTGACGGCGGAGCAAAGTTTTCTGCGCGACCGGATGGGCATTCCCACGCCGCAGCCGGACGCCGAGCTTGTCGGCGGCCGGATGCAGCAGCCGGAGCAACAGCCCCAACCCGGCCAGCAGACGCGCAGCGTGCAGGCCTCGCTCGATCGCCTGTTCACCTCGGCCCATGCGACAGCGCCTGTCGATCCGGTCGATGTGCTCACCACGCGCCTGGAGCGTGATGCGGCCGACGCCCTGGACGGCATGCTCGACGAGGTGCGCAAAGTCCTGATGCAGGCGACGGATCTGCGCGAGGCGGCTGATCGGCTGGCGCGACTGGAGCTGTCACCGGACGATCTCGCCGAGGCCATGGCGCGGGGCATGGCGCTGGCGCATCTGGCCGGACAGGCAGCGTTGCTCGACGACATCAAGGGGCGGTCATGAATGGCGGGCCGCTGGTGCGCTTTGCCTGCCTGGAGGTAACGTCGCAGCCGACAGACCCAAGGCGCGCGTCCACGGGCTTTGAAGCGGCTTTGAAATCGATCTCGGGGATGATTGCTCGGATGGCTCTGGACGGTGCGGCGGGAGACGCGCTCGACCTGCCGTTCAATGAGGCTATAGCATTCTTCCGCGACAAAGTCTCTACCCCCACGAAAAGCTGGCGCGATGTCTGGGACGCAGCCCATTCCAAGATGTTCATGGTGGCGGGCGCCAACAGCGTTGCCATCGTGGACGATTTCAAGGCGGCGATTGCGAAGGCGCTGGAACAGGGCACCACGCTTGAAGATTTCCGCAAGGATTTCGACCGGATCGTGAAGACGCACGGCTGGTCCTATAAGGGCGAGCGTGGCTGGCGCACGCGCACGATCTTCGAAACCAACCTGCGCACGGCCTATGCCGCCGGGCGCTACGCCCAGATGACCGAGCCGGATACGCTCGCCACGCATCCCTACTGGCAGTACAATCATTCGGGCTCCCTGCACCCGCGCCTGCAGCACAAGGCCTGGGACAAGAAGATCTATCCGGCCGACGACCCGTTCTGGACGGTCGCCTATCCACCGAACGGTTTTGGCTGCGGCTGTTTCGTGATCCCGATCTCCGGCGCCAGATTGCGCCGCATGGGCAAGAGCGGGCCGGATCGCGCACCGGATCTCGATCAGCTCGGCACAGACCAGCCGCTCGGCGTCGATCCGAGCTTCGCCTACAATCCCGGCATGGCCTGGCTGCAGAAAACAGCACCTGGACCGAAAGCCGTATCGGCCGACGAGGCGAATATCGCGGCCTTCGTGCGATCCTCTCTCAAAGGCAAATGGCCCGATGGCGCGTGGACGCCGGTCGCTACGGCTGACAAGGTGACGGCAAAAACGCTGGAGGTCTCCGTCGGAACGGAGATCCGCCTGTCGGCAGATACCATCCGCAGCCACGTCAAGCATACGATCGCCACGCCGGATGCCTATGGCGTCCTGCCAAAGCGGCTTGCCGAACATGGCAGGCTGATGAAGGACAAGCAGGGCCGCTGGGCGTTTGTCGGCGACTATGACGGCAAGCTTTATCATGCCGCCCTGAAGGTCGTGAAAAAGGGCGATCGGCAGGAGATATGGCTTTCGTCGCTACGGCGGACAGAGCGACGCGATATCGTCAAAAAATTCGGCATCGAGTGGAAATATTGAATGGAAATGACGCGCCGGGGAGCCGGAAAACGCTTGATCCCAAGCCGCCTGAAGGCAGTCCTTCCTGGTCGGCGCGTCAGTCAAGAGTATAAGCCCGAACACGGTGAAAGGCAAACATGAGCGGCGTTTCCATCAGCGTCACGATCGAAGACCGCGCCGTCCAGGACGCGTTCCGCGCGCTGACTGTCCGGATGTTCGGCAATACGCGGCCGATCATGGCCGCGATCGGCAATGAGCTTGTCGCCTCGACGCATATGCGGTTCGTGACCCAGACCGATCCGCAGGGCAATGCCTGGCACGCCCTCAACACCGAATATGCCAAGGGCAAGCGCAACAGCCGCATCCTCACCGAAAGCGGGCGTCTGCGTGACAGCATCAATGCCCAGGCAGGACAGGATGTCGTCGTGGTCGGCACCAATGTCATCTATGCCCGCCCGCACCAGCTCGGCGCGGAGATCAAGCCGGTCTCCGCCAGCCACCTGTTTTTCAAGATTAACGGCTCGCCGGTGATCGCCGACAGCGTCACCTTGCCGGCCCGTCCCTTCCTCGGTATATCTGCCGACGACGAGACATCGATCGCCGAGATCGTCTTTTCCTTCGTCGAGCGTTATACGCCGAACCGCCCCTGATCCCCTCGTTACCCCTGCCCTGATTTGCCGCCCACCGTGGTGGGCATGATACGATTGTCTCGTGCATGGCAGTTTTCGGCCATGCCAAAGAACATCGCCGCCCTGATCATCGCCTTGCAATCCGCCGCCGGCACCCTGCCGGACTGGCTGCACCTTCTGCCGGCCACGGAATTTTCCGGTGTTGACGGTCGCGGGCCTTATGCGGCGCCGGACATGAATGCGCTGATCAGCGCCTTCGCCGCGGATGGCCGCAAGCTTGCTGTCGATGAGAACCACTCGATCGACCTTGCCGGCAAGGCCGGCCTCCCGTCCCCGGCGCGCGGCTGGATCGTGGAACTGCAAGCACGTGAAGACGGTCTGTGGGGACGTGTCGAGTGGACCGACGAGGGTGCGGCCCTCGTGCAGGGCAAGGCCTATGGCTACCTCTCGCCGGTCTTTCAGCATTCCACTTCAAAGCCGTACCGGATCGCCAAGGTTTTGCGCGTCGCGCTGACCAATAGTCCCAACCTCGAATTTCTCACTTCACTTCATCATCAAAGGGAGAGCGACATGCTCGAACAGCTCCGGAAGGCGCTTGGCCTTCCCGAGACCGCGACCGAGGCCGAAATCCTCCATGCTGTCTCGACCACCCATGCCGAACACCAGGCGCAGACGGCCTTGATGGGCCGCGTGCGGGCTGCGGCTGGTCTTGCCGCAGACGTGACGGGCGATGCGCTCGTCACCGCGCTGCAGTCGCGCGGCAAGGCGTCGCCGACCGAGGCGGAGAATGCCCAGCTGCAGGCGACCGTGACGGCGCTGCAGTCGCAGCTCACCACGCTGGTGAACCAGACGGCGAAGGATAAGGCCGTTACGACGGTCGAAGCCGCGATCAAGGCCGGCAAGATCGTGCCGGCGCTGCGCGATCACATGATCAGCCGCCACATGCGGGCGCCCGAAGAGGTCGAGGCCGAGATCAAGCTGATGCCGTCGCTGAATGCCGGCGGCCTCGGCGGTCGGCAGCCGCCGGAGAATGGCGCGCCGTCGCTGACCGAGGAAGACCGCAAGGTCGCCGCGATGATGGGCGTCGACGAAAAGACCTTTGCCGACCGGTCGAAGGCACTGCACGGGAAGGATCTCTGACATGGCGGCAAGTGACGATATCCGGTCAAAGCGGAAGCCCGGCCTTGGTCGCCGTTACAGCTATCCGGTGCTGGGCGGGCAGAAGATCTATGGCGGCACTGCCGTCGGGATCACCGCCAACAAGGAAGCCGTGCCGGCGGGGCACGCCTCGGCCGTCAAGCTGCTCGGTTTTGCCGAGGAGCGCGCCGACAATTCGGCCGGCGCAACGGGCGATCTCTATGTGACGATCGAAAAGGATGTGCGGTTGATCCCGCTGTCCGGTGCGGCCGTCTCCAACATTGGCGCGACGGTCTATGCCTCGGCCGACGACACCTTCACGCTCACGGCCGGCTCCCTGCTGGCGCTCGGCACCATCGACGCCATCGACGCCGACGGCGTCTGGCTGAAAACCATCTGAGGACGTCACATGGATATCAATAGCAGCACGCTGCGCGCCATCTACACCGGGCTTTCGACCTCTTTTAACCAGCGCTTTGCGTCGATCTCGCCGCTTTATGGCATCGTCGCCATGACGGTGCCCTCGACCACGGCCATGAACGAATATCCTCGCCTCGACGATCTGCCGGGGTTCCGCGAATGGCTGGGCGATCGCGTCGTCCATGATCTTGGCGCACAGACCTATGTCATCCGCAACCGCACCTTCGAAAAGACGATCTCCATCAAGCGTGACCAGATCGAGGATGACCAGCTCGGCATCTTTACCCCGGTCGCCGGACAGATGGGACAGGATGCGGCGGAGTTCCCGGACCTGCTCTGCTGGCCGCTGTTCAAGACCGGCGAGACGCTGAAATGCTATGACGGCCAGTATTTCTTCGATACGGACCATCCGGGCTACAACGAACAGGGCAACCTGATCTCGGTCGCCAACTTCACCGATGGCGCCGGCCCGGCCTGGTATCTGGTCGATGACGCGCAGGCGATGAAGCCGCTGGTCTACCAGACGCGCCGGCCCTTCACCCTGACGCCGCTGCAGAGCCCCGACGATCCGAATGTCTTCTACCAGGGCAAGTTCATCTGGGGCGTCGATGGCCGCTCCAACGCGGGTTTGGGTCTCTGGCAGACGGCCTACAAGTCCAAGGCAACGCTCAACGAGGCGAACCTGTCGGCTGCCCTGACGGCCATGAGCACGCTACGCCGCCGCTCCGGCGAGGTGCTCAATATCTCTGCCAAGAAGCTGCTGGTGCCGCCGTCGCTCGAAATCACCGCCCGCAAGCTGGTCGAGGCGGAACTGACCAATGGTGGCGAGACCAACGTGATGGCTCGCATGGTGCAGGTGGTGAAGGTTCCGTACCTCGCCTGACCCTTGGGCCTGACCTCCGGAGGGAGCGGGTCCGCAACCGCTCCAGCCGCCGCCAGCCTTTCCTCGTGGCTGGCGGCGGGTTTCCGGAAAACGCCACCAGGCGCTTTCCCGAACCCCGAAAGGACCGATCATGACCGCAAAAATCCAGATCATCTGCACCTCTCCCGGCATGCGGCGCAATGGCGTGCGGCATCCGGCCAGCGCCTTCTACGATGCCGGCCACTGGAGCGACGAGCAGCTTGCCGCCTTCCGCGCCGACCAGAACTTCCAGGTGCGCGAGGTGCCGGAAGGCGAAAGCACCGTGACGGACGCGGACTTTGAGGCGCGCGTGGCGGCCGAGGTCGATGCCCGCATGATCGCGAAGGCCGAGGAGCTGCAGGCGACCTTCGCCCATGCGGTCACAGAGGCCGCCGCCGAAAAGATCGCCGCGCTGCAGTCGCAGCTGGATGATCTGCAGGCCAAGCTGCAGGCGGCCGAAAAGGCCTCGGCCAAGAAGTAATCCTGGCGGGAGCGCCGCGAGGAAGCGGAGGGCTGTTCAGCACACTGCCCGAACCTTCCGAAGCCCTCTGGTGGATCAGAAGCCCGAACGGGGCCACCGGGAACAGCGGCAAACCTGAAACCGCAACCGAAAGGCAAAAGATGCGCCTCTACATCAACTTGCGAATGGCGACGCTCGGCAGTCTGGCATTCCTGGCATGCGCCGTGCTGCTGAGTGTACCGGCCTCCGCAGACCTGCTGTCGCACGACGAGCATGTCACGGTCATCAGCATGACCCCGATCGACATCGTCCATGCGATCGACCTCCTGGATCATGTGGTCATCCCCGCAGAGACCAGGCACGATGTTGCTCGCGGCACGATCCCGGCGCTGGTCACTATCGCCGTACCCCGTCTCCTGAAGCCGGACTATGTCGAAAGCTACCGGACCGCCGGCCGCAATTTTCTCGACGTGCGATGGCGATGCTAACCGCCTGTCACTGATCTGAAAGGCCAGGGCTGGCCGAGAGGCCAGCCCATTTCCAACCGAGACCCCTGCAATGTACGCCACCGTTTCCGACATGATTGCCCGCTTCGGCGAGACCCAGATGATCCGGCTCTCCCAGCCCGAGGATCGCACGGCCGAGACCGTCGATGCCGGCAGGATCGAGACGGCGCTGAGCGATGTCTCGGCGGTGATCGACGGCTATATCCGGGGTCGCTACCTTGCGCCGATTGCCAATCCGCCGCCGGAGATCGTCCGCGCGGCTTGCGTGCTTGCCCGCTACGAGCTGGCCCAGGGCGAGCATGTCGAGCCGTCCGAAGAGATGGGCAAGGCACGCGCCGCCACGATCACCTGGCTGGAAAATATCGCCCGGGAGCTGATCAATCTCGATGTGCCGGCGGCCCTGCCGGCAGGCCCGGCCGTCGGCTCCGGGCCGCGCATGTCGGATCGCGAGCGCGTCATGTCGCTTGAGACGCTGAGGGGCTTCTGATGGCGCTCGACGTCCAATACACCAATATCCGCCGCATGGAGCCCCATCTGGTGGCGCGCCTGCGGCTTGCCTTCCCGGAGCGCGATTTCACGATCGAGCGCGTGCCACAGGTGATGACCATCAAGGAATTCGAGCGCCTGGCGCGGCAATCGCCTTTCATCGGGCTTGCCTGGATCGGCTTTCGCGCCGACGCCGCCTCCGGACGCATGCTGACCGGCCGGATGCTGTGGCGCCTGATCCTGATTTTCAAGGCTTCGAGCGGCTTTCAAACACGCTTCAAAGGCGATGCGCGCGGCCTCGGCCTGGACGCCATGGCCGATGTGGCGATCGCGCTCATCCACGGGTGGACATTGCCCGAAATCGGACAGGCCGCCGTCACCCTTGCCAACAGCGTGATTGCCGATGGCTGGAGCGACGAGGCCGTGGTGATTGCCCAGGTGGATTTCGAGGTGCAGTGCGCAGCCCATCCCGGCCGGCTGAACCTTGTCACGGCAGACGATTTTTCCGCGCTCGGCGTCACCTGGGATCTGCAGCCAGATCCGGACGCGGTCCCTCTCACCGACACCATCAACCTGGACACCAGTTCATGACGAAGTTTCTGAAGCCGGCCGAGGGCCGGACCATTGACCAGGAGACGGGCGAGCCGTGGCCGATCGACGGCATGGACGCGCCCGACACCCTGTTCGTGCGCCGCCGCCTCATTGATGGCGACCTGATCGAGGTCGCCGCAACCGATCCGGCCGGCCCGATCGACGACGGTAAACAGACCGACACGGCCGAGCCCAGCGCTCCGGCCAGCAAGCCCAAAGGAGGCAAGTGACCATGGATTTCGACGAAATCCCCTATGACTGGCTGGAGCCCGGCACCTTTCTGGAGGTGAAGCCGAATTACCGCAACGCCGGCGTCTTTGCCTGGCCGGAAAAGGCGCTGATCGCCGGCCAGAAGCTGGCGAGCGGCACGCTGGCCGTCGGGACGATCTACGAGGTGACGCGCGCCGAGGAAGGCATAGCCCTGTTCGGTCGCGGCTCCGTCGGCGCCAAGATGGTGGAGGCCTTCCGCAAGGCCAACAAGATCACGCCCCTTTATGTGACGCCGCTGTCCGACGCGGCGGGCTCTGTCAAGGCAACCGGCACGCTGACCTTTGTCGGCTCTGTCGGGGCCGCCATCGTGCTGCGGTTCAAGGTCGGCGGCCGGCAGGTACGCATTTCGGCGCTCTCTACGGATGACGTGACGGGCATGGCAACCAAGCTTGCGGCTGCCATCAATGCCGATCTGGACATGGAAGTGACGGCCACCTCGGCGGCTGGCGTCGTGACCTGCACCGCCCGCCACGGCGGCGAAGTGGGCAACGAGATTGACCTGCGCGTCGATGTCGATGCGCAGCCGCTCCCCTCCGGCCTGACGGTGACGGTTGTCGCGATGGCGGGTGGTTCCGGAAATCCGAACCTGCAGGGCGTGCTCGATCTGCTGACCAATACCTGGATCACCAAGATCGTCACGCCCTGGGCGGATGCGACCAATGTCGCCCTGCTCGCCACCTGGCTGACCAGTCGCTACACCGCCACCGCAAAGCTCGATGCCCATGGCTTCGTCTTCAAGGGCGGCACCTATGGCCAGCTGACCACCTTCGGCAATCTCACCAATTGCCCCTTCCTGACCTGCGGCGGCCTGAAGCGATCGCCGACGCCTGCCTACACCATGGCAGCGTCGGCGATGGCCATCGCCTCGTTCCACCTGACCAACGATCCGGCTCGCCAGCTGCGCTCGCTGACCGTGCCCAATGTCGAGGCGCCACTGCCGGCTGATCAGTTCACCGACGAGGAAAAGAACCTGCTGCTCAATCGCGGCATCTCGACCTTCGACCATCTGTCCGATGGCACGACGGTGATCAGCCGCATGATCACCACCTACAAGACCAGCAATCTCGGCGTTGCCGATCGCGCCTGGCTGGACATCATGGTGCCCGCCACCATGAGCCGCATCCGCTACGACTGGGCGACCTATGTCAGCCTGATGTATCCGCGCTCCAAGCTGGTGGATGACGACGATGTCGCCGCCTTCGTGCGCCGCAATGACGACGATACCGATCCCGGCACCGCCGTCGTGACGCCCGGCCGCATGCATGCCTCCTGGGGCGCCCGCTGCAAGCTCTACGGCGAGAAGGTCTGGCTGGAAGATGTGTCGCGGACCGTCAAGGAAAGCGTCTTCCAGCGGTCCACGGACGATCGCAACCGGCTGGAAAGCCGGCAGCAGGTGATGATCGTCGGCAATCTGATGACGCTGGCCGGCTCGCTCGAATTCCAGGTGTAAAGGAGAAACCTCATGACCCAGGTGCTGGGCATCATCGACATCGTCTGGAACGGCCGGACGATCCCTGTCGAAAAGGGTGCCACCATCCGCCTCGGCGGCATCAAGAACACCGGCGTTGCCTACGGGCGCGGCGTCGGGCGTGCCCAGGAATACCAGGGCACGGAAGTCAACGCCGTCACCAATCTGGAGCGCGGCCAGCGCGCCACGGATCTCTTCGACGCCGAAGAGGGCGAGCTGCAGGTGGTCTGCGACACGGGGCAGACCTTCGTTATCAACGATGCCTTCCTCGAAGGCGACCGGCCGGTGATCACCGGCGGTGAAGGCGGCAAGATCCCGCTGAAGTGGATGGGCGGCACGCCCGAGGAGATCCTGGCATGAAAACGCTCAAGATCGATCTGGACGAAGATGCGCTGGCGCCGGTGACCGATACCGCTGCGGCCGATGTGGTGATCGCGGAAGACGATGCCAGCACCGAAGCCGTCATCGACGAGGACGGCGCGCTGCTCGACAAGCTGCCGGCACGCGCAGTGGAGAATGACGACGGATCGGTGACGCTTCCGCTCGCCTACCCGAAGACGCTGCGTACCAGGAAGAATGGGCAGGAACGCGAGAGGGTTTTCGATGCCCTGACCTTCCACCGCCTGTCGGGCAAGGATCAGCGTATCATAGGTGGGGCATCGCCCGAGATGCAGGCCGTCGTCGCCTTCGCGCAATCCACCCGCATCAACCAGGCGGTCATGAACGCGCTCTATGACAAGCTTGATCTCGCCGACATCACCGATGCGGGGCGGGTGCTGAACCATTTTTTGACGAGTGGCCCGAAAACTGGCCGGTGATCATCGGCGGGATCGCCGAGGGCACCGGCTTCTCGGCCGCCGAGATTGACGCCTTCACCGCGCGAGACGCGCTCTACTGGTGGAATTGCGTCATGGCCTTCCGGGCCGAAATCCAGAAAAAACAGGATTGAGAGCATCATGCCCACTTCGGTGGGCATGATCGTTTTCGCGCGCGCGCGATAGCTTGCCGCCCTATTCTTCGTAAAAGGGGTCGCAATGTCCGCTCGCTCCATGGCCCTCGATGTGATCGTGCGCCTCAAGGATCTGCTCTCGTCGCCGCTGCGCCGGCTGCGCTCCTCGCTCGATGGCATTGCCAGCGTGGCCCGCAAGATCGGGCTGGTCGGCACGGCGATCGCGACCATTTCCTTCATGGGGCCGATCCAAGAGGCCGCTGCGTTTCAGCAGAAGCTGCTCGATATTGCAGGCACGTCGAACCTCTCTGGGCAGGCGGCCTTTGACTATGTGACAAGGGCGAAAGCGCAGTTTCAGGCGCTGGCGCTGGCAGTGGGGCAATCCTCTGACAAAGTTGCATCCGGCGCCGGTCAAATGATCGCGGCAGGCCTTGACCCTGCGCTTGTCGACCAGTCGATCGGTATTATTGGCAAATCCGCTACAGCCGCAAATGCCGAATTCGCGGATATGGCAGGCGTTGCCACCTCCATGCTGCAGACGCTCAAACTTCCGGCAGACCAGCTTGAAAGCGCGCTGGCCGGTCTTGTCGTTGCGGGCAAGGAAGGCGCCTTCGAGCTGAAGGATATGGCGCGCTATTTCCCGACGCTGACCAGCCAGATGGCGAAGTTTGGTGTAACTGGGCGAGAAGCGGTGACATTCCTGGGCGCGGCATTGCAGATCGCACGCAAGGGCACAAGCGACCCAGCCGAAGCCGCCAACAACATGAAAAATTTCCTTTCCAAGATCCTGGCGCCGGAGACCATCAAGAAGTTTGCAGACGTGGGCGTCGATATCGAAGCCGTCATGCGCGACGCGGTTACGAAAGGGCTCAATCCGATTGAAGCGGTCATCCAGAAGATCAGCAAGCTGACGGGTGTCTCTGGAGCCGAAGTCGAAGGGCTGCTGCAGAAAGCGAAGGACAACGGCCTGGAAGGCGCGGATGCTTTGGCCCAGGTGCGCGAACAGCTGGAGAAGATCTATGGCGCCGGCAAGCTCGGCAGCCTGTTCGGCGACATGCAGGTGATGGACTTTGTCCTGCCGATGCTCGGCAATCTGGAGGAATATAAGCGGATCCGCGATCAAGTCGCGAACGCCGATGGCTCGGTGATCGAGAAAGACTTCCTGACCCAGATGCAGGGCCTGAACCGCCAGCTTGAAGTTTTCAATGAACATATGGCCCAGCTGCGCGATCAGCTGGGATCGGCCTTCGGTGAGTGGCTGCCGATGCTGAACGAGGGAATTGGAAAGGCGCGTGACGCCTTCCGGGCTTTCAACGATGAGACCGGAGGCCTTGGCAGCACGTTGCTCTCCGTCGCGGGAGGCGCGGTGCTGCTCGCAGGGGCCATCGGTGTGTTGGGCCTTGTCATCCCGGCCATCACGGCCGGTGCCAGCGCTATTGCCGCAGTGTTCGGCGCAATCGCCACCGCAGCGGCAGCAGTATCCGCGCCGGTGCTTGCCATTGCTGCGGCGGTCGCCGCCGTCGGCATCGCCGTGCACAAATACTGGGAGCCGATCAGTGGGATTGTCTCGGGATTTGCATCCGTCGTTGGGCCAGCGCTTGCAAGTATCAATAAGGCCTTTGACGAGTGGGCAGCCAGTGTCCGCGCGATGGCTGGGCAGAAGCTGATCGATCTTGCTCTCGCGATAGGTGTCGATCAGGGATCGATCGACGCCGTGACTGCCGGTGCGCGCAACGCGGTCGATACCGTGCTTGGGTTCTTCCGCTCGCTGCCTGCCCAGATTGGGCCGATCCTGTCGGACCTCTTTACGATGAACGATTATTCCGACGAGGCGGAGGCAGGGTTCCGCGCGCTTGGCGAGAAGATCGGCCGTGCGTTGGTCGATACGATCAAGTCTGCTCTCGACACGGTTATCGAGTTTTTCCGAGGCCTGCCAGACCGGATCATCAGCGCCATCGGCAATATCGATCTGTCGCGTCTGATCACCTGGCCGGGCCTGCCATCATGGGCAGGCGGCGCAACGCCGACGGCCGCCAACAGCAATGCCGCCAATGCGGGTGCCGCCATCGGGCGCATGGCAACGGCCCTGCCCGCCCAGGGCGCATCCGCCCAGCAGGTGGCCGTTGGCGGCACCGTGGACGTGCGGGTGACCGGGCCGGCCGAGGTGACCAATGTGTCGTCGGACAATCGCGCCGTGCCGGTGACAGCCAATACCGGCCGCGTGATCGGGAGAAACTGATATGGCGATCGACGATCTCGACGCGTTGCCCGGCTGCCTGCCGGGACTTTATCGCGGCCTGCCGTTCCATGTGCTTGATGCCACGTCCGACCACGGCCGGCGCGTGCTGGAATATCTGTTTCCCGGCGTTGATGCGCCCGGCTATGACGATTTCGGCCTGTCTGCCTCGATCATCACGATCGAAGCGCTGGTGATTTCCGATGATTACCGGCTGCGCGCAAAGGCCTTTCAAACGGTGTTCGAAACGCCTGGAACGGGGCTTCTCATCCACCCGTGGCTCGGGCCGATCAACGTGATCCTGGAAGAGCCGGCGCAGATCCGCTTCTCCTCGCGCGAGCTGCGCATGGTGCGCATCAGCGCCCGCTTCAAGCGGGTGTTGACGGGACTTGGCCTGTCCTCGCTTTTCTCGGGTGCCTCGCGCCTGGTGCTGGCGATCTCCTCGGCGATTGCGACAGCGACGGCGCTGACGGTTGCGGTGGCGGATCTCGTTACATCTGCCGTGGCGATCGCAGCCGTCCGGCGGACCATCCGGATCGTGCGGCGCGCGGCAGACAGTGTCCAGTCGCCGGCAGACTCGGCCGCAGCCGTGCCGGAGATCCGCACCGCGCTTGCCGCGACGACACCCGGCACGCCAGCATCTCTTGACGCCTGGACGCTGGGGGCCGTGGCGACGATCCAGACCGTAACCGAGACGCCGGCCGTTGGCAGCGCCAGCCAGACGGCAGGCGCCAGCGCCAGTGCGCAGGCGCTGATGACGATCGGCCTCGACCTCGCCGCGAGCGTGATCGCCGAGATCGTGGATGCGCCGTCTCCGGTGGATCGCGTGCTGCTGCTCGCCATCGCTGCGCATTTTCTGGCGGCCTCGGCTGAGCAGGCCCCCTATGCCGACTACACATCCGCCCAGGAAGCCATTGCCTATCGTGGCCGGTTCACGGGCCTGTTGTCCGATCTGGTGGATGCGCTGGAGGTCATCGCCGTCGACAGTTATCAGGCCGAGACATCGGATTTGATCCGCGCCGCACAGGCGCTGTCGGCCGAGATCGTTTCGGATCTGAACGAGGTGATCGGCCGCCTGCCCGCCATCCTGACCTTCCGCCCAGCCACCTCGCTCGACGCATGGCAACTGGCGGTGCATGTGGCCGGCGATGACCCGTCGCGGATCGAGGAGGTCTATGCCGATATTGTCAGCCGCAACCGACCGCCGATGCCGTCGGCGATCGACCCCGGTCTGATCGAGGTCAGGGAGCTTATCTGATGGGCAAGAGCATCAGCCTGGAGATTGACGGCCAAAGGGTTGACCAATGGACGGCAGCGACAGTGACGCGGGATCTGAAGGACTTCTGCGGCTCTTTCGACTTCACCTTTCGCGACCGGCGACGCTCTGGTCAGGCGCTGCCCTATGCCAGTTTTGGACCATTGCTCAAGCTCAAGCCTGGCCCAGCCGTCGTGATCCGCATCGGGCGTCTGCCCATCCTGAAGGGCTACATAGAAACGGTGGAGCCTGAGATAGAGGACGGCCGCGCCAGTGTGCGGATCGCCGGCCGCGACGTGACCGGTGACCTGATCGACTGCGCCGCAATGCTGGATGCCGCCGAGTTCAGGGATGTGTCATTTGAGGAGGCGGCCGCCCGCATCGTCAGGCCCTACGGGATCGGCGTGCGGACCGAGGTGGACACCGGCGATCCCTTCCCGCGTTATGCCATCGATCTTGCGGAAACGGCGTTTTCCGCGATTGAAAAGGGAGCGCGCGCGCGGCAACTGCTCGTCGTGTCAGACGGTGTCGGCGGCATCGTTGTGACGCGCACCGGCAAGACGCGCGCGCCGGCGCCGATCCGTCAGCCGGGCAATGTGCTGGCTGCGCGCGGCGTCTTCACGCATGCCGCACGGCATAGCCAGACCGTAGTGCGCGGCCAGGCCGAAGGCGCGGCATCCAAGCGCGGCGCGGCAAGACTGGACACCACGGCAGAGCCCATCGATGCCGGCAGCCGATCATCAGGCGATGGATCGGCGACCGAGCGCGAGCGCCGTGGCGTGACCGCCACCGGTCGGGCGACCGACGACGAAATCAGCCGCTATCGCCCGATTGTGCACCTGGCGCGCTCCAAGGCCGACGCCAAGGCGGCGCAGACGGAGGCAGACTGGCGCAGCCGCACGGCCAGGGCCGCCGCCGAAGAGTTTACCGTGACGGTGCGCGGCCATACGGTGGATGGCGCCGTGTGGACCGTCAATCAGTTGGCAGATTGCGCCATCGCCTATGTGGACATTGATCGCGAATTGCTGATCTCGCGGGTGGCCTACAGCGAAGACGAGCAGCGCGGCGCCACGACCGAGATCACGCTTTGCTCGCCAGAGGCTTTTGATGCCGAGCCCGTCGGCAATCGACGCAAGAACCGAAAGGCCAAGACAGGCGCGCTGGACGGCACGGCGGAGGCCCTATGAGCGGCAAGGAAATCTACGACCAGATCCGGTCCCTGGTGCGCCGCGTCGTGGTGCGCTCCGTCGATGACGGTGGCGAGATGCAGAAGGCGACCGTGGAGGTTGCTGACGGCATCCTGCGCGAGGGTGTCGAGGTGTGGCAGCCTTTTGGCCTGCTCGGCAATCCGCCAGCCGATGGCGCGATCGGGCTTGCGCTGTCGATTGGTGGCGATGAGGGCGACATGGTGCTGCTGCCGCTCGGCAATCCATCGGCCCGCGTCGGCGGCGCGCCGGAGGGCGCCGTCGGGATCGCAAATGCCTTTGGCGACCGCGTGCTGGTGCTGCCGGGCGGAGGGATCGAGGTGAAGGCTGCCTCGTCGATCTCTCTGGCGGTCGGCGGCTGCTCCCTGACGATCGACGCCGACGGGTTCCACTTTTCTGGTGGCGGCATCTGGCACGATGGCGTGCCCACGGACAAGACGCACACCCATGGCGGCGTCATTTCAGGCGGTGACCACACCGCCCCGCCTGATCCATGATCTTCACTTCTTGCTGCCCTCCCATGCGGGCATGCCCATGCTGCTGGGCATGATCTATGACGCGCGCGCGCGATAGCTTCGCCGCCATGTTTCTGGATCTTGGCCTCACCTTTGACACGACATCCCGCCAGTGCGATCTCGCGCTTGGCGACGATGGCGATCTGGTGCTCGACACGACGCCCGTGCCGGCCATGCTGGTGTCAATCGGCCTCGATCGGCGCGCGGATCCGGATGACGACCTGCCCGAAGGACGATCCCAGTTCCTGAGCCCCGCCAGCTTTTCAGAGCGGCGGGGCGCCATCATTGATGCGCTGAATGCCGGGTTTGCCAAGGCCGGCAGCCGGCTCTGGCTGCTGGACCGCGCCAAGCAGACCGAGGCGACGCGCCAGCTGTGCGAATACTGGCTGGCGGAGGCACTCGGCTGGGCGGAAGGTGAGACCGGACAGGCTGCCAAAATCGAGGTGTGGTGGGAGCGGCCGGGCCTGCTGGCATTCCGGGTTGAGGTGCAGGATGCGGCCGTGACGCTGTCAAAGCGGGTGGACGCCTGATGCCTTGGTCAATCCCGACAGCCAGGACGATCTTTGCGCGCATGGCCGCCTCCCTGGAGCAGCGGCTAATCGCGCTTCGACCGGATATCGAGGCGTCAAAGATCTCGCTTGCCGTTCGATCGGCCCAGGGCGTGATCTCCAACCTGCTTGCGCCAATTGCCAGCGAAATCCGCAGCATCCACGACCATCAGGCGTGGTGGGGGCGGCAATACATGCCGGATAGCGCAGATGACGAGGCGATAATCCTGCGGCATGCGGGCATCTGGGGCGTGGATCAGCGCGGCGCGCTGAAGGCGGTCGGGTCCGTTTTGATCGAAGGTGCTGCGGGCACTGTGCTGCCGTCCGACATCTTGCTGTCTGCCGGGTCCGGCCAGACCTATGTCACCAAGGCTGGCGGCACCATCGCGATCGGCGGCACGCTGACGGTGGCGGCCGAGGCCGTGACAGCCGGCAGCGCCGGCAATCTGGCATCGGGTGTGCTGCTGACGACAGTGGAGGCCTCGGTCGCGATCACGCGCGTCACCGTCGCCACGGCCTTTTCCGGCGGCGCGGATGCGCAGACGCCCGAGGAAATCAAGGCGGCCTATCTGACCCGCATCCGAACGCCAGCCATGGGCGGCGCCGCATCCGATTACCGTGATTGGGTGGCCGAGGTGGCGAACGTCTATGCGGTCGGCGTCGTTGAAGACTGGATCGGACGTGGATCGGTCGGCGTTGTGATCGTCATGAAGGATGATAACAGCGCGCCGCGCGTGGCCACGACCGAGGAGATCGATGCGATCAGCGCGCATCTGGGCATTCAGGGGAGCCAGACCGGCGTTCGGCCGGTGACGGCCCGCGTGGTGCCTGTCGCAGGCTCTCTGGTTACGGTCCCGATCTCTGTACGTCTGAGGCCGGACACGGCCGCCACGCGCGCGGCGGTAACGGCAGCCTATCAGCGTTTCGTGCTGACGATCGGCGATGAGGATGACGAGCAGAATGACAGCCCGATTGGCGCGACGATCGAGCCTTCGCGGATCTCGGAAGCAATCTCTGCCGCCAGCGGCGAGTATGCCCACGATCTGACGGTGCCGGCGGCGCGCTACACGCTCACCTCGTCTCAATGCCCCGTCGCGGGGCCTATCACCTGGCTGGATTGAGGTCGCGACGATGGCAAGACCCGTCTCCACAATCCTTAAAAGCCTGATTGGAAAGCTTGCAACGGGCTTTGCGCTCGGCCGCCGTGACGGAGTGCTTGACGCGCACCTGCAGGGCGTGGCCACGGCGCTGGCCGATGCCGAGGCGGGCGCAGAAGCGCTGATGACCGAGACAGATCCGCGCTCGGCCGACAAGCTGCTGGCTGATTTCGAGCGCTGCCTCGGTCCCGACCCGTGCGGGCGCGACCGGGCGGCGCTGACCGTGGAGCAGAGGCGCAAGTTGGCGCATCAGCGGTGGACAGCTCGGGGCGGACAGAGCATCCCATTTTTCATCTCGATCGCGCGGGCGCTGGGCGTCGAGATCACCATCGACGAGTTCTGGCCGAGCCGCGCCGGGGGGTTGCGGGCCGGGCAGCGACTGCGCCCCGAGGGCTGCCAGTTCGTGTGGCGCGTCAATATTCCTGGCCTCGTCACGGTCATCAATTTTCGGGCCGGCATCAGTCGGGCCGGGCAGCGCCTGGGTTCCTTCGAGCTGTCCTCGATCGAGTGCGAGCTGCGACGCCTGAAGCCCGCCCATACCCACATCGTTTTCAGCTATGGAGAGGCCTGATGGATCGCATCAATGGTGCCGACACGATTGACATCGGCTCCGGCCGGCGCGGCTTTCGCGATGAGAACCTGGTGGCCGGCCAGTCTGGCACCGAGGTGACCGCCGCCTTCCTGAATAGTCTTCAGGAAGAGATCATGGCCGTGATCGAGGCCTCCGGCCTGGCGGCAGACAGCGCGACATGGCAGCAGCTGGTGCGATCGGTGCGCGGCCAGAAGCTGAATTACTTCGTGGGCGCCGGCACGGCCAATGCGTTGACGATCACGCCACTACCGGCGTTCGCAGCACTCTCCGATCTCGTGGGCGTGCCGTTGCGCGTAAAGTCGCCCGCTGAAAACACGGGAGCCGCGACGCTCACGGTCAACGGGCTCGGTGCCATTGCCATCCGCCGCGTGGATGGGTCGGCGGATCTATTACCAGGCGACATTCGCGCCGGCATCAACACCTTTATTTATGACGGCGCCGTGTTTCGGCTGATGGAGGCGCGATCGGTTCCCGCAGTGGCATCGGGCAGCGGCTACATCGATCTTGGGGGCGGTGTGGTGCTCCAGTGGGGCTCAGGGGTGACGACGGCAGGCACCGCGACAATCACCTGGCCCACCGCTTTTGCGTCTGGCGGCCCCTGGAGCGTGGTGGCCGTGGATAGCGGAGGCGTGGCCTGGAGCAACACCAACGCAACATTCATCGCCGTCGCCGCGCGATCGGCCACGGCAGGCACATTCAGGAGCATCAACTGGAACGGGAGCACCATGGCGCTGATATCGGCTGCATTCAACTACCTCGCCGTAGGACCAAGGGGCTGAGATGAAGTACTCACCGAGCACCCAAGGCTTTTATCAGGATAATGCACCAAGCGACGCCATTCAGGTGTCGGATGATCGATATGCGGATCTCATGTCTGGTCAGGCGCAAGGCATGCAAATCGTGCCTGGAAATGACGGTGCGCCAAGTCTTGCTTTGCCGCAGCTTTCCGCAGAGCAGATGGCGGCGGCCGTCGACATAGAACGTGATCGGCGGATTGCCGCCGGCTTTGCTTTTGGCGGAGTGGTCTACCAGTCTCGCGCCGAAGACCGTGAAAATATCGCTGGCGCAAAGTCGGCAGCGACCGATGCCATCGCGCTGGGCGCTGCAGCCGGCGACATCTCCTGGCAGCAGCTGCTCGATCCGTCCGCGCCTTCTGAATTTGCCTGGATTGCCGCCGACAATAGTTTGCACACGATGGATGCGCAGACCGTGGTGCAGCTCGGCTATGCGGCGCTGCGACACAAGCAGGGACTGATATTTTTGGCGCGCAGGCTGAAGGATCTGGACCCGATCCCCTCCGATTTCACCGATGACAGGTACTGGCAGGCCTGAGCCGCCGGAAAGGACTTTTGATGCCTCTTCGCTTGGATACGACCGCTGCCTCTGCACAGGGCACATCTTTTTCGCCGGCCGAGATTTTCTTTGTGCAGGTTGACGGTGGAGCGGACCAGACCGTTTTTGATGTGCTGGCCCGCGTGGATGCTGGTGCCGTCTGGCAAGTCATCGACAGCCTTGGCGCCAATGAGCGCATTGGCCGCTATGCGCCGTTCCCGTTTGTTCGGATCGACGTGCGCGGCAACACGGCCGGCAATTCGGCGAAGGCCTGGAGCAGCGTATGAGCAGGCTTCAAACCAAGCTTCCCCGGCTGATCGGGTATGCGGATCGGCCGCTGCTGCGAGGCATCGCGACGTCCAGGGCTGCCGGCCTCACCCTCGACGAGGGTGGTGGTGCCCCCAATGGCGCTCTGGCTTTTGCCGGATCCGCGCTGGCTTTTGCCGGCAAATACATCGTTTTCACAAAGGCAGCATCGTAATGGCAAAGATCGAAATAAATCCGGAAGACGCTCAATATGACGCTGCGGAAGTTGCGGATATCGTCGAGGCGCTGGCCGCCAGCGGGGTGGCTTCACTCGATGCGCTTCGACAGGCTGGATATCAGCCTGTCGCGTCGGGAGGGACTGCCCTCAGCAGCAACAACTCTCCGCAAAACACTCAGCTCAATCAGGTATCATATCGCAAGAAGCACACGCTTGCGGTTGACTGCAGCAACTTCATCCTCGTGTATGCCAATTACGGCACGGCGTCTCCCGGCATCATGGAGGCTGGTTATAGCCCCATCAATGTGACCGCTGCGATGGACAAGCTTGGCAGCACTGAGACTGCCAATGACGGCCACACGGTGCCGGTCGCTTTCAACGGGTCGCGGCGTGCACGTGTCGATCCCGGTTGCGTGCTTTTTTCTGACCCGGTTTTCCTGCCTCTCTCCAAAGGAGAGCGGTTCTATACCAAAACAGCCAGCGACACGTTTGCCGCCCCAGCGCCGGATGCGCCTGCTGTATCGGCCTCTGGTACGGGTGGGGCGCTGGCGGCGGGTGCCAGCTATCTGATTTCAGTCTGCTACATTTTTGCAGACGGAAGCGAGAGCCTTCTGTCGGCAGGATCGGTGGCGACTATCCCGGCTGGAGCTAGCACCGGCTCCATCACCGTCACGTCGCCAGCGGCTTATCCCGGGGCCATTGCGTACCGCGTTTGCATCGGATCGCGCAATGCGACAACTGGCGTACAGGCAAATTATGCCAAGGCGTGCCAGGAGGGGCTTGCCGCAATCGGGCAGCCGAAAACGATTATCCGCGAGCAGACCGCTGGCGCTCGCACGCGGCTGATCGGCGGCGCAGCAGGGCGTGCATCGGGCGGAGGTATCCGCGATGTCGGGGAGGTCGCCAGTCTCGGCGACCGCACTATCCCAGGCGCCACGCTAGATGTGTCGGCATCGCCCAATAACATCTATACCCCGCTCACAATTCTTGGCCGCCCCAAGCGTCCGTGTGCGTCTGTTGCCATCGTTGCGGACAGCAAGGGGGCTGGCACCGGAGATGGAGGTGTCGGCTACGGTGAGGGAGGCTTCATCGTTCGTGGCATCACGAACCGGCTGGACCTCAAAATGCAGGACCAGACGACACCGCTGTGCGGCTATATCCCCATGGGTCTCGGCGGTGAAAAGCTGGATGATTTCGTCAATTCGCTCGCCAGCTCTGTGCGCGATCGCACCCGGAACCGGCTTGCCGAGTTGGCTAACAACATCATTTCCAACTACGGCAACAACGACAAAGGGCTGGGCTTCGCGACGTTCCGGGCCAATCTGCTAAAGGCGGTTAGCTGGTATGCGCCGCGCGGCATCAAGTGGCATCAGATGACGCTGCCGCCGTCGACAAACACCACCGACGCATGGACCACTGTAGCCGGTCAGACAAAAGTCTCGACCGAGGCCACCCGTCTGCAAATCAATGCATGGCTGCGCGATACGGGACCGAGCGGATTTCGTCAGGAGAGCGGATATTTCGATCTGACCGGCGTGATCGAGACATGCAGTGCTGTCGAGGTCAATGCCTCCAATGTCAAGACATTGGATGGTGGCTATGTCATCGTGCCGGCCGGACGGCCAAGCATTACCGGTACTCTGACGGGTGTCACTGCCAAGTATGAATTCATTGACAGCAGCAAGGCTGGCTGGGTGGCTGACCTGTACAAGGGCTATTCCATCCGGTTTACGACCGGAGCCGCTGCGAACACAGCGGCCGGTGTTGTCTTTTATACGCGAGCGGATGGCACCATCAACGTCGATGCTGGCTGGTCTGCAACGCCAGCCGTGGGCGATGCCTACGAAATCACGTTTGTTGCTGCGATTGATGCCGCTCATGACAGCACATGGGCGCATATCGAAATCGGCAAGGTGATCCGCGACTACGTGCTGGCAGGCAATCTGCGGGTGTCGTGACGCCCCATCATCATCTGTACGTGCCGGCAGCCCGAAAATGCGTCTGCCGGCAGCTCTTTGAAAACCGCATCAGATTTCGTCGAAAGCATCCATAGCAAAGCGATCGGCGACCAGGCGTCCGGCATTCAGCCGTGGATGCACATAGGTCTCCAGAAAGACTGACGAGGATCGCCAGTCGCCTGCCGCCATTGTGGTGCGCACATCCATTCCAAGCTCGATCGCGCGCGTGGCAAAGGTGTGTCGCCCGCATGTATGCGGCGGCTTGTGCGGGATGCCGGCCCGACCACAGACGGCCCGGATGCGCTCATTGACGCTGTGGCGCGAGGTGTATCGGAAAACCCTGTCGCTGCCTTTGGCAGTGCCGCGCAGGTCCCGGAGCCGTGCAGCAACCTCGTCTGTCAAAAACCGCACGGAGTTGGTCGACGTCTTTGTCTTGAGCAACAGGGCCGTGCGAGCATTCAGGTCTACCTCGGACCACCGCAGCGCAATCGCCTCGCTGATCCGCGCGCCGCTTTGAGCCATGAAGAGCACTACGGCCGCCACATGGGGCAAGCCATCCTTGTCGCACTGCCTGGCGAAGGCATGCAGCCAGACCGGCGACGCTGGTTTCGGCCGAGCCGGTCGGTCTTGCTTGAAACGCCGCACGCGAATGAGCGGGCACCACCCACGGTCATAGCCGTGCATCATGACAGCTCTTGCCGGTGTGATGGCCTGCCTGTTGCGTGTGGCATTGCTGTGCGCGGGGTAAATGCTTTCCGCCATTTTGCGGATATCGAACGGGTGGATCGATGTCAGAGGCCGGCCGGCAAAATAGGCGACGATTGGCGGAATGTACCGAGCCTCGCCGCCATGAGCGAGATAACTCTCTGCTGCCTGCTCAAAGGTAGGTCCGGCTGGCCCAAAAGATGGGATCTCCATCTTGCTTCTCCATTTCACATTGAAGGGATTGGAGATGGGCCAGCATCTCAGCCTCACGGTGCCCGAGACCGATGATACCGTCAAAACCAAAGACCGCTTTTGGTTAGCGCGGTGTTTGAGAAATCGGTAAATTTGAAGCGGCTTTGAAAAGTATTGGAAAGACGTTTGAACGCCGCTCAAAACGCACATTTTGACAGGCTTTCCGGAAATTCCATTTTTCGGTTTTGGCTGTCAAAATTCCGGATGTTGTTTGACATAGATTTCCGGAAAACCGTCATTTCTCGTCATTTCGCGTCTTTTTCCGTCCAAGCATGTGTTTTTGCTGGATATTTTTGACCGTTTTCGGCGCTGTGCGGAAAAGCCATTTTGACAAAAAAGCCTCGAAATTTGCGCAAAAAACGCGGCTTCGGGCCATTTTTAAAAGTCTCTTTGAGAGGCTTTTGAAAAGCCTTTTAAAGGCCAGACGGAAGGACAAAAAAGCCCGCATTTCCGGGCTTTTTCAGACTTTGAGGATTTCCGCCGCAAAGTCTTCAAACCGTGCAAAAAATCGAGAAAAATCCAATTCTAACTTGCTAGTCGCTGGCATGTTCGCTTTTTCAGCGTAAAACCATGTGTTTTCAGTCGGATAGAGCGTGAATGCAGCATGCAAGAACTTTCCACCGTCGAGCGCTAACGGTCCACCAAATTATGATCCACAAGAGCAGTAGCCATCTGATCAACTGTGGGGCATGGGACGCCCGGCGGCAAGCGCTGGGGCAGCATGATCCACGCCTTCGCATAGTCTCTGGCGGCATCCGAACGGAGCAACCTCCAGTAGCAAAGAAGCCAAGCCGGAACGACATTGGAGGCGGGGTATTTGATGCGGGAAAGACGGGCAAGGGAACGCATGACAGAGGCCTTCGAACGGGTGTTGATGAGGCCTCAAAGGTTGTTCAAAAATCACCGGCAGTGAATGACGAAAGCGCAGCGGAAAACTGGCATGGAAAAGGGCGCCGCGACGGATCGCAGCGCCCCTGACCATACCGGACACAAATGCTATTTTTTCTTCGACTGGACAGCGCCACGCTGCTCGTCCTGGAGGAAGGTGAGCTTGTCCCTCGCCCATTCCTCCGCCTGTGCGCGATCCATTTTCTCCGCGCCGCCGCTTATCTTGCGAAGGGCGGCTTCGGTGCCGTCCAGGCGCTGGAATGCGGCATCGAACAGCCTGGAAAGACCAAAGGTGAAATTGCTGTCAACATCGCCATGATCGAGGGCGAGGCAGGAGCATTCGGCCAGGGTTTTCAGCATCGCCATCCCCTCTTCCAGATCTTCGCGAAGCTGATCGATTTCCTTCTTGTCCAGAGTGGCAGTCATGCGCTTGCCTCCTGTTTGGAGGCGGAGGGCTGTTTCGCATCCTGCACCGAGCCGGCCTGATCCAGCTTTGACCGTGTCTGCCGGATCGCCAACAGCCGCTGAAAAGCCTCGCGATCCGCCATGGCGTCACCGTAGATCACGCGAAGATCCTCCACGCGGCCACGGATAAGACCGTGGATACCGGCCACGATATCCTGATGAATGAAGCCTGTCTGGCTCAACGCGCCTTCCAGCATGAAGCAGATAGCCTCCAGTTCTCGCAATGTGTCGATGAACACATCGAAATCGAGTTGGAAGGTCTGCTGACCTTTGGGCGCAGTTGTGCTATCTGCGAAAGCAGCCTGTGGCATAAGGGCCTCCTTTGCCGTTTGGTTAGGCCCTCGCTGGTGCTGGTAACACCCGCTTGGGCCGCTTGAGTTTTGTATTCAACACCGTTATACATATCTAACAACGAAGATTTGTCAACGGTGTGTTATACAATGGCGCTTGAGGACGAGCGAAAATCAGAAGCCTTTGCAGTGCGGATGAGGCCGACAGTAAAGAAGGCTGGTGAACGAGCTGCTGCGCACGCTGGTGTGTCTTTGGCTGCGCTCATGGACGGGCTCTTGATCCAGTACCTAAAAGAACAGGGCTTCCTCACCGCGTCCGGAGAGTTTCCGAAAGGCGAAGAATGACCGGATCGGAACCGATGACCGCAATCATCTTAGCGGAGTTTCCACCACAGGAGATGACGCGGTTTGGCTGAAGTGATCGCGATACCCGTTGATCTGGTGCATGTGCCGGATGGATATGTCCGGCCGCATAACGAGGCTGCTGCAATGCTTCTGATGCGCCAGATGGAGAGCGACGGACAGAAGACGCCGATTGCCGTTTACAAGAGCACCGCACGTGGAGACAGGAAGCAGTTTACGCTGATTTACGGCGCAAGGAGGCTTTGGGCAGCGCAAAAGCTGGGATGGCCCACGATCAATGCGCTCTTGCGAACCAAGGATGAAGCCTCTAGTTTGGCCATCGCTGACAATCTGTCGCAGTCGGAGTTGAACGCTCTCGAAGCGGCGGAACACTTTTCGGCCTATCGCGAATGGTGGGAAGCAACTTTTGGAAAGATAGAACCGGGCCGCAGGAAGAAAAGCGGCCAAGATGGCCGGATTAATGCCGATTTAGATTTATCAAAAAAACCAAGCTTCTACAAAGACTTACTTGATAAATTCGGCATTTCCGAACGTGAGGGTCGTAGGCGTTACTCGATCCGTCTTCTGGAAAAATCGCTGAGAGACGCTATCCGTGGCACAGATTATGCCGATGATCAGACACGCTTGATCAAGCTGGCGAAGCTCGGACCTGAAAAGCAGAACCGTATAGCCGCAAAACTGCGCGAGAACCCTGACCTTGAAGCCGTCCTGCGCGAGCCTGACCCTGAAACCGGTCGCGAGCCGACCGGCCGCATGGAAACCGGAGACTGGCGGGAGAAGCAGTTTCGCGACGCCTGGGAGGCCATGCCGCGAGACCGCAGGGCTGCGGCGCTGGAGAAGATCGGCGCGATGCCGAAGCCGATTGACGTGATGCCGCACCTCAGTGTGACGGTCGGCGTTAGGTCGCCTCGCAACCGGTCGAAGCTGTGGGCAGCGATCGCCGATCCCATGGCATTGCGCGAACACATCAGCGTCGAAGACCAGCGCCTCTGGAAACAGGCAGAAACGACACGGCAGCTCCACTACACGCTCAATGCGATCAACAACATGGAGCGGAGCCTCAAGGTAAGTCACAAGGCTGAGGTGGCAAAGGAAAACGCGAAGAGATCCCGTAAGTCGAAGCCGGGGCCTAAGCCCCGGTCTCCCGAGGAGAAGCGGGTTACAAAGAAAATCAAGGCACTCGAAAAGTCGGGCGTTCTGAAGGAACTGGCAACGCTGCTGCTGGTGCGTTACCGCGCCGAAGGGTGGATCGTTCGAAACATTCACCGTCTGGACGAGGATCAGCAGCGGTATGTGATTTCTGAACTGCAACGAGACGAAGATCTGGATAGAATTGCCTGGGAAGTTGCGAAGATGCTTGATGAGATTGATGAGGTTTACGGCTCGGAAATTGATTTCGAAGCCGCCTCAAAGCCCATAGGCGGATTTTTATGACCTGTTGGGTGCCGCACATCATCTGGACTAAAAAACGCGCCTGACGGGCGAATTTGAGGGATATCGTTTTGGACACGCAGATCGACCTGAACACGCTTTCGAAGGAACAGCTTGTCTTCCTGGTACAGGTGCGCGGACAAGCGCTGCAAATGCATTGCGCTGCCGACGACAAGCTTATCGAGCGCGGCGAGCTTTCGCCACAGCGGGCAGAGGGCTTTACGAAAGCGAAGATCGACATAATGTCTGGCCTCATGGTGGCGGAGGAACAGATCCTTGCCGGGCATGAGAAGCCACCGCTTGCGAATTGAGGCTTGGAGATCAGTCTATGACCGGTGCGCCATTTTCGGTGACAGTGCAGGACAAGGAGGTACAAGCGGCGTTCCGCCAACTTGAAGGCGTGATGCGCAATACTACGCCGGTTATGAAAGCAATCGGCACGGGGCTGGTGGGTTCAACCCATCAGCGTTTTATCAGCGGCACCGATCCGGACGGCAACGCCTGGGCCGCACTCAATAAGCAATATGCCGAGACGAAGACAAAAACATACACCCTGGTTGAAAGCGGCCTGCTTCGGGACAGCATCAATAGCAGGGCATCTTCCAGCGAAGTTCGGGTTGGGCCTAACAAGGTTTACGCTGCCATTCATCAGTTTGGTGGCGAGATCAAGCCGAAAATCGCTTCGCACCTTGCTTTCAGAATTGGCGACCATTTTGTGAAAACCGATAGCGTGACAATTCCCGCTCGTCCCTATCTCGGAATTTCCAAGGAAGATGAGACAATGATTGCAGAGACCATATTCGCGCTGGTCGATCGATACATGCCGCGTTAATTTGGCGGGGTGCCGACCAGGAAGGACCGCCTACAGGCGGATTGGGATCAGGCGATTTCCGGCCCCCCGGCACACCCCATAGTCGCGGGCATGAAAAGCGGATGACTTCCGTGCGATTTTCAGGATGAATGCCGTTTCATGCCCTCCGTTATGGGCATGAACTCCCACCTTGATGTGCCGCATGGTGTCAGCAATTGACACTCAGGGCGGCAAAATGGATATCAACGCAAACACTCTTTCTTCCCTCTTCACGGGCATCAACGTTGCCTTCAACAAGGGGAAGGCCTCTCCCAAGACCTATCTCGACCTGGTCGCCATGCGCACCGTGTCTTCCACCAGTCAGGAAACCTACGCCTGGCTGGACGATCTTCCGGGCATTCGCGAATGGTTGGGTGATCGCGTTCTCCATACGCTTTCCCGCTCCCGGTACACGGTCGTCAATCGGAAGTTCGAGGAAACGATCACGATCCCGCGGGAGAAGATCGAAGATGATACCTATGGCATTTTCTCCCCTCTGGCAGCGCGCCTTGGCGAACAGACGGCGCTTTTCCCGGATCAGCTGGTCTTCGAACTGCTGAGCGACGGCACGTCCGAACGATGCTATGATGGGCAGTATTTCTTCGACACGGACCACAAGGCCTACAACGAGAGCAAGGAAGAGATTTCCGTTTCCAACTTTACGGCGGGAGACGGCGACGCCTGGTATCTGCTGGACTGCGGACAGGTGTTGAAGCCGATGCTCTTCCAGGAGCGGACGAGCTTCGACCTTCAGTCGCTCACCGCTCCCAACGATCCCTACGTCTTCATGAAGGACGAATATGTCTATGGCGTGCGCGGGCGTTGCAATGCCGGCTTCGGCCTGTGGCAGTTGGCGCATTGCTCCAGGTCAACCTTGAACAAGGCGAACTACATTTCCGCGCGGCTTTCCATGATGAACCTGCGCAAGATGGACGGCAAGCGTATGGGCATCACGCCGACGCATCTGATCGTTCCCCCAAATCTGGAGGATCCAGCACGCGCGCTGCTGAATGCCGAACTGGTGAACGGCGGCGAAACGAACACCTGGGCGCGCTCGGCGGAATTGATCGTCAGCCATCACATTTAAGGAATGTGATGGGGGCGTTTCCTGTTGCGCCCCTATCCAAGGCCCTCGTTGGTGAGCGGGGGCAAATCGGCCGCACTTGATGCGGTTGGGATGGCCCGGCGGCTCCACCACCGCCGGGCCATCTTCTTCAAAGGAAAGGGTGACGCATGGCAAACCGCAACATGGCCCTGGACGTGATCGTCCGCCTCAAGGACTTGCTGAGTTCGCCGCTGCGGCGTTTGCAGGCCTCCTTGAGTGGTATTGCCGATGTGGCCCGCAAGATCGGCGCGGTCGGTGCGGCGGTCGGGGCACTTTCCTTTTTGGGGCCTATCCAGGACGCTGCGGCGTTTCAGCAAAAGCTACTCGATATTTCTGTGACACAGGGCCTTGTGGGGCAAGAGGCCTTCAAGAACATTGCCGAGATGAAGGGGATGTACCAGGACCTTGCGCGGCAGGTGGGGATTTCCTCGCAGGACATCGCGGGCGCGGCCGGACAGATGATCGCGGCCGGTCTCGACAAGAGCCTTGTCGATGCATCCATCGGCAACATTGCCCGCACTGCGACCGCCGCCAATGCCGACATCAAGGATATCGCCAGTGTTGCCACGTCACTGATGCAGAGCTTGAAAGTTCCGGCCGGTGAGTTGGGGCAGGCCATGGACAAGCTCGTTGTGGGTGGCAAGCTCGGCTCCTTCGAATTGAAGGACATGGCGAAGTATTTCCCGGTTCTGACCGGACAGGTCGCGAAGCTCGGGGTAACTGGACAGGGTGCGACAACGCAGCTTGCCGCAATGTTGCAGGTTGCCCGCATGGGTACTTCCGACCCTGCGGAGGCGGCGAACAACCTCAATAATTTCCTGTCGAAGATCACATCGCAGGAGACGATCAAGAACTTCGAGAAGATGAACGTCGACATCATGGCGGTGATGCAGAACGCCGTGATCCAGGGCATCAGCCCGATTGAAGCGGTCATTCAGAAGATTTCCAAGCTGACGGGTGTATCCGGCAGCGAAGTCGAAGCCATGCTGAAGAAGGCCAAGGATAACGGCATTGAAGGCGCGGACGCCCTTGAGCAGGTGGGCAAACAGCTGACTGCCATTTCCGGCGCTGGCGCACTGAGCGGGCTTTTCTCGGACATGCAGGTGAACGGCTTCCTGATCCCGATGCTGGCGAACATGCAGAAGTACAAGTCGATCCGCGACGAGATCGCCAAGGCCGATGGATCGACCACGAGGAACGATACCAATACCCAGATGCAGGGCTTGAACAAGCAACTTACCATCTTCAAGGATCTCATGTCGCAGATCAGCGATGAGATCGGCTCGTCCTTTGGCGAGTGGCTTCCGACGCTGAATGAGGGTATCGGCAAGGCGCTGGATGCGTTCCGCGCGTTCAACAAGGAAACGGGTGGCTTCGGACGCCAGCTTCTTGTTGCCGGTGGCGGCGCTATTCTCGCGGCGGGAGCAATCGGCGCTCTCGGCATCGCGATCCCCATTATCACGGCCGGGTTTGCGGCGCTGTTTGCGCCTCTGCGGGCGATCACGGGCCTGATGCGAATGCTTTCGCGCTCCTCGGCTGGAGTTGGTGGGCTTGCCGACCAGCTCGGCCGCGTCAACGAGGCCGCGACCAAGGCGGCCGGGATCGGCAGGCCGTCCATGTGGTCCATGCTTTTCGGCGTCGGCAATGCCGCCTCGCTGGCGAGCGCCATCCCCAGCGACGCAAACGAGCTTCAGAAGTTCATGGACGGCAACAAAAAGCAGTGGGACGGCTACAACAACTGGCTGGAACAGAATGTCGGGACGCCACGCTCCTGGCTTGGCCTGGACAAGGCCAGCCCTGCCGGAAGCGCTTCACCGGCAGACCGGGCGACCATCGACCAGCAGCGCAAAGACCTGGCTGCCCTGACCAATGATTGGCCTTTTGCCGCACAGCAGGACATGCGGGAATTCATTGCGGCACTGTCATCCGGTGGTGTCGATGCGACTGCAAAGGCAGGCAATATCGGCCAGCAGATCAAGGATATGCTCCAGATCTCGGCCAGCCCGGACATTCAGACCGGCGAGATGCAGAAGGCATTTGATCTTGCCAAGGATCTTGCCGGGAAGCTTCGCGAGATCAACACCATTCAGGTGCGCCCCTCCATCGGCGCCGCCTCCAACGACAACGCCGCCGGCATTGCCGGGCGCTCGGCCTTGCCCGCTGTCCAGTCCGGCGTATCGGCAGCACAAGCCCCCGTCCAGATGCAGGGCAGCATGATGATCGGCCTCGATCCGGGATTGCGCATCGTCAACGCTGACAGCGGCGTCGATGGCGTCCGGGTGCAGTCAACCGCCAACACGGGCCGGGTGATCGGCCGAAATTGACACGCTTCCATGGGCCATACCTCCGGCCCATGGCGCCCCCGGCAGAAGCCGCCGCTCATGATCTGCCGGGGGCACTTTTCAGATGGAAGGATTTCATGGCAGGTGCGATGAACTCAATGGAGTATAAGACATCCGACATCGCGCAGGTGCTGCTTGACCTGCTTGGCGAGGATGACTTTTTCCGGCTGGTCGAAGCCCATGCCGGAATGCGTCTCTACATTCCGGCTGATCCTCATCGGTCTAGCCTGCCTGACGAGATCGGGCTAAGCGCAGCGCGGAAACTGGCGGGAGAGTACAGGGGCGGCTATATCAAGGTTCCTCTTGCTCGGCAATTTCGCGCACTCCGCTATCGCGAAGCGGGCTTGAGCAACAAGGAGGTAGCAAGGAGGCTTGGCCTGACGGAGACCGCTGTTGAAGATATCTTTAGCAAAGCAAGGAAGGATTTTCCGGATCGTGGGAAAAATCCGAAACCACGAGGTTTACGGCAGCGACATTGAACGGGAACTGATTGACCTTCTTGGTGAAGAAGGTTTCATCCGCTTGGTGGAAGCATTTGGAGGAACCCGGCTTTACGTCCCCATCCACAGCGAACGTTCATCACTCGGCACCTTGATTGGCCCTGAAAATGCCGCCCTGCTGAGTAAACGCTATGCAAGAATCTTCCTCAAGGTACCGGTATCGAAGACACTTCGCGCTATTCGTTATCGCGAGGCAGGACTTTCCAATCCGGATATTGCCACAAGGCTTGTCATTACTGAAAGCGCCGTCGAGCAGATTTTCCGGCGCGCTCGAAAAACAAACCCTGAACGCGGCAACCGTCCCCCGACTTGCATTGATAGAAGGCGGCGATTGTCCAATGAGAACGGTTGAAAAGTCCCGCGTTTCCAACGGGAGAAAAGCTCGGCGCAAAAAACGTTATGAAGCCCTTTTGAACGGACTTCCAAGGGTTCGCGAACCCGCCTCAAAGGGATTGCTTCTGAACGACGCAGAAGTTGCATTGTTCTGTGTTGAGCGGTTTGGAATATTGCCTATGGAAAAGATCGTTGCCGACTGCGCGGCGACCTTTGGCGAACAAAGAACGCCCTCCGTTCGATCGGCTTATCGCTTCTGGAAACGGCTTCGCGAAGCGCAGCAAATGCGCTTAGAAACAGGCGATACCTAAAAATCGGTTTTTCCGGTTTTGCGTGTCAAAATTCCGGAAATCGCTGACAAGCTACACCGGAAATCGGCGTCCGGCTACAAAGCTACACGCGTCAAGCTACATCCGCGTCAAGCTACAATGGTGAAATTGAGGTGGTGGGCCCGGAGGGACTCGAACCCCCAACCAAGCGGTTATGAGCCGCCGGCTCTAACCATTGAGCTACAGGCCCGGCCTTCCCGTCAGGAAGGTTGGAAGGATGCAATGGTTCATCGCTGCCATAAGGGTGGGCTCTAACGCAAAAAGAGCCAGCCGACAAGCCACTGCCGCATTGGCTTCATATTCTGCAGGCAGCAAGGGGCTGCAACCAGAAATGTCCCGTCATGCACTGCGTGCGCGCGGACTAAAAGATGCGGAGGATGAGCATGATGAACATCTCAAGACGGCGCAAGGGCATGGCCCTCTGCCTGGTTCTTGCCGGAAGTCTGGTGGCGCCGGCGGTGGCACTGTCACAGGCACCGCCCCCGCCCCCCGGTCCACCGCACGGCCCGCCGCAGCCCGCCGTCATCAGCGTCACCGGTCAGGGCATAGCACAAGTCGCGCCGGATATGGCGGTCGTGTCGCTGTCGGTCACGCGGCTGGCGGAAACGGCTGATGCGGCACTCGCGGCCAACAATGCCGCCATGCGCGAGGTGATGGCGGCGCTGAAGGCAGACGGTATTGCCGAGCGGGATATCCAGACCAGCGACTTTTCCATCTATCCACATTACAGCCAGCAGAGCAGCGACAGCAGCAACGAACCGTCACCGCCGAAGACCACCGGCTATCAGGTCACCAATGCATTGACGGTGAAGGTCCGCGACCTGCAGAAGTTGGGCGGCCTGCTGGATCGCTCGGTCAAGCTTGGTGTCAACCAGGGCGGCCAGATCAGCTTCACCAATGACGACACGAAGGTGCCGCTCACGCAAGCGCGCCGTCGCGCGGTGGAGGATGCCGTGGAAAAGGCGCGCACCCTGGCGGAGGCTGCCGGCGTCAAGCTGGGCCGCATTGTCTCGCTGGAGGAAAATGCAGATCTCCCGATGCCGATCCGGCCGGCGCCGATGATGCGCATGGCCATGGCAAAGGAGGCCGATTCCGTCCCCGTCTCCGGCGGCGAGAACACCTATACGGTCAACGTCTTCATGCGGTTCGAACTGGCCCCCTGACCCCCTCGCCTCCCGCCCGAGGCGGGAGGCGTTCCCTCGGGGGAGCGAAGCCGCACAAATGCGCCCGCTTCTGCCTGCTTCAAACGACAAAAGCCGCCGCTCACAAGCTAGGGGGGCGTGAGCGACGGCCTCTTCCGTCCATTGGGCGATGGAGCGGACCATGGCGCAGGTTCCGTCCGTGGCTGGCAGACAACCTGCAGGATTGGCGGCAACGGCTGCAAGGCCGCGTCAAGACCGGAGCGGGCCCTCACCCGTTCCGGCGCGATGTCATCAGGCACGCCACCGAAGAGATGAGCGGGAGCCATGTGCAGGGGCTCCCCCCTCTCTGCGGGTCCGTCTTTCGTCACGGGTGCGACAGATCAGCGGCGAATGACGGGGCAGCCGCGCACATTGGCGAAGACCACGCGATCGCGGCCACCGCGATCAAAACCTGCCACCACCACGACACGGCGGTTCACATCCACCACGCGGGCCCGGCGAAGGCCCATGCGGGAAGCCTTTTCCTGGGCAAACCAGGGAGAGCAACCTTCCCGCGGCGGTGGACGATGGTGGCGGGGGCCATCCCAACGACCGTCATCGCGCCACTGCACGTTCACCACCGGTCCTTCGGCTGCCGAAGCAGCGGACAGCGATCCCATCAGGCTGGATGCCGCGATCAGAGTGGCCAGAGCGGCCTTCGCAAGGAACTGCGTCATGGTTTTCCTTCCTCGTCTTTCATCCCGCCTTTGCGGGCGTTGAAGCAAAACCTAATGTCGCGGATCTGAATGTTAGCCGAACCTTTCGTTCAGGCATCGTTCAGGCTGGTGCACGCGTCAGGGCGAAAGGTGCAGCACCACCTCGCGCCGGTGCGGCCGGTCGCGGTGCTCGAACAGATAGATACCCTGCCATGTGCCAAGCGCCAGGCGACCACCCATCACGGGAATGCCGATGGAGGTGGCCGTCAGGGCCGCCTTTACATGCGCCGGCATGTCATCCGGCCCTTCGGTGGTATGCACCATCCAGCGCATGGAAGGCTCATTGCTCGGTGGCACGAGGCGACGGAAGAATTCGCCGAGATCACGCTGAACGTCGGGATCGGCATTTTCCTGGATCAGCAACGAGCAGGAGGTGTGGCGCACGAAGATGGTCAGCAGCCCCTCCGCCTGGCCTGCGGCATGCACGAAGGCGGCAGCCTGATCGCTGAACGCATAAAGCCCCTGGCCGCGCGTCGGGATGGAAATCACGGTCTGTGGCATGGCCGGCTCCTTTCTGGGACCAAGCAGAGTGTCAGAAACTGGGAAAGCCGCGTTCGCGCCATTCGCTGCGGGGAATGCTCCCCCCTACGGCATAGGAAAAAGCCTCCACCTCCGTGGCATCGGCATTCAGCGTGCAGAGAAAACTGACATTGTACCAGGCACCCCGCGCCCGGAACGCGCCGCGCGGCACGTTCATCACATTGGTGCCGGCCGGCAAGCGGAAGGCTGGCAGCAGTTCCGGCAGATAGGAGGGCGAACCGTGCAGCAGCTGCGCCTGCAGTTCGGAGGCGCAGAGCTGGCCGGCACGGTCGCCACGCGGAATTCCGGCCATGGCGGTGGAGGCCTTGGCATTGCCGGTCTTTTCCGTGGAATAGAGCCGCTTGACCGGTTTTGGCTCGGCCGTGGCGGTTTGCGTGGGGGCAACCGGGCGCGGCTGCGGCACCGCGACCTTTGACAGCAGCGTGATCTGCGGTGCGCCATCCTCCTCCGGAGCGGCCCCCTCTTCCGCATTCGCCTGGGCAGACAGCACGGGCGGGGCCGGCGGCTGGGCGGCGTCGGGTGCAGGCTCCGGCTCGGGCATCGGCGGCGTCGCCTCTGCCTCCGCCGGCTGTGGGGCCGGTTCCGGCTTCGCCTGCGTCTCGGGCTTCGGCGCCTCCTCAGCGGGCGCCTTGTCGCCATCGGCGCTGTTGCCTTCCACCGATTGCTGCGGGCCGGCGGCTTCCTCCCCGAACCGGAACACGGGCCGCAAGGTGGGCACCGGCGGTGATACGGGCTGCTGCGCCTCCGGCTTTGTCTCGGGCGGCGGCTCGGGTTTGGGTGGTTCCGGCTGCGGCGGATCGGGTTTCGGGGGGTCAGGCTTCGGCGGTTCAGGTTCCGGTGGTTCGGGCGGCGGCACGATCTCCACCGAAACGCTCTCTTCCGGCGGCGTCTGCAGGGGGCTGGACGGCAACTGAATGAGGAAGGGGAGAAGGATGGCAAAATGCAGAAGAAGGGAGGCCGCGACGATCCAGCCGCGACGCGACGCGCGGGCCGGCTTCGCCAGCGGCGCCTCTCCTGTCACCCCTTCCTCTGTCATCTCTTGCGGTGCGGCATCATCCTGCATGGTTCCGATGTAGGCGGGAATGGCGGCGGGATCGAGAGGCGCAAGCCATGAACCGGCAAAAAACTGCCGACACCCGAAGGGAGCCGGAAGGAAAGCGGCCCGGCGGAAGCCCATCGAAGGCTTGCCAGGTGCCGGCTTGTCCGCTATCCACACGGATGTCGATCGTCATCGACCGTAAGCGTCTCACGAGAAGCAACGCACCACCCTTCGGACCGTCACGGGGCGAAGGTGTCACGCACAATGCTGCGAGGTGCCCATGTTGTCTTCCGTGCCGCTCCTTCTCCCAAAGAGAAAATCCATGAAGATCAAGCGTCTTCCCGCCCGGACGGCAAGTCTACTCATGCCGTTCATCCTGTCCATCCTGATGACCTTCGTCGTCTCGGCCGTTGCCACGATGACGAATATGGGGCCGGCTCCCGGCTTCCTCGGCAAATGGATGTCCGCCTGGGGACTCTCCTGGCTGATCGCGTTCCCCACCCTGCTCCTGGCCCTGCCGCTGGCACGGAGCATCGTGCGTTCGCTCGTCGAGCGAGCATGAGGGACGCGGCCCTGCCCCTAAACAAAAAACCCGGCGGAACTGCTTCCGCCGGGTTCTGATTGTCTTCGATGCCTGATCGCCTCAGCTATCCAGGAAGCTGCGCAGCTTGCGGCTGCGGCTCGGATGCTTCAGCTTTCTGAGCGCCTTCGCCTCGATCTGGCGGATACGTTCGCGCGTAACGGAAAACTGCTGGCCGACTTCCTCCAGCGTGTGGTCCGTGTTCATGCCGATGCCAAAGCGCATGCGCAGAACACGTTCTTCACGCGGCGTCAGCGAGGCAAGCACGCGGGTGGTCGTTTCGCGCAAGTTCGCCTGAATGGCGGCGTCGATCGGCAGAAGCGCGTTCTTGTCCTCGATGAAATCGCCGAGGTGGCTGTCTTCCTCGTCGCCGACCGGCGTTTCGAGCGAGATCGGTTCCTTGGCGATCTTCAGGACCTTGCGCACCTTTTCGAGCGGCATGGCCAGCTTTTCGGCCAGCTCTTCCGGCGTCGGCTCGCGGCCGATTTCGTGCAGCATCTGGCGCGAGGTGCGGACGATCTTGTTGATCGTCTCGATCATGTGCACCGGAATGCGGATCGTGCGGGCCTGGTCGGCGATCGAGCGGGTGATCGCCTGCCGGATCCACCAGGTGGCATAGGTCGAGAACTTGTAGCCGCGGCGATACTCGAACTTGTCGACCGCCTTCATCAGGCCGATATTGCCTTCCTGGATGAGGTCGAGGAACTGCAGGCCGCGGTTGGTGTACTTCTTGGCGATCGAGATGACGAGACGCAGGTTGGCCTCAACCATTTCCTTCTTGGCGATGCGCGCCTCGCGCTCGCCCTTCTGCACCATGTGCACGATGCGGCGGAACTCGGTGACCGAAATGCCGGTTTCCGTTGCGAGATTCTGGATCTCCTGGCGGATGTCGCGAATCGTCTGGTTCTCGGCGCGCGCAAATTCCTTCCAGCCGCGGGCTGCGAGGTTGGAGATCGACTTCATCCAGTGCGGATCAAGCTCGGCGCCCTGATACTGCTCCAGGAAGCTGTCGCGCTTCACGCCATAGGATTCGGCGAGACGCAGCAGGCGACCCTCGTTCTGCACGAGGCGCTTGTTGATGTCGTAGAGCTGCTCGACAAGGCTGTCGATACGGTTCTGATTGAGCGACAGCGACTTCACCGCCGTGATCAGCTGGTCCTTCAGCTCCTTGTAGCGGCGCTCCTGGCCGGACGACAGCGTGCCGGTGCAGGAAAGGCGCGCCTCCACCTGCTGGTCCTGCAGCTTGCGAAGCTTCTTGTAGGTATCGGCAATGGTATCGAGCGTCTCCATCACCTGCGGGCGCAGTTCCGCTTCCATGGCGGCGAGAGACAGGCTCGATTCGTCATCGTCCTCCTCTTCCTCTTCCATGGGCGGCAGGTCGCCACCGACATTGGTGATGTCGTCCTCGCCGGCAGCCGCCCGCGGCTTGCGCGACTTTTCCTTTTCCTCGGCCGCCTTGCGGTCGGCCTCGATCTTTTCCGGGCTCTGGAACTGCGGGGCAGCCTTGGCTTCCGGACCGGAATAGGTGGTTTCGAGATCGATGATCTCGCGCAGCAGCGTCGTGCCTTCGTTCAGTTCGTCGCGCCAGATGATCAGCGCCTGGAAGGTCAGCGGGCTTTCACACAGACCCGCGATCATCGTTTCGCGGCCGGCCTCGATGCGCTTGGCAATCGCGATTTCGCCTTCGCGCGACAAAAGCTCGACGGACCCCATTTCGCGCAGATACATGCGCACCGGGTCGTCCGTGCGGTCGGTCGGTTCCTTCTTCTTGGCGGTCGCGACAGCGGTGCCGGCGGCAGGCGCCAGTTCGCCACCCTCGCTCTCGGCCTCGTCGTCGCCGTCGTCTTCGGCCGCCTGCTCCTCGACTTCCTCGTCCTCGACGACATTGATGCCCATGTCGGACAACATGGCCATCGTGTCCTCGATCTGCTCGGAGGTCACTTCTTCGGAAGGCAGCACCGCATTCAGCTCGTCCATCGTGACATAGCCACGCTTCTTGGCGAGCTTGATCATCTTCTTGACCGCGTCGTCGGAAAGATCGAGAAGCGGACCGTCCGTAGCGCCGTCGCGTTCGTTTTCAGCTTCTTCGTTTTCTTTGACTTTAGTTGCCATCTATTCGTCTTTCCTTGGACGTCATCCGCGGCGTTCTGCTGATCGGCACCCGCACCCTGCAGAGCGGACGCGATCCGAATCGCACTCAATCACGTACTGGCTGGACATTAAATCTCGCTTAACCAAGAAAGTGTTCCGGCCCTGCAAGCATCGTTTCGCCCTCGGCACACGAGATCCGTTCTCGCAGCCGCCATGTCCCACTTCGCCCTGTTCCGCCTGGAACGGTGATTCCCACAATTTTACTCCCCGTCAAGCCTTTCCAGAGGCAAAGAGCAGATATAACGTGGAAAAAGAGGAGTATCGCGGGCTCACCACGCCCTGGTCGCGTCGGCTGCCTGTTATTTAGGAAGCCGCGCCGCCATGACAAGAGCGGAAACGACCGGAAAGACCGCCCTTCCCTTCTCCATCCCGTATCCTGGCACAACCCTTGGCTGATCAGCTGCCATGGCCCGCCGCAATGCCCTTCACGCGGCCCGACATCACGCCGAAGCCATCGATGATCGCCTCCTGGTTTTCCATCCGCACGATTTCATCCTGCACTTCGGACAAGGCCCGCAGAAGCGGCTGAACCGTATCACCATCGCCCTCCTCGGTGGCGGCCGAGATTTCCCGCTCCAACTCCATCTTCTGAATGCGCAGTGCCTTGGTGCGCTTGTGCAGTGACAAGGCCTGCCGGTAGCCTTCGCGGGCATCTTCCGCAGCCGCCTTTTCGGTTGCCGTCCACAGGCGGGCATTGCGCACCTGCTGATCAAGCGCCGTCACCAGCGGTTCGAAGCCTTCCGCAAACAGCCGCCCAATCAGATACTCCCGCGAGAGATTGGCGCCGGCCGTGGCAGCCGCCGGCAGCACGGCCGACCAAAGCCGCTGAAGATCGCGATTCTCGAAATCGATCGCGGCGATCTCGTCATAATCCTCAAGCAGCAGCTGCGGGTGGTTGACGATGGTGATCGCCAGCACCACCTCGCGCAGAGCCGGCAACTCCTGATGGCCGCGCACGAGCCCGGAACGGGCCAACCGATCGGAGACGCCAAGGCTGCCGCGACCGGCAGTGCCGGCAAAGCCCGCCCCCTGCCCGCCGCCGCGCCCGCGGCCTGCCATGCCACCCGGCCCGCGGCTGTTGGCCTGAAAGCCGGCGCGCGGCTCGCGTCCGCCTCGCTGCGGGGAAAAGAAGGCATTGAGGCGCTCGCGCACATCCTGCTGGTAATGGCGGCGCACATTCTCGTCGGCAATGACGGAGACGATCTGCTTCAGCCGCGCCTCCAGCTCCGCGCGCTTCTCCGGCGTCTCGAAGGAACCATTGGCTGCCTCGCGCATCCAGATCATCTCGGCGAGCGGCCGGGCCTGCGCCATCACCGTGTCGAAGGGCGCGCGTCCCTCGTGGCGCACCAGATCATCCGGATCCTTGCCATCGGGCAAAAGCGCAAAGCTGACGGAGCGCCCGGGCTTGATGTGCGGCAGCGCCAGATCGGCCGCACGGTTGGCGGCGCGCAGACCCGCCCCGTCGCCATCGAAGCACAGCACCGGCTGCGGCGACATGCGCCACAACAGTTCCAGCTGGCTTTCGGTCAACGCAGTGCCGAGCGGCGCCACCGCATTCTCGACGCCGGCCTGATAGAGGGCGATCACATCCATATAGCCCTCGACGGCAATCACCGTCGCGTCCTCGCCATCGCGACTTTTCGCCTGCGCCTGCACGGCCCGCCGCGCGCGGGAGAAGTTGTAGAGCACATTGCCCTTGTGGAAGAGTTCCGTCTCGTTCGAATTCAGATATTTCGCCATGGCATCCGGCGACATGGCGCGGCCGCCGAAGGCAATCACCTTGTCGCGTGACGAGAGAATCGGAAACATGATGCGGTCGCGAAACCGGTCGTAGGAGACGGGCACGTTCTCGTGCACCACCAGACCGCAGGCCTCCATCTGCTCCTTCAGCACGCCCTTGGCCGCCAGATGCTCCTTCAGCGCATTGCGGCTTTCCGGCGCATAGCCAAGACGGAAGGTTTCGATGGTACGGCCGGTCAGGCCACGGTCGCGCAGGTAGGCGCGCGCCTTCGCGCCCGCTGCACTTTGCAACTGGTCCTGAAAGAACTGGGTTGCCATTTCCATGACGTCGAGCAGCGTGGCGCGTTCCTTCTCGCGCCGCTCGGCCTGCACATCCGGCTGCGGCATGGCAACGCCCGCCATGTCGGCCAGCTGCTGCACGGCCTCCGGAAAGCTCAGCCCCTCGATTTCCTGCATGAAACGGAAATGGTCGCCGGACACGCCGCAGCCGAAGCAGTGGTAGCGTCCCTTACGATCCTCGCAATGGAAGCTCGGGCTCTTTTCCCCGTGGAAGGGGCAACAGGCCCAGTAGTCGCCACGCGAGACATTGGTCTTCTTGCGATCCCACGTCACCCGACGGCCGATGACGGCCGAAATCGGCACGCGATCGCGTATCTCATCGAGAAATGTATTGGAAAAGCGCATCATCACCTCACGGACCTCAGTCCATATAGGCATCTTGGCCTGCAAACACCATCACACGCGCCCGTCACACCCGCAATTCACAGGGCGAGTCCCGGCTAAAACCGTGAACAAGCGTGCTGCGTTGCGTCAAAACTAAGGCAGCAGCCGAGCCCGAAAAATTAAGTCTTTGTAATTTGAAACCGGGTTCGTAGCGGGCGTATGTGTTCATCGTCGCTTCCTGACGTCCCACTCTCTCTAACAGGAAGCGACACGCACGGGGATGCGCCCCCCCATACCGCATCCCTGGCACTGGCATCCTCCCCCCGGATGCCGTGCAATGTCCAGGCGTCAGAGGCAGGACTTCCCCCAGTCCTGCCTCGCTTGGTTTTAGGGGCGCCCTCACATGACCCATCCGACCCAGCATCCATGCGTCAGCACGCATTCGTCAGCGAGCAGAAACGCTAAGGCGGCTGAAACGCGATCCGCGCCAGCCGCCCGAAACTCGACCGAAGATGGAATGCCGATTACTTCAGGAGATCCTTCACGATTGCGGAGGCGCGGGCGAAATCCATCTGGCCGGCATAGCGCTCCTTCAACAGGCTGATGCACTTGCCCATGTCGCGCAGGCCCTGGGCGCCGATCTCGGCGATCACCGCCTTGCAGGCCTCGACAACCTGTTCGTCACTCATCTGCTCGGGCATGAAGCCACGAATGATCGCGATTTCCTCACGCTCCTGATCGGCGAGTTCGCTGCGGCCGCCTTCGTCATAGATCTTGGCCGATTCCTCGCGCTGCTTGATCATCTTCTGCAGGATCTGCAGGATGTCGTCATCGCTGACAGCATCCTTGCCGACGCCGCGATTGGCGATGTCGCGATCCTTGATCGCCGTCTGGATCAGACGGACGGTGGACAGCCGGCGGGCCTCCTTGGCCTTCATGGCTTCCTTCATCGCATTGGCAAGCTTGTCGCGCATCATCTTTATTGTTCTCCTTGGGAAAGCCGCGGGCAAAGTCCGCCGAACGGACTACCGCATTTCCATCAGCTTTTGTGCCGCCCTCTTAGACCAGCCGGCAGGTCGGATCAATCGGCGCGAAAAGGCCCTGATCATCAGAGCGGGATAATTCCCCCTGCGCAAGGGCTTGCAATTGACCCGCCGGGTCGCTTCCGTTATTTTCCGGCACCTGCACGAGAATTAACCAGGACACAGGCGCGGGATCGATCTCGCCGCCTCCTTTTCTGCGACCATACATGGCCCCGGCATCCCGCCGCTTCAAGCGGACGGGCAAAGGGCGGAGACGAACCGACATGACTGAGACAGCACCCTGGACCACCCGCAAGCCGACCGCCGTTCTTGTCCTTGCCGACGGAACGGTCATCGAAGGCCACGGGATCGGCGCCACGGGCAAGGTAACGGCAGAAGTCTGCTTCAACACGGCGCTTACCGGTTACGAGGAGATCCTGACCGATCCCTCCTATCTCGGCCAGATCGTGACCTTCACCTTCCCGCATATCGGCAATATCGGCACCAATGAGGAAGACATCGAGGACCTGACGCCGGCGGCCCGCCGCGGCGCGGTCGGCGTCATCTTCAAGGCCGACATCACCGATCCCTCGAACTACCGCGCAGGCCGCCATCTCAACGACTGGCTGGCAGCGCGCGGCATTATTGGTCTGTCGGGTATCGACACCCGGGCGCTCACCGCCTGGATCCGCGAGAACGGCGCCCCGAACGCAGTCATCGCCCATGATCCGAACGGCGTGTTCGACATCGAGGTGCTGAAGGCGGAAGCCCGCGCCTGGAGCGGCCTCGTCGGCCTTGATCTCGCCAAGGACGCCACCTCCGGCCAGTCTTCACAATGGACGGAAACGCCCTGGGTGTGGAACGAGGGCTATGGCACGCTGTCGCCCGAGGATGCCAAATATCATATCGTCTGCGTCGATTACGGCGTGAAGCGCAACATCCTGCGTCTGTTTGCCGGCCTCGACTGCAAGGTCACGGTCGTTCCGGCCAGCACGTCTGCGGAAGACATCATGGCGCTGAAGCCGGATGGCGTGTTCCTCTCCAACGGCCCGGGCGACCCGGCCGCCACCGGCGACTATGCCGTTCCGGTCATTCAGGAGGTCATCAAGACGGGCACGCCGACCTTCGGTATCTGCCTCGGCCACCAGATGCTGGGTCTGGCACTCGGCGCGCGCACCGAGAAGATGCACCAGGGCCATCACGGCGGCAACCACCCGGTCAAGGACCATACGACCGGCAAGGTGGAAATCGTCTCGATGAACCACGGCTTCGCAGTCGATTCGAAGTCGCTGCCCGAGGGCGTCGAGGAAACCCACATCTCCCTGTTCGACGGCACCAACTGCGGCCTGCGGCTGGCCGGCAAACCCGTTTTCTCCGTGCAGCACCACCCGGAAGCCTCGCCGGGCCCGCAGGACAGCCACTATCTCTTCCGCCGCTTCATCAACATGGTGCGCGAGAAGAAGGGCGAACCGGCACTTGCCGAACGCTGATCGGGTGATTCGGCGAGATCACGTGTCAACTGAAGGCCCGCTGTTGCAGCGGGCCTTTTTTCATCCGCGCCGCACCAGCCGCCAGAAGCGCAGGCTCAGCATGATGGAAGCGGCCATCAGGCCGGTGACGAAGCCGACCCAGATGCCGGGGCCGCCGAGGTGGAAGACGAAGCCGAACAGCCAGGCGCAGAAGAAGCCGATCGGCCAGTAGGCGATGAGCGCCAGCACCATCGGCACCTTGGTGTCTTTCAGCCCGCGCAGCAGCCCCGCCGCCACAGCCTGCAGGCCGTCGAACATCTGGAAGGCACCGGCGGCGATGATCAGCGGCACCGCCAGCGCCAGCACCGCCTGGGCATCCGGCTGGCGCGTATCGAGAAACAGCGCGCCGAGCGCGCCCGGGAAGACGGCAAACAGGGTGCTGCCGATCAGCGAAATGGCAAAACCGACAACGAGCACCATCACCGCCGCGCGGCGTATGCCGAGTGGATCCTTGCGACCATGCGCCAGCCCCACCCGCACCGTTGCCACCTGGGCCAGCCCCAACGGAATCATGAAGGCAATCGAGGCGAGTTGCAGCGCGATGCCATGCGCGGCCAGTTGCTGCTTGCCGAACAGCCCCATCAGCAGCGAAGCCGCAGTAAACAACCCGGCTTCGGCCAGGATGGTAAAGCTGATCGGCAGGCCGAGCCCGAAGATTTCGCGAAAGGCCACCCAGTCCGGCCGCCAGAAGCGGACAAAGAGGTCGTAGGCGCGCATCTCGGGCCGGCTCTGGACATAGGCCAGCATCAGCAGGAAACCGAGCGTATTGGCACCGAAGGAGGCAATCGCTGCGCCCTGCAGCCCCCATTGCGGCAGGCCGAAATGGCCGAAGATCAGGCCGTAATCGAGCACCGCATTCAGGCTGAACATGCCGAGCGTGACGTAAAGCACGATACCGCCGCGCTCCAGCGCGCTGGCAAAGGAGCGCATCACCATCAGCAGCAGGGCCGGGAACATGCCCCATTGCAGGATGCGCAGAAAGCTCTGGGCAAGCGCCGCGATATCCGGTTCCTGCCCCAGGGCCAGGAGCAAGGTTTCGGAAAACCACAGGATCGGCGCGGTGATGATGCCATAGGCAATCACGACCCACATGCCCATGCGCACGGAACGGCGCGCCTGCGCGCGGTCGCCACGACCGATCGCCTGGGCGATCAGCGGCACGACGGCGCTGGAAAAGCCGGTCCCGAAGATGAAGACGACAAAGAAGATCTGCGTGGCAAGCACCGCGGCCGCCAGCTGTGTCGTTCCCAGCCAGCCAATCATCACCACGTCGGTGGTGTTGATCGCCATCTGGGCCAGTTGCGCGCCGACGAAAGGCACGCCAAGCCCGATGGTGGCACGCGCATGCGTGGACCAGGAATTGTCACCGGCCTGCCCGGCCAGGGCAGCAGCAGGATGGCTCGCCATGCTCAAAACTCCAGAACGAAAAAAGCCGTTGCCCCGAAATCGGGCAAACGGCCTTGTTTTTCTCTAGCCAATGCCCATCCGGCAGGCAAGTCGCGCATCCCATCCAGCAGAATAATTGCAGCATGGTTCAGTGTCTGTGATGGGTCAGGTACTCTCTCTCGCGTCTGCTGACTCATTCCGCTTCTGTTCGGTCCGCAGGAACTCCACGAAGGCACGCAGCGGCGAAGGCATGTGCCGCCGGCTGTTGTAATAGAGAAATGGTCCGGAAAATCGCGGGGACCAGTCCTGCAGCACGGCAACGAGATCACCACGCGCGAGCGCCGGCGCCAGAAAGTCCTCGAAGGAAAACACGACGCCCAGTCCTCGACAGGCCAGTTCCACCTCCAGTTCAGACGTCTCGGCAATGATGCGGGCCGGCGGCAGGATCGAAAATTCCCGGCCGTTCCCATCCTCGAACAACCATGACAGCACCCGGCCGCTGGAAAAGCGGTGCAGAATGCAGCGATGCGCGAGCAGGTCCTGCGGGTGAACCGGCACGCCACAGCCTGCAAGATAGGCTGGCGCGGCGGCAGCCACGTAACGCTGGATGCGCGGTCCGATCGGCACGGCAATCATGTCCGGCTGCAGCGCCTCCTCGTAGCGAACGCCGGCATCGAACCCCTCGCCGATCACGTCGATCAGCGCGTCATTGGTGGACACTTCCAGCGTGATGCCGGGATGAAGCAGCAGAAAGCGCGCGGCAAGATCCGGCAGGATGGCGCGGGCAACGATGCCGGGCACATTGAGCCTGAGGCGACCGACCGGCCGGTCGCGGAAATCGTTGACGCCGTCGAGCGCCGCCTCGATCTCGGCAAGGCCGGGACGCAGGCGCTCAAGCAGACGCTCGCCCGCGTCGGTCAGGCTCACGCTGCGGGTGGTGCGATTCAAAAGGCGCACGCCAAGCCGCGCCTCCAGCCGCCGCACCGCATCCGACAGCGAGGAGGCCGAGGCATTGCGCAGCTTTGCCGCAGCCCGGAAGCTTCGATGCTGAGCAACAGCGGCAAAGACATCGAGATCGGCGAGCGGGAGATCGGTCATTGTACGAATTTCCGGACAGGGTGTGCAGGATGCATCGGATTATCGCACAAAGCTGTTTGCCGTAGAAGAGAACCACCGGCAAGACCGGAGATCAACCCAAGGATTCAGACCATGAAGACACATCGACTGGGACAGACAGGCCCGCAGGTTTCCGCGCTTGGTCTCGGCTGCATGGGCATGTCGGACATGTATGGGCCGAGCGACCGCGCCGAGAGCATCGCCACCCTCCATGCCGCGATCGATGCCGGCATGACGCTGATCGATACCGGCGATTTCTACGGCATGGGCCACAACGAGATGCTGATCGGCGAAGCGCTGAAGGATGGGTTGCGCGACAAGGTGTCGATCAGCGTGAAATTCGGCGCGCTGCGCGGACCGGATGGCGGCTGGCTGGGCTACGATGCCCGCCCGCAGGCGGTCAAGACGGCGCTTGCCTATACGCTGAAGCGGCTGAATGTGGACTACATCGACATCTACCGTCCCTCGCGCCTCGATCCGGCGGTGCCGATCGAGGACACGATCGGCGCGATCGCCGAGATGGTGCAGGCCGGCTATGTGCGCCATATCGGTCTGTCGGAAATGGGCCCCGATACCATTCGCCGCGCCGCCAGCGTCCATCCGATCAGCGACCTGCAGATCGAGTATTCCCTGCTTTCCCGCGGCATCGAGGAGAAGATCCTGCCGACCTGCCGTGACCTGGGCATCGGCATCACCGCCTATGGCGTTCTGTCGCGCGGCCTGATCAGCGGGCACTGGCAGAAGGACCGCACGACGGACGCGACCGATTTCCGCGCCCGCAGCCCCCGCTTCCAGGAGGGCAATCTGGAGCAGAACCTGGCGCTGGTGGAGGCGCTGCGGCAGATCGCCGAAGCCCGGCAGGCGACCGTCGCCCAGGTGGCGATTGCCTGGGTGGCGGCACAGGGCGAGGACATCGTGCCGCTGATCGGCGCCCGTCGCCGTGACCGGCTGTCCGAATCGCTCGGCGCGCTGGATCTCATCCTGACGGCAGAGGATCTGGCGGCCATCGAACGGGTGGTGCCGAAGGGTGCGGCCGCCGGTTCCCGCTATGCCGAAATGCAGATGGCGCATCTCGATAGCGAGCGTTGATCACCTGAAACATCGGCGGGGCGGCAGGACTGCCCCGCCGCGTCAGCTTGTCGCGTAGTCGTATTGGCTGCCACGCGAAAGAGCCCGCTGATAGGCCGGGCGCGCGCGGATCGCCTCAAGATAGCGGCGCACCGCGCCGACCTCGCCCATGCCGCCGATGCGCGTCATGCCGGCCTCCACCGGAAAGCTCATGGCAATGTCGGCGGCGGAAAAGGCGGAACCGGCGAACCAGCCGTCGCGCGAAAGCTCCGCGTTCCAGAAGGCCAGATGATCGGCGAGCTGCGGATCGACCAGCTTTGCCTGAACACCGCCGGCAATCATCTTTGCCACGGGGCGCAGAAAGAACGGCATCTGGCCGGGCAGCCGCAGGAACAGCAGCTTCAACAGCAGGAGCGGCATCGCCGATCCTTCCGCATAATGCAGCCAGTAGCGATAGCGCATCACCTCGTCGGTCCCGGGCTGCGGTCGCAAATCTTTGCCCGCCCCATGCGTCTCGATCAGATATTCGATGATAGCCCCGCTTTCGGCAATCACGCGGCCATCCTCCTCAATGACCGGCGACTTGCCGAGTGGATGGACGGCCTTCAGGCTGGCCGGCGCGCGCATGTCCGGGCCACGCTGATAGGTCTTCACCTCATAGGGCAGCCCCAGTTCCTCCAGCAGCCAGAGAATGCGGTGGGCACGGGAATTGTTGAGATAGTGAACGATGATCATGGCAATCGGCATTCAGGAGAACAGTTTGGCACGGCCGCCGGCGGGCCTCAGCAGACTGTGCTGAACGAGGGCCAAAAGCAACCAGGGGAGTGTGAGGATGACGACCAGCAGGAGCAAGTGCGGAAGGCTTGAGCCATCAAACACCACCGCATGCATGATCCGGTAGGGCATCAGCGTGAAGCCACCGGCAATCAGGATGCTGCCGACATAGATCTGCGTGACCAGCCGGCGATGCGCGGCAATGCGGCCGCGGCGCGCCAGCCAGACCACCCGCAGGCAGCCGACGACGACGAGGATCGACAGCAGGTGGATCGGGCTGAAACCCTGCCACATCCTCAGTTCGTGAATGAAGAAGGACGACAGCGCCGAGACCAGCATCAGACCGATCCAGATCTTGCCGAGCAGACGGTGCAGCGGTGTGCCCCGCCCGCGCCAGACCAGCAGGAAGGCGCCGATGAGGGCGGCCGGCAGGATGGTGGCCACATGGATCTGGATGGCCAGCGGCGCCTCCAGAAGGGGTTCAAGGGTCATGGAAACATGCCTCGCGGAAAGCCTCGATTGAATTCTGCTCCGATCTTCGGCAAAACGAAACGGGACGAAAGCGCATCTGCGCCAACCGGGAGAAATGCTTCGTGAATGCAGGGAAACTGCAATCCGCGCTTCGTGAATTGCAGGCCTTTCTGCTGGCGCCGCGCTATTGGCTGACGGTCGGCGTGGTCGTTGCGGTTTTCACCATCAGCGGCCCGTTCGGCACGCTGAAGGCCATGCCGCTTCTGCCGCGCCTTGCCTTCTGGCTGCTGCTGCATGGGTTCGCCTTTTGCGTGGCCATGGCGTTTGCCGTCGCCAGCAGCCTGCTGCTGGCACCCCTTCTCTCCTCGCGGCTGATCCGCATGATGATCGGCTCGGCGCTGGCCGCCCTGCCAATCGCGGGCTGGATCGTGATGCTGCAGGCAGGTTTCGTCAACGATCCGGTCACGCTTGCCGGCTTTACCGAGCAGGTGGGTGTCTCCGTTCCGCTCTGCCTGATCTTCTGTGTGCTGACCTATCTGACGACCGGCACCGGTGCGGAAGCCAGCCCGGCGCGGCAGGCCATGGATCATCCCGCCGTCCCTCCGGAGCTGTCCAAAAGCGAGCCGCAGGACGGGATTGCGCAGCCTGCAGCGACCCAGCCTGCCCTTCTCGCGCGCCTCAGGCCGGAGAACCGCGGGCGCCTGCTGAGACTTTCCGTACAGGATCATTACACGGAGGTGGTCACCTCCCGCGGACGCGAACTCATTCTGCTGCGCTTTGCCGATGCGCTGAACGAGACCGGCAACACGCCCGGCCGGCGCATTCACCGCTCCCACTGGGTCGCCGATGCGCATGTGGAGAGCCTGAAACGCGACAAGGGCCGCCTTTGCCTCTTGACCGGCGACGGCACCGAACTGCCGGTCAGCCGCCCATACGAGGCAGAGGTGCGCCACCATTATGCCAGTTCCACCGGAGATAAGACGGTTGCGGCAGAGCGTAACTGATCGTCCGGCATGGCTGTCGCCTGTCCGGGATTTCGCGCCCCGTTTCCTGGCGCCCCACACGGCATCCACAGGTCGGCGTTTTTCTGCGCAACAGGCAAGATCGGGGGTTCCTTCCGCGCGGACATTTGCCTATAAGCCGCTTCTAGCCTGAAAAAGAACACCTCTGTGCCCGACCGATGCCTCTGCATCCGGCCGGCTTTTTGCGCAGGGAAGAAGAAGCGGAAAGACGAGATGCCGAAGCGCCAAGATATCAAATCCATCCTTATCATTGGCGCGGGGCCAATCGTCATCGGCCAGGCCTGCGAGTTCGACTATTCGGGCACCCAGGCCTGCAAGGCGCTGAAGGAAGAGGGTTACCGGGTCATCCTGGTCAACTCCAACCCGGCCACCATCATGACCGATCCGGGCCTGGCGGACGCCACCTATGTGGAGCCGATCACCCCGGAAGTGGTGGCCAAGATCATCGCCAAGGAGCGCCCGGACGCGCTGCTGCCGACCATGGGCGGCCAGACGGCACTCAACACGGCGCTGTCGCTGAAGCGCATGGGCGTGCTCGACCGCTACAATGTCGAGATGATCGGCGCGAAGCCGGAAGCCATCGACAAGGCCGAGGACCGCGCTTTGTTCCGCGAGGCCATGGCCAAGATCGGCCTGGAAACGCCGCGCTCGATGCTGGCGAATGCCACCGAAATCAAGGACGCCGACCGCAAGAAGCATGAGGCCGAACGCGCCAAGCTGCGCGAAACCCTGTCCGGCGACGATCTCGACAAGGCGCTCGATGCGCTTGAAAACCAGTGGAACCTCGGCGAAACCGACCGCAAGCAGCGCTACATGGCGCATGCCATGGCGATTGCCGCCCAGGCGCTCGATCACGTCGGCCTGCCGGCCATCATCCGCCCCTCGTTTACGCTCGGCGGCACCGGCGGCGGCATTGCCTATAACCGCTCGGAATTCTTCGACATCGTCAATGGCGGTCTCGATGCCTCGCCGACCACCGAAGTACTGATCGAGGAATCGGTGCTCGGCTGGAAGGAGTATGAGATGGAAGTGGTCCGCGACAAGGCGGACAACTGCATCATCATCTGCTCCATCGAGAACATCGATCCGATGGGCGTTCACACCGGCGATTCCATTACGGTTGCCCCGGCGCTGACGCTGACGGACAAGGAATACCAGATCATGCGCAACGCATCGATTGCGGTGCTGCGCGAGATCGGCGTGGAAACCGGCGGCTCGAACGTGCAGTTCGCCGTCAACCCCGCCGACGGCCGCCTTGTCGTCATCGAAATGAACCCGCGCGTCTCGCGCTCCTCGGCGCTCGCCTCCAAGGCGACCGGCTTCCCGATTGCCAAGGTCGCCGCCAAGCTTGCCATCGGCTACACGCTGGACGAACTGGACAACGACATCACCGGCGGTGCGACGCCGGCCTCCTTCGAGCCGTCCATCGATTACGTCGTCACCAAGATCCCGCGCTTTGCCTTTGAAAAATTCCCGGGCGCAGAGCCGACGCTGACCACCGCCATGAAGTCGGTCGGCGAAGTGATGGCCATCGGCCGCACCTTTGCCGAATCGCTGCAGAAGGCGCTGCGCGGCCTCGAAACCGGCCTCACCGGCCTCGACGAGATCGAGATCCCCGGCATGGAAGCCGGCGAAGCCTCGAAGAACGCGATCCGCGCCGCCATCGGCACCCCGACGCCGGACCGCCTTCGCATGGTGGCCCAGGCCCTGCGTCTCGGCATGACCGAAGCCGAGGTGCATGAAGGCTGCAAGATCGATCCCTGGTTCATCGCCCAGTTCAAGGCGATCGTCGACATGGAAGCCCGCATCCGCGAGCATGGCCTGCCGACGGACGCGGAAAACCTGCGCATGCTGAAGGCCATGGGCTTTTCCGATGCGCGTCTGGCAAGCCTCACCGGCAAGCGCCCGAAGGAAGTGGCCGAACTGCGCAACGGCCTTGGCGTTCGCCCCGTCTTCAAGCGGATCGACACCTGTGCCGCCGAATTCGCCTCGCCGACGGCCTACATGTATTCGACCTATGAGACGCCCTTCGTCGGCCTCGCCCGCTCCGAGGCGCTGGTGTCTGACCGCAAGAAGGTCGTCATCCTCGGCGGTGGTCCGAACCGCATCGGCCAGGGCATCGAGTTCGACTATTGCTGCTGCCATGCGGCCTTCGCACTGAAGGATGCCGGCTTCGAAGCCATCATGGTCAACTGCAATCCGGAAACCGTCTCGACCGACTACGACACCTCCGACCGCCTCTATTTCGAGCCGCTGACAGCCGAAGACGTGATCGAGATCCTGCGCGCCGAGCAGGAAAAGGGTGAAGTGGTCGGCGTCATCGTGCAGTTCGGTGGCCAGACCCCGCTGAAGCTCGCCGAGGCGCTGGAAAAGAACGGTATCCCGATCCTCGGCACCGCGCCGGACATGATCGATCTTGCCGAAGACCGCGACCGCTTCCAGAAGCTTCTGATGAAGCTCGACCTGACGCAGCCGAACAACGGCATCGCCTATTCGGTCGAACAGGCCCGCCTCGTGGCATCCGAGATCGGCTTCCCGCTCGTCGTGCGCCCGTCCTACGTGCTTGGCGGCCGCGCCATGCAGATCATCCATTCGGAAGGCCAGCTGCAGAGCTACCTGCTGGATACGGTGCCGGGCCTGGTGCCGGAAGACATCAAGCAGCGTTATCCGAACGACAAGACCGGCCAGATCAACACCCTGCTCGGCAAGAATCCGCTGCTGTTCGACAGCTACCTGACCAATGCCGTCGAGGTGGATGTCGATGCCCTGTGCGACGGGGAAACCGTCTTCGTCTCCGGCATCATGGAGCACATCGAGGAAGCCGGCATCCATTCGGGCGACTCGGCCTGCTCGCTGCCGGTGCGTTCGCTTTCGAAGGAGATCGTCGACGAGCTGGAACGCCAGACGACGGCGCTTGCCAAGGCGCTCCATGTCGGCGGCCTGATGAACGTGCAATATGCCATCAAGGATGGCGTGATCTACGTTCTCGAAGTCAACCCGCGCGCCTCGCGCACGGTGCCCTTCGTGGCCAAGACCATCGGCGCGCCGATTGCCAAGATCGCTGCCCGCATCATGGCTGGTGAAAAGCTCGACGCGGCGATTGCCGCCTATGGCGAAAAGCCTGATCCGCGCAATCTGAAGCACATCGCCGTCAAGGAAGCCGTCTTCCCGTTTGCGCGCTTCCCCGGCGTCGATACGCTGCTGGGTCCTGAAATGCGTTCGACCGGCGAAGTCATCGGCCTTGACACCAGTTTCGCGCTGGCCTTCGCCAAGAGCCAGCTCGGCGCCGGCGTCGAACTGCCGCGCGAAGGTACCGTCTTCGTCTCCGTGCGTGACGAGGACAAGGAGCGCGTATTGCCGGCCATCAAGCTTCTGGTCGAAAACGGCTTCCGCGTGCTCGCCACCGGCGGCACGGCCCGCTTCCTCGGCGAAAAGGGCATCGAGGCCACCAAGATCAACAAGGTTCTGGAAGGCCGCCCGCATATCGAGGATGCCATCCGCAACCGCCAGGTCCAGCTGGTCTTCAACACCACCGACAGCAACAAGGCGATTTCGGATTCCAAATCGCTGCGTCGCGCAACCCTGATGCAGAAGGTGCCCTATTACACCACCATGGCCGGCGCCATGGCGGCCGCGGAAGCGATCCAGGCCCTGCGCAAGGGCCAGCTGGAAGTACGCCCGCTGCAGAGCTATTTCTGATCGGGCTTGCCCGTCCGGCCGCAGGTAGTTGCCCGTGGGAAGCCGGAGAGATTAAAGACGACGAAGGGCGGCTCAAGGCCGCCCTTCCGCGTTTCAGGGATGTGTCCGACACACCGGCCCGCGTCGGCCGCCGTCAGCCGCCTGGGCCGTCTTCAACGGCACGAAGCGGCATCAAGAACGGTCGGGATATGCCGGAACCATCGTGTCTGCGCGCGCGCCCGATCGCCCCGACGCACTCAGCATACGTCAGGCGGCCTTGCTCACCGTTTCATGGCCGGCAGCGGTGCGGACGACCTTCTGGCGCACCTGATGCCATTCGCCGGTCAGCGCGGTCCGATACTGGAAGATGATCTCGCCACCCGAGAAATCCGGTTCGAGAAGGATGATCGACGAGTAGTTTTCCGGAATGACCGGACCGACACCGGCATTGGAAGGCCAGAAGATTTCCGGCCAGCCCGTCAGGTCGATGCGGACCTTGGAGCCAGGCCCCATGACGGTTTCATAAATCAGGGTACCGGTGACATGCGAGGAGATGCCGAGCGGCGGATTGACGGCCTGCGTCACTTCCGAATGCCCGGTGACGATGCTCTTCGGCGTGTAAACCGTCAGGCTGAGCGTGTTGACCGGAGCCCCCGGCGCACCCTCCGAGCGCAGCGGCAACAGGAACAGACCCATTTTCTGAACACCTTCGATGGCCATGAAATTTCCTCCCTTTTCTATGGCGTACGATTTTCTGTGACGTAAATTCCCGAACATTGATCTCCTCTAAATCAACCTCCGGGCGCAATAATTATGCGCGTATTGCGAAATTATACAACCTTAAGAATTCAGGGAATTCTGCGTGCGGCAAGTCAAATGGACATCAATACAGCGGGAGGATTGCGTTATCGCTGTGGAGTTTACGAAAAAATCATGACGCGGCACCAAGCACATGCAGAAGGTCTTCACGGAACCGCGCATCTTCCGCCTGCCGTGCCTGAGGATCGGGAAGGCGCAGCAGATAAGACGGATGCACCGTGACCAGCAGCCGGCGCCCCTCCGTCATGCCGAGCATCTGGCCGCGTACGTCTGACAGACGGCGCCGCTCTCCGGTCAACGAGAAATAGGCGGTCGCGCCGAGGGCAACGATCAACCGGGGGCGGATCAGATCCACCTCCTGTTTCAGCCACCAGCGGCATTGGGCAATCTCCGCTTCGTTCGGCTTCTGGTGGATGCGCCGCTTGCCGCGCGGTTCGTACTTGAAGTGCTTGACCGCATTGGTGACGTAAAGCGCGGCGCGCTTCACGCCGATCTCGGAAAGAACCGCATCGAACAGTCTGCCGGCCGGGCCGACGAAGGGATGTCCGGAAAGATCCTCTTGGTCACCGGGCTGTTCGCCGACCACCATCACGCGCGCATCCTTCGGTCCCTCGCCGAACACGGTCTGCGTGGCGTGGCAATGAAGGGGGCAGCGGGTGCAGGCGCGTGCCGCCTCGCGCACCGCTTCCCATGAGCCCGCCGGCACAATGTCGTCCGCCCCGCGTTCCGCCTGCCGCGCCTGCAGGCGCGCATGGAAGGCCGGCGGCTGCGAGGTGGCCCTTTCCGCCATTTCCCGCACCTTCGCCTCTGCATTGGCGATGAGTTCAGGAATAAGCTCGGCCTCCGGCAGGTTCTTCCAGTATTTCCGCGGCATTTCCGCGGTCATCGCCTTCACCTTCAGCCGTGCCGGATTGAAGATGTTGGCATAATAGATGCGCCACAGATCGTCCGCATCGTCGCGGATCTCGGGTTTGTCGGCCGGGGCATCGCTCACCGTCAGTTGCTCGCCATCCCAGGCGGCCGATCCCTTCGGCGTCGCGATCACCCAGTCCATGTCGAAGAAGCGGCGGCGGAAGAAGGGCGCCATCCGCGCTACGATGAAATGATCGGGCTCGAACCAGGCCAGGAAGGAGCGGCGGCGGCCGGTCGGATCGCTGGAGGCCACCTCCTTGAAGCGGACGAAGGCCTTCATCTTGTGGCTGTCGCGCCGCACCGATTTTTCCAGCCTGCGCGCCGCCATCACATCCGGATCGGAGACGACCTGCAACAGATGGCGGTCGCCGCGAAGGCGCCACAGCAGCCGATAGAGCAGATCGAACCGCCCCGGCTCAGAATGGCAGATCACGGTTTCCGCCAGGTCCACGAAGGCCGGCGGCACCGTGACCGCCCTTCGCTCCGCCGGCAATGCGAGAGCCTGCCGTTCTGCGAAACCGGAAAGCGCACCGCCCTCCCCGGCGATCCGCCAGGCCACCGCGCCCGGTTCGATGTCATTGAACAGCAGCAGGCGCGCGGCATCGCGCCATTCCTCAAATTCGCCGCGCCCTTTCAGGAAGATCGTCTGCATCAGAATAGCGCCAGCTGTTCCGGTTTCGGCGCAAACAGGTCCCTCAGATCGGAGCGCTCCAGCAGCCGGTTCGGCGTCCAGCCTTCGGCCACGATGAAGGGCTGCACCTTGCGCAACGACACGCCGAGCCGACCGAGATCCTCCAGCCGGATGCGACGGAAACGGCGCGAGGACAGGATGGCATTGACCGTCTTTGTGCCGAAACCCGGCACGCGCAGCAACAGCTCCTTGCCTGCCCGGTTCACGTCCACCGGAAAGCGCTCGCGATGCGCCAACGCCCAGGCGAGCTTCGGGTCGAGGTCGAGATCGAGATTGCCATCTGCGGTCACCGCCGTGATCTCGCCGATCTCGAAGCCATAGAAGCGGTAGAGCCAGTCCGCCTGATAGAGTCGGTGCTCGCGCATCAGCGGCGGCTTGACCAGAGGCAGCTTGGCGGACGCATCCGGAATGGGACTGAAGGCGGAGTAATAGACGCGCTTCAGGCCATAGCTGCCGTAAAGCCTTGCACTGGTGCCGAGAATGGTGGCGTCGTTTGCCCCATCGGCACCGACGATCATCTGCGTGCTCTGCCCGGCCGGTACGAAATGACGGCGCCTCTTCGTGCGCAGCGTAGGCTCGGCCGCATCCTCGATCTTCAGCCGCAATTCGCCCATGGCGCGACGGATGTTTGCCGGCTTCTTTTCCGGCGCGAACCGCCCGATGCCGCTGTCGGTCGGAAGCTCGATATTGATCGACAGGCGGTCCGCATAAAGCCCCGCCTCCTCGATCAGCGCGGCCGAGGCTTCCGGAATGGTCTTCAGATGAATGTAGCCGCGGAAGTTATGGGTGGTGCGCAGCTCGCGCGCAATGCGTACCATTTCCTCCATCGTGTGGTCGGAGGAACGGATGATGCCGGAGGAGAGAAACAGGCCCTCGATATAATTGCGCCGGTAGAATTCCAGCGTCAGCCAGATCACCTCTTCCGGCGTAAAGCGCGCCCGCTCCACATTCGAGGAGGATCGGTTGATGCAATAGGCACAGTCATAGATGCAGAAATTGGTGAGCAGGATCTTCAAGAGAGAGATACAGCGCCCGTCCGGCGCATAGGCATGGCAGATGCCTGATCCTTCCGTCGAGCCCAGCCCGCCCAAGCCCGCGGAATGGCGTTTCGTCGTGCCGCTCGATGCGCAGGAGGCATCGTATTTGGCGGCATCCGAGAGAATGGCGAGACGTTCTTTCAGCGACTTCTTCATTAGCTTGTTCACTATACGTTCTGGTCGTCTCCGTCAAGATGCGGTTACCCCGGCGACAGACCACCTTGCTCGTGCTGGGCGGCGCCCTATTTCGAATTTTCTGGAAATTCGCGTCACGATTCTGCTATGATTCGCGAAGTTCAGGTTTTCACAGGGTTCCGGGGCATCCCTCCGGGACCTGTTTCTTTTTGTGGCCGCCGGTTGCGGCCATGAGACTGAGGAAAAGAGAAATGGTTGATAAGGTACCGATGACGCCGTCCGGATTCGCCAAGCTGCAGGAAGAACTGCGCTGGCGCCAGCAGGAGGAACGTCCCCGCATCATCGAGGCCATTGCCGAAGCCCGCGCCCATGGCGACCTTTCGGAAAATGCCGAGTACCATGCCGCCAAGGAAGCGCAGAGCCACAACGAAGGCCGCATCACCGAGCTGGAAGACCTGACGGCGCGCGCCGAAGTGATCGACCTTACCAAGATGTCCGGCTCCAAGATCAAGTTCGGCGCCCGGGTCAAGCTCGTGGATGAAGATACCGAAGAAGAGAAGGTCTACCAGATCGTCGGCGACCAGGAAGCCGATGTGAAGGAAGGCCGCATCTCCATCTCCTCACCGATTGCGCGCGCGCTGATCGGCAAGGAAGTGGGCGACAGCATTGAAGTGAACGCACCCGGCGGCTCCAAGGCCTACGAAGTGCTGTCCGTCAGCTGGGGCTGAGAGCCCCTGATCCTGTGACACGCGATCTCGCACAGGTCGAGGTCATCGCCCCGCACTTCAAGCGAAGACTGTCGGGCGTGACCTCCACCGTCATCCAGCTGGTGCCAGTTCAAAACAGCCTCGGCCAGAAGGTCGTAACCTTCGGGCCGGGCCTGCCCTCGCATCTGCCGTCGATGTCTGCCGCCGACCTGTGGCGCCTGTGGCGTTCGCCCGCCGGACGCCGTTACCGGGTCTGGCATGCGCGGCGCAATATCGAGATGCTGCCCGGCATTCTGCTGCGCGATGTGCTGCGCATGCCGCTGAAGCTCGTCTTCACCTCGGCCTCGCAGCGCAGGCATACCGGCTGGACGAAATGGCTGATCTCGAAAATGGACCGGGTAATCGCCGTCTGCCAGAAAACCGCGTCCTATCTGGAGCGGGAGAGCACCGTCATCCTGCACGGCATCGATCTCGAGCGCTTTTCGCCCGCCGGGGACAAGGCGGCCGCGAAACAGGCGCTCGGCCTCCATCCGGCCCGCCGCCATGTCGGCTGCTTCGGCCGCGTGCGCCATCAGAAGGGCACCGATCTCTTCGTGGATTCGATGATCCGGCTTTTGCCCGACCATCCGGACTGGGTGGCGGTGGTCGCAGGGCGCGCCACCGCCAAGCATGTTGCCTTCGAGGATGAACTGAAAGCGAAGGTGAAGACCGCCGGCCTTGGCGATCGCATCCTCTTTGTCGGCGAGCACACCAATATCAACGACTGGTACCGGGCGCTCGATCTGTTCGTCGCGCCACAACGCTGGGAAGGCTTTGGGCTGACCCCGCTCGAAGCCATGGCAAGCGCCGTGCCGGTGATTGCCGCCGATGTCGGGGCCTTTGCCGAACTGATCCTCGACGGAGAGACGGGCCGGATGGTGGAGCGCGGTTCGCTCGACAGCTTTGTCGATGGCATAACCCCCTATCTTGCAGACCAGACGCTCTGCCGCGAGCACGGCGCGCACGCCCTCGCCCATATGCGCGCCCATTTTTCCATCGAGCGCGAAGCGAAAGCGATCGGCGAGGTCTATGCGGACCTGCTGGACGCCGGATGAGGCCATCGTGACCATCTACGTGATCAATCTCGACCGCGCCACCGAACGCATGGCCCGCATGCAGGTGCTGCTCGAGGCGCGCGGCCTGCCCTTCCGGCGGATCCCCGCCGTGGACGGAAGGGCTCTGCCGCAGGAGACGCTGGCCGAATGGTCCGGCCGGCATGCCGATGGCAGCCTGATCCTGTCCCCCGGCGAAATCGGCATCCTGCTCAGCCAGCGGGAGGCCTGGTCGCTGATCGCGGCGGAGGGCGTTCCCGGCATCGTCTTCGAGGATGATATCCATCTGGCCAAGGGTGCGGAAACCCTGCTCGCGAACCTCGCCTGGCTGCCCGCCGATGCCGATCTCGTGAAATTCGAAACCACCGGCCGCAAGATTGCCGTGTCGCGCCGGCAGCAGGCGATTGCGCCCGGCATCCAGCTCGCCAGGCTCCGCAGCGCCCATCTCGGCGCCGCCGGCTATATCGTGACGCCGGCAGCCGCCCGGCGTCTGCTGGCAGTGGTGCGGCGGATCGACCGGGCCGTCGACCACGAGATTTTTGATCCCGTCGCCCCCCTGTTCGCGGAACTGACCATCTACCAGACGATCCCGGCGCTGTGCATTCAGGACCAGTTCGTCCGCCGCCAGCAACTGGGTCTCGGCGGAGAGATCGAGCGCGCCTGGGCGATCGAGAAGAAGAAGCGGAAGCTCCCCCTGCCGCAAAAGGTTCTGCGCGAAGGGCGGCGGCTTGGTACGCAGTTCGCCTTCGCCTGGGCCGGCTCGCCGCTCAATCCCCTGAGCAAATCGACCACGCTGCGCGTGCCCTTTGCGGGGGACGCCTGAACCCTCACACCTCCACCAGCCCCAGCTTCTTCACCTGGCGGATGGTCAGCATGGTGCGCACGGTATCGACATGTTCGTTGGCGGCCAGCACCTCGATCACGAAGTCCTGGAAGCTGGTCAGGTTTTCGGCCGTGCAGCGCAGCAGGAAATCGCTGTCGCCGGAAACCATCCAGGCCTCGCGCACGATCGGCCAGCTCTGGGCGAGCGCCGCGAAGGCCTTGAGATTGGCTTCCGACTGATGCTTGAGACCGACCAGGCAGAAAGCAACGAGGTCGAAGCCGAGCTTCGGGCCGTTGAGGATCGCGGCATAGCCCTCGATCACGCCCGCCTCTTCCAGCTTGCGCACGCGGCGCAGGCAGGGCGGCGCGGAAATGCCGACGCGCTCGGCCAGTTCCACGTTCGTCATGCGGCCATCCCGCTGCAGTTCGCGCAGGATCTTGATGTCGATGGCGTCGAGTTCAGCTCTGAGCACGGGAAACCTCATGTCGGTTTTTGCCATGCTATTAGCCAAAGGAATCCCGAACGCAAGGATTGCGCGCAAGATTATGTCGCCATAGCGCACCATTATTGTGCGTAACTTGGTCTGCCATGCCTTCGACGCAGTGCTGACCTTGAATTGGCGCATGGAACGTTCATAAATGAGCGTGAAAGGCGTCGAACGCTTGCGCCTGCACGGCAAGTTGCACGCGCGCGCGATGCCAGCTGAAAGGAAAACTGCAATGTCTGCCCGCCATGCCCACGTTCTCATCATCGGCTCCGGCCCGGCCGGTTATACGGCCGCCATCTATGCCGCCCGCGCCATGCTGAAGCCGGTGCTGATCGCCGGCATGGAACAGGGCGGTCAGCTGATGATCACCACCGATGTGGAGAACTATCCGGGCTTTGCCGATCCGATCCAGGGTCCCTGGCTGATGGACCAGATGCTGAAGCAGGCAAAGCATGTGGGCGCGGAGATCGTCAACGATCTCGTGACCGAAGTGCAGCTGGCGCAGCGCCCCTTCATCATCCGCACCGACTCCGGCCAGGTCTGGACCGCCGATACGCTGATCATCGCAACCGGTGCCAAGGCCAAGTGGCTCGGCATCGAGAGCGAGCAGCATTTCCAGGGCTTTGGCGTCTCCGCCTGCGCCACCTGCGACGGCTTCTTCTATCGCAACCGCGATGTCATCGTGGTCGGCGGCGGAAATTCCGCCGTCGAGGAAGCGCTCTATCTCTCCAATATCGCGAAATCGGTGACCGTCGTGCATCGCCGCGACAGCTTCCGTTCGGAAAAGATCCTGCAGGAGCGCCTGTTCCAGCGCCCGAATGTCGAGGTCGTCTGGAACAGCGAAGTGGCCGAGATCACCGGCGAGCCGGCAAAGCCGCCGATGCCGCCGTCGGTCAACGGCGTGAAGCTGCGCAACACGCTGACCGGCGAGATCAGCGAGCGCGCCACCCACGGCGTCTTCGTGGCAATCGGCCATGCGCCGGCAACCGAACTGTTCAAGGGACAGGTCCGGCTGAAGGACAATGGCTATATGTGGACGGCGCCGGATTCGACGGCGACGAACATTCCCGGCGTGTTTGCCGCCGGCGACGTGACCGACGACACCTTCCGCCAGGCCATCACCGCGGCCGGCATGGGCTGCATGGCAGCGCTTGAAGCGGAACGCTATCTCGCGGGCATCCAGCCCGTGGCCGAAGCAGCGGAGTAACAATGGGCGTGCCACTCGACTGGGACAAATTGCGCATTTTTCACGCGGCGGCGGAGGCCGGCTCGTTTACCCACGCAGCCGACAAGCTCCACCTGTCCCAGTCGGCCATCAGCCGTCAGGTCAGCGCGCTGGAACAGGATGTGGGCGTCAAGCTCTTCCATCGCCATGCGCGCGGCCTCATCCTGACGGAACAGGGCGAGCTTCTCTATCGCACCGCCCATGACGTGCTGCTGAAGCTCGAAAGCGTCAAGGTGCAGCTGACGGAGACGACGGAGAAGCCGAGCGGCAAGCTGCGCGTCACCACCACGGTCGGTCTCGGCCAGGGCTGGCTGACCGACAAGGTGCAGGAGTTCCTGCAGCTCTATCCGGAAATGTCGATCCAGCTGATCCTCGACAACGAGGAGCTGGACGTGAACATGCGCCATGCGGATTGCGCGATCCGCCTGCGCCAGCCGCAGCAATCGGACCTCATCCAGCGCAAGCTGTTTACCGTGCACATGCACGTCTACGCGGCGCCCTCCTACATCAACCGCTTCGGCGAGCCGCAGACGATCGAGGATCTCGACAACCACCGCATCATCACCTTCGGCGAGCCGGCGCCGAACTATCTGCTCGACGTCAACTGGCTGGAATATGCCGGGCGCAATTCCGATAATCCGCGCCTGCCGCACCTGCAGATCAACAGCCAGACCTCGATCAAACGGGCCTGCCTGCTCGGAATCGGCATCGCCGTGCTGCCGGATTACATCGTCGGGCGCGATCCAGGGCTGATTCAGCTGGCCATCAATGCCGACATTCCGTCCTTCGATACCTATTTCTGCTATCCGGACGAGATGAAGAATGCAGCCAAGCTGAAGGTTTTCCGCGACTTCATCGTGGCCAAGGCGCGCAACTGGAATTTCTGAGCGACCCTACGCTGCCCGTGAGACCTGCGTTTTGTCAACGAATTCGGGGGCTTGGCCTGCATGATGGGCAGCGGCAGAAAGTTATTTCGCATAGCATTGCGCGATCCGCATGGCTGCGTTGCACAAAAATGCATTGTTCACTGCACAAGAAAGCACCATATCGCACACAGCTGATGCACATGGTGGCTTTTCCTCCCAGTTCCACCGCAGCAGCTGTTCCCCTCTGGAGGTTTTTTGACCTTCACACTTATAAGGGCCCTGGAGCAATCCGGTGGCCCTCTTTTTTTAACGGCCTGTTGCCCGTAACTCCCAAAATTCGTTGAGAGAACCGCCTGCGCCTCTTGTCGCGCGAGATGATCCCACCCATATTGAAGGTAGCTGGTGCGTCCTGGCGACATCCCCTCGTTGCCCTGCGCCGGCTGTTCCCCTCTGGAGGTTTTTTAACCTTCACACTTCAGGCCTCGGGCATTCCGGGGCCTTTTTTTTGCTTAGCAGCACGACCCCCTTTAAATCGGAAAAACGCGATCCATATATCGTTCAGAAGCGATTTAAGACCGTTTCCGAAGGATCGCAGCATGGACAAGACCGAAATCCTGAAAGCCCTCTCGCATCCGGCGCGCGTGGAATTCCTCGAATGGATGCGGCAGCCCGAGGCCCACTTTTCCTCCCAGGCGCACCCGCTCGACATGGGGATCTGCGCCAACCAGTTCGAGAAGCGCTGCGGTCTCTCCCAGTCGACGGTGTCTGCGCATCTGTCGACGCTGGAAAAGGCAGGGCTGGTCAAGACCACCAAGGTCGGACAGTGGACCTTCTACCAGCGTGACGAGGAGATGATCCGCCAGTTTCTGACCCATTTGGGAGAGACGCTCTGAGCGCTTCATTGCCTCACCCGTCCTCCCGCCCCTCCCCATTCACTCCCCATTCACTCCCAAGACATCCAGAAAGAGGATATCCCATGCCGACATTGTTCGATGAGGTCACATTTGGCGATCTTTCGCTGAAAAATCGCGTGGTCATGGCCCCGCTCACCCGCAACCGCTCGCCGAAGGCGATCCCGAACGACCTCAACGTCGTCTATTACGACCAGCGCGCCACGGCAGGACTGATCGTCTCGGAAGGCACCGCCATCACGCAGCAGGGCCAGGGTTATGCCGATGTGCCCGGCCTCTATCTGCCGGAAGCGCTGGCGGGCTGGAAGAAGATCACCGATACCGTGCATGCGCGCGGCGGCAGGATCGTCGCCCAGCTCTGGCATGTCGGCCGCGTCTCGCATGTCTCGCTGCAGCCGAACGGCCAGGCGCCGGTGGCCCCGTCAGCGATTGCCGCCAAGTCCAAGACCTATATCATCAATGCAGACGGCACCGGCGGGTTTGCCGAAACCTCCACGCCGCGGGCGCTGGAGCTTGCCGAACTGCCGGGCATCGTCGAGGATTTTCGCAAGGCTGCACGCGGTGCCGTGGATGCCGGCTTTGACGGCGTCGAGATCCACGCCGCCAACGGCTATCTGCTCGACCAGTTCATGAAGGATGGCGCCAACAAGCGCGAGGATGCCTATGGCGGCTCGATCGAGAACCGCATCCGCCTGACGCTCGAAGTGGTCGATGCCGTCGCACAGGAAATCGGCGCCGGCAGGACGGGCATCCGCCTGTCGCCCACCACGCCTGCCAATGATGTCAGCGACAGCAATCCGCAGGCCGTGTTCAATGCGGTTGTGGAAGCACTCGCCACCCGCAACCTCGCCTTCATCCATGTCATCGAGGGCGCCACCGGCGGTCCCCGTGATCATCAGTACGAAGGCACACGCTTCGATTACCACGCCTTCAAGCAGGCCTATGTTGCGGCCGGCGGCAGGGGCGCCTGGATGTTGAACAACGGCTATACGGCGGAGAGTGCTGCCGAAGCCGTGGCCAGCGGCAAGGCGGACCTCGTCTCCTTCGGCAAGCCGTTTATCGCCAATCCGGATCTGGTGCGCCGCATCCGCGATGGCGCGGCCTGGAACACCATCAATCCGCAGACCCTCTATGGCGGTGGCGCGGAAGGCTATACGGATTATCCGGCACTCGACGCCGCCGAATAAACCCGACCTGACATTTGTCTCACGGAGGCCCGCCCTCAAGGCGGGCCTCTTCATGTTTCGGGAACCGGCGGCCCTCAGACCGGGCCGGCAACGGGCTTGCCCGCACGCGTCCGGCCCTCGGCCCTGCCATGGGTCTCATCCGGAAGGCATCCAAGGTCGCGCAGGGTGGTGCGAAGGGCATCATCGAGCGGAGTCTGCGGCTCGGCCCCGAGAAAGGCACGCAGCTTTGCATTGGAAAGCCGCACCGGGCGTTGCCAGAGATAGCGCATTTCCAGCACCTCGCGGAACAGCGGCACGAAGGGGCTGGCCAGCACCACCGCCCACCAGGGGAAGCGCCGATGCGAGAGCGGATGGCCGACAACCCGCTCGATGGCCTCGGCCATCTGCACGCCGCTGTGATCCCACACCCCGTCCATGTGGAAGGTCTCGAAGGAACCGAGCCGGTCCGGCATCGACAGCAGACGCACCATGGTTTCGGCGACATCGGGCAGATAGGCCCACTGGTGGCCGATGCCGGGGCGGGCAACGAAGCCGACCGAGCGCAGCGGCTTTCCCGGCTTGACCACGCCTTGCGCAAACCAGCTGTTGGCAGACCCGGGGCCGAAGAAATCGCCGGCACGAACGATCAGCACCGGCACGCCCTCTTTCGCAGCAACCTGCAGCCGCTGCTCCATCTGCACACGGATGGTGCCCTTTCGCGTCAGCGGCTTCTGCGGGCTTGTTTCCGCAATCAGCGGAAAACTGTCGGGACCATAATTGTAGACGGTGCCGGGCAGCAGGATGCGCGCCCCGTTTTCACGAGCGGCGGCAATCGTATTCTCCAGCATCGGCATCACCAGCTTGTCCCAGTCGCGGTAGCCGGGCGGATTGACCGCATGAACGATGAGGCGCGCGCCCTGCGCGGCAGAGCGCACCGCTTCGGCATCCATGGCGTCACCCTGTCTCCAGTCGAAGGCGGGTTCCCTGGCTGCAACCTCCGCCGCCTTGCGGTTCAGGGCGCGGATGCGCCAGCCCTCCTGCAGCAGACGGCGGGCCACCGCGCCACCAATGCCGCCGGTGGCGCCGAGCACCAGTGCCAGCGGCTGTTCGGTCTGGGACAATGCGATCTGGTTCTGCATGGCGGCAACTCCTTGTCTTGTGCCTTGTGTTTCGATGGCTGGAGTATCCGCGCAAACGGCGCTATACAAAATTGCCGAAACATGTGGAGCAATCATTCAAAAATGAATGACCCCGACTGGAGCCTCTACCGCACCTTTCTTGCCGTCTGCCGCACAGGCTCGCTGTCGGGCGCCGCGCGGGACCTGGGGCTGACCCAGCCGACGGCCGGCCGCCACGTGGATGAACTGGAACGGCTGCTGCGCCGCACGCTGTTTACCCGCTCCCCGCATGGGCTGATGCCGACGGATGCGGCGCTTGAAATCCGCCCCTACGCGGAAAGTCTCGCAACGACCGCCGCCGCTCTTCTGCGACAGGTCTCCGGCGCCACGGAGCGCGTGGAAGGGGTGGTGCGTATCACGGCAAGCGATGTCATCGGGGTGGAGGTGCTTCCGCCGATCCTGGTCCGCCTGCAGGCCGCCCATCCCGGTCTGGTGGTGGAATTGTCGCTCTCCGATCAGGTCGAGGACCTTCTGCATCGGGAGGCGGATGTGGCCGTGCGCATGACACGGCCCGTGCAGGATGCACTGGTGGTGCGCTCCATCGGCGAGATCGAACTCGGTCTTTACGCGCATCCCGACTACCTGACGCAGGCGGGAACGCCGGAAACGTTTGCCGACCTTTCCCTCCACCGCATGATCGGGTTCGACCGGCAGACGGCCTTCGTGCGCATGGCGGCGGCCGAAATGCGGCGCCTTAATCCCGGCTTTTCCACCGTGGAGGAAATCGGCTGGCATTACCGCACCGACAACAATCTGGCCCAGCTTGCCGCCATCCGTGCTGGCGCTGGCATCGGCTTTTGTCAGACACGGCTGGCGGAACGCGAGCCCCGGCTGCAGCGTGTCTTGCCAGAGGTCCGCTATCCGCTCCCCAGTTGGGTGGCCATGCACGAAGACCTGAAGACGTCGCCACGCTGCCGCGCCACATTCGATGCCCTTGTCGAAGGGTTGCAGGACTATGTCTCGCCCCCCTCAAGCCGGTAGACGACGCCCGCCCGCCGCGGCTATACAGGCGGCATTGGCAACAGCCGGATCGAGGCGTCTCGTGATTCATGCTTTCGCTGCCCGTGCCTTTTGGCCGGCTTTCCTGGCCGGCGGTCTGATCGGCACCTATTTCGCGTTCCAGTCCTCCAGCCCGCTCTTCTGGTTCAATGTGGTCTATCTCTCGGTGGTGGCGCTGATTGCGCTTGCTGAACGCCTGATGCCCTACGAGAACGAATGGCTGCAGGCCGATGGCGAAACCTTCAACAATGTCGCCCATACGCTGCTGAGCAAGGGGGCGGTGCAGGTGTTTGCTGCGATCGGCGCCTCGCTGCCGATGGGTATAGCCAGCATCGTGCAGCCGCTGACCGAGCCGCAGTTCGATCTGTGGCCCCAGCATGCGCCGATGGTGCTGCAGGTCGTGCTCGGACTGATCGTCGCCGAGTTCGGCCTTTATGCCGCCCACCGCATTGCTCATGAAAACCTGTTCCTCTGGCGCTTCCACGCGCTGCATCACAGTGTCAGCCGGCTTTGGGTGGTCAATACCGGGCGTTTCCACTTCATCGATTCCGGATTCAAGATCGCGCTCAGCCAGATCCCGCTCTATCTGATCGGCGCGCCGCTGCCAGTCTTCCTGTGGATCGGCGCGGTGACGGCCTTTGTCGGCCTGCTCACCCACTGCAACATCGCGGTCAACACCGGCCTTCTCGATTACATCTTCAGCACGCCGCGCCTGCACCGCTGGCACCATTCCAAGGTGATTGCCGAGGGCAACACCAATTACGGCGAAAACCTCGTGCTCTGGGACCAGATCTTCGGCACCTATTTCAACCCGCCCCGCGAACCCTCGACCGATATCGGTATCACCGGGCGCGTGTCGCCGCATTTCATCGGCCAGCTGGTGCAGCCATTCTCGAAAAAGGGTGCACGCCAGATCCTCGGCAAGGCGCCGAAGCCGGTCCCTTCCACCGTCAGCGAACAACCGATCGCAGCCATGGACGAAGCCGCCCCGTTACCCTGAGGGAACGGGGACGGTCGCTTGCGGCTGGATGCGGCGAGGCCGGGATCTTTCAGTGACGCACGGCGCGCGCCGCATAATCCGCGTCGTCGACCTCTGCCTCGGGGCGGTCGCCGCCATCGCTGTATTCCACGTGCCAGTTGCCGTCCGCATCCTGCCAGCTGATTTCCTCGGGATCGCCGCCCACCTGCTGTTCGGCAGCAACAATACGGGCCGCCGCCAGCGCATCGCGATGGCTCGGGAAGGTTTCGGAATAGACATCGCCCATCCGGTAGGCCCAGCCGCCATCATGCTGCACCACCTTGTAGATCACCTTGGTCATGGTTTTCCTCCTGTCTGTCCTTCAGTTATCCATTGATCCACGGACGGAATTCGAAACCACGGGCTTCGGTTCCGTCGGCAGTCCTGTCGGCAGAGGCAACGGAAACGGTTCGGCGGCAGCGGCGTGACGCAGGAACAGGCCGGATGCCGGCTTGATCGCTCCGGGCATCGCCATAGATTGCTCCCACACAAGCAGGAGCCGTTTCAGAGCATGCCATCACTCCTCAGCCGAGAAAAGTTTCTTCTGGTCGCACTTCTGCTGGCCGTGCTCACTCTCTTCACCGAGCACGCGATCCTAGAGGCAGGCAAGCTGGCAGCGCTCGGCGGCGCCGCCCTGCTGATTGTCGTCATCGTGCTCACCTCCACGCGGGTGGCGCATCATGCGGAAGTGCTGGCACACAAGGTCGGCGACCCCTATGGCACCATGATCCTCACGCTGTCGGCCGTGGCCGTCGAGGTGCTGATCCTCGCCATCCTGATGAATGACAGCGAATCCCCGACGCTGGTGCGCGACACGATCTATTCCGCCGTCATGCTCGACATTAACGGCATTCTTGGTCTTGCCGCGCTGCTCGGCGGCCTGCGGCACGGAGAACAACCCTACAACGACAATTCCGGCAAGACCTATGGCGTGATGATCCTGACGGCCATGGGCATTTCCATGGTGGTGCCGGAATTCGTGCCGAGCGATCGCTGGCACTATTACTCCGCCTTCACCATCGTCGCGATGATCGCGCTCTATGGCCTCTTCCTGCGCATGCAGGTGGGGCCGCACAGCTATTTCTTCTCCTACAGCTATCCGCGGCCGAAACCGCAGGCAACAGCCGCAAAGCCCGCCACCGGGGGGACCGGAGAAGGCTCCACCACCGCCGCCATCGCCATCATCCTGATCGGCGTCGTGCTGATCGGCGTGCTGGCGGAATTCATGTCCGCCTTCATCAATGCGGGACTGAAGGGAAGCGGTGCGCCGCCGGCGCTGATGGCCGTCATCGTCGCGGCGATTTCCGCAGCGCCGGAAATCCTGACCGCACTGAGGGCAGCGCTGCGCAACCGCATGCAGTCGGTCGTCAACATCGCCATGGGCGCCTCGCTTTCGACCGTCATCCTGACGGTACCGGTGATGGAGGCGATCGCGCTCTATACCGGCCAGCCCTTCGTGATGGCCATGACGCCGGTGCAGACGGTGATGGTGGCGATCACGCTGATTGCCGCCGCCATCAACCTCAACGACGGCGAAACCAATGCGATCGAGGGCATGACGCATTTCGTGCTGTTCGCCACCTTCCTGATGCTGACCATGATCGGCCTCTGACCGGCCCTGCGGTGGACAGAAGCGGCGATCACCCGCCGATAAAGCAAACTTGAACGGCGGCACGACGGGCGTGTGGCGCAGGCGACCCTACATCTCCTGCAGATCCGCCGCCTTGGACGGGTTGCAACATGGGAGCCGAACTCCGGGACGAGTTCGCCACTGACCGGGAGATAATCATGACGCGCCTGCCCCTTGCCCTTGCCAGTTCTCTGCTTGCCGCAGCCCTCGCCGCGTCGGCCCTTGCACAAGAGGCCGGCCCTCCTGCCGAACGCAAACCGCCGAACGCGCCGGACCAGCAGCCGGCCTTTTCCGGCCAGACCCGCGCGCCGCAACCGCCGCAGATGCCGAAGATCAGGGCCGAGACGGTGGCGGAACGCCTGCCGCATCTCTGGTCACTGGAATTCCTGCCGGATGGCCGCATGCTGGTGACGGCCAAGCAGGGCGCCATGCACATCCTGTCCCCTGATGGAAAGCCGGGCCCCGCGATTGCGGGTGTGCCGAAGGTGCTGGCAAGCGGTCAGGGCGGGCTGCTGGACATAGCGCTGGCGCCGGATTACCGCCAGTCGGGCCGCATCTTCTTTTCCTTCTCCGAACAGCGGGAAGACGGCAACGGGACCTCGGTGGCCTCCGCGCGGCTGGTCCCTGATGCACAAGGCGGCGGAAGACTGACCGACGTCAAGGTGATCTTCCGTCAGATGCCGAGTTATGACGGCAACAAGCATTTCGGCTCGCGCCTCGCCTTCGGGCCGGATGGCGCGCTGTACGTCACCGTCGGCGAGCGATCCGACCGCGAACCCCGCGTGCAGGCGCAGGATCTGAAGAGCGGCCTCGGCAAGATCTTCCGCATCACCGCGGACGGCAAGCCGATGGCAGGCAATCCCTTTATCGGCCGCAGCGATGCCCAGCCGGAAATCTGGTCGCTCGGCCACCGCAACCTGCAATCCGCCACCATCGATGGCCGGGGCCGGTTGTGGACAGTGGAGCACGGCCCGCGCGGCGGTGACGAGCTGAACCGCCCCGAGGCCGGCAAGAACTACGGCTGGCCGGAGGTGACCTATGGCGTGGAATACAGCGGCGATCCCGTCGGCAAGGGCATCACGCGCATGGCAAACACAGAACAGCCCGTCTACTACTGGGATCCGGTGATCGCCCCCTCCGGCATGGCCTATTACGACGGCAACGCCATTCCGGAATGGAAGGGCGCCTTCCTCGTCGGCGGGCTCGTCTCCCAGGGCGTCGTCGTGCTGCATATGGAGAATGACCGCGTGACGTACGAGGAACGCGTGCCGCTCAACGCCCGCATCCGCGACGTGAAGGTGGGGCCGGATGGCGCGGTCTATGCCGTCACCGAGCAGCGCGGCGGTGGAAGCTCGACCATCATCCGGCTGACCAAGGCCTGATCGCCATGCGCCTCAGGAGGCCATGCGCGCCAGGATGGCCTCCCGCTGCTGCCGCGATCCGGAAAGCCTTTGCCGGGCTGCAGCCAGCACCGTTGCGGACGCAGCATCCGGCGTTCCCGACGAAAACGGCGGTGCCGGCGCATATTCCAGCGCAAGCTGCACCGTTTCGGCCTCCTCAGCTCCCAGCAGTTCGGCAATCACCGCAAGGCCGAAATCGATGCCGGAGGTGATGCCGCCGGCGGTGATGAGATTGCCATCCCGCACGACACGTTCGGCGACCGGCTCGGTCCCGAAGGCTTGCAGAAAATCCATCGCATACCAATGGGTGGCGGCCTTTCGCCCCTGCAGCAGGCCGGCTGCACCAAGCACCAGCGAACCGGTGCAGACCGACGTGACGAGACGGGCGCCCGCCGCCTGCCGGCGCACGAAGTCCAGCACGGCCTCATCCTCCAGCAGCGCGTTTACGCCGGCACCGCCCGGAATGCAGAAGACATCATGCTGCGGACTGTCGGCGAAGGTGGCGTTCGGCTGGAAGGCGAGGCCGGTGGAAGAGATCACCGGTTCGCGCGTCTTCCAGACGAGATCGACACGGGTGCCGGCCGCGGCGGTGAACACTTCATAAGGACCCGTCAGGTCCAGTTGCTGGATCTGCGGAAAGATGAGAAAGCCGATGGAAATCGCCATGATCGAACTCCTGTTGACCCCAAAAGCATAGAGGCCAATAGTGTGGCGCGTTTGCCAAACATCCCTCCATTTCCGCCATGACCCTGCGTATCGAGATCCTAGCCTTCGACAAAAGCCAGGTCCTGGACATCACCGGGCCGCTGCAGGTCTTTGCGACAGCAAACGATCTGGCCCGCATTCGAGGCGTGCCAGCGCCCTACGAGATCCTCGTGGTGGCGCGCGAACAGCCGGTCTCTACGTCATCGGGGATGCAGATCGTTACGCTTCCCCTGCCGGATACCAATGGGGCGCTGCACACGCTGATCGTCTCTGGCGGCTACGGCGTCAATCAGGCCATGGGTGATGCGGACCTGATCACCTGGATCCGCGCGCGGTCGCGACGGGCAAGGCGCACGGCGTCCGTCTGCAGCGGCGCCTTCCTGCTCGCCACCGCGGGGCTTCTCAAGGGACGGCGCGCCGCCACCCACTGGCAGCGTGCCGCTGAATTTGCCGCCTGCTTTCCGGAGGTTCGGCTGGAAACCGATCCGATCTTCATCCGCGACGGATCGATCTGGACCTCGGCCGGCATCACTGCGGGCATCGACCTGGCGCTGGCCCTGGTGGAGGACGATCTTGGACACGAAACCGCGCTTGCCATTGCCCGGCAGCTCGTGGTGTTCATGAAGCGTCCGGGCGGACAGGCGCAGTTCAGTGCCGCCCTTCGCCTGCAGGATGCGGGAGGCCGGTTCGATGTGCTGCATGCCTGGATCGTCGAGAACCTCAACCGCCCGCTCTCCCTTGCGGTGCTCGCCGAGCGAATGGCGATGAGCGAGCGCAGTTTTTCGCGCCATTACCGGCAGGCGACCGGGCGCACGCCGGCCCGCGCGGTGGAGGATCTGCGGTTCGAAACGGCCAGGCGGCTTCTGGAACAGGGCGTCAGCGTGGCGCGCGTCGCAGCCCGCTGCGGTTTCGGTGCGGAGGAGACGATGCGACGCGTCTTCCTGCGGCAGATCCGCGTCAGCCCGAAGGCCTATCGCGAGCGGTTTTCCGAGTGAATGCAAAAAGGGCCCGCCTTTCGGCGAGCCCCACAAGACCCGTTAAAACAAGGCCTTACTTGCAGTTGTTGCAGAAACGCTGGATGCGGCGGCAGGCTTCTTCCAGAAGCTCCTCCGATGTGGCGTAGGAGATGCGGAAGTTGGGGCCGAGACCGAAGGCCGAACCATGCACCACGGCGACACCTTCCGTTTCCAGAAGCTCGGTGACAAAATCCTCGTCCGTCTCGATAAGCTTGCCCGACGGCGCCGTCTTGCCGATCAGACCGGCGCAGGACGGGTAGACGTAGAAGGCGCCTTCCGGGTTCGGGCAGGAAATGCCCTTGGCCTGGTTCAGCATGGACACGACGAGATCGCGGCGACCTTCGAAGATCTTCTTGTTCTTCGCCACGAAATCCTGAGGGCCGTTCAGCGCCTCGACGGCCGCCCACTGGGCAATCGACGCGGCACCAGACGTCTGCTGGCCCTGGATCATGTCCATGGCCTTGATCAGTTCCAGCGGGCCTGCCGCATAGCCGATACGCCAGCCGGTCATCGCATAGGCCTTGGAAACGCCGTTCATGGTCAGCGTGCGGTCATAGAGCTTCGGCTCCACTTCCACCGGGGTCACGAACTTGAAGTCGCCAAAGGTCAGGTGCTCGTACATGTCGTCCGTCAGCACCCAGACATGCGGATACTTGACGAGAACATCGGTGAGCGCCTTCAGCTCGTCGTGGCTGTAGGCAGCGCCCGACGGGTTGGACGGCGAGTTGAACACAAACCACTTGGTCTTCGGGGTGATCGCCTTTTCCAGTTCGGCCGCCTGGAGCTTGAAGTTGTTCTCCTGCGTCGTGGAAACGATCACCGGCGTGCCGCCGCACAGCGCCACCATTTCCGGATAGGACACCCAGTAGGGTGCCGGGATGATGACTTCGTCGCCGGCATTCAGCGTCGCCATGAAGGCGTTGAACAGGATCTGCTTGCCGCCCGTGCCGACAATCGTCTGCGCTGGCGTATAGTCGAGACCGTTCTCGCGCTTGAACTTGGCAGCAATTGCCTCGCGCAGCTGCGGAATGCCGGAAACCGGCGTGTACTTCGTCTCGCCGCGATTGATCGCATCGATGGCTGCCTGTTTGACATTGTCCGGCGTATCGAAATCCGGCTCGCCAGCACCCAGCCCGATCACGTCACGGCCCTTGGCTTTCAGCTCCCGGGCTTTCTGCGAAACGGCAATGGTGGCGGACGGCTTTACGCGGGAAAGTGCATCGGCAAGAAAGGCCATGATGTTGGGATCCTGAAGCTGTTGAAAACGGCAGGCCGGTTCGGTCCTGCCGCAGGGTTCTATGTCGAAGAAAATGGCCTGTTTCAAGGCCGAAACGACCGCCAGCGCGGTCTTTCTTGCCGTAAAACCGGCTCAGACAAAGTGCTTTCTTATCCTGCACTTGGCGTACCTGTCCCCTCATTCATGGTATCCAAATCGTTAACGCCTTGATTCTGCCACAATAAATGTCTGTGCCTGCCCCAATCCCGTCCTTCTCGCGTCGCTTTCACAGGGTCTTTTGACCGTCATTGATCGAGCACGTGAAGGATGACGCCATGTTTCTGGATGACGAGGAGGCCACCACCCGGCTTCGGCTTCGCAGACTGGGCAGCAGCATCTGGATTGCCGCTGCAGCCCTTGCGGCCTGCGTGGTGATGATGCTGGCACTGGTGGAAAGGGCACAGGCAGGCGAACTGCCGACGTTTTCCGAAGTGGTGGTACCACAGCTTCTGTTCAGCCCCGCCTCGTCCGGTGACCAGCGCGTTCTGTTCGGCGCATTGACCCTCATCTTCACGATGGCCGCCGCCGGCCTGTGGCGCCTCAGCTTCCGCGACCTGCCGTCGAAAACGCAACGCAAGACGGAAGACACGCGCATCAGCCGCTTCTGACCCTGCTTCTGCGGCAGGCAACCACCGGCTCGACGGTTGTCCGCCCCTCTACCCGACTGGACCGGACGGCTTTGCCCTTGAAGCCATGACCTCCCCCTGTTAGGGAGCGCCTGCAAGGCCCGCACGCGGCCACCTGACCGCCCTCCCCTTCAGGACCGATCCCATGACACGCATGCAGGCGAATCTCGTTCTTCTTCTGGCGGCCGCCATCTGGGGTGGCGGATTCGTTGCCCAGTCGGTCGCCATGGACAAGATCGGCCCCTTCTGGTTTGTCGGCCTGCGCTTTGCCATCGCGGCCCTGGCCGTGCTTCCCTTTGCGCTTGCCGAGCAGAAGCGGATCGGCTCGAAGCCGACAATGCGCCAGATGGGCAGCTTCGTGCTCGTCGGCACGGCCCTGTTCGGTGGCGCCATCACCCAGCAGATCGGCCTCGTTACCACGACGGTGACCAATTCCAGCTTCCTGACGGGGCTTTACGTCGTCTTCGTGCCGGTCATTTCCATCCTGCTGTTCCAGCGCTTTCCGCACTGGATCATCTGGCCGGTCGCACTGATGGCCCTTGTCGGCATCTTCCTGCTGAGCGGCGGCAATCTGCAGGCCATCTCCACAGGCGATCTCTGGAGCATTCTCTGTGCTGTCTTCTGGGCGCTGCAGATCGTGCTCGCGGGCCATTTCGTCGGCGGCTCCGGGCGGCCACTGGCGCTGTCGGCCACGCAGTTCGCCACCTGCGCGATCCTCGCAATCGCGCTCGGTCTTGCCTTCGAACCGCTCACGCTTGCGGCCGTCCAGGGATCGCTGGCGGAAATCCTGTATGTGGGACTTGTCTCTTCCGGTCTTGCCTTCGTGCTGCAGGTCATCGGCCAGCGTTACACCACCGCGCCTCAGGCCGCGATCTTTCTCTCGTCCGAGGCCCTGTTCGGCGCCTTCTTCGGCGCGTTGCTGCTCGGCGAGACGCTGCCGGCCTCCGGCTATGCCGGCTGCGCGCTGATCTTTGCCGCCATGCTGGTGGTGGAACTGGTGCCGGAACTTCTGAAACGGCGAAGCAGCCCGCGTTTGGCGGATTGACGAACGGGCGGAAAAGGCGTTTTCTTGCCTTTCATCCCGCCCTTGACTGCCCAAGAAAACAGCAACTTCAGGCCACCTCGCGCAAAACCCGCACCTTTTGAGGGTGGATAAAGCGCAGTGCGGTGTTGCGTATTCGCGTCAGAAAACTTTTTCTTGCCAATTTACGATAAACGCAGCACTCTGTGGCTGTTCGGGCAATTTGCGAGCATGGGAAAAGCTATAATGAAGCGATCCGGAAGCGCCAAAACTTCCGGGCGGGGGATGCGGTAAGGATGATGTCAAGTCCTGATCTCTTTCCCTGCGGTAACACGGGCCCCTTTCCTCCATTTTCGAAATGCCTGCCGCCTGCCCCTTGTGGGCAATATCGTGATGCTGTCCGCCGCTGAACACGGACAGAGGAAAAAGGACCTGATGCATGGCCGAAACTGGCACTGTAAAATTCTTCAACACGGACAAAGGCTTCGGCTTTATCAAGCCCGACAAGGGCGGAGCCGATATCTTCGTTCACATCTCCGCCGTCCAGGCTTCCGGCCTGTCCGGCCTGACTGAAAACCAGAAAGTAAGCTTCGACACGGAACCGGATCGTCGCGGCAAGGGCCCCAAGGCAGTCAATCTGCAGATCGCCGGCTGAGCCTGATCACCGCTTTCATTTCGAGTTGAAGCCCGGCAGTGATGCCGGGTTTTTTTGTGCCCGCACCCCGCATCGGCGCATCCCTGCAGCCGCCGAAGCAGGGACACCGGGTGCGGTCGCGCGTGCTCACATACCGCGCAGGAACTGGTTATCGCGGCGCTCGTCACCGAGGCGGCTGCCCGGACCATGACCACACAGGAACCCGACATCATCGCCGAGCGGGAGAACCTTGTCGCGAATGCTGTCGAGCAGCTGCTGGTGATTGCCGCCGGGCAGATCGGTGCGGCCGATCGAACCGTTGAACAGAACGTCGCCCATGATGATGAAGCGCATGTCGCGGTTGAAGAAGATCACGTGGCCGGGCGCATGTCCCGGGCAATGCAGTACCTCGAAACGATGCTCCCCGAAGGAAACGACGTCGCCATCGTTCAACCAGCGATCGGGGGTCAGCTTGCGGGCCGGCACGTCGAAGCCAAGGGCGGCGGCGCGCGTATCGAGGATGTCGAGAAGCGGCTTGTCGGCCTCGTTGGGTCCGATGACCGGTGCACCCAGCACCTCGCGCAGCTCGTCTGCGCCGCCGGCATGGTCGATGTGACCATGCGTGATCCAGATCTCCCTGATCGTCAGGCCCTGTTCGCGCACGACCGCGACGATGCGGTCCACATCCCCGCCGGGATCAACGACGACGCCTTCCTTGGTGTCGCTGTCGAACAGCACTGCGCAATTCTGCTGGAAGGGTGTGACTGGAATGATACCCGCTTGGAGCTGACCCATGATGCCTCGCGTGATGACAGGAAAGATCTTCCTATAGCGTCCCCGCTGCGGCATCGCAGCAAAAAATCAGTCGGAGACGAAGTAGCCCCCGTCCGCCGCCACCGTCGGCGCCATGGCGGCACACCCCACGAGCACGGCCGCGACTGCAAGCTTCGCGGCAAGAACGGCCACCAGAAGGGGGCGCAGGGAATGGGAAGGGCCGGATGCGGGCAGGTCAGCCTGCGCCGGCGCCAGTTTGGCGGGCGTTGCCAAGCTCATGTTATCTCTCCTGTTTTGTTGCCCTCGCAACGGGCTGGCGCGGGAAAGGTTCCGCAGATCCCGCAGCCGGAGCGGCGATTGCGGCAGGACGGCAACAGCCATGCCCCAGGGATCCTCAGCAAGCGCGACAGAAAATCGGGAGTGGCAGGGGACGAGAGCAGAGCAGCCTCACAATCCGGTTGATTGTTGGCCCGCTTCACGCTTTATCAGTGACTTCGTGAAAACTGTCGTTCGGACCCCTCAGCCGGCCGGACGGCGCGCCCGCTCCGGCTCCGGACGGCGGGCAGCGCGAAGGCTCGAAAGGAATGACTGGTGCCCTCGGGATCGACCGCCAAAGCCGTCAGGAAGACGCTGCCGCCGATGCCTGCCGTCGATGAAGGCAAGATCGACTTCGAAACGATCGAACTCTTCTTCTTCGCCTATCGCGATTTCATCTCGGATCCGGACGCCATCCTCGCCAAGATCGGCATGGGGCGGGCCCATCACCGGGTCGTCTATTTCGTCTGCCGGCAACCCGGCATGATGGTGACCGATCTTCTCGACACGCTGCAGATCACCAAGCAGAGCCTCGCCCGGGTGCTGAAGCAGCTGATCGACAGCGGTTATATCCGCCAGATGGCCGGCGCCAAGGATCGCCGCCAGCGCCGTCTCTATCCGACGCTGGCCGGACGCGAACTGGCGCTTGCCCTGTCGGAGCCGCAATCGGATCGCATATCGAAAGCCATGCAGGCGCTGACGCCGGAGCAGCGCGACGGGGTGGTGGCCTTCCTGCGGGCCATGCGGGGACGCGCCGAGGGGCTCGAGCCCCCCGAAGAAGAGGTGGACTGACCATGGGGAACAATCCGGTTTCGCTGTCCGATGATGCCGCCCATCTTCTGGTGGTGGACGACGACACGCGCATCCGCGCGCTTCTGCGCCGCTATCTCAGCGAGCAGGGCTTTCGCGTCACGATCGCCGGCGATGCGGCCGAGGCGCGGCGCAAGCTGGAGGGGCTGGATTTCGACCTGATCATCCTCGACGTGATGATGCCCGGCGAAACCGGCCTTTCACTCACCCAGTCGCTGCGCGACAAGCGCCGTATCCCGATCATCCTGCTGACCGCCCGCGCCGAAGCGGATGCCCGCATCGAGGGCCTGGAAGCCGGGGCCGACGACTACCTGCCAAAACCCTTCGATCCGCGCGAACTGGTGCTGCGCATCAACAACATCCTGCGCCGCAACACCAATCCGGACACGCCGAAGATCGACCAGATCATGTTTGGTCCCTTCACCTTCTCTATTGCGCGCAAGGAACTGCGCCGCGCCGCCGAAACCATTCGCCTGACCGACCGCGAACAGGACATCATGCTGCTGTTTGCGCTGCGGGCCGGCGACACCATTCCGCGCCACGAACTGATCGGCGACGATGCGGAGGTGGGCGAGCGCACCATCGACGTACAGATCAACCGGCTGCGGCGCAAGATCGAGGACGATCCGGCCAATCCCGTTTACCTGCAGACGGTGCGTGGCGTGGGCTATCGTCTCAGCATAGACTGATGCCCGCAGTCGAACGGGCGATCGGCAGCACGAAGCCGGAAGGACGGGCATGAAGGGCGTGGCAGAAACAGCCAGACGGCAGGCCGGAACCTTGCTGTCCCGCCTGCGGCAGGGACTGGCAGTCATGCGCTGCCAGTCGGTGCGGCTGCAGCCGCCAGGCTGGGCCGCCTTCGGCCGCTGGCTGAAGCGGCGCATGCCGACCGGGCTCTACATGCGCTCGGTTCTGATCGTCATCATTCCCATGCTTCTCCTGCAGAGCGTGGTGGCCGCCGTGTTCATGGAACGCCACTGGCGGCTGGTGACGGAACGCCTGTCACAGGCCGTCACCCGCGATATTGCCGCCATCATCGAGCTGATCCGCACCTATCCCGACCCGAGCGATGATTACAGCGCAATCACCCGCATCGCCCGCAACCAGCTGTCGCTCAACATTTCCATCGAACCGGATGCGCAGCTGCCGCCGCCGCGCTCGAAACCCTTCTTCTCGATCCTCGACGACATCCTCGCCGACCAGATCAACCAGCAGATCCGTCTGCCCTACTGGATCGACACGGTGGGCGACAGCCGGCTGGTGGAAATCCGCATCCAGCTGGACAACAAGGTGCTGCGCGTCTTCACCCTGCGCAACCAGACCTATGCGTCCAACACGCATATCTTCCTGGTCTGGATGGTCGGTACGTCGCTGCTGCTGATCGGCATTTCTGTTCTTTTCCTGCGCGGCCAGATCCGCCCCATCCTGGCGCTTGCCGATGCGGCCGAAAGCTTCGGCAAGGGCCAGAAGATGCCGGCGCCCTTCTCCCCGCGCGGTGCCGACGAGATCCGTCGCGCCGGCATCGCCTTTATCCAGATGCGCGAGCGCATCGAGCGGCAGATCGAACAGCGCACCGCCATGCTGACCGGCATCAGCCACGACCTGCGCACGATTCTGACCCGCTTCAAGCTGCAACTGGCGCTCGCCGGCGACAACCCCGACCTGGCCGGCATGGGCACCGACGTGGATGACATGCAGAGCATGCTGGAAGGCTATCTTGCCTTTGCCCGCAGCGAGGCTGCCGAGGATTTCGGCGAGATGCGCCTCAGCGAGTTGCTGGAGAAGATGACGGCGGATTTTGCCCTGCACGGAAAGACGATGACCTACCGCATCGACGGCGAGGACAAGATCGCGGTGCGCCCCGGCGCCTTCCAGCGTCTCGTCGGCAATCTGGCGTCCAACAGCCGCCGCTATGCCAACAGCCTGCATGTGGAGGCCCGCCACAACGCCAAATGGCTGACGCTCACCTTCGATGATGACGGCCCCGGCATTCCGGAAGCATCACGCGAGGATGTGTTCAAACCCTTCTATCGGCTGGACGAGGCGCGCAATCTGGATGCCTCCGGCACCGGCCTTGGCCTTGCGATTGCCCGCGACATTGCCCGCGCCCATGGCGGTAACGTGACGCTGGGTGACAGCCCGATGGGGGGCCTGCGAGCCACCGTGCGCGTGCCGGCCTGATCCAGCCCGGCCCCGCGCCTCACATCATCTTCATGCCGTTGGGGACAGGTCTCTCGACGCCGGCGAGCACGATGGCGCCGGTCTCGTCGGCAAAGCCGAGCGTCAGCACTTCGGAACGCACCGGCCCGATCTGGCGTGGCGGAAAATTGACGACGCCGAGCACCTGCCGACCGACAAGCGACTCCGGCGTGTAATGCACGGTGATCTGCGCGGACGAGCGCTTCACGCCGATCTCCGGCCCGAAATCGATGCGCAGCTTGTAGGCAGGCTTGCGCGCCTCCGGGAAGGGTTCGGCCTCTATGATGGTCCCGACACGGATATCGACCTTTTCAAAGTCGTTCCAGCTGATCTCTTCCGCCATCAGGCCTGCCCCTTCCGTCCTGTCCGCCCTCAGCGTCCCAGTTCCTCGGCCCGCTTGCGGGCGGCGGCAAGCGCCGCATCGAACAGCGGCTGCATGCCCTTTTCGTCCATCAGCACCGACAGCGCAGCCGCCGTCGTGCCGCCGGGCGAGGTGACGTTCTGGCGCAGGCGCGAGGCTTCATCGCTCGACTGGAAGAGAAGCTCGCCGGCGCCGGCCACGGTTTCGCGCGCCAGCCGCATGGCGAGATCGGCCGGCAGGCCGAGCTTGCGCCCCGCTTCGGCCATGCATTCCACGAGATAGAAGACATAGGCGGGACCGCTGCCGGACAGCGCCGTGACGGAATCGATATCGCTTTCGGCGGCCACCCATTCCACGGGGCCGCTGACCTTCAGCAGGTCGTGCACATTTGCGCGCTCAGCTTCGCCGACGCGCGCATTGGCATAAGCGCCGGTGACGCCGCGGCCGATCATGGCCGGCGTGTTCGGCATGGCGCGCACCATGGCCGCCTCGCCGAGATGGCTTTCAAGGAAGGCGAGCGTCTTGCCGGCTGCGACCGAGACGACGACGGTATCGGCCCCCACCAGAGGCTTCAGCGGCGGCAGAACCGCCTCCATCACCTGCGGCTTGACCGCAAGAAACAGGATCGCCGCCTCAACGCCGGAAGGCGCTGCCGTTTCGTGGCGCACGCCCGAAGCCGCAAGCCTTTCCTTCATCGCCTCGGAAGGCGACGGATCAATCACAAGAATGGACGATCCCGGCACCCCGCTTTTCAGCCAGCCCGACAGCATGGCACCGCCCATATTGCCGGCACCGACCAGCACCACAAGCCCGGATACGGTCGCAGACATCAGCACTCTCCGACGGTCTCGAACAGAACCGCATCCATGGCGGCCTTGGCCTCCATGCCGGACCACACGACGAACTGGAAAGCCTGATAATAGGTCTCGCAGGCTTCGAGCGCGCTGGAGAGCAGCACTTCCACCTGCTGGTTGGTGGGTTCCGCACCGCCTGCCAGCAGCAGCGACTGGCGGAAGATCACCACATCCTCCTGGCGCCACAGGTCGAAATGCCCCATCAGCACCTGACCGTTGACGTGGGAGAGCAGGCGGATCACCTCGTTGACGCGCGGTTCGGGCACCTTGATGTCGAAGGCGCAGGCCAGATGCAGCGCCTCGAACTCCTCCATCCAGGAGAAGGAGACGTGATAATCGGCCCAGTGACCCGCAACGGTCATGGCGATCTCGTCCTCGCCGGACCGTTCGAAGGTCCAGTCATTGGACGCAGCCACGAATTCGATCATGTCGACCGGATTCGACTGGCGTTCCATCTGTATGTCCATGAGGCTCATGCGGCACCCTCTTAACCGGAATGGAAGCGACATTCGTGTTAACGAAAAACACACCAACGCACGCGTACTGACCGGAAATCCAACCCCTCGATGATTCCCCGCGACGGTCAGTCCAGCACATTCATCCTGCGCGGAACGGCCCATCGGACGTTTCGAATCATCATTTAAAATCAGTGTATCGGCCCGGAGTCCGAGTACCAGCCCCCGGCTTTCGTTTTTGCGGGGACGACTCAGGTTTGCGCTTCGCCCGCGGCCTCAGCCGCAGCGATTAACCGACTCTGGATGAAGCGTTTTTCGACTATGTCCACAGGCTGCGATTTTGTTGGGCAAACAACCGTGAAAACTTGCGTCAAGACACAAAAAAGCGCGCCCCCCGTTTTCCAGAGACCGCGCTCGACTGTCGAAGATGATTCAGGCTGGACGGCCGCAATTACTCGGCGTTTCCGGCAAGCTTTGCTTCCAGCGCATCCAGACGTGCCTTCAGCGCATCGTTTTCATCGCGCGCCTTGATTGCCATATCGCGCACGACATCGAATTCCTCGCGGCGCACGAGATCCATACTGTTGAGAAAGCGCTCGGCCTGCGCCTGGAAGGCCGTCTCCACTTCGCGGCGCATGCCCTGGGCCGCACCGGCGGCATCCGTCATCAGGCGCGCGAATTCATCCATCATGCGGTTCGGTCCGGTGGACATGACCTCATCTCCCGTTGGCTGCGCCGCAAGGCGGCGTTCGGTCTCATTGCCTGCGTGGAGGTAGGGTCTGATGCAGGCCGTTGCAAGGAGAATCGCCGGAAGCGCCCAAATTCCCGCCAATTCCTTGAGGATCATCATGAAACCGAAAACATGGGTCTTGACCCGAACAGGGGCTGCCGCCATGTTCCGCCGCAAACGCGGCACGTGGCCAGGGTACGTTAAACTTGTATTCACCAGCATCATTCCTCGCCATCTTGCCATTTCCCAACATCGATCCGATCGCGGTTTCCATCGGGCCTCTTGCGATTCACTGGTATGGCCTCGCCTATGTCGCAGGCATCATGCTCGGCTGGTTCTATGCCCGCGGTCTGATCGCCAGGCCTGAGCTGTGGGCCGGTGGAACGCCGCCGACAAGCCGGGAGAAGCTGGACGATTTCCTCGTCTGGGCCGCCGCCGGTATCGTGCTCGGCGGGCGCATCGGCTACGTGCTCTTCTATGACCTTGCGGCCGTGATGGAGAACCCGGTCCGCGCCATCGAGATCTGGAACGGCGGCATGTCCTTCCATGGCGGCCTGACCGGCACGACGATTGCCATGATCCTGTTTGCCCGGCGCCACAATATTCGCGTCTGGAGCCTGTTCGACCTCGTGGCCTCCGTCGCCCCCTTCGGCCTGTTCTTCGGGCGCATTGCCAATTTCATCAATGGAGAACTCTGGGGCCGCATCACGGATGTGCCTTGGGCGATCGTGTTTCCCACAGGCGGACCTTTTGCCCGCCACCCGAGCCAGCTTTACGAGGCGGCGCTCGAGGGAATCGTGCTATGGGTCGTCCTGAGAATCGCCACCCACGGCGGCAAGGCGCTGCGGCAGCCGGGTGTCGTTTCGGGCATTTTCGTCTGCGGCTATGCGCTGTCGCGTATTTTCGTGGAATTCTTCCGGGAGCCTGACGCGCAGCTGGGCTATCTGGCCTTCGGCTGGCTGACCATGGGAATGCTCCTGTCCCTGCCGATGCTGTTCATCGGGCTCTGGGCCATCTGGCGCGGCCGCCGCGCTGCCGCCACCATTTGACGCGAGGACGAGTCATCCATGACCACGCCGCTTGCAGACAAGATCAAAAACCTCATCCGGGCGAACGGGCCGATCAGCGTGACCGACTATTTCGCGCTGTGCCTGGCAGATCCGGACCATGGCTACTACCGCACGCGCGATCCCTTCGGCCGCAACGGGGATTTCGTCACGGCTCCCGAAATCAGCCAGTTGTTCGGCGAGATGCTCGGGATCTTCATGGTGCATGCCTGGCAGCAGCATGGCAGCCCGACGCCGGCCAACCTCGTGGAAGTGGGCCCCGGCCGCGGCACCATGATGCAGGATATGCTGCGGGTGATCCGCCGCCTGGCGCCCGGCCTCTACGAGAACCTCGACGTCCACATGGTGGAAACGAGCGACCGTCTGCGCGGCGTGCAGCGGGTGACGCTGGAAGCCTATTCCTCCAAGATCACCTGGCATGCGGCCTTCGAGGATGTGCCCGGCGGCTTCACGCTGATTGCCGCCAACGAACTGTTCGATGCCATTCCGATCCGCCAGTTCATCAAGACCCCGACCGGCTTTCGCGAGCGGATGGTGGGGCTTGATGCCAATGATCGACTGACCTTTGGCGTCGGCATCGCCACCATCGACCCGGCGCTTCTGCCCTCCTCCCATGCCAAGGAACGGGACGGCACCATCTTCGAGATCGCGCCTGCCCGTCAGGCGGTGATGAGCGCGCTCTGCGACCGGCTGAAGCGCCATGGCGGTACGGCTCTGATCATCGACTACGGCCACATGGTGACCGGATTTGGCGACACGCTGCAGGCGGTGCTGCGCCATGATTACGACCCGCCGCTTGCCCATCCCGGCGAGGCGGACCTCACCAGCCATGTCGATTTCGAGGATCTCGCGCGCATCGCCCGCGGATCGGGCATTCAGATCAATGGCTGCCTGCATCAGGGTGATTTCCTCTACGGCCTTGGCCTTGCCGAGCGTGCCGCCGCCCTTGCCAGCGGCAAGAGCGAACCGGAGCAGCGCGCGATCGCCGTTTCTGCCGACAGGCTGGCCGGCGCCGGCGAAGGCAAGATGGGCGAACTGTTCAAGGTTCTCTCTGTCTCCAGCCCGTCCGTGACGCTCGCCCCCTTCCGCCCGGCGCGGGATTGAGCCAGCGCTCCGGCGGTTGACAGGACGCCGGGGCTCGGGCCACAGTCGCCTTCGAACGAAGCAGCCCCGTGCCTGCGGCCGCGCCTTCGCGGCGCCCCGAGCCGTCATCATCCCTTCAGAAAACGGACCGATCGAGCCATGCAGGATCTCTCGCCGATCACAAGCCCCCTGCTGAGCGCCCGTATCGGCGCGAGCCCCATTCGCCATGGCTTCTTCACCCGCCAGGGGGGCGTCTCCGGCGGTTTTTATGGCAGCCTCAATGTCGGCCTCGGCTCGAACGACCGCCGCGAGGACGTGCTGGAAAACCGCCGCCGCGTGGCCGGCTGGTTCGGCCAGCCGCTGGAACGGCTGGCGACCGTCAACCAGGTGCACTCGCCCGACGTGGTCACCCTTTCGGCCTCCTATGCCGGCGAACGGCCAAGCGCAGACGCCATGGTGACGAGCACGCCCGGGCTCGTGCTCGGCGTGCTGGCGGCCGATTGCGGACCGCTTCTGTTTGCCGATGCCGAGAACCGGGTGATCGGCGCGGCCCATGCCGGCTGGAAGGGTGCGCTTGGCGGCGTGGCCGAAAACACCATCGAGGCGATGATCGCGCTCGGTGCGCGACGGGACACCATCATCGTCTGCCTCGGCCCCTCGATCGCCCAGCCAAGCTACGAGGTCGGCCCGGAATTTGTTGCGCGTTTCCTGGAAGTCGATGCCGGTTTTGCCCGTTTCTTTCGCCCCTCGGCGAAGCCCGGGCATTCGCTGTTCGACCTGCCGGGGCTCACCATGCTGCGCCTGGAGCGCGCCGGCGTGAGAGCAGAGAACCTCGACCTCGACACCTATCCCGATACCACGCGCTTCTTTTCCTATCGCCGCACCACGCATGCAGGCGAACCCGATTATGGGCGACAAATTTCCGCTATCGCGATTCTGGAGGACTGACATGGGACTGCATTTCGAGCATACCGAATATGCCGCGCGGCTTCAGCGCCTGACGGCCGCCATGCAGGCGGAAAAGCTGGACGCCATGCTGCTGTTTGCGCAGGAAAGCATGTACTGGCTGACCGGCTATGACACCTTCGGCTACTGCTTCTTCCAGTGCCTGGTGGTGAAGGCGGACGGCACGATGGCCCTCATCACGCGTTCGGCGGATCTGCGGCAGGCACGCCACACCTCGATCATCGACAACATCACCATCTGGGTCGACAGGGTGAACGCCGATCCGACGGCGGACCTGAAGAACCTGCTTGCAGACCTCGACCTGCTCGGCAGCACCATCGGCGTGGAATATGACACGCACGGCATGACCGGCCGCGTCGCCCGCCTGCTCGACAACCAGCTCGCGACCTTCGGCGAAATCGTCGATGCCTCGCATGTGGTGAGCCGCCTGCGACTGGTAAAGAGCGCCGCCGAACTCGCCCATGTGGAGCGCGCGGCCGTGCTGGCCGACGATGCGCTCGACGCAGCCCTTCCGCTGATCCGCGCGGGCGGCGACGAGGCCGATATCCTTGCCGCCATGCAGGGCGCTGTCTTCGCCGGCGGCGGCGATTATCCGGCCAACGAGTTCATCATCGGCTCCGGTCCGGACGCCCTGCTCTGCCGCTACAAGGCCGGGCGGCGTCGTCTCGATGCCGAGGACCAGCTGACGCTGGAATGGGCAGGCGCCAGTGCGCATTACCATGCGGCGATGATGCGCACCGTGGTGATCGGCGAGCCGACGAGCCGCCACCGCGAACTCTACAGTGCCTGCCGGGAAACCATCGAAGCCATCGAGGAGGTTCTGACGCCCGGGCACACCTTCGGCGACGTCTTCGACACCCATGCCCGCATCATTGATGCCCGCGGCCTGACGCGGCACCGCCTGAATGCCTGCGGCTATTCGCTTGGTGCGCGCTTCTCGCCATCGTGGATGGAGCACCAGATGTTCCATCTCGGCAACCCGCAGGACATCCTGCCGGACATGTCGCTCTTCGTGCACATGATCATCATGGATTCCGACAGCGGAACGGCCATGTCGCTCGGCCACACCTACCTCACGACGGAAACAGCGCCGAAGGTTCTGTCGCGGCATAGCCTCGACATGATTAACCTTTAATAAAGATTTTCCGAAGCATGGAATGGTTGACTCCAAGTAAACGCGCACCGTAAACTTGTCTCCTAGTGGGACGGCGAGGGGTATTGCGTATGTTCGGCTTGGATTCAGCAAAGCCATGGCTTGCACTGGGAACTATACTATTAGGGTTGTCGTCCTGCAGCTCGCCGGAGGATCTCGTGCCGCGCAGCAACGTGGGCACCGGCTATGGCAGAGCGATGCCGCGCTACAGCGACCCAGCGCCCGGCGATCAGTTGCTCTACCGCCTGCCTGACCAGCAGGGCTATCGACCTGTCACATCGACCCGCTCCAGCAGATCGCCTGTCTACGCCACGCGGACGACACGGCGCCCGGCGACCGGGCGCGTGCCCGATTACCGGGATCCCTATGCCGACATGCCGGCCACCGGATATCAGTCGCCCGCTTATGGCGACGGCGTCTATACCGGTGGCGCCAATCGCTACCCGAGCGTCAACGGCGGCGCTTATGGTGGCGGTTACGGCGCCTATCCGCCGCCGCCAGGCTACACGGCGCCGCCGGCGACCTACCCGCCCTCCCCCTACGATACCAACGGCTACTACGCACCAGCGCCGAGCTATAACGGCAATGGCGGCTACGCGCCCTATCAGACGGCACCGCTGCCGCCGGTGCAGACGGCGCCAATCTATCGCCAGCAAAGCACCTATCGTCCGCCGCCTGCCAATACGCTGCAGGCACAGGTCGTGGACCGGGGCGGGCGCTCGCCGGTCGCTTCAAAGCCGCTGCCTGCCACGCCGACAAGCGCCGTCGCACAGGCTTCACCTGTCCGCCAACAGGCGGCAAGGCCGCAGCCGCAGAGACAGCAACCCGTGCAGACGGCACGCACACAGCCGGTGCGCCAGCCGCCGCAGGCAGCCGCCCCGGCGGCACCGGCGCAGACCGATGTGGCCGCCCGCGCCCGCCAGCTTTCGCCGAGCGCCTCTCCGCAGCCGCTGCAGCGCGAGGAGGAGACCGCCAGCCTGCCGCGCGGGGGCAATGTCGGATCGGTCCGTTTCCTGCCGATCATCGGCGCCCCCGTCGAAGCCGTAACCCCCTTGTCGCGCCAGCTCGGCGTTTCCGCCCGCGCGAGCGGCCTCACCATCAAGGCCTCCACCGATACCAGCAGCGAGCATATCCTGAAGGGGTATCTTTCGGCCGTCGCCGAAGGCAGCCAGCTCACGATCAACTATGTCTGGGATGTGCTCGACAGCCGCGGCAACAGGCTGAACCGCATCCAGGGCCAGGAACGCGTCCCCTTCTCGGGCGGGGATCCCTGGGCGGCAGTGCCGCCGGAGACGATGCGCGTCATCGCACAGAAAACAATCTCGCTTTACATGAACTGGCGCGAAGGCCTGCAAGGCTGACGCCGGACATACCGACCCTTGCGCGGCACCAGCCCGCCCGGTCGCGCTTACCATGTTTCACGCTGGCTTCACAAAAAGTGCTTGATGGCCGCGCTTCGGTCTTGCATTCGGGAGCCGCAACGGTAAAAGGCCCCCATCCAGCGTCAAAACAGGCGGACCCCAATGAAGGTTTTCGCAGGGAATTCGAACCGGCATTTGGCCGACGCGATCTGTTCCTATCTTAATGTTCCAGTCGGAAAAGCCAGCGTCAGACGGTTTGCAGACCAGGAAATCTTCGTCGAGATCCAGGAAAACGTGCGCGGTGAGGATGTGTTCGTGGTTCAGTCCACGTCCTTTCCCACCAATGACCACCTGATGGAACTCTTGATCATGATCGATGCCTTCCGCCGCTCGTCGGCGAAGCGCATCACCGCAGTACTTCCCTACTTCGGCTATGCCCGCCAGGATCGTCGCGCCTCGGGCCGCACGCCGATCTCGGCAAAGCTCGTTGCCAATCTCATCACCGAGGCCGGTGCAGACCGCGTGATGACGCTCGACCTGCATGCCGGCCAGATCCAGGGCTTCTTCGACATCCCGACCGACAACCTGATGGCGGCTCCGATTCTGGCCCGCGACGTGAAGGATCATTACGATCTGCAGAACGTCATGGTCGTGTCGCCGGATGTCGGCGGCGTGGTGCGTGCCCGCGCGCTCGCAAAGCGTCTGGACTGTCAGCTGGCGATCGTCGACAAGCGCCGCGAACGCGCCGGCGAGTCCGAAGTGATGAACATCATCGGCGACGTGACCGGCAAGGACTGCATCCTGATCGACGACATCGTCGATTCCGGCGGCACGCTCTGCAATGCAGCCGAGGCGCTCCTGAAGAGCGGCGCGACCAGTGTCACCGCCTATATCACCCATGGCGTCCTGTCCGGCGGCGCTGTTGCGCGTGTCAGCTCCTCGAAGCTGCGCGAACTGGTCATAACCGACTCGATCCAGCCAACCACGGCCGTCCAATCCGCCCCGAACATCCGCGTGGTCTCGACCGCTGCCCTGCTCGGCGAGGCGATCAACCGCACGGCCCTCGAACAGTCGGTTTCCAGCCTGTTCGACTGACAGGCATGACGGATCACTTGAAATCGCCCCGCCTGCCCCGCAGGCGGGGCGATTTGCTTTCGGCGTGCAAACCGAAGCAAAGCAACGCTTTTGGCCGTCGCGAACTTGCAACAAATACCCAGTTGGTCTATAGGCCCCTCGTCCGCGCAGACACCCTTGGAGGCACCGCGGATGGAGCGCATCGGACGATGTCCTCCCAAACCCGTTGTCCGACCAGTCGTTCGACGCCGGGTTTCTCCAAATAACCTCGAAAGGATATGCCATGAGCCACGCAACTTACGAGCTCAAGGCCGAGGCGCGCGAACGGGTTGGTAAGGGGTCCTCCCGTGAACTTCGCCGCAACGGTTTCATTCCCTCTGTCATCTATGGTGACAAGCAGGCCCCGATTTCGATCGCTCTCAACACCAATGAAGTGACGAAGCGCATCCATGCCGGCGGTTTCATGACCACGGTCGCCACGATCGACTACAACGGCGAGAAGATCTCCGTTCTGCCGAAGGACTATCAGCTGGATCCGGTGCGCGACTTCGTCCTGCACGTCGATTTCCTGCGCGTTTCGGCCAACAGCCAGGTCACCGTTGAAATTCCGGTTCACTTCATCAACGAAGAGAAGTCCGGCATCAAGATCGGCGGCGTTCTGAACATCGTTCGCCACGAAGTCGAAATGACCTGCCCGGCCAACGACATTCCGGAATTCATCACCGTCGACCTCGACGGCTTCAAGATCGGCGACAGCATCCACATCTCGCATGTGAAGCTGCCGGCTGGCGTTGCCCCGACCATCACCGACCGCGACTTCACGATCGCCACGATCGTTGCTCCGGCTGGCGGCACGTCGGAAGACGGCGCAGACGCGTAAGCCCTGCACGACTTGCAAGCACACATTCGAACCCGTCCGGCCTCGCCGGGCGGGTTTTTCTTTGCACGTATCATAATCCCACAGAAGATCTGCACGCTGCGGTCACAATACGGCCAAGGGGACTCGCTACCTGCAGTCAACATCTGTTAGTCTCAAGGCAGTAATTGCTTAATTCATGGATGAAACCATGCCGGGCAGTTCCAGATCTCTGCCGGATCTGTGCACGGTGACAGGGAGCAGAAGTCCGCTTCAATGACGCATTCCGTCGAGAGTCGGTTCATCGCCATTATCAGCGGAGCGCTCCTCATCGTCGTTGCGCCACTGTTTACGCTGTTCCTCGTTCTGTCCTCACAGCAGGCCGCACAAAGCCTGCGCGAGCGTCTGGAAATCCGCCTTGCCGCCAATGCCCAGGCGCTGAGCAAGCCGCTCTGGGACCTCGACATCGACAGCATCCGCCAGACGACCAGCAATCTTTCCAGCGAAAGCGGCATCCGCGTTGTGCAGGTCATCGACACCCTGGGCAAGCTTGACATCACCGAGAGCAACGTGCGCGATGCGGGCGAAAGTCTCGATCACATGTCGCGCGCCATCACATACCGGGGTCCGGACGGTGAGATCGGGGTCGGCACGATCACCATCTATTTCAGCCGGGTTGGTCTGCTGTCGGCGCTCAGCAATCGCGAACTGGCCTTCATCGCCATCTTCGTGGTGGCGATTTTCACCGTGGTGGGAGCGGCCATCTTCGGCAATCGCACCATGATCATCCGGCCCCTGATGCGGTTGACTGCCGCAATCGAGGCAACGCGTCGCCTCGGTTCGCGCCATCACGTCGACTGGCGCTCGAGCGACGAAATGGGTCGGCTTGCCAAAAGTTTCAACGAGATGCAGATCCAGCTGGAGCGCGAGGAACTGGAGCTGAAACTGGCCCACCAGCAGACCACCGAGACCTACAATCTCACGCCCGCCATGCTGTTTTCGCTGAACGAGCGTGACCTGATCTGGGCGGTCAGCGATTACTGGCTGCTGGCCACCGGCTACGAGCGCAAGGACGTGCTGGGGCGGCCCTTCGTCGATCTCATCACACCGGCCGATCGCATGCGCTATCTGACACGCAAGGCACTCGGCCATCGCGGGCCACAGGCGGGCCAGCCAGATGACCGAAGGTCACAGACCTGCGAGATCACCGCGGGCTTTCTGTGTGCCGATGGCCGCGTGATGGACGTGCTGATCCTCGAGACGGAACTGTTTGCGGCAGGTTCGGATTCGCCTGCTTCCCTCAGCGTCATGACCGATGTCACCGAATTGCGGCAATCGGAGATGCGCAATCACCGGCTGGCGATCACCGATCACCTCACCGGCCTTCTGAACCGCCAGGGTTTCGAAGCCGTGCTCGATGAGAAGATCGCCGAAGCGGACAAGAGCGGCTCCCATGTCGCCTGTCTGTTCATCGACCTCGACCGCTTCAAGACGATCAACGACACGCTCGGCCACGCCTCTGGCGACAGCGTGCTGTGCCAGTTCGTGTCCCGTATCACCCCGCTGATCGAAGGCGGCGATATCGCGGCCCGCCTCGGCGGCGACGAATTTGCGCTGCTGATCACCGGCCGCCACGCCGAAGCGCGCGCCGACCGGATCTGCGGCCAGATCGTTGACATGTTCGACGTTCCCTTCCGCACCGGCGGCACCACGGTGCGCCTCAGCGCCAGCATCGGCCTTGCCTTCTATCCACGCCATGCAGCAAGTGCCGCTGAGCTTCTGCAAAAGTCTGACATGGCGATGTATGTCCGCAAGCGCGACGGCAAGAACGGTGCAAAGCTCTATGACGAAACCATCCTCGACCGTGCGCGTGAACGCGCCGAGATCGAGACCGACATCGAGATGGCGGTGGCCGCCCGCTGGTTCGAATCCCACTTCCAGCCGGTCATCAATGTGCAGAACGGCCGCATCGAAGGGTTTGAGGCGCTGATGCGCCTGCGCCATCCGAAGAAGGGGCTGCTGTCGCCTGCCCGTATCATCGAGGTGGCCGAGGAAACCGGCTCGATCAACCAGATCGGCTCCATCATGCTTGAGGAGTCGCTTGCCAACCTGCAGCAGATCAGCGCCCTGCCAGGGCTGGCGCACAGCTATGTGGCGGTAAACTTCTCGCCGCTGCAGTTCGAACCCAGCCTGCCGGCCCGGCTGGCCGCGCTGGTGGCGCGCCATGGCATACAGCCGCATCGCCTGGTGGTGGAGATCACGGAAGCCGTGCTGATGCATGACGATCCGAAGGTGCGCAAGATCCTGGACGAGATCAAGGCCTTCGGCTGTCGCATCGCGCTCGACGATTTCGGCACCGGCTATTCCTCGCTCTCTTACATGAGCCGCTTCCCGGTGGATATCGTGAAGATCGACCAGTCCTTCATCCGCTCGATCGGCGGCGACCAGCCCGAGGTGGAACAGAAGAACCGCATGCTGGTGGAGGGTATCAGTGCGATCTCCCACAAGATGAACTGCACCGTGATTGCCGAAGGGGTCGAGACCCGCCAGCAACATGCCCTGCTGAAGCAGATCGGCGTGGACTGCGCCCAGGGCTACCTCTTTTATCCTCCCCGCAGCCTGCTGGACCTGATGGCTGATCTTCAAACCTGCACATCGGATCTGGAAAGTTTGACCGGATGAGTTCATACTAAAGTCTAAGAGATTGTCGGAGGGGGACATGAGGCATCTCGTCATGACTGCGCTTGCCCTGATGAGCATCAGCAGCGCCCATGCCACCAGTCTTGTGTTCACCACGGAATCCTACCCGCCCTACAGCTACCGTTCGCTGCACGGCGAGGTTCTGGGAATGAGCGTGGAGCAGGTGCGGGAAATCATCCGCTCCAGCGATGCCGATATCAGCTACACGATCGAGCTTCTTCCCTGGGCACGCGCGCTGGCACTGGCTGAAACACAGCCGGACCACTGCGTTTTCCTGACGGCACGGACACCGGAGCGCGAGGCGCAGTTTCAGTGGGTTTCACCACTGGCGGTTACACGCAATTTTCTGGTCAGTCTGGAAGATCGTGACATCCGCGCAACCTCGCTCGCGGATTTGCGCTCCTATACCGTCGGCACGCAGCGCGAAGACTACACGGAAAGCCTGCTGCGTCAGAACGGCTTTCAGCATCTCGATCTCAGCGCCAGCTATGACTTCACCCTGTCCAAGCTTCTGAATGGCCGCATCGACCTGATGCCGATGTCGCAAACGGTGATCGAACAGTTGAAGGACAAGGGAACACCGGTCGCACCGGTCGTGCAACTGGCGGAGCAGACGCTCGGCATCGCCTGTAACAAGGCCGTCTCCACGCAGATCATCGCCAGCCTGCAGACGTCCCTCGACCGCATGCTCTCTGACGGCAGGATGAGCGACATCGCCCGGGCCTATGGCGTTTCGCGGGTGCCCTGAACGTGGTCTTCCCGAAACCGCTTGACTTGCCGGCGGTTTCGCGTTGGGAAGCAGCCCTGCCATCAAGGGATCCATTCAGATGCTCATCATCGCCGGCCTTGGCAATCCAGGCGCCAAATATGCGGGCAACCGCCACAATATCGGCTTCATGGCGCTCGATGCCATCCAGCGCAAACCTGGCTTTTCGCCCTGGTCGAAGAAGTTCAAGGCGGAAATTGCCGAAGGCGAACTCGGCGGCGAGAAGGTGCTGCTGATGAAGCCGCAGACCTTCATGAACCTGTCCGGCGAAGCGGTCGGCGAGGCCATGCGCTTCTACAAGCTGGGCCCCCAGAACATCGTGGCGATCTATGACGAACTTGACCTGCCACCGGGCAAGGCGCGGATCAAGGTGGGCGGCGGCCATGGCGGCCACAATGGCGTCAAATCGCTCGACGCCCATTGCGGCAAGGAGTATCGCCGCCTGCGCCTCGGCATCGGCCATCCCGGCGCCAAGGAACTGGTGCACAACCACGTGCTCGGCGATTTCGCCAAGGCGGATGCCGCCTGGCTGGAGCCGCTTCTCGACGCGCTGGCCGACCATGCCGACATGCTGGTGAAGAACGAGGACAGCCAGCTGATGAACAAGCTGGCGCTTGCCGTGGGCGGCAAGCCGGACGACGAGCCGGCGAAACCCGCGAAGGCGGCAAAGGAACCGAAACCTGCCGGCCAGTCTCATATCCGCCAGGCGCGCAATTTTGCACAGCCGAAGAAACTGCCGGACAGCGGCCCGATGGCAGAGATGCTGAAGCGGATGTTTTCCAGGAAGGACGAGGAGTGAGCGCCATTCGGCCGGATGTGATCCTTCGTCCGGCCGTCGCCGGCGATCTGAGCGATCTGCTCCTTCTCTACCGGGATTTGAACCCCGCCGATCCGCCGCTTGCCGAGCAAGCGGCCAGACGCGCCTTCGAGACGATGCTGGCGCAACCCGGCCTCACCCTCTTTCTGGCCGAGACCGACGGCGAGGTTCTGGCCACGGCCACGCTGATCGTCATCCCCAACCTCACGCGCGGCGCCCGCCCCTATGGCCTCATCGAGAATGTGGTGACGCGTGCATCCCGGCGCGGAACCGGGTTCGGGGAAGCGGTGGTGCGCCATGCCATCGCGGAAGGCTTCGCCGCCGATTGCTACAAGATCATGCTGCTGACTGGCCGGCAAAGGGACGAGGTTCACCGTTTCTACGAGCGCTGCGGCTTCGTTCAGAACAAAACCGGCTTCCAGATCCGCAACGACTGAGCTTACTCCTCCGGCTCTGCGGTAAACAGCAGCGGAAACGCCGCCTCCTTGGCGAGGTCCATCGCCTCCTTCACCTTGGTTTCGGCGACATCCTTGGTGCAGACCACCACCACGCAGGAGCCCATACGGTGCGCGGTCATCATCACGCGCTGGCTGGTTTCCGCGCCCATGCGGAACACCACCTTCAGCACCAGCACCACGAATTCGCGCGGCGTATAATCGTCGTTGTGCAGCAGCACCTTGTAGAGCCGCGGGCGCTCGACCTTCGGCTTCGTCACTGTCTTTGGCGAAAGATCGACCTGATTTGCCATGCGCTTGCCTGATCCCTGTCCCTTTCGCCCCATCCCTGCCGCATGGCAACGCATCCGCGCCTTTGCGGTCGATGGCGAAAGCCATGTCCGATTCCTGTGCCAATGACATGAAAGATAGTGTGCAAAGGCGGCTCAGCCAATGGCCGGCATCGGAAAGGCGCGCCGACCCTTGACCGTCTGGCCGCTTTCCCCCATAGCCACAGCAAGATCGAACACGTGAGACGGGTGAACCCTGATGGGCTTCAAATGCGGTATCGTCGGCCTGCCGAATGTCGGCAAGTCGACCCTCTTCAACGCGCTGACCAAGACGGCCGCAGCGCAGGCAGCCAACTATCCCTTCTGCACCATCGAGCCGAACACCGGCGAAGTGGCGGTGCCGGATCCGCGCATGAAGATCCTGGCGGGCATTGCCGGCTCCAGGGAGATCATCCCCACCCGCATCTCCTTCGTGGACATTGCCGGTCTGGTGCGTGGCGCCTCCAAGGGGGAAGGCCTCGGCAACAAGTTCCTCGCCAATATCCGCGAAGTGGATGCCGTGGTGCATGTGCTGCGCTGCTTCGAGGATGACGACATCACCCATGTCGAAGGCCGCATCAACCCGGTCGGCGATGCCGAGACGATCGAGACCGAGCTGATGCTTGCCGATCTCGAAAGCCTCGAGCGCCGCGTCGAGCAGACCCGCAAGCGCGCGACCGGCAAGGACAAGGACTCCATGGCGCAGCTTCCGGTCATGGAAGCCGTCGTGAAGCTTCTGAACGAGGGGAAGCCGGCGCGCCTTCTCCTCAAGACGCTGGCAGCCGACGAGATCGAGATCCTCAAGGGCCTGAACCTTCTGACCTCGCATCCGGTGCTCTATGTCTGCAACGTCGCGGAGGGAGACGCCTCGACGGGCAACAAGCATACCGAAGCCGTGGCCGCCATGGCCAAGGCGCAAGGAGCGGAATGCGTGATCATTTCCGCTGCCATCGAAGCCGAAGTGGCCCAGCTTCCGGAGGAGGAAGCCACGGAATTCCTCTCCGCGCTCGGCCTTGAAGAAGCCGGTCTCGACCGCCTGATCCGCGCCGGCTACCACCTGCTGGACCTCATCACCTATTTCACAGTCGGCCCGAAGGAATGCCGCGCCTGGACGATCGTGCGCGGCACCAAGGCGCCGCAGGCCGCCGGCGTGATCCACACCGATTTCGAACGCGGCTTCATCCGCGCCTTCACCATTTCCTATGACGATTACGTCGCCTACAAGGGCGAAGTGGGCGCCAAGGAAGCCGGCAAGGGCCGCGACGAAGGCAAGGAATACGTCGTGCAGGATGGCGACGTGATCCACTTCCGCTTCAACACCTGATCGACGCGAACGGGCATTCGTTCTTCCTGCCGCCCTTCTCCCGAGGGGCGGCAGTGTCGTTTACGGCCATGCTCGACCGGTGGTCCTCACGATGCCGGCTGCGGCAACGGACCATGGACCCGCCGCTGTTTCCGGGGCATAAGACGGGTCAGCAGAAGGATCGGCAGGATGACGGACAGCATGTCGGACGCAACACTTCATTTCGAGGATTTTGTCCCCGAACGCCAGTTTCCCCTTGGACCCAAGATCGTTTCGGCCAAGGAGATCATCGAATTTGCCGCTGAATTCGATCCGCAGCCGATGCATCTCTCCGAGGCCGCCGGCAAGGCCAGCATTCTCGGCGGGCTGGCCGCCTCCGGCTGGCATACCTGCGCGATGATGATGCGGATGATCGTCGACAGCTTCATCGGCCGCTCCACCTGCCAGGGCGCACCCGGCGTGGAGCAGATGGACTGGAAGAAGCCGGTGCTGGCCGGCGACACGCTGAAAGGGTTCGGCGTGGTGCTGGAGGCACGGCCGCTGAAATCCCGCCCCGGCATCGGCATCGTGCGCATGCGCACCGAACTTCGCAACCAGCGCGCCGAGACCGTCTGCATCGCCGAGCAATCGATCATGTTCCGCATGCGCGAGAGCGGGGAGAACAGGGCATGAGATTTGCCGAACTGATGGCGATCGGCACCCGCATCGAGACGGGAACGCTGGAATTTTCCGCCGAGGACATCGTCCGCTTTGCGGAAAAATTCGACCCGCAGCCCTTCCATCTCGATCCGGAGGCGGCAAAGGGCTTCGTGTTCGGTGGCCTGTGCGCCTCCGGCTGGCATACCGCGGCCGGCTGGATGAAGATGTTCCTCGCCTATTGGGCGGCCGAAAGCGCGCGGCTGCAGGCGGCCGGCATCGCCCCGCCCGACATGGGCCCCTCACCCGGCTTCCGCAGGCTGCAATGGCTGCGGCCTGTCTATGCCGGCGACCGCATTACCTATTATGCCACGCTGCAGGCCAGCTGCGAACTGGCCTCCCGCCCCGGCACCTGGCTGAACACCACGCTGAACGAAGGCGTCAACCAGAACGGCGATCTCGTCATCCGCTTCGAAAGCAACGTGCTGGAATTCGCCTGAGCCGGCAGACAGCTTGCGGCCATCCTCAGCGGGCGGCGATCACCGCCGCTCCGGCCCCCACCATCACGGCGCCGGCAGCCCGGTTGACGCGCCGCAGCACACGCGGACTGCGCAACAGGCCGCGTACCCGGCTGGCCAGCAGCACATGGCCACCGATCACGACGGCCTCCACCAGCAGGATGACCGCGGCAAGACTTGCCAGATCGGCAACTGTCAGGTTCGGCCCGACGACATTCGGCAGAAGCGCCACGTAGAACAGCGGCATCTTGGGATTGCCGAGATTGAGCAGGATGCCCGTCACGAAACCGCGCCTGAGGTCGCCGGCATCGATTGTCGCGCGCACCTCAGGCACCACGGCCGGCGCCATCCACAGGCGGATCCCCATCCAGACGAGATAGGTCGCCGCCGCATAGCGCAGGATGGCCATGCCCATGCCCATTTCGGCGGCGATCGCCGACAAACCGAAACAGGCCAGCGTAAGAAAGACGAGAATGCCGGTAACGGTGCCAAGCCCATAGGCGAGGCCGGACAGGGGCCCGCCCTGTACGGTGCGGGCGATGATCGTCATGTTGTCCGGGCCGGGGCTTGCGGCAAACACGAAGAAGGTCGCCCCGAAGGCGACCAGCGTGGATAGTTCCATGATCGTTCCCTTTTTATCGTCGGGAACGAGGCTACGCCCGCGACTGCCCGCCGGCAAGGCCCTCCGACCGGGACGATCAGTGGCCTTCGAAGGCAACCAGCGTGCGCACTTCCACGCCGAGTGCTTCCAGCTTTCTGCGACCGCCGAGTTCTGGCAGGTCGATCACGAAACAGGCCGACACCACGTCGGCGCCCAGCTGCCGCAACAGCTTGACGGCGCCTTCGGCCGTGCCGCCGGTGGCGATCAGGTCGTCGCAGAGGATCACCTTGTCGCCGGGCTTCACCGCATCGACATGCATTTCCATCTCGTCCGTGCCGTATTCCAGACTATAGGCCATGCGCACCGTCTGATGCGGCAGCTTGCCCTTCTTGCGGATCGGCACGAAGCCGGAGGACAGCTGGTGCGCCATGGCGCCGCCCAGGATGAAGCCGCGCGCCTCGATGCCGGCCACCTGATCGACCGGCAGCGACTGATACGGCCGTACCAGTTCATCGACGGCCTGGCGGAACGCCTTGGCATTGCCCAGCAGCGTGGTGATGTCGCGAAAGATGATGCCCGGCTTCGGATAATCGTGAATGGCACGAATGGAAGCGGCGAGCGAATTGGCAATGTCGGACATGGGATCTTCCGCTGGGCTGGACAGGTTGGGGACCGGATCGCTTTCACCACATGAAAAAGGCGGCCCGAAAGCCGCCTTCTTAACCGCACCGCACGCCGGGCTCAATGCTCCTTGTTGGCGTAGACGGACTTCTTCGTCAGGTAGATCAGGATCGTGAAGATCGCGAGGAACATCATCACCATGAAGCCGGTGCGCTTGCGCTCTTCCAGATGCGGCTCTGCGGCCCACATCAGGAAGGCGGAGACATCCTTCGAATACTGGTCGAGCGTCTGCGGCGCGCCGTCGTCATAGGTCACCTGACCGTCAGAGAGGGGCGGCGCCATCTTCAGCGCCACGGCGCTGGCGAAATAGGGATTGAAGTGGGTACCTTCGGCCACCTCGATCCCCTGCGGCGGCTCGTGATAGCCGGTCAGCAGCGAATAGATGTAATCCGGACCACCCTGCTGATACTGGGTGAAGATGTCGAGGATGAAGAGCGGGAAACCGCGCTCCACGCCACGCGCCTTGGCCAGCAGCGACATGTCGGGCGGCGCCGCACCGCCATTGGCCGCAGCCGCCGCTTCCTTGTTCGGGAAAGGCGACGGGAAATGGTCTGACGGTACGGCCTTGCGGGTGTACATTTCCCCCTCGGCATTCGGGCCATCCTGCACTTCATATTCCGCGGCGAAGGCCTTGATCTGGCCGTCGGAGTAACCGAGGTCCTCCAGCGTGCGGAAGGACACCAGATTCATCGAATGGCAGGCGGAACAGACTTCCTTGTAGATCTTCAGGCCGCGCTGCAGCTGACCCTTGTCATACTTGCCGAACGGTCCGCCGAAGGACCAGTCGACGTTCTTCGGCTTCAGGACGGGGAAATGCCCGGCCTGAATGGCATGCTCGGTCTCGGCCGCCAGGTCATGCGGCTCTGCGGCATGGCCGAGCGTCGCTCCGAACACGGTCGTGGCGGCGACGAGGGCGAGGCTTGTGACAAGCTTTTTCATGGATCTCGTTCCTCTTCGCTCTCAGGCCTGAACCGCGGCAGACTTGCCGTTCTTCTCAAGCACGGCTTCCGTGATCGAGTTGGGAATGCGACGCGGCGTCTCGAAGAGGCCGAGCAGCGGCATGATCACCAGGAAGAAGGCGAAGTAGTAGATCGTACCGAACAGCGCCATCTGGGTGTAGAGGTCCGACGGCTGACGCGAGCCGAGCCAGCCCAGCATGATGCAGTCGGCAACGAAGACCCAGAAGAACAGCTTGTACCAGGGACGGTAGACCGCCGAACGAACCTTCGAGGTATCGAGCCAGGGCAGGAAGAACAGCACGATGATCGAGCCGAACATCACCAGAACGCCGCCGAGCTTGGAATCGATGGGGCCAATGTTGAAGGTGATGGCGCGCAGCATGGCGTAGAAGGGCAGGAAGTACCATTCCGGCACGATATGCGCCGGCGTCTTCAGGGCGTCGGCCATGATGTAGTTGTCGGGATGGCCGAGATAGTTCGGCATGTAGAAGACGAACCAGGCATAGACCAGCAGGAAGACGGAGAGGCCAAGCGCATCCTTCAGCGTCGCATAGGGCGTGAAGGGAACGGTATCGGTCTTGGTCTTGATCTCCACGCCGGTCGGGTTGGTCTGGCCGGTCACGTGCAGGGCCCAGATATGCAGGATGACGACGCCCGCAATCATGAAGGGCAGCAGGTAATGCAGCGCGAAGAAGCGGTTCAGCGTCGGCTGGTCGACGGCAAAGCCGCCAAGCAGGAACTGCTGGATCCATTCGCCCACCAGCGGAAAGGCGGTGAAGAAGCCGGTGATGACGGTGGCGCCCCAGAAGGACATCTGGCCCCAGGGCAGCACATAGCCCATGAAGGCGGTCGCCATCATCAGGAGGAAGATTACGACGCCGAGGATCCAGAGGATTTCGCGCGGCGCCTTGTAGGAGCCGTAATAAAGGCCGCGGGCGATGTGCAGATAAACGGCGATGAAGAAGAACGAGGCGCCATTGGCATGCATGTAGCGCAGCAGCCAGCCGTGGTTGACGTCGCGCATGATCTTTTCGACGGAGTTGAAGGCGACAAACGTGTCAGCCGCGTAATGCATCGCCAGCACGACCCCCGTCAGGATCTGCACCACCAGCATGATCGCCAGCATGCCGCCGAAGGTGTAGGCGTAATTGAGGTTGCGTGGCACCGGAAAGGCCACGAAGCTGTCATAGACCAATCGCGGCAGGGGAAGCCGTGCGTCGATCCACTTCTCGATGCCGGTCGAAGGCTGATAACTGGAATGCCCACTCATTCTTGAAGTCCCCTCACCCGATCCGGATCACGGTATCGGTCGTAAACGTAAATGTCGGGATGGCCAGGTTCTGCGGCGCCGGGCCTTTGCGAATGCGGCCCGCCGTATCGTAGTGCGAGCCATGGCAGGGACAGAACCATCCGCCGAAATCGCCGGACTGGCCGAGCGGCACGCAGCCGAGATGGGTGCAGGAGCCGATCATGACGATCCAGTTTTCCTTGCCCTTGCCGGCCGAACGGTCGATGTCCGTCGCCTTGGCATCCGCCGCGATATTGGCGTTGCGGGCCACCGGGTCCTTGAGGTCGGTCAGCTGGACGGCATTTGCCTCCTCGACTTCCTTCGGGGTGCGGTTGCGGATGAAGATCGGCTTGCCGCGCCACTTCACGGTGAGAGACATGCCCGGCTGAACACCGGAGACATCCACTTCGATGGAAGCCAGCGCCAGCGTGGAGGCGTCGGGCCGCATCTGATCAATGAAGGGCCATGCGACGGCAACGGCGCCGACAGCGCCCGCCATGCCCGTCGTCAGGTATAGGAAATCGCGGCGCGTAGGCTCGCCCACGGTTCCGCTCGTCGTGTCGTGCTCGCTCACGGTCTAGCTACCCTCTGCACAGAAATGTGATGATACTGCATGCCCCCTCACCCCTCTCGAAATCCAATTCGGACACAATTGGACTCTATTTCCCCCACGCAAATTTCTAGTCATGATCGCAGGATAAGTCCAGAGTGGCACACTGGATACGGGCAGATTGTCGCGGACCTGCCATTCGGCAAGAATATTGCTTTGTCTTCACAGCCGAATTCCGTTCGACAGGATCGTTTGAAGACACCGGGACGAACCCGGCGATTGCAGCCGGAATGCGGTCCTGCACGCCGGCCTTTGTTGCGGCGCACAAGGGTGCGTGATAGAGCAACGGCTCCCAGATGAGCAGTTCAGAATTCCATGCGTCCTTATCTTTCCTTCGGTCTGTCCCTGCTCACGGCAGTGGTTCTCGCCCTTGTTGCCACGCGTTTCTTCACCGACAGCTTTCTGTTTGCCATCGTCCACAATCTGCAGCTTCATCTCTCCGCAATCGGCATCGTCGTTGCTGCGCTTGCCCTCGTCATTCGCTTCAACATATTCGGCGTGGCGGTCCTCGGCACGGCGACGGCACTGTTCCTGCACGGCTTCGTGCTGTCGGAACGTTTCGCGCAGGATTTTGCACCGCAGCACGGACAGCCTTTCAGACTTCTGTCCTTCAATGTGATGAGCACAAACACCGCCAATGCGTCATCGCTCGTCAATGAAATCGTCGCCTCCGGTGCGGATGTCGCCAACATCATGGAGGCTCCGGCCGTCTTGCCGGAACTGCCGCGCCTGCTTGCGACCTATCCCTACCGAATCGGCTGCGGGGAAAAAACCAAGGGCTGTGACCTCATGATGGTGTCGAAATATCCCCTGGACGGAATTGTCGCCGGCATGGGGATAATGTCGCAGCAACGTCTCATCGTCGCCAAGGCCGCACTTCCATCCGGCCCTGTCACCGTTGTGGCCATCCACACGACAAAGCCCTATTTCGACAGCTACCACGCGGAGGAATTGCAGATTGCAACGCAGTTCTTTAACCGTGTCCAGGGCCCCTTTATCGTCTCGGGCGACTTCAACGCCTCCAGCATCGGCCCGGACATGCAGGATTTCCTGCGCAATACCGGCCTGCGCCATGCCGCCTTCCAGCCCGGAACCTGGCCGGTGGGCGCCGGCGACTGGGGTGTGCCGATCGACCACATCTATGTGAAGGCACCGATCGGCATCAAACAGGTGACGCGCATCGCGGATGCGCACGGATCGAACCATTACGGCCTGATAGGCGACTTGATCCTGCCACCGGCGCCGTGATGCCTCAGGCAGGGTCGTCCACGGCGATGAAGCCGCCGGACTGGCGCGACCAGAGTTCTGCGTAAAGCCCGCCGGAGGCGATCAGTTCTGCATGGGTGCCCTGCTGTACGATGCGACCCCGGTCCATCACGATCAGCCGGTCCAGTGCTGCAATCGTGGAGAGGCGGTGGGCAATGGCCAGCACCGTCTTGCCCTGCATCAAGGTATCGAGATTGGACTGGATCGCCGCCTCCACCTCGGAATCCAGCGCCGAGGTCGCCTCGTCCAGCACGAGGATCGGCGCATCCTTCAGCATCACGCGGGCAATCGCGATGCGCTGACGCTGGCCGCCGGAGAGTTTTACGCCGCGCTCGCCGACATGGGCGTCGAACCCCTTGCGGCCGCGCTGGTCCTCCAGCGCCTGAATGAACCCGTCCGCCTCGGCGCGCTCGGCCGCCAGCAGCAACTGCGCATCGCTGGCGTCCTGCCGGCCGAACAGGATGTTGTCGCGGATCGAGCGATGCAGCAGCGAGGTATCCTGCGTAACCATGCCGATCTGGCCGCGCAGCGATTCCTGCGTCACGCCGGCAATATCCTGCCCGTCGATCAGAATACGGCCGCCTTCTACATCGTAAAAGCGCAGCAGGAGATTGACGAGCGTGGATTTCCCGGCGCCGGACCGGCCGACGATACCGACCTTCTCGCCCGGTCGGATCGTCAGCGAAAGGTGATCGATGACGCCCTTGTCCCGACCATAGTGGAAGCTGACATCCTCGAAGCGGATTTCCGGTGCATTGATGGTCAGTGCCGGTGCGTTCGGGCGGTCCACGAGGCCGATCGGCTGCGAGATCAGCTCGGCGGCGTTCTGCACCGTGCCGAAATTGCGCATGATGCCGTTGAACTGGGTCATCAGGCGGCCGAGCAGGAAGTTCAGCCGCAGCACCAGCGCCAGTGTGAAGGCCACCGCGCCTGCGCTGATGCGGCCGGACAGCCAAAGATGAATGCAGAGCGCCGCCATGGTGGTGATCATCACGCCGGACAACAGCGCCAGCGATGCCCGGACCCCGGTGATGAAGCGGGTGAACATCATGGTGGCCGACTGGAAGATGTCGAACCCTTCCCGCATGTAGCGGTCGTTGACATCGTCGCGGCCGAACAGGCGCAGCGTCTGGATGTTGCTGTAGGCATCCACCATGCGTCCGCTCAGCATCGAGGCGGCTTCCGCCGTTTCGCGGGAGTGATAGCGGATGCGCGGCACGAAGAAGCGGGCGAGGAAGGAGAAGATGACGACCCAGACGAGCACGACAAGGGCGAGGCGCCAGTCCAGCCCGCCGATCAGCGCCATCATGGAGATGGAATAGACGGCGACGAACCACACGCTTTCCATCAGCGAGGTCACGAGGTCGCCCGCGGCCTGGCCGCCGGACCAGACTTTTGTGACGATGCGACCGGCGAAATCGTTCTGGAAGAAGGAAATCGATTGGCGCGCCACGTGCTGGTAGGATTGCCAGCGCACCAGATTGTAGAAGCCGGGCGTGATCACCTGCTGGTCGATGAGGGCAGTCGCCATGGTGACTAGAAAGCGCACGAGGCCGATCAGCACCAGCATGCCGGCGAGTTCCCAGCCATGCGCCGCCAGCAGGCCGGACCAGCCGGCCGCCCGCTCGACCGAGGCAAGGATATCGACGAGCCGGCCGACAAACCAGAAGAGCGCCGCCTCGATGGCTGCCGTCAGGCCGCCCAGCACCAGCATGGCGAAGAAGGGGGCTCTCGCCTGGCGCACATAGAACCAGATGAAGGCGATCGTGCCATTCGGCGGGCGCAGATCCCGCCGGGCGGCGAAGGGGTCGATACGGGTTTCGAAGAAGCGGAACAGGGCGTCGATCATGCCCTTGGGTGTAGGCTCTTTCGCGGGCGCAACAAGGCTGCCTCTGCGTTAAATCTTGGCAATCTTCGGCCGCGCGGCTACGGTCGGCAGGGCAGCCGGCTGGTCCTGACGGGTGCAGGACCCGTTACTGCATGCGCCTGCCATAGAGCGCGTCATAGCGACGGTCGACTTTCAACGGGCCAGAGAGGTCGTTGATGACCAGCCGATCGTCATCGGCAAATTCCGCACGCTGCAACGCCAGCTTGGCGCTGCTGTAAAGCTGGCCGGGCGACACGGGCCCGAAGGCGCTGGCGCAACCGATGTGGCAGCGAAGGTCCGGCAGGCCCGAGACAGTGCGACGCGCATGCCGTACGGATCCCGTCACAATACGCCGGAGCTTCTGGCTGATGTCGGTCAGCAGCAGATCATTGTTGGCATCCAGCAGCAGGCCGAGTTCCTCCGGCGACATCCAGCAGGCAAGATCCCCCTCTCCCATCAGCCTTTGTGTCTGGTGACCAAGCGTGTCCAACACGAAATCACGGGCCTTCAGCATGTCCGGCCCGCGATAACCGTCGAGCCCCTTCAGATGGCAGAGCATCAGACTGGAGCCGTCGAGCTTCTGCCCGCCGGTATGCAGGTCCTGCAGGCGGCCCATCAGCACCGAACGCTCGGCAAGACCGTGCAGCGTCACAGGGCTGGAAACGGCGCCCCCAACGGAGGCCGCGACCGGCATGGAGGCGCCCGGCGTTTCCGACGTTGCCACGTGCGATGCGCCAGGCGCAACGCCGTCGGCGGACGGGGCATCTGCGACATCCGGCTTCGACACCGCCAGCCAGCGGGCCAGCGTTTTGAGAAGGTCCGTCAGCCGCTCGCCGGCCCGGCTGTTGACGCCGACCATTCCGACCGCCACATGGGCCAGCTGCGCCTGCGACATGCCGGCACTGGCAGCGAGCAGCGTCTTACTCTTGTCAAGCGCGCGCCCGTCCTCCGCGAAGGCTGTCTCGGCGCGGCTCAGCGCAGCACACACGTCCTGCAGGGAGCGCAACAAGGAAAGCCCCGCCTGCAGGTCGGCGGCCGCGACGAAATGCTGCGGCAGGAACTGGCGGGCAAGCCCCTCCCAATCCTCGGCGGCGATGGGTCGCTTGAGGGCGGCAAAGGCAAGCCGCAGGTCGGCGCGCCGTCCGTCCAGCAGCAGCGTCATCAGTTCGAAATTGACCGGCGTGAGGTCGAGGCCAAGGCGCGTCAGCATGGTCACGGCGTGATGACCGGGACTCGTCACCTCTGGCGGCATCTGCGGGATCATCGGCATTGCGGCATTCTCCCAGACCAGCATGGTCCAGAGCATAGGCGCAAAACCGTTCCAGGAGTTTAAAGGCGTTTGCTAAAATGCGGGATGCAGGCGCATCCTGCGTGATGAGAGGCGGAGGCTATTCCGCCGCCGCCTCCGTTTCCGGTGTCACCTGATCGGCGAGGAAGCCGCCGGACTGGCGCGTCCACAGGTCGGCATAGATGCCGCCTTGACCGACCAGTTCACCATGCGTCCCCTGCTCGACGATCCGCCCCTTGTCGAGTACGATCAGCCGGTCCATCTGCGTCAGTGTCGAGAGGCGGTGGGCGATCGCGATCACCGTCTTGTTCTCGATCAGCTTGAACAGGCTTTCCTGGATGGCCGCTTCCACTTCGGAATCGAGCGCGGAGGTCGCCTCATCGAGGATCAGAACCGGCGCATCCTTCAGGAACACGCGCGCAATCGCGATACGCTGCCGCTGGCCACCGGACAGCTTGACGCCGCGCTCGCCCACATGCGCATCAAGGCCGGTACGCCCCTGCTGGTCGGCAAGGCTCTGGATGAACTCCCAGGCATTTGCGCGCTTGGCCGCCTCGATCACCTCGGCATCGCTTGCCTCCGGACGACCATAGGCGATGTTGTCGCGGATCGAGCGATGCAGAAGCGAGGTATCCTGCGTCACCACGCCGACCAGCGCCCGCAGACTGTCCTGCGAGACCTGCGAGATATCCTGGCCATCGATCAGGATGCGGCCCTTCTCCACATCGTAGAAGCGCAACAAGAGGTTCATCAGCGTGGTCTTGCCGGCGCCTGAGCGACCGACGAGGCCGACCTTTTCCCCCGCCTTGATGGTGAGCGAGAAATTGTCGATGACGCCCTTCTGCTTGCCGTAATGGAAGCGCACATCGTCATAGACGATCTCGCCCTTCGGCGCGGTGAGCGCCTTTGCGGAAGGACGGTCGATGATGTCGTGCGGCTTGGTCATCATGCCCATGCCGTCATAGACCGTGCCGATGCTTTCGAAGAGGGCTGCCACTTCCCACATGATCCAGTTGGACATGCCGTTGACGCGCATGGACAGGCCGATCGCGACCGCCAGCGCGCCGATGCTGACGCTGCCGCCCAGCCAGAACCAGATGCCGAGCGCCGCCACAGAAAACTGCACCAGCACATTGTTGAGGTCGACGGCGACATTCAGCAGCGTGATCTGACGCATCTGCCGATTCACAGTGCCGAGAAACTGGTCCATGCCCTCCCGGGCATAGCGCTCCTCGCGCCCCGCATGGGAAAACAGCTTGACGGTGGCGATATTGGTATAGCTATCCACGATGCGGCCGGTCATCAGCGACCGGGCATCCGCCTGCTCGCTGGAGAGCGTGCGCAGCTTCGGAATGAAGTGGCGGAGAATCAGCAGGTAGATGATCAGCCAGACGAGCAGCGGCAAGCCAAGACGCCAGTCGATGGCCGCCACCAGCGCCAGCATCGAGATGAAGAAGCTGGCGGCATAGACGAAGACGTCGATGATCTTCATGGCCGCATCGCGCACGGCAAGCGCCGTCTGCATGACCTTGGTCGAGACACGACCGGCAAACTCGTTGGCGAAGAATGTCATTGAGTGGCGCAGCAGGAAACGGTGCATCTGCCAGCGCGCAATCATCGGAAAGCTGCCGGCCAGCACCTGGTGCATGGTCAGCGTATGGAAAAGCCCGATCACCGGCAGGCCAACCAGCAGGAGAGCGGCCATGCCGATCAGCCGGCCACTCTCCTGCTGCAGGAAGGTGGCTGGGTCGGCATGGCTCAGCCAGTCCACGATATTGCCGAGGAACTGGTAAAGGAACACCTCGATGACCGCGATGCCCATCGAGCAGAAGCCCAGCACCAGAAGCCACGGCCAGACAGGCTTTGTATAGTACCAGCAGAAGGAGACCAGCCCCTTGGGCGGCAGTTCCGGCTCGCCGGCGGGATAGGGGTTCACACGGGATTCGAACCAGGCAAACATGAATTGGCTCCGTCAATCGGCTCGGTCGCGGCCCACCGCACGCACTGCGCGGGTTAAGATGGTCAGGGCACGACGAAATTCAAACGCTGAGGCCGGGAACCGGCCGCAAAATGGGAATGGGAAGGGGGTTTGCGGAAACCGCGAACGCCGTTTGCCTAGGCTCGGACAATCCAAGCTGGGAGGCGTGTCATCACGGTCATGTCCATGTCTGCCTCCTTTGGCTGGCGTTGAAGATGAAATGCCTGTAGCAGCAAAGGGCGGGCTTGGAAAGCCGAAATCCGACATCTGCCCGGATGGTTCGGCGGCTGTGACGGTTGCGTAACACAGCCTGTGGATGAACCCCGCCCATCAGAGACGGAAGACCATGACGACGCTGCGCATCGCCCTCTACCAGCCCGACATTCCCGGCAATACCGGCACGATTCTGCGGCTCGCCGCCTGTCTCGGCCTTCAGGTCGACATCATCGAGCCGGCTGGCTTCGTGCTCTCGGACAAGAACCTGCGACGCGCCGGCATGGATTATCTGGCAAGCGTCACCATGACCCGCCATGTCAACTGGCAGCAGTTCGAGGACTGGCGGCGGGCAGAAGGCCGCCGCCTCGTGCTCGCCTCCACCAGGGCCGCAGAACGCTACACGGATTTCCGCTTCGCGGATGGCGACATCCTGCTGTTCGGCCGGGAAAGCGCGGGAGTTCCCGATTCGGTGCACGAGACGGCCGATCACCGCGTGATCATTCCGATGGTCGACGGGCAACGCTCCATCAATGTCGCGGTCTCGGCAGCCATGATTGCGGGAGAGGCCATGCGGCAAATCGCCTGGAGCGGGAACCACAGCCCGTAGTGGTATTGGCGGCGAGACCGGTTTGTGAGAGGCTGTTACAGAGAATGCTCATAATGAACAGTATAATCGGTCGCCAGCCTTGGAGAGACATCACATGTTCCCCACCGCATTCACGCACAGCATCACCCAGTTTGCCAGGACTCTCAGCCTTCCCGAGCGCGTGCAGCACTCCCCTCTGCGCAATCTCACGCTGGAAGGCTTTCGGCAGCGCAACACCACGCTGGACTCGCTTTTCTACGACGTAAAATCCATTTCCGCCGAGGAGGCCTTCTATATCAGCAGTTGTCTGGCGGCTGAAGGCGCGATCCTGATCGTGCACCCGAGCGGCGGCCAGCCACTGACGCTCTGCGACACCATTGACGATTTCGTGTTCGGCGGTGGCGTTGGCGTCGATACGCTGGCCGTGGCCGGTGTCGGCAGCTCCGCTCTCGGCTCGGCAGCACTTGCCCGCAACATTGCCGATGCGCTGGGCAAGCCCGTGGCCGTTGTGGTCTCCGGCTATGGCCTCGCCGACGTGGTGACGGAAGCGCTCGGCGGTCATTTCCTGTTCGGCTATCTCAACGGGTTCCGCCATACCTTCGAACGGCTGGACGAGTTCTTCGGACGCCCGCAATTCGGCGTGGCACCCAAGCTCAGTGCGGAAAAGCTGCTGGAGGCGAGCCTCGACATGCAGACGGTCAAGGCGCTGCTGACCGATCCGCGTCTCTCGTTCAACCTTGTCGTCGGCCATTCCAAGGGCAACCTGGTCATCTCGGAAGCACTCTACGCTATCGCCCATAGCGATCTGTCGACGGCCGAGGCACTGGCCAGGACCATGCGGATCATCACGCTGAGCGCCCGCATCGCCATGCCGCGCCCCTTCCGCAACATTGTCGACGTGATGGGCGAATGGGACTGGTTCGGCGAGATCAATTCCCGCCACAGCATCGAATCCGACGAGATCGTGCCGCAGGCAGGGCATCACACCAATACCGAACTGCCGAACCATCTGCCGGTCACCGAGGTGATCCGAAAGATCGTCGGGCTCAGCCCCGCTGAACCTCGCCCCCAGATCGATGCCACCATCCTGCCGTTGCCCTTCAGGATTGCGGCCGCTGCGCCCGCGCTGGAAACGAGCCTTGCGGAACCGGAGGCGGTGGCAGAGACCATGCCTGCCCTGCCCGTCCGCGAAGAAACCCCTGCGGAGGAACCGGCTGTCGAGGCGCAGGCTGTCGCCGCACCCGAAGAGCCCGCGCCGGAGATTGCCACCCCCACGCTCCCGGCGGAAAACACCGAGTCTGCTGCAACGGAAGCAACGGCCGAAACAGACGCGATGACCACACGGCCCCTCGCGGCGGAGTTGGAAGCCGGGAGCCAGACCCTCGAGGCCGTGTCTTCACCGGAAGAGGCGCCGATTGCCGACGCGAAACCGATTGCGGCCGATCCCGTCGAACTGGAGGCCGTCGCAGCCGTCGAACCGGTGGCGGAACCTGAACCGGACAGCCCGCCCCCTGCCCCCGCTCCAGCACGCGCAGCCGGCAGGCCTACCGGCCGCGCCGCACCTCGCAAGACGGGCCGCGGTCGCAAGGGCTGACATGATCGCATGCCGCTGAGGCATGGATCCAGCGCGGCGTCACGCCGGTCACGACGGTGGGCCGCGCAACACATCTGCAAAACGTAAAAGTGCCGATGGCGGCGGAAGCCATCGGCACTTTCCTTCGGACGGACGAGGTGGAACCGACAAGGGGACAGTTCCCGACGTCATCGTCCTGAAGCGGTTTGCGCCTGCGGTCTTTTGCAGGTGCGTTGTTCTTTATCTTCACACCGTTGCGGCAGCACGGCCGCACAGGCGTAACGCCTGCCCACCGGGGCCGTTCTCTCGGCGATCCAGCCGCTCAGAGGAAAAGCGCCAGCGATTGCCCCATGGACGCATTGGTGATGTTGAGACCAATGGTCTGCAACTGCTGCCGGGCGGACTGCGAAGACAGGCGCGCCGCCTCTTCCCCCATGTTGGCATCCACCAGGCGACCGATGCCGGTCTGGGTCACATCCTGAAGCTTCTGCAGAAAATCGGTGTTCGAGGCGATGCGGCGGCTGGTGGAGCCGATCTCCGCTCCGCCATCGATCATGCGCGACATCATGCTGTTCATCGAGGAGATCATACCGTCGATCTCCTCGTTGGTCGTGGTCGAGGACAGCGCGATCTCCTTGGCGCCGGGACCGTTCGGCGTCGTGGAGCCGGCATTCAGCAGGTAGTAGTCATAGGCAGCGCCGGACTGGGTGATGCCGGAATAGGTGCGTGTCAGAACGCCGTCGGCCGCATTGCCCTTGGCGACGAGCGTCGACTTGCCCTTGTCGAAATCGATGACGTTGATCGATACGTCGCCGCTCTTGTCGCTGGTGACGGAGCCAACCATGGACTGCACCTTCGGCGTTTCGCCCGCACCCGTCTTCAGCCAGTTCTGGCCGTTGAAGGAACTGCTGTCGACGACCGTGTTCAGTTGTTCCTTCAACTGGCTGATCTCCTTGTTGACGACCGACTTGTCGACACCGGGGCTCTTCGCCAGGATCAGCTTGGACTGGATCTCGGACATGATGTCGGTGGCCGCCTGCATGCCGACGGATGCGGTGTCGGCAATCGCCGCGGAAAAGGCCTGTGCATCCTCGGCGCTCGACAGCGACAGATTGCTGGACTTCATCGTGGTGGCGATAGACCAGTAGGCAGCATTGTCGGCGGCCTTCTGCACCTCGCGGCCCGACGCCACGCGGCTTGCGGTGTCCGTCACCGCCCGGCTTGTACCGCCCAGAAGCGAAAGCGCCGACGACGCCGTGGGGTTGAGAGAGGTGGAAAACATCAGATCTCCGCTATCCGTTCTTCGTCCGGGGACCTTGCCGGTTCCCGATGCCTGCTACGAATAAAGCAAGAGGCCTTGCCGTCGCGTTTAACGGAAACTTAGAATTTTAGCATACGCAAAATTGCGAATATCCGCTCAGTCGGCGGTGGGCAGGCGACGCATGGTGAACTCGATCCGGTCGCCCTCCAAGGGGCGCCAGCTCTCCACCTCGGTCCAGTAGGCGGCTTTCGGGAAGGTATCGAACCATTCACGGGCCTTCCGGCGCGCGTCCTCGCGGCTGAGACAATAGGTTTCGCGGATGAAATGGCCCTGCTGGTCGCGGCCGGCCGCGGTTTCGGCGCGGTGCCGGCTGATCCTGCGCTTCAAGCCGTCGAGCGGCGGGGATGTGAATTTCGCCATGCGTTCACCCTCCGTGGAAACAAGGTAAGCCGCGCAAGCGCAGATGGCGAGTCGATTCTTGCGGTGCGCCATCGGCGGCGCTGCCTCGCCTGCCGTCACGTCGCGGCATTTGCACGGTTGCCTGCGGCAGAACGGAGGGGTAAGTCGCAAGATGCAGGCCGCGACATGCGCCGAAGCGACCCGAGGAGGCACCAACGCCATGGAAAGACCGCAGATCCCCGCCGGCCTGCCGGATGGCATCGAGGAGAAGAAGGACAAGGCCCGCCAGTGGTTCGAGGCGCTGCGCGACGGCATCTGTTCCGATTTCGAGGCGCTCGAGGACGAACTGACCGGCCCCCTGTCGGATCGCACGCCCGGACGCTTCCAGCCGAAGGACTGGCTGCGCGAGGAGGGACACGGCGGCGGCGGACGCATGTCGATGATGAGCGGACGCGTGTTCGAAAAGGTCGGCGTCCACACCTCGACAGTGCATGGCGAGTTTTCCGAGGAATTCCGCAAGCAGATGCCGGGCGCTTCCGACGATCCGCGCTTCTGGGCCTCCGGCATTTCGCTGATCGCCCACCCCGTCAATCCCAATGTGCCGGCCGTGCACATGAACACCCGCATGGTGGTCACCTCCAGCCAGTGGTTCGGCGGCGGGGCGGACCTGACACCCGTACTCGACCGGCGCCGCACGCAGGATGATCCGGATACGCAGGCCTTTCACCGGGCCATGGAAGAGCCGTGCCGCACCCACGCCGGCGTTGCCGACTACACACGATACAAGGCCTGGTGCGACGAGTATTTCTTCCTGAAGCACCGCAACGAGGCGCGCGGTATCGGCGGCATCTTCTTCGACTGGCTCTACCCGCAGGCGGACAAGGGCGGCTGGGAGGCGAACTTCGCCTTCGTGCAGGATGTCGGCCGGGCCTTCCGCGCGATCTATCCGAAACTGGTGCGCGCCAATTTCAACACGCCCTGGAGCGAGGCTGACCGCGAGGAGCAGCTGGTGCGCCGCGGACGCTATGTGGAGTTCAATCTTCTGTACGACCGCGGCACCATCTTCGGGCTGAAGACGGGCGGTAATGTGGAATCGATTCTGTCCTCCCTGCCGCCGATGGTGCGCTGGCCCTGAGCCGGCGCTGGCGGACGCCACCATTTCGAGGCGGAGCGGGGTAGACGGGACCTTCCGCCGGTTGTGCCTGCGACAAAACACATCACAGCTGCGTTTAGGATACATTCAGGAATTGACAAATACGCGCGTGGCTTCATGCTGCTGATGCCAGATATGGCAGGACTGCATCGGAGGAGGATCGTCATGATCATATCAAAGAGCGTAGCAGTACCCCAGAAGGCCGAAGACGCCCGCAATCTCGACACAACCGAAATGATCGACCGCATGGCAGCGGAGCTTCGTGCCCGCAGCGACACGGACCTGCCGCATTCGTTCTATGTGGCGCAGGTGCGTGGCCAGCTGGCCGGTCGCAAGCAGACTGTAGCGGCTGCCGCACCCGATTCCGCATCGTGGAAGAAGCGGGCGGGCGAAGCGCATCCGTCGGTCTTCCACGCCTGGGCGCTTTCCGAATAGGAGTCCGCGCTCCTCTGCGGCGTTGCCGCAGCTGCCATCCGCTGCCATAGAACACACTTCGGCTCCTGACCTGAGGGCAGTTATGTTGTTTTCGTCTGCGGCGAGAGGCTGGGCGCGAATGGCGAACAGGAGGATCGCCATTCGCATGGCAGAGATGGAACGGCATGGCCTTCCACTTCGTTCAAACGGCAGGCCGGATGCGGCAAGAACCGCATTTCCGGAGCAAACCTTGAATGGAGGATGCCATGAGACTGTTCGAGTGCGGCACGCTGGTGCCGGGTTGTGACTGGCACACGCGCGCCGGCGAGGATGCCGAAGTGGTGCGCCGGACTGTGGACCACATGCGCACGGTCCACGGGGAAACCGTGATCCGCGAGACCATGATCGATAACATCAAGGCGCGCATCCGCGACGACCACACGGCCGGTCAGACGGCATGAGCCGTTCAGCCGTATAAAGCATAGAGGCATCAAACCTTGAAACTGCAGGGCACCCCATGTCCTGCAGTTCCGAGACAGCGCAAATGCGGCGGCAGACGGCGCTCGTGTCAGTCTGCCGGTTTGTCTGCGAGATCCTTGAGCCGGGCCGTCAGCGCTGTCTTGTCCGGCGCAAAATTCCGCTCAAGCCAGAAGGCTTCCAGATCCTGCAACAGCTGGCCGACGCGCGGTCCGGCGGATATTCCAAGCGCCATCACGTCGCCGCCGGTCAGCGGAAAGACGGGCCTGGCGAAAGCGTCCGCGCGGGCCAGCAGCGCCGAAAGTCTGGCGGCCTTGGCCATGGCCTCGGGACTCCCCTCGGCCGCGCGGCGCGCGCTCGCCAGCGACAGGCGCAGCCGCATTATCATCCCGCTCTTTCCATCCCGGTAGAGCATGCGGTCAAGTGCGGTGTGGGCGAGGTCGGCGGAAGGTTCCGGCACGCGTGCCCATTGCAACAGATGTTCGGCCTCCGCATTGGAGAGCCTCCAGCGACGGGCCAGCATTGCGAGACGTTCCACATCCGGCGGCACGATCGCGGCCAGCCTGAGCAGCGGATCGGGCGTCCAGCCCAGCGCCTGCTCGGTTGCGACAAGGCCGTGGATGGCATCGATGCCCCATTTCTCGCTTTCCGGCAGAACGGCGCCCAGCACGCCGGAAGTGCGCATCCACAACAGCGCGCGCGACGGATCGGGAGCCGAGAGAAGCTTCTTCATTTCCGCCCAGATGCGCTCGGCCGATAGCGTGGCGAGCTTGTCCTTGGCGCGGGCCGAGGCCTTCAGCCCCTCGGCATCCGGCCGGCCGTTGCCATACCAGGCAAAGAAACGGAAAAAGCGCAGCACGCGCAGATAATCCTCGGCAATGCGGGTTTCGGCATTGCCGATGAAGCGAAGGCTGCGGCTTTCGATGTCGGGAAGACCGTCGACCAGATCGATCACCGTTCCATCTGCCGTCACATAAAGCGCATTGATGGTGAAGTCCCGCCGGTCGGCATCCACCTGCCAATCGGTCCCGAAGGCAACCGTCGCCCGGCGGCCGTCTGTCTCCACGTCGCGGCGCAGCGTCGTCACCTCGAAGGGACGGCCCTCCACCACCAGCGTCACCGTGCCATGGTCGATGCCGGTCGGCACCGCCTTGATGCCGGCGGCCTTCGCGCGCGCGATCACCACCTGCGGCAGGTTGGTGGTGGCGAAATCGAGATCGCTGATCGGATGGCCCATCAGCGCGTTGCGTACTGCACCGCCCACGATGCGGCCTTCACCGCCCTCGGCATTGAGGAGCGCAAACACCCGTTGCGTCACCGGATCGGTCAGCCAGCTCTGGCCGGCAAGGCTTGTCATGCATACAACCTTTCGTAAAGCGTGCGCAGAATGCCCGCCGTGATGCCCCAGATGTTCCAGTCGCCATAGGGCATGCGGTAGAAATGGCGCACCGTGCCGTTCCATTCGCGGCTGCCGGTCTCGTGGTTGGCGGGATCCATCAGAAAGGCGAGCGGCACCTCGAAGACCTCCGCCACCTCGCCCGGATTAGGCTTCAGTTCAAAACCCCGCTGCACGACGGACAGCACCGGCGTGATCCGGAAACCGGTTGCGGCAAAATAATCCGGCAGGCGGCCGACCGGCTCGACGAAGCGGCGCGCAAGCCCGATCTCCTCCTCCGCCTCGCGCAACGCCGCCATTTCGACGCTGCCATCCTCGGGATCGACGCCGCCGCCCGGAAAGGCGATCTGGCCGGAATGCTTGCGCAGCGACGCGGTGCGCTGGGTGAGGATCACCTTGGCGCCATCGGCATCATCGACCACCGGCACCAGCACCGCCGCATCCTTCAACCTCAACCCCTGCACATGGGTGAGAATGCCGGGATTCAGCCGATGATCGCCATGGTCGGCCGAGGCGATCTCGATGGGGTCGCCGTTCTGGTGGCCGGCGCGACGGCGAAATTCATCGGCGGAATAGAAGGCCGGATTGAGAAGAAGGTCGGTCATTGCGAGAGGCGGTCCAGTTCGTCGGCGGGCATCACGGGAAAGATCGCACCGCCCGAGCGCACCGCAAACATGGCACGCCCCTCGACCGAAACATTCTCGCCCAGAGCCACCAGATCATACATCACGGCGCGCGAGACAAGCGCCTCCAGCCGTCCGCGCACCAGGAGATAGGGTTTGAGCTGCCCCTCCTCCCCTTCCGTCACGAAGCGCAAGGGGTTTTCCGCTCCCGCCTCGACCACATCGCCGACATTGGTGCGGAAGGTGAGAACCGGCTCCCCCTCCCGCTCCGCGACCGTCATCTCCACGGCAAGGAACGGCGCGTCCTCGACGCGGATACCGACTTTTTCCACAGGCGTGACGAGATAGGTGCGACCGTCCTCGTCCTTGCGCAAAACAGTGGAAAACAGGCGCACCAGCGCCGGGCGACCAATCGGCGTGCCGAGGTAGAACCAGGTGCCGTCAGCGCGGATTTCCATGTCCAGATCGCCGCAGAAGGGCGGATTCCAGCGCTCCACCGGGGGCAGGCCCCTCGCTCGGCCACCAGTCTGCTCGGCCGCGCGGGCAATCATTGCCGCAAGGCCCGCGGCATCGCCGGCCGCATGAAAAGTCTCGCCTGCCATAATTTAAGTCACGCTTCCGGTTTATGCGTCCTGTCTCACGAGATAGTCATTCATAACGTGCTTGTCAGCCGCCACCGCGCGAATAAGTTGGTTAGTATGGACAGATCGTGCAACCACGATGATTCCCCGGCCCGGCGCTTTCGGGCATGAGAGCCTGATGGAGACCAGCATGGGCCTGATGACTTCCACCGACGCAGCGCTTGACGAAAAGGCGATCGTCGCCGCCGCCGAACGGGCGCTCGCCGATATCGCCAGCATCCGCGCCGAAGTCTCCAAGGTGATTTTCGGCCAGGAACATGTGGTGGAAAACACGCTGATCGCCGTGCTGTCCGGCGGCCATGCGCTTCTGGTCGGCGTGCCGGGTCTGGCAAAGACCAAGCTCGTCTCGACGCTCGGCACCGTGCTCGGCCTTGATGCCAGCCGCATCCAGTTCACGCCGGACCTGATGCCGTCCGACATTCTGGGCACCGAGGTGATGGACCAGGACGAGACCGGCCGCCGGTCGTTCCGTTTCGTCAAGGGGCCGGTCTTCGCGCAGCTTCTGATGGCCGACGAAATCAACCGCGCCTCGCCGCGCACCCAGTCGGCGCTGCTGCAATCCATGCAGGAATATCACATCACGGTGGCCGGCCAGCGCTATGACCTGCCGGCTCCCTTCCATGTGCTGGCGACCCAGAACCCGCTGGAGCAGGAAGGCACCTATCCGCTGCCGGAAGCGCAGCTGGACCGCTTCCTGTTGCAGGTCGATGTGCTCTATCCCGAACTCGAGGCCGAGCGGCGCATCCTGCTCGAAACCACCGGCCTGTCCGAGGCGAAGGCGAGCGGCGTCATCGATGCGGCGCGTCTGCAGGACATCCAGGCGCTGATCCGCCAGATGCCGGTCAGCGACACGGTGGTGGATGCGATCCTCGCGCTGGTGCGCTCCGCCCGCCCCGGCCAGGGCAACACGATGACCGACCGGCATGTGGCCTGGGGCCCCGGCCCGCGCGCCGGCCAGGCATTGATGCTGTGCGCCCGAGCGCGCGCGCTCTACGAGGGACGGCTCGCGCCTTCGCTCGACGACGTGCATGCGCTGGCCGAGCCGGTGCTGCAGCACCGCATGGCGCTGACCTTCTCGGCCCGCGCGGAAGGCATGACCGTCCGCGACGTGATCGCCGGTCTGGTGAAGCAGGCACGCGGCTGACCGGCGCGTCCTGACGTAAGGCAACAGGAGCAAGAGTGATCGCGTGGCATCCATCGGCCAGATCGTTCCGCAGACCCCCGGCAGCGAAGTTCTGGCACGCGCAAGGCAGCGTGCCATTCTCGTGCCCGATTGCATGGTGGAGGCACGCCGCATCGCCAACACGGTGATTGCCGGCTGGCACGGGCGCCGCAAGCGTGGCATCGGCGAAAACTTCTGGCAGTTCCGCCCCTATAGCGAGGGCGAGAGCCTGTCACGCATCGACTGGCGCCGCTCGGCCCGCGACGACCATACCTATGTGCGCGACCGCGAATGGGAGGCGGCGCATACCGTCTGGCTGTGGGCCGACATGTCGCCCTCCATGATGTACAAATCCACCCTCGGCAGCGTGTCGAAGGAAAGCCGCGCGCTGGTGCTGATGCTGGCACTGGCGGAAATTCTGGCGCGCTCGGGCGAGCGCATCGGCTGCCCCGGCATCATGGAACCGGTCGCGGCCCGCAATGCCGCCGAACGGCTGGCCAGCGCCATCATGCTCTCGCCGCCGCCGGAAGGCCTGCCGGATACGCAGATGATCCGCGGCGCCAGCGACATCGTGCTGATCGGCGATTTTCTCGACGATGCCGACCGGATCATGGCGCGCATCGCGCCGCTTGCCCGCCGCAACCTGCGCGGCCATGTGGTGGAGATCGCCGATCCGGCCGAAGAGACGTTCCCCTATAGCGGCCGTACCGAATTCACCGATCCCGAAACGGGCGAAAAGCTGGTCTCAGGCCGTGCCGAGACGCTGCGCGAGGATTACCAGCGCGCCTATCTGGCGCGGCGCGATCACCTTGGCCAGTCGCTCCGGCGCATGGGCTGGAGCTTCGTCTTCCATCGCACCGATCATCTTGCTTCGGAGGCACTTGCCGCGCTGCACGGCCATCTCTCCGGCAATCCGCCGCAGCTGTCGGGGGCGCGCTGATGGGTCTGCTTGCCTTCGCCAATCCCGCCATCCTGTTCGGACTGATCGCGCTTCCGGCCATCTGGTGGCTGCTGCGGCTCACCCCGCCGCGCCCGAAGGCAGAGGTGTTTCCGCCGCTCGCGATTCTCGCCACGGTTCTGAAGCGGCAGGAAACGCCCTCGAAAAGCCCGTGGTGGCTGACGCTGCTGCGCATGGCCTTAGCGGCGGCCGTCATTCTCGCCATCGCCGACCCCGTGATGAACCCGCGCAGCGCGGCGATTTCCGGTGGCGGGCCGCTGGTGCTTGTCGTCGACAACAGCTGGTCGGCCGCGCCCGACTGGGGACGGAGGGTGGAGACGGCCGATCAGCTGATCGGCGATGCCGAACAGGCCGATCTGCCGGTCTCGATCGTCTTCACGGCGGATGCCACCCACGATGCCGTGCCCGGCAGCGCTTCCAGTGCGCGCGAAAAACTGCGCGCGGCGCGGCCGAAGCCGCTCGTTCCCCAGCGGGCCCTCGCCGTGGACGCCGTGGCCGCGGCGCTGAACGGCACGCGCCCCGGTACGGTCGCATTTCTGTCGGACGGTGTCGCGACGCCGGACGACGGAGCCATGATGACCAGGCTTGCCGGCCTTTCACCGCAGCAGCTCAACCTGATCCAGGGCGACGGCGATGGCGCGGTGGCGCTGACGGACGCCGTGAACACCGCCGCGTCGATGACGGTGACGGCCGCGCGCCTCAGCCGCGAGCATCCGGAAACGCTGAAGGTCAATGCGCTGGACCAGCAGGGCCGTTCGCTCGCCTCTGCCGATCTCACCTTCGCCGCCGGGGCTGCGACCGCGCGTGCCGATATTTCCGCGCCTTTCGAACTGCGCAACGATTTTGCCCGCCTCGCCATCGACGGCAAGGCGACGGCCGGGGCAGCGCATCTGCTGGATGACGGCTTCAAGCGCCGGCGCGTGGCATTGCTGGCGGGTGACGGCGGCAATGACATGCAGCCGCTGCTGCTGCCGCTCTATTACATCAGCCGCGCGCTGCAGCCCTATGCCGACCTGATCGAGCCGCGTGGTGCCGACCTCTCCACCTCACTGCCGGACATCCTGCAGCAGAACCCCTCTGCCATCATCATGGCCGATATCGGCCGCCTTCCGGCGGAAACCTATGAGCCGCTGCAGCAATGGATCGCACGCGGCGGCACGCTGATCCGCTTTGCCGGCCCGCGCCTTGCGGCGGCCCCGGCCGATGATCCGCTGGTACCGGTCATCCTGCGCCGCGGCGAACGCACGCTCGGCGGCGCGCTCTCCTGGGCCGAGCCGCAGCCACTTGCCGACTTCCCGAATTTCGGCCCCTTTGCCGGCATGCCGCGCGCCGAGGATGTGCGCGTGAACCGTCAGGTGCTCGCCGAGCCGACACCCGATCTCGCGGAACGGACCTGGGCAAGCCTTGGCGATGGCACGCCGCTCGTCACCACACGGCAGGTCAACAACGGCCGCATCGTCCTCTTCCACGTCAGCGCGGAAGCAACCTGGTCGAACCTGCCGATATCAGGCACCTTCGTCGAGATGCTGCGCCGTCTCGTGCAGATGGCACGGGCAGGCGGCGCGGTGACGGCAACCGGCGGCCCTGCCGCCGTCGCCGGTGCGGCCCCGGCGGAGACGGTTCTGCCGCCCTTCCGCCTTCTGACGGCTGATGGCGCGCTGACCACCGAGACCGGCACGGCAAAACCCCTGACGCTTGCCGCCGGCCGGACCCCGGGCGCCAGCCCCGACCATCCGCCCGGCCTTTATGGCAGCGAGGACGGCTTTACGGCGCTGAACCTCTTGCCGGCGGGCACGGAGCTGAACCCGGTGGATCTTTCTGCCGCCGGAAGCCTCACTGTGACGCGCGCGGGCCTGATCGGCCGCGAGGCCTGGTCGCTGCGCCCTGCCCTCTTCACGATCGCCTTCCTGCTGCTACTGCTCGACAGCCTGATCGTGCTCGCCATGAACGGCGCGTTTTCGCGTCTGCCGCGCGCGGGCCGCGCGACGGCGGCGCTGCTGATGATCGCGCTTTTGCCCTTTACGCTTGCGACCGGCGAAAGCCGCGCCCAGGCGCCGGGCCAGGACGCCCGCCCCGGCGACGAACAGGCGCTGGAGCGGCTGGACACCACCCATCTCGCCTATGTCGTGACGGGCGAGGCGGATGTGGACAGGCTGTCGGAACAGGGGCTGGAAGGGCTCAGCCAGTTTCTGACCTATCGCACGACGCTGGAACCCGGCGCCCCTGTGGGCCTCGACATTTCGAAGGACGAGCTTTCCTTCTACCCGATCATCTACTGGCCGATTTCGGCCAGCGCGCCGATGCCGACCCAGGCGGCGATTTCCCGCATCGACGCCTACATGCGCAATGGCGGCACGGTGCTGTTCGATACGCGCGACCAGTTTACCGCGCTCGACGCCGGCGGCGGCACCAGCGCCAACAGCCGGCGCCTGCAGGAAATTCTTGCCAATATCGACATTCCGCCGCTCGAGCCGACGCCGGAAAACCATGTGCTGACCCGCACCTTCTACCTGCTCTCCAGCTTCCCCGGCCGTTACACCGGAAGCCCTTTGTGGGTGGAGGCGCGGCAGGATTCGCGCAATTCCGGCAGCAATCTTTCGTCTACGGGTGACGGCGTGACGCCGATCCTGATCACGGGCAACGATTTCGCCGGCGCCTGGGCAATCGATGCCAATGGCGCACCGGTTCTGCCCACCGTTCCGCCGGACGAGATGCAGCGCGAATATGCCTACCGGGCCGGGGTCAACATCATGATGTACATGCTGACCGGCAACTACAAGGCCGACCAGGTGCATGTGCCGGCCCTTCTCGAACGGCTCGGACAGTAGGAGGCAGGACCGATGGAGATTCAGTTCGCCCCCTTCCTGCCCTGGCAAGTGCTGGCCCTGCTTGGCCTGTTTGCCGCCTGTCTCGTGGTCTTCTCGCTGTGGCGCGGGCTGCGCGGCGCGCTGCTGCGAGCGCTTGCCCTTGCCGCCCTTTTGCTGGCGCTCGCCAATCCGACGCTGCTGCAGGAAGAGCGTGCGCCGCTCTCCACCATCGTGCCGGTGGTCGTGGACCGCTCGCAGAGCCAGGACACGGCCGAGCGGCGTGCCCAGACCGATGCGGCACTCGCGCAACTGCGCGACCGGCTGGCCCGTTTCCCGCGACTTGAACCGCGCATTGTCGAGGTGCGCGACGATGCCAGCTCCGACACGCCCTCCACCCGCCTGTTTTCAGCGCTGACCTCGGCGATTTCCGACGTCCCGCCGAGCCGGATCGGTGCGGCCATCTTCATCACCGACGGTCAGATCCACGATCTGCCCGGCATCAATCAGGAACTGGGCTTCAACGCGCCGATCCACGGCCTGATCACCGGCCATGCCGACGAGTTCGATCGCCGTGTCGAAGTGGTGCGCGCGCCGCGTTTCGGCATCGTCGGCGAAGAGCAGGACATGACGCTGCGCGTCTTCGACGACGGCCGCGCCCAGGGCGGCACGGCAACCGTGACGGTGCGCATGAACGGCGAGGTGATTGCCAATCTGCAGGCGACACCTGGCGCCCCGACGCCCTTCCGCTTCACCGTGCCGCGCGGCGGCAACAACATCATGGAATTCTCGGTAGCGGAGCTGCCGGGCGAAGTGACGACCGCCAACAACCGTGCCGTCCATGTGATCGACGGCATCCGCCAGAATCTGCGCGTTCTGCTGGTGTCCGGCGAGCCGCATGCCGGCGAGCGCGCCTGGCGCAACCTGTTGAAATCCGATGCCTCCGTGGATCTCGTCCACTTCACCATTCTGCGCCCGCCGGAAAAGCAGGACGGCACACCGATCAACGAATTGTCGCTGATCGCGTTTCCCACCCGCGAACTCTTCGTCGAGAAGATCAACGATTTCGACCTGATCATCTTCGACCGCTACCAGCATCGCGGCGTGCTGCCGATCCTCTATTACGACTATATCGCGCAATATGTGGAAAATGGCGGCGCCTTGCTCATTGCCGCCGGCCCGGAACATGCAGGTCCGGATTCCATTGCCTCGACGCCGCTGGCGACCGTGTTGCCGGCAGCGCCGACCGGCGACATTCATCAGGCGGGCTTCTTCCCGCGCCTCTCCGAGCTTGGCAAGAAACACCCCGTGACCCGTGGCCTCGACGGTTCGGGAAGCGAGCCACCGGCCTGGGGCCGCTGGTTCCGCACCATCGACGTCGGTCCCGCGCGCGGCGAAACCGTGATGCAGGGCGATGGCGGACGCCCGTTGCTGATCCTCAACCGGCAGGGCCAGGGCCGCGTCGCCATGTTCCTGTCCGATCAGGGCTGGCTCTGGGCCCGCGGCTTCGAAGGTGGCGGCCCGCATGTGGCGCTCTATCGCCGCATCGCCCACTGGCTGATGAAGGAGCCGGAACTGGAGGAAGAGGCGCTGACGGCGCGCGCCGTCGGCCGCACGCTGGAGGCGACCCGTCAGACGATCGGCAACGATCCGGGCCCGGCCACCATCCGCTATCCCTCCGGCCGCACCGCCCAGGTGCCGTTTACCGCTGCCGGCCCCGGTCTCTACCGCATCGAGCAGCGGATGGACGAAACCGGCCTGTTCGAGGTGCGCAACGGGCAGTTTTCGACGCTGGTGCATATCGGCGCGGTGGATGCGCCGGAGTTCAAGGCGATGATTTCGACCACCGCCACCCTTGCTCCCTATGCCGCCAGGACGCGCGGCCTCGTCGCCCGCGTCGAAAGCGGCAGCGGCATCCGCCTGCCGGACCTTCTGCCGGTGCGCGGCGAGGTGCGCATCAGCGACCAGAGCCGCATGGTCATCCGCATGACCGACGAGACGGTGTTGAAGGGCATCGACACGACGCCGCTGTTTGCCGGCTTTGCGGGTCTTGCCGCCCTGCTCGCCGCCATTTCCGCCATGTGGTGGCGCGAGGGGCGCTGACCCCCTCCTCCTCGCCACGGCCTGCCCCATCTGATAGAGCCCCAGGGCAAGACAGAGGAGACAGGCATGGGTTACGAACTGACCGTCACCGACAGCATTTCGCCGGAGGAGGAGAAGGCTGTCGAGGCGCCGCTTGTCGCCTACAACCTCGAAACCTTCGGCCAGAGCGGCAAGCGCGATCTCTCCATTCTGCTGCGCGATGCGGACGGCAAGGTCGAGGGTGGACTGATCGGCTATACGGCGCGCGGCTGGCTCTATGTGCGGCTGCTGTTCATTCCCGAAAACGCGCGTGGCGAGGGGCTCGGCCCACGCCTGCTGACGCTTGCGGAAGAGGAAGCGCGCCGCCGCGGCTGCATCGGCGCCTATCTCGACACCATGAACCCGAAGGCGCGGCGGAGCTATCTCGCATGCGGCTATACGGTGATCGGCGAACACGGGCCGCTGGCGGGCGGCATGTCGATCACCTGGCTCAGCAAACGCTTTGCGAAGGAAGGAGACGGCGATGACCGATGAGAACGGCTGGGACATGTCCGCATCGGCCTGGGTCACCGCACAGGGCGAGAACGGCGACTTCACGCGGCAATTCGTGCTGGACCCCGTCATCGACGCCTGGCTTGCCGGCCGCTCCTTCGCCTCGGCGCTCGATGTCGGCTGCGGCGAAGGCCGCTTCTGCAGACGGCTGAAGGCACGCCACGGCATTGTCGCCGTGACCGGCATCGACCCCACCGAACCGTTGCTTGCCACTGCTCGCGCCAAGGACCCCGCAGGCGATTATCGGCTGGCATCAGCAGAAAACCTGCCCTTCGAGGATCACCGCTTCGATCTCACCGTCAGCTACCTGACGCTGATCGACATTCCCGACATCGAACGCGCCATTGCGGAAATGGCCCGCGTGACGGCACCCGGAGGCACGTTGCTGATCGCCAATCTCAACCCGTTCATCACGGCCTCGGGCGGCACCGCCTGGGTGAAGGACGATTCCGGTGCCAAGCGCTTCGTCAAGGTCGATCGCTATCTGCAGGAGCATTCCGACTGGCAGGCCTGGCGGGGCATCCGCATTCTCAACCACCACCGGCCGCTGAGCCGCTACATGACGCTGCTTCTCGCGGCCGGCCTCAGACTGACGCGCTTCGACGAACCACCGGCCATCGGCGGCCCGACAGAAGCGCGGGCTGCCTATAACCGCGTGCCTTATGCGCATGTGATGGAGTGGACGAAGGCTTGAAACCCGCGCCCTTATTCGGCGGCCGCCGCCAGAGCCTGCGGCTGCCAGTCCTGCCAGGCAATTGAGCCCTTCAGCCGCGCATGCACGCCATCTGTAAGCGGCACCACCAGCACGCGGCCGGGATCGACCGGCCCGGGAAAGGTCAAGGCGCCATAAGCCACCTTCTCGAAGCCGAGCGGCATGTAATAGGGCGGGTCGCCGACGAGGATGACGGCCTCGGAGCCCTTGCGGCGCGCCGCCTCGATGGCGATCCGCACCAGTTCACGACCGATACCGCGGTTCTTGTGGCTGGGGCGAACCGCAAGCGGTCCGAGCAGATGACCGTCCACATCGCCGGCCCGCACGGGGGTCATGCGCACGGAAGCGATGGTTTCGCCGCTGTCGGCGCAGATGAACGACAGCGACCGGTCATGCGGCCCCTGCTCACGGATACGGGCTGAGGATTTGACAAACCGACCGGGGCCGAAGGCTTCAGCATTGATGATGTCGATGATCGCGTCGTGAGACGCATCTTCGGTCAGGTAGACGAGGTCATGGCTGGGCATGAGGAGAAGACACCGGAAAGACGGACAGAACAACGGTTCGGCGCGGCGCCCATGGCAAGGCACCGTGTCAGGCTCGATCAGCGTCGTCGAAGCGTCCGGGTTTCGATCATGTCTTGCTGTTCCTCAATTGGCGCAAGCGAGTAGCAACAAAACCCCATTCCGTCCATCGAAAACACACTGTCTACCGCGGGAGGGGTCGAAATTCCGCATCCGGAATGCCAGATTGTCGACAAGAGAAAAGACAGGGAAGGATAGGCCATGGGCAGGCTGGTGGATGGCGTCTGGCAGGACGTCTGGTACGACACGACATCGACGGGCGGGCATTTCAAGCGATCCGAATCGCAGTTCCGCAACTGGGTGACGGCCGATGGCGCGGCGGGTCCGAGCGGGCGCGCCGGCTTCAAGGCGGAGGCCGGGCGCTATCATCTCTATGTGTCGCTTGCCTGTCCCTGGGCGCATCGTACGCTGATCTTCCGCACGCTGAAGAAGCTGGAGGACCTGATCAGTGTGTCGATCGTTCATCCGCTGATGGTGGAAAACGGCTGGGAATTCCGTCCTGACGACGACCGCGATGCGACGCCGGACCATCTGTTCGACGCGTCGACGCTCTGGCAGATCTATGTAAAGGCCGATCCTCACTACAGCGGCCGCGTCACCGTGCCGGTGCTGTGGGACAAGCGGGAGAACACCATCGTCTCCAATGAATCGGCCGACATCATCCGCATGTTCAATACCGCGTTTAACGGCCTGACCGGCTCGACGGATGATTTCTGTCCGCCGGCGCTGATCGATGAGATCGACCGGATCAACGCGCATGTCTACGACACCGTCAACAATGGCGTCTACAAGGCAGGCTTTGCCACCACGCAGGCAGCCTATTCCGACAGCGTCACACGGCTGTTTGCGACCCTGGACGAGCTGGAAGCGCGCCTCGGCCGGCAGCGTTATCTCGTCGGCGACCGGTTGACGGAGGCGGACTGGCGCCTGTTCACCACGCTGGTGCGCTTCGATGCGGTCTATGTCGGCCACTTCAAGTGCAACATCCGCCGCATCGCCGACTTTCCGAACCTGTCGGCCTATCTGCGCGAGCTTTATCAGGTGGCGGGCGTGGCGGAGACGGTGAACCTGCGTCACATCAAGGAGCATTACTACCGCAGCCACAAGACCATCAATCCGACCGGCGTCGTGCCGCTGGGTCCCGAACTCGATTTCACCACACCGCATGGCCGCGAGCGGCTGGGCACGACCACGTGATCGTCACGCTCACCAGTTGGCGGGCTTCTCCGCTTCGCCGGACAGTTCCGCCAGTCGCCTCAGTGTTGCGGTCGTCACCGCCTCCGGAAGGGCATCGAGCGCAAAGAAGCCGCTCTCGACAATCTCCCGATCCGGCAGGCGGGGCGCCGTCTGGCGCACGGTGGCGCGGTAGAAAACCACATGATCGCGGGGGCTGGCATTGAGGTTGCGGTAGACGTGAAAAAGTTCCGGCTCGCCGATGATTTCCAGATTGCCCTCCTCCCGCAGTTCCTTGGCAAGCGCCGCCTGCACGGTCTCGCCGCGCTCCACGCCGCCGCCCGGCATGTACCAGCCGGGCACATAGGAATGGCGAACGAGGAAGATGCGGCCCTCTTCGTCAAAGCAGGCCGCCCGCACGCCAAGCGTCATGCCGCGGGTGACGGCAAACACCTTGTGCATGAGGAAGACGACGGCGCGGGTGGGAAAACCGGCAATTTCCGGAATGCCCCTCTCACGACCGGCAGGGCTTGCGGGCCGGTTTTCGCCGCTCATCGGTCCCACTCCGGCAATGCGCCTTGCCCGCAGGCCGTGTTGGCTCTATGTCTCCAGACATGTTCACGTTTGCGCATATTTCCGACATCCATCTGGGGCCGCTTCCCCGCCTCACGCTGCGCGAACTGGCTTCGAAGCGCATTACCGGCTTTGTGAACTGGCATCGCAACCGCCGCAAGCATCTTCTGGTCAACACGCTGGATCTTCTGCTGAGCGACATGCGCCAGCGCCAGCCCGACCACCTGATGATCACCGGCGATCTCGTCAATCTTGCGACGTCCATTGAAATCCGGCTGGCCGGCGAGTGGCTGGAAAGCGTCGGCGATCCCCGCGAGACGACGCTGGTGCCCGGCAACCATGATGCCTATGTGCCGGGCGCGCATGATCGCTCGGTACGTCAGTGGTATCCCTTCATTGCCGGCGACGAGAGCCCGGACGACTGGCCGGACGAGGAACACGTCTTCCCGACCTATCGGCGTCGCGGGCCGGTTGCCATCATCGGCTGCTCCACCTCCAATGCCACGCCGCCCTTTTCGGCCGGCGGCTATTTCAGCGCCCGCCAGGCGCGCGAAACGGCAAACCTGCTGCGCCGCGCCGGAGAAGAAGGCCTGTTTCGCGTGGTGATGATCCACCATCCGCCGATCCGGGGCGCCGCCCCCTCGCACAAGCGCATGATCGGCATCCGCCGCTTTGCCGCAGCCCTCTCGCTCGGCGGCGCCGAACTCGTGCTGCACGGCCACACGCATCTCAACACGGTCTATCCGTTGAAGACGCATCATGGCGACGTGCCGGTGGTGGGTATTGCCTCTGCCTCGCAGGGCCCGGGCGGGCACAAACCGCCCGCCGCCTACAACCTCTTTTCCCTATCGGGAGAACCCGGCGCCTGGAACCTGATGTGCGAGCGCTACGGCCTCACCCCCGATGCCGATGCCATTGCGCTCGAACAACGGCGACTATTTTACGGCACCGAAGCGGGACTTGCGCAACGTCCCTCAATTGCGGCACAATTCTGAGCCAGCCTGACGAAAGCCCCACCTGATCTCATTGCGGATCTGATTGATTCGCACCCAGAATCACCACCAGGGACGTTGCACTGTTCTCATGAACGAAATGCCTGCGCAGACCGATATCCGACGCGACCTCGTGGGGCTTCTGCCCCAGCTTCGCCGCTTTGCGGCCGTGCTGGTGCGCGATGCCAACAGTGTCGATCCTCTGGTGGTGCGAACCTGCGAGGCAGCTGTCGAAAAGGCAGCTCAGCCGAAACCCGGCCAGGAACTGCTGCCCTGGGCCTTTACCCTGATGCGTGTGCTGTGGACGGAAGAGACACGCCGGCGCAAGAACCAGGCGGAGCGCGACGACAATGGCCGCCGCGCCGAACCGGGACGCATGTCGCTCGGAAAGCCGGTGCTCGATGCGCTCTCGCGCAGCAGCGCACCGGTGTTCCTGCTGTGCAGCGTCGAAGGTATGAGCTATGCGCAAGCCGCGAGCATCATGGGCATCACGCCCGACGCCGTCGCCGTGCGCATGCTGCTGGCCCGGCGCGAACTGGGCGCCGAGGACAGCAACACCAGCGAACGGAGAGCGTAAGCCGATGGACAGCCTGCGCAACGCGCCCCTCGACATGCGCCTTTCGGCCTTCATCGACGAGGAACTCAATGAAGCCGAGCGGCAGGAGGTGGAGGCGCTTCTCATCGCGGATGTCAACGCCCGTACACTGCGCGATACCCTTGAGAGTGCCGACCGCCTCGGCCGCGATGCCTTCGATGCCATGCTGAAGGCGCCGGTTTCGCTGGATCTCGTGCGCTCGATCAAGACTGCCGCCCCGCCACGGCGTGCGATCAGCCTTCCCGAACCGGCGCGTGCCTCCTGGCGGCCGCAGCCGAGTTTCGGTGTCGCCATGGTCACCTCGCTGCTGATGTTCGGCCTCGGCGCAGGCGCAGGCTACATGGCCGCCGAGCGACCGAACATGACGACCTACGCGGACATGGCGGGCGACCCGACGAAGGCCTGGCTGGACGATGTTGCCTCCTACTACCGGCTCTATTCCCGCCAGTCACGCCATCTGGTGGAAATCCCCGCCAACGAATCGGCCCATATCGTCGAATGGCTGATGGCAACGACCGGGGTTTCCTTCCGGATTCCGGATCTTTCCGCACAGAATCTGGAGTTCATGGGCGCGCGGCTGTTTTCTGCCGGCGGCCGGCCGGTGGGCCAGCTTCTCTATCGCAACACCGAGGGCGAGGTGATCGCGATCGCGTTCACCAAGCTCATTGCGCCACAGGCGCCGGACGCGCAGATGCGCCAGATCATCCGCGACGACATCGGCCTGATCACCTGGCAGGGTCTTCAGGCCAATTACGTCTTGACCGGGCCCTCCTCCGAGGCCACGCTCGATACGCTTGCGCGCACGGTCGCCGGCATCATCTGACGCGAAACACACCTCGTTTGCCCAAACGAAAAGGGCGACCCGAAGGCCGCCCCGTCATCCGTCTCACTTGCCGGCCAGCACCCGGTTCGCGGCGGAGACGATCGCCTCCAGCGAGGCCGTCACGATGTTCTTGTTGATGCCGGCGCCGAACAGCTTTCCACCGGCATGCTCGACCTCGACATAGGCAATGGCCGCGGCATTGGAACCGTGCTGCAGCGAATGCTCCGAATAGTCGGCAACGGAGAGATCGACGCCGAGATAGATCGACAGCGCATTGATGAAGCCGTCGATCGGTCCGGTGCCCTTGCCTTCGATGCGCTTCGTCTCGCCGTTATCGGTGATTTCGGCGGCGACGATACGGATCCCCTTCTGGTCGATGCCGGCCGGATAGGTGTGGTGATCGACGAACTTGATGCGGCCTTCCGGCTGCTCGACGTAGCGCTCGATGAAGCGCTCGTAGATGCGCTTCGAGGGCAGTTCCTTGCCTTCCTCATCGGTAATGCGCTGGATGTCCTCGCGGAACTCCACCTGCAGGTTGCGCGGCAGGTTGATGCCGTAATCCTGCTGCAGAATATAGGCGATGCCGCCCTTGCCGGACTGCGAGTTGATGCGGATGATCGCCTCGTAGGTGCGACCCACGTCCTGTGGATCGATCGGCAGATACGGCACTTCCCACAGCGGCGAGTTCGCCGACTTGATCGCCTTCATGCCCTTGTTAATCGCATCCTGGTGCGAGCCGGAGAAGGCGGTGTAGACCAGTTCGCCGACATAAGGATGGCGCTCCGGAATGGTCATCTCGTTGGAATATTCGTAGACGGCTTTGATGCGCTCGATGTCCGTGCAGTCCAGTTCGGGATCGACGCCTTGCGTGAACATGTTGAGCGCCAGCGTCACCACATCGACATTGCCGGTGCGCTCGCCATTGCCGAACAGCGTGCCTTCCACGCGATCCGCACCCGCCATCAGGCCGAGTTCGGTGGCGGCGATACCGGTGCCGCGGTCATTGTGCGGATGCAGAGAGATGATGACGTTCTCGCGGTTGTCGATGTTGCGGCACATCCATTCGATCTGGTCGGCATAAATGTTCGGCGTCGCCATTTCCACGGTCGACGGCAGGTTGAGGATCAGCTTGTTCTCGGCTGTCGGCTTCACTTCGGCAATCACCGCGTTGCAGATCTCCAGCGCCACCTCGAGTTCCGTGCCGGTAAAGCTTTCCGGCGAATATTCGAAGCGATAGCCGCCGCCGGCTTTCGCCGACATGTCCATGATCATCTTGGCCGCATCGACGGCGATCTGCTTGATGCCCGGCACATCCTTGGCAAACACCACGCGGCGCTGCAGTTCCGACGTGGAATTGTAGAAGTGGATGATCGGCTTGTGCGCGCCTTCCAGCGATTCAAACGTGCGGGTGATCAGCTCCGGCCGGCACTGCACCAGCACCTGCAGGGAAACATCCTCCGGCACGCCCCCCTCTTCCACGCACCAGCGGGCAAAATCGAAATCGGTCTGCGAGGCGGATGGAAAGCCGATCTCGATTTCCTTGAAGCCCATGTCGAGCAGCAGCTTGAACATGCGCGCCTTGCGGTCATGCCCCATCGGGTTGACCAGCGACTGGTTGCCGTCGCGCAGGTCGACCGAGCACCAGATCGGCGCCTTGTCGATCACCTTGGACGGCCAGGTGCGATCCGGAATGTTGATGGTGGGATAGGCCCGGTACTTGCGGGCGGCATCGGGCATGCCCTTCTTGCCGGAAGCGGTGTCGGCGGCAGCGGAAATCTTGGCATCCATGGTCTCTTCTCCTTCGCGTCCAGCGTCGGCGCTTGTGGCCCAAGGCTGTTACAGCGCCGTGACGGTGGATCAAGGCCTCATGCGAGGCTTTTGGTCTTCAAACGGGGATTTTGTGCGAGGAGCTTTTGCCGGCAGGCTCTATCGGCCGCCGGGCGCTCCTCAAAGGACCCGGCAACCGCGGATAAGGCCGAGGAGAAGAAGCGAGTTTAGGGCAAACGACGACGCGCGGTCAGCCATCTGGCCCGCGGCGTATGAAGCAGAAATGGTTTCGCCCGAAATCTTCATGGGCCGAGACATAACGCGAGAAGAATGGCAGCGCAAGGGTGTTATTCGGCGGCGTCCTTACGATGTTGCGCCAGCCTCTCTTCGACCCACCGTTCAATCAATCGGTCGATACCCAGCCCCAGCCGCCCCGCTTCCGCCGCCATTTCGACGGCAGCCGTTTCAGACAATTTGACGAGGAACAGGTCGCGCCCAATGTCACCTGTCTTGGCCGTGGCCCCATCGAGATAATCATCGATGTCGTCACCATCATCGAATTTTCTGTCGAATTCATCAGCCGAGATCTTGCTCATAGATCAACCTTTCCGATTTACGCACCCGCCTCACGGAGATGATTCGGATCCTCTGACCGCGCCAGGTAAAAATACCGGCCCACAGAGCAGGCCCGATTTTGCCTATGCAAATGAACCGGGGCTCTCCCTCGAAGGAGAGCGGAAGCGTCTTCTTCGATCGATCATACCACAAAGCCTGAGCCTCCACGAAATCGATTCCGTGTTTGGCCCTGTTCATCTCGCTTTTGGCTGGGTCGAATTCGAACTGCATCTCATCATCAAATCACAACCATGCAGTGAAATCGAGAAGTTCAGCCCTTCGTCGCCACCCGCTTCAACCCCAGCATCGCAGCGCCGGCCAGAAGCCCCCAGAAGGCGCCGGAGACGCCGGCAAAAGCGGTGCCGGAGGCGGTGACGAGGAAGGTGATGGCGGCGGCTTCACGGGTATCGGCGTCGCGGAAGGCGGCCTGTGCGGCGCTGGAAAAGGCGCCGATCAGGGCGAGCCCCGCCACCGCCTGCAACAGGATCGGCGGCGACAGGGCGACGAAGGCGATGATGCCGGAAGCGAGCAGGCCGAAGAAGATATAGGCGATGCCCGCAACGATCGCTGACCAGTAGCGCCGCTTGGGATCGTGATGCGCCTCTTCGCTGGCGCACATTGCCGCCGTGATCGCCGCAAGGTTCACCGGCACGGCACCGAAGGCCGCGCCAATGGCGGAAAACAGGCCGGAGGCGACGAAAAGCGGGTTCGGCGGCGGCTCGTAGCCGTTCACCTTGAGAATGGCGATGCCCGGAATGTTCTGCGAGGCCATGGTGACGATGAAAAGCGGCACGGCCACCGAGATGAAGCCATGCAGGGTAAAGACGGGGACCACCAGCAGAAGCTGCGGATGAATGGACTGGCCAAGCCTTGACAGCACATCCGGCGGCAGATCCACGCCGAACACCAGCACCAGCGCAAAGGCGAGCAGTGCCGCCGGCACGGCCCAGAGACGCTTCCAGATCACCACCAGCATCCAGGTCGCGACGATCGGCAGGCCGAGCCAGGGATTGAAGGCAACCGCCTTGACCGGCGCCAGGCACAGATTGACGAGAATGCCTGACAGCATGGCATTGGCCAGCGGCGCGGGGATCATCCGGATCGCGCGGCCGAGCGGCGAAAACAGGCCCGACAGCACGATCAGCCCGCCGCAGAGAACAAAGGCGCCAGCCGCCGCCGGAAATCCGCCCTCGATCATGCCGACGCTGCTCAAAAGCGCCGCCCCCGGCGTCGACCAGGCCACGCTGATCGGCATGCGAAGCCAGAGCGGCAGGAGGATGCCGAGCACACCCATCAGCACCGACAGCACCAGCAGCGCGGAGGCCACCTGGTCCGGCCCGGCCCCCATGGCGCTCAGCCCCTGCATGATGACGGCAAAGGAGCTGACGAAGCCGACAAAGGCCGCAAGCAGGCCCATGACCATGGCTTGGATGGAAAAATCTCTGAGCATCGGCACAGTCCGGCTGATTTGAATGTGGGTCGGAGAGCCGAAGCAAATTCCCCGCCGGCTGGCAAGGCGAAAGGGCGTCGACTGCGGTTCCTCACCACAGGCAAGCTGGAGATTTTTCGCGGGACATGGTGAGGTGCGCGTCTATCAGGCACTCATCCGGTCCGGCGCCTGGCCGTCCGGCATCTGCGGTGCGCCGTCGCCGGAAACGGCGTTGCGGAAGCAGACGACGCGGTTGCGCCCGCCCCGCTTGGCGGCATAAAGCGCTTCGTCGGCCTTGGCCATCAGCGCGGTCAGCGAGGTATCCCGGCTGGCCATGCCGAGCCCGAGGCTGATCGTCACGGGTATGCGCTCTTCGTGGAAGACAACGGGCAGCACAGCCACCGCCTGGCGCAGCGTCTCCGCAATCACGCCGGGCTTCACATCCACGTGGCGCGGCAGGAACAGCCCGAACTCCTCGCCCCCCATGCGCGCAAACAGCGCATCGCGGGACAGAAGACCGGCCATGGTCTGCGCGACCATCGTCAGCACATGATCGCCGGCGGCGTGCCCATGGCGATCGTTGACAGCCTTGAAGTGATCGATGTCGATCACCACGAAGGCATCGCCCGGCACGGCGCGCTGCGGCAGGCGGTCATGCAGCCAGCGACGATTGTGGACCCGCGTCAGCGCATCGGTCTCCGACAACCGTATCAATCGACGCTCGACGCGTTCCTGGACAAGGATCACCACGAACATCGAGGTGGCAAACTGGCAGAGGATGAGAACGGAAAAGGTCTGGGCCATCGTCATCAACGCCAGATCCGGATTGATGAGACCGATCGCCATGACAAGCCCGATCAGCGGCTTGATGCAGAGCACCACCGCCAGTGCATGGCGGCTGGAGAGACGCTCCTCCAGCGGATCAGACATCACCACCCAGGCACCGGCCAGCGCAAAGCCGGACATGACGGAGATGTAGGCGATGGCACGATAGATGCCCACCAGATAGAATCCGGTCAAGGCGGCCAGAAGAACCAACACTGCCGGCAACAGAAGAAGCAGCAACCACCGGCCGGCCGGTCGCTCATGCACGAGATTGCGCAGGCTGATCCAGAACAGGGTGTAGGCGAATGGCACGCTGGCGAAACTGAACAGCGTCCAGATGCCACTCCCCCACTGATGCCGCTCGCTGATGCCCGCAAGAAGCGCCCCGGCCGCAACGATGAGAAAGGCAGCCGCCATATTGCCCAGCCCGCGATGCTGAGGGGCGTGCCAGCGCAGGTAAAGCAGACAGATCGCACCGACGATCAGAGACAGAGGATGCAGGACAAGAACGGTCGCAAAATCAAGATGCATGACAACTTCCGGAAACAACCACGTTTCATCCCCATAAGCGACAAAAGTGACATATGGCTAAATGACCGCTTCATTTTCCCGCCTCTCGATCAAGGACAGACGGCTTGCGGGACAGCACAGAGAGATTTTGCCGCACCTGCGCGGCCGCCGGAGCCTTGCCGGATGATGCGCCCCGAGATGGTCGCGACCCGCATCGACGCGTAGCAGCGGAACACGCAGACCGCGGCGCAAAGGCCGGAGAAGCAAGAAAATAACCGTATAGCCACGCCGCATCCGCTGAGGCTCTTGCCTTCCTCCCCCCTTTTGCATAGGACCCCCTCCGACGCATTCGGGGCGTCCCGTTCACTTCCGCCGGAAACGGCTGGGTTCACGAAGGATGAAGCCTTGATCCAGACTCCCTATTATCTCATCGACAAGTCGAAGCTGCTCCGGAACATGGAGAAGATCGCGTTGCTGCGCGAACATTCCGGCGCCAAAGCGCTTCTGGCGCTGAAATGCTTTGCCACCTGGGGCGTGTTCGACTTCATGCGCGACTACATGGACGGCACCACCTCGTCCTCGCTCAACGAAGTGCGCCTTGGCCACGAGCGTTTCGGCAAGGAGACGCACGCCTATTCGGTCGCCTATGCCGATTACGAGATCGATGAGGTGGTTTCGCACGCCGACAAGATCATCTTCAACTCGATCGGCCAGTTGCAGCGCTTCGAAAAACAGTCGGCCGGCATCATCCGCGGCCTGCGGCTGAACCCCGGCGTGTCGTCCTCCACCTTCGACCTGGCAGACCCCGCCCGCCCCTTCTCTCGGCTCGGCGAGTGGGATATCAAACAGGTCGAACCGGTGATGGATCTGATCTCCGGCTTCATGATCCACAACAACTGCGAAAACGGCAATTTCGACCTGTTCGATACCATGCTCGGCCAGATCGAAGAGAAATTTTCGCCCCTTCTGAAGAAGGCCGAATGGGTCAGCCTCGGCGGCGGCATCCATTTCACCGGCGACGCCTATCCGCTCGAACGCTTTGCCGAACGGCTGAAGCGGTTTGCCGGCGACTACGGCGTGCAGGTCTATCTCGAGCCGGGCGAAGCCTCGATCACCCGATCGACCACGCTGGAAGTCACCGTGCTCGACAAGCTCTACAACGGCAAGGACCTTGTCGTGGTGGATTCATCCATCGAAGCGCACATGCTGGATCTTCTGATCTATCGTGAGAATGCGAAGGTCTCCCCCAACCAGGGACCGCATCGTTACATGGTCTGCGGCAAGTCCTGCCTGGCCGGCGACATTTTCGGCGAGTTCGATTTTCCGAGCGAGCTGAACGTGGGCGACCGGATCTCCATCCAGGACGCCGCAGGTTACACGATGGTCAAGAAAAACTGGTTTAACGGCGTGAAAATGCCGGCAATCGCCATCCGCGAACTGGATGGCAGCCTCAGGACGGTCCGCGAGTTTTCATACACGGACTACGAACAAAGCCTTTCCTGAAATTCCTCAGGGCAAAGGTTTCTGACGATTGGACAAGGAGTTGGTCCCCATCATGAAAAAGAACGTGCTCATCATCGGCGCGGGCGGCGTGGCACAGGTCGTGGCGCACAAATGTGCGCAGAACAACGACGTGCTGGGCGATATCCACATTGCCTCGCGCACCAAGGCCAAGTGCGACGCCATCATTGCCTCGGTTCACGAAAAGAAGGCGATGAAGCAGCCGGGCGTTCTCGAAGCCCATGCGCTCGATGCGCTCGACATCGAAGCTACCAAGGCCCTGATCACCAGGCTGGGCACTGAGATCGTCATCAATGTCGGCACCGCCTTCCTCAACATGTCGGTGCTGCGCGCCTGCATGGACACCGGCGTCGCCTATATCGACACCGCCATCCACGAAGAGCCGAACAAGATTTGCGAGACCCCGCCGTGGTACGGAAACTATGAGTGGAAGCGTGCGGAAGAATGCGCTGAAAAGGGCATCACCGCCATTCTCGGCGCCGGCTTTGATCCGGGCGTCGTCAACGCCTATGCGCGGCTCGCCAAGGACGAGTATCTCGACAAGGTGACCGATGTCGATATCGTCGACATCAATGCTGGCAGCCACGGCAAATATTTCGCCACCAACTTCGACCCGGAAATCAATTTCCGCGAGTTTACCGGCGTTGTCTATTCCTGGCAGAAGGGCCAGTGGCAGGTGAACAAGATGTTCGAGATCGGCAAGGATTATGACCTGCCGGTCGTCGGCACCCGCCGCGCCTATCTCTGCGGCCATGACGAAGTGCACTCGCTGGCGAAGAACATGGATGGCGCCGATGTGCGCTTCTGGATGGGTTTTGGCGATCACTACATCAACGTCTTCACCGTGCTGAAATCGATCGGCCTTCTGTCCGAACAGCCGGTCAAGCTCGCCGACGGTTCCGAAGTGGTCCCGCTCAAGGTGGTGAAGGCCTGCCTGCCCGACCCTGCCTCGCTTGCCCCCAACTACGAAGGCAAGACCTGCATCGGCGACTACGTGAAGGGTTTCAAGGACGGCAAGGAAAAGACCGTCTTCCTGTATAACGTCGCTGACCATAAAGAAGCCTATAACGAAGTGGGCAGCCAGGGCATTTCCTACACCGCCGGTGTTCCCCCGGTCGCCGCCGCCATGCTGGTCGCGACAGGCGAATGGGACGTGAAGAAGATGGCGAACGTGGAAGAACTGCCGCCGAAGCCGTTTATCAATCTGCTCAACAAGATCGGTTTGCCGACGCGCATTCAGGACGAGGACGGCGACCGGGCTGTGGCGTTCTGAGCCAAGTTAGAGATGTATTGAGAGATGGGACCCCGCTGGAGGAATTCGGCGGGGTTTTTGTTTGCACCCCATCCCGCCAAACCGGCAGTTGACACCGTGTTCGTTCAGAGAGCGTTTGAAAGGCTTGAAAGCAGAAAGCGGATTCCTGCGATGTCATTGTTCGTTGAAGAGAAGTTGGACGGCCGGATCAGAGGCACCTTCGTCGCTGCCCTCAAGCCGAACGGGACTGGAGTGGTCGTCCTCGGCGGTTCCAGTGGCAGGGTTGACGTTCCCAGAGCGCACCTTTTCGCACGGACGGGCGTTCACGCACTCGCCCTGCAATGGTTCGGCGGACGCAATCAGGCAGCGGGGATATATGAAATCCCGCTTGAAGTCTTCACGGATGCGATCGACTTCCTGATCTCAAAGGGCTGTCAGCGAGTAATTTTTATAGGAACGTCGAAGGGCGCAGAGGCGGCCCTGTTGGCATCAACGTTTGATCACCGCATTCGCGCTGTGATCGCGATCAGTCCAAGCTCTGTCGTGTGGGGCAATATAGGAGCAGGCATCGATGGCATCGCATGGCCCGAACGGTCATCGTGGTCGTTTCGTGGTCAGCCCTTATCGTTCGTCCCCGCCATACTTGATTGGCAACCGGAAGACCGCGAGCACTTGATCTCCTATCGCTCGTTTTTTCAACAATGCCTGGCGCAGAACAACCACGCTGTGGCCTCCGCACGTATCCTGATCGAAAAGGCTCCCGCCGACATGATCCTGATCGCCGGCTGCGATGATGCTCTCTGGCCATCGGAGGTTTTTGCGACGGAACTATCCGCACAACGACGCAATGACAGCAGATTGACGCTCCTTTTGACGGATGCAGACGCGGGGCACCGCATTCTTCTGCCGGGCGAAAACACCCCGAGATCAGCGTTACACGCCCATGGAGGCAATGACGAAGCAGACGCAAGGCTTGGCCGGAAAGCTTGGCAGGCCATACTTCAGGTCCTCTAGGGAACCACCTGGAGCGGCCCACCAACCAACTCCCTTAAATATAAAGCGGGGCCATCCTTCGCCAGGCGCTGGCGCGGTGGGCGCGGCCGTGCCAGATGTGCATCTGGTGCTGCACGCCGTGTTCCTGCAGCAGGTGGCTGAGGTGGCGGTTGTTGTCAAGAAACGGGTCTTCGGCGCCGATCGTCAGCACGATTTCCATCCGGCGCAGGTGGTCGAGCTGCGGGCCGGCGGGAAGGTTGGCGAGAAAGTGGGTCGGGGTGCGGAAATAGACGTCGGTGTCATAATAGCCGCCCAGCAGATCGTCGAAATGTTCCACCTTGAGGGTGAGGTCGTAGCGGCCGGAAAAGGCAACGAGCTTGCGGAACAGATGCGGGTGGCGGAAGGCGAGGCTGGCGGCCTGGAAGGCGCCGAGGCTGCAGCCCTGGACGATGGTGCAGTCATGGGGGTTGCGGGCATTCATCAGCGGCAGCACTTCTTCCAGCACATAGTCCTCGAAGAGCGCGTGGCGGCGGATGCGATCGGCGGGGTGGCGCCAGTGGCTGTAGAAGGTTTCCCCCGCCAGCCCCTCGATGCAGAAGAGCTGCAACTGCCCCGCCCTCACCTTTTCCGAAAGGCTCGCAACGACACCGAGCTGTTCATATTCGAAGAAGCGGCCCTCCCGGGTCGGGAACATCAGAACCTTGGCGCCGGCATGACCGAAAACAAGAAGCTCCATGTCGCGATGGAGCCGTGGACTGTACCAGCGTAGATATTCCCGGATCATGTCACCCCGAAGAACTGCCTGACCTTCTCGGAGAGAAGGTTATGCTGCACCGCAGCGTCAGGATAGTCGAAGTGCCCCGCGTCGAGAATGAAGGTTTCATTAAATTTTGATTTCGCAAGCGCATTGGCCACCGAAAACTGGCAAGGGGGCGCCACCGCCGGATCGAAGCGCGCCGCCGCCACCAGCATCGGCTGGGTGATGCGGGTGGCAGCGGTCGCCGAATCGAAGAGCCGCAGCATCTCGTCCACCTCCGGATGCGTGCGTCGGTAGGCCTGCACGGAGGCCGCACTGCCGGTGCTCGGCAGGGTCAGCCACAGCGGACGGTTGCCGAAGGTCGGCACTTCCAGAAAGCCGCGATCGATGCGCCGGTCGTACGGCATGGCGAGCGCGCCGATGCCGCCGCCAAAACTGATGCCGCTATAGCCGATGCGCCCGGCAAGCTTCGGAAACAGGGTGGAAAGCGCCGAGACCGCGATCCACAGATCCTCCACGCAACCGCCGATCACATAGCGCTCCGGCTTGTCGATGTGGTGCAGCACATGCCAGACGGCATTGCCGGAAATCGGCGGATGCGGGCTTTTCGACATGCCGCGAAAGCAGGGAAAGAGAAGTGCGGCATCCTTGACAGGATAATCGTAATCCGGTGCATCGCGTCCGCCATAGCCATGGCCGACGACGATGCCACGCCGTGCCTCGCGCCCCTTCGGCGTCAAGAGCCAGCCGCCAATGCGCACCCGGTCGGTGGAGGTGAAGCGGATCTCGCGCACATGCCAGTCGTCATGGTCGCTGGCGCCGGGCAGAAGCTCCGGCTGCGGCTTCACCTTCAGCGCCCGCTCGTAACGCCGCGCCCAGAAGGCATCGAACCCCTCCGGCGCCTCGGGCGGCATCAGCGCCAGCAGCGCCTCCAGGCTGTAACCATAGGTCGGATCGAAGGGATAGGGGTGAACGGTCGGAATGCTCATCGCTGGATCTTGCCTTGCAGAACGGGTCCCGGACGGGCGGAAGGCGCCGCCTCTGTCGGGTGTATCGATACGGAAAACCCCGCCGAATCGCTCCGGCGGGGTGCATGTCGAACAGGTTGCCGCGAAAGGCTCAGCCGATTTCGGACTGGCTTTCGACGATCTTCGAGACCAGGCCATAGGCCACGGCGTCTTCGGCCGACAGCCAGTAGTCGCGGTCGATGTCCTTGGCGATCTTCTCTTCCGTCTGGCCGGTGGCCTTGGAGAAGATCTTGATCAGACGCTGGTTCATCTTGATGATTTCGCGCGCCTGGATCTCGATGTCGGAGGCCATGCCGCGGGTGCCGCCGGACGGTTGATGCAGCAGGAAGCGGGTGTTCGGCAGGCAGATGCGGCGTTCCTTCGGCACCGACACGTAGATCAGCGCGCCAGCCGATGCGACCCAGCCCGTGCCGATGATCCAGACCTTCGGCTTGATGAACTTGATCATGTCATGAATCGAATCGCCCGATTCCACGTGGCCGCCGGGCGAGTTCACGTAGATGCGAATGTCTTCGTCGGAGGCGGCGGCCAGAGCCACCAGCTGGGTGCAGACCTTCTGCGCCAGTTCCTGCGTGATCCCGCCATAGATGAAGATCGAGCGCGACTTGAAAAGGTTCGCCTCCGTTTCCTTGCCGAGCGGCAATTCCTTGCTCTTGTCGTCGTCGTTTTCATCAAGCATCGAGCGCTCTCCAATCTCAGTTCCGTAGCTTCGGACATAATGCGTTCGGCGACGTAAAACAATGAGCGAAACACGAGTAAGGTGAATGCCGCCTTCGTCATTTTGCGGATGGACAGATTTTTGGGCACTGCCTAATCTTGCGGCTGACGATGGGTGCCCGCCTCCCGGCATCCGCTCGCCGCCATTTCAGGGGAACCACCATGTTGAAACGCCTTTCGCTCACCGCCGCCATGCTGGCCGCCGCCGCCGCACCGGCCTTTGCCCATCTCGATCCGCTGGAACACGGCTCGTTTGCCGCCGGCCTTTCGCACCCGATCTTCGGCGCCGACCACGTCCTGGTGATGATTTCCGTCGGCCTCTGGGCAGCGCAGATCGCCGGGGATCCGGAGCGGCGGGCCGCTCTCTGGGCCGTGCCGGCCGCCTTTGTCTCCACCATGGCCTTCGGCTTCCTGCTCGCCGTGCTCGGCGTTCACCTGCCCTTCGTGGAGCCGGCAATCCTCGCTTCCGTCATCGGCCTTGGCCTGCTGGTCGCCGTTGCGGTTCGCCTGCCGGTGGCCGCCTCCGCCGCAGTCGTTGCCGTCTTTGCCCTCTTCCATGGCCATGCGCACGGCACGGAAATCGGCGCGGCCGGCGCGCTGGAATTCGGCCTCGGCTTCGTCCTCTCCACCGCCTTCCTGCATGTCGTCGGCATCGGCCTTGGCATCGTCGCCCAGCGCGTGACGCCCGTCGTCGCCCGCATCGTCGGGGCGCTGACGGCACTTGCCGGCCTGTCGCTCGTCTTCGGCGGCTGACCGCTTTTTCGGGGCCGGTTCGCCGGCCCTGTTTACGCCCTCTCAAGCTTACCGAGATTTAAGATTGCTGCGGCTGAAAAAGCCGGAATCCGGCCCTATTTTATTCTCATGCACGGGGACCTATCCGCCCGTCAGGAGATCGCCATGTCACCGGAAGAACGCCAGCTGCTGAATGATCTGTTCCAACGCATCAGGAGCGCCACCGCGACACCGCGGGATGGCGAGGCCGAGCGCCTGATTGCCGATGCGGTGCGCAACGAACCCTCTGCGCCCTATTATTTGGCGCAGGCCGTAATCGTCCAGGAAAAGGGGCTGGAAGCCGCCTCTCGCCGCATCAACGAACTGGAAGCGCGCGTGCGCGACCTGGAAGCGCAGGCAGCCACGCCTGCCGAGGAGCAGCGCGGCGGCTTCCTGAGCTCCATCTTCGGCTCCGGCCAGCCGCCGCGCCCCGCGCAGCGTCCGCAGCAGCCCGCCTATAATCCCATTCCCTCGGCGGCCCCTTCCGCTGGCCCGTGGGGAAGCACGCAGCCGGCCTATGGGGCACCCCAGGCTTATGCGCCGCCGCAGCAACAGCCGGTTGCCGGCCCGTGGGCGCAGCAGGGCATGCGCGCGCCGTCTGCCGGCAGCAGCTTTCTCACAGGTGCGCTCGGCACGGCAGCCGGTGTTGCCGGCGGCATGCTGCTTGCCAATTCACTCAGCGGCATTTTCGGCAACCACATGTCGGGGCTGGGCCTCGGCAATCCTCTGGGGGAAGGTTTTGGCCACGGCCCGATCGAGGAAACCGTGATCAACAACTATTACGGCGATGCGGGCCAGACCACGGTGGCCGATGTGGGCGACAACCTGCAGCAGGCCGGCTATGACGACAATACCGACTGGAACGCCGACGATACCGACGATGGCAGCGACGACAGCGATTTCGTCTGATCGAGACGCCGCCTGAGCAAACGCACACACGAAAGGCCCGGCCTCCTTCGCGCAGACCGGGCCTTTTCGTATTCAGGATTTGATCAGGTGGACCGGATCAGCCGCGGCCGCGATAGGTCGGCACGCCCTGGTCCGGCAGCCACACGCCCTCGGGTGCCGCACCCGTCTGCCAGAAGACGTCGATCGGAATGCCGCCGCGCGGATACCAGTAGGCACCGATCCGCAGCCACTTCGGCGCCAGGAGATCGACAAGACGCTTGGCGATGTAGACGGAGCAATCCTCGTGGAAGGCACCGTGGTTGCGGAAGGAAAACAAAAACAGCTTCAGCGACTTCGATTCCACCAGAAACTCGCCCGGGATGTAATCGATGACGATATGGGCGAAATCCGGCTGGCCCGTCATCGGGCAGAGCGAAGTAAATTCCGGGGCGGTGAAGCGCACCACGTAATCGGTTCCGGCATTGCTGTTCGGCACACGCTCCAGCACCGCCGTTTCCGGGCTGGTGGGGGCATCCACCTGCTTTCCGAGCTGCGAGAGCCCGCTGACATCCGTCATGCTCATCTTACTGACCTTCTACCTTGACCTTGAGCCCATGGGCGCGTTCGCCCTCCGGCTCCACATGAATGGCGAGAGAGGCGCCGGGAATAGCCTCCTTGATCGCATCTTCCAAGCGATCGCAGATTTCATGCGCCTCGCCGACGGCCATGTTGGCGGGAACGACGAGGTGGAAATCGATGAAGGCGGCCGCTCCCGCGCGACGGGTCCGCAGATCATGCACGCCGAGCACGCCGGATGAATTGGTCCGGATCGCCTCGCGGATCGCCTCTTCCTCTTCCGGCTCCACCGCCTTGTCCATCAGGGCGCCCAGCGAATAGGTGATCACCTTGTAGCCCTGATAGAGAATGTTGAGGGCAACGATGATCGCCATGACCGGGTCGAGAATGGCATAGCCGGTCAGCAGCGCCAGCACGAGGCCGATCAGCACACCGATGGAGGTGACCACATCGGAGAGAATGTGCTGGCCATCGGCCTTCAACGCGGGCGAGCGATGGCTGGTGCCGATGCGGATCAGCACCGTTGCCCAGACGGCATTGATGACGCCGGCCAGCGCATTGATGGCAAGACCGAGCACCGGCGCCTCCGGCAGGTGCGGCTCCATCAGCCCGCCCCAGGCTTCCTTGACGATCAGAAGCGCGGCCACCACGATCAGAACGCCCTCCAGCACAGCCGAGAGATATTCCGCCTTGTGGTGGCCGAACTGGTGGTCCTCGTCGGCCGGACGCTGCGCGTAGCGGATCACGCCATAGGCCACCACGGCAGCCGTGACATTGACGGAGGATTCCAGGCCGTCGGAAAGCAGCGCCACCGAACCGGTGACCCACCAGGCCAGGAGTTTCAGCGCCATGACGCCGACCGACAGGGGAATCCCCCACAGGGCCAGCCGCTGCACCAGTTGTTTCTCGTCGTCGGTCATCGTCTTTCCGTGCGCATGCGAATGATTTGCAAGAGGCCTGAAACAGCGAAACCGCCGAAGCGCTCTTGTAGCGCCCGGCGGTTTCGATTTCGTGGCGTCTATCGCTCGGATTGCGCAAAAAGTCAAAGCGCTTCTCAACCGGGGCCGGAATGCCATAAATAGGCCACGACTCCGACCCTTGTTGGCGCCACAGGCCGACGACCCTCAGCGGGTTCGGGCAGCGGGTTCGGGCGGAACAGAAGAATGATCTACAGACGGATTGCCATGCGTGCGGGCCAGACGGTTCTGGCGCTGTCGCTCTCGTTCGGCACCTATCTGTGCGCTCTCCAATGGACGGGCAATTTCCATGAGGTGATCCCCGGACGCTTCTACCGCTCCGCACAGCTTTCCGGCACGGCGCTGAGCCAGGACATCGAGACATACCATATCCGCACGGTCATCAACCTGCGGGGGGCCCAGCCCGGCGCAGGCTGGTATGAGGACGAACTGGCCGTGGCAAGAGCGCATGGGGTGAACCACGTGGATTTTACCATGTCGGCCGAGCGGGAGCTGACGCCCGCGCAGAGCTTTGCACTGGTGGCACTGATGCGCAACGCGGAGGGGCCGATCCTCGTTCACTGCAAGAGCGGCGCCGACCGCACGGGGCTTGCCTCCGTCATGTATCTGCAGCAGATCGCTGGTGTTGATGAAAAGACAGCCGAATGGCAGCTGACGCCGCTGTTCGGGCATCTCAACATTCCCTTCACCGGTGTCTATGCCATGGACGATACCTGGGAGCAGTTCGAGAAACTGGTGGGATTGCCAAGCTGACCGGTCCGGAGCCTTACGGCACGTCAACCCTGCCTCAGCTCAGCAGCAACCCCATCTGGACCACATCGATGAACCGGCCGTCGATACGCACACCATCGCGCGCGATGCCTTCCTCAACGAAGCCGACCTTTTCGTAGAGTGCCCGGGCGCGCAGGTTGTCTGCATGGACATCGAGATCGATGCGGTGCAGCCCCTGCGCCCGGGCCGCATCGATGGTGGCGGTGATCAGCCGGCGGCCGAGCCCGCGCTCGCGATAGCCGGGGACGATCCCCATGCCGAGCGTACCGCGATGGGCATGCACCTCGCGCGGATGACGACGAATATCGCACCAGCCGACAACCCGCCCCTCAGCGAGCGCCACGAATTGCGGATGGCCGTTGCGGATATTGTCCAGCACGAAATCGCGTGTGCCTTCCAGCGGTGGCGCCTCCAGAAAGGAAAGATATCGACGCTCGCGCGCAACGGTATCGAGGGCCGCATGAAAGCCCTCGACATGCGCTTCCCGGATCGGTTCGATGCCGATCGGCTCCATCTTACGCCGCCTGTTCCTTGGCGCGGCGCGACAGCTTGGCCACCACGTTCTCGATCATCCGCATGCCGGCATCGCCGCCGAGCGTCATGATCGATTCCGGATGGAACTGAACGGCGGCCACCGGCTCCCTGGCATGCTCGATGCCCATGATCGTGCCATCCTCGCTTTCGGCGGTGATGATGAAATCGGGGTGCAGCGTCTTCGGATCGGCAAAGATGGAGTGATAGCGCCCCACTGTCACCTCGCGGCCGAGGCCTGCAAACACGATGCCGGGTTCCAGTACGCGGATGCGCGACGGCTTGCCGTGCATGGGAACCGCGAGATGGCGCAGTTCGCCGCCATAGGCTTCCGCCAGCGCCTGGAGACCAAGGCACACGCCGAAGATCGGCAGCCCCTTGGCGCGGGCCGTCCGGATCGTCGTCTTGCAGTCAAAGTCCTTTGGATTGCCCGGTCCGGGCGAGAGCACCACGAGGTCCGGCTTGATCCGGTCATAGATCTCTTCCGGCACCGGCGTGCGCACCGTGGAAACCTCGGCCCCCGTCTGGCGGAAATAGTTGGCCAGTGTGTGAACGAAACTGTCCTCGTGATCAACGAGCAGGATCTTCACCCCCTGCCCGACCGTCTGCACATCGCGGCTGATCTTGGCGGTATTGCCCGTGCGGGCATCCCGGATGGCGGCAATCATGGCGGAGGCCTTCAGTTCGGTTTCGGCTTCTTCTTCCTGCGGATCGCTGTCGTTCAGCAGGGTTGCGCCGGCGCGCACCTCGGCAATGCCGTCCTTGATGCGGATGGTGCGCAACGTGAGACCCGTATTCATGTCGCCGTTGAAGCCGACCATGCCGATCGCACCGCCATACCAGGCGCGCGGGCTCTTTTCGTGTTTCTCGATGAAGCGCATGGCCCACAATTTTGGCGCACCGGTAACGGTGACGGCCCAGGCGTGGGAGAGGAAGCCATCGAAGGCATCCATGTCCGGGCGCAGGCGTCCCTCGATATGGTCGACCGTGTGGATGAGACGCGAATACATCTCGATCTGCCGGCGGCCGATCACCTTGACGGAACCGGGTTCGCAGACGCGGCTCTTGTCGTTGCGGTCGACGTCCGAGCACATCGTCAGTTCAGACTCGTCCTTCTTGGAATTCAGCAGCTTCAGGATCTGCTCGCTGTCGGAGATCGCATCCTCGCCGCGACGGATCGTACCGGAAATCGGGCAGGTCTCGATACGGCGGCCGGAGACGCGCACGAACATTTCCGGCGAGGCGCCGACCAGATATTCCTGATGACCGAGATTGATGAAGAAGGAATAGGGCGACGGGTTGATCGCCTTCAGCCGGTTGGAGATCTGGGAAGGCTTCGAATCGCAGCGCTCCATGAACTTCTGGCCGGGGACCACCTCGAACAGGTCACCGCGACGGAAGCTTTCCTTCGCCTTGACGACGAGTTCGGCATATTCGCCGGGGCGGTGATCGCCCTTCGGCGGGATCATGTCCGTGGTGCGGAAGGGTTCCGGCGCAATCTCCTCCGCCTTGCCGACAGTGGTCCTGTCCTCGCGGGAAAAGTCGTAGCGGTCGATCCAGGCCTTGGCGGCATGATGGTCCACGACGAGGATTTCATCCGGCAGGAACAGCACCATGTCGCGCTGGTCATCGGGACGGGTGAGCGAAAGGTCGATGGAATCGAACTGGAAGGCGAGATCGTAACCGAAGGCGCCGAACAGGCCGATGGCGCTATCGGCTTCCGAATGGAAGAGATCGACGATGGCGCGCAGCACGGTAAACACCGTCGGCATCTTGGAGCGCTCTTCCTCGGTAAAGGCGCGGGTGGGGGCATTGACGGAAAGATCCAGCCTGCGAGCGGTGCGCGCGCCCAGCGTCAGGTCCGGCTCGTGCGACAGGCGCTCTGCGATGAAATCGAGCAGCACCTCGCCACGGCCGTTATAGGCCTCGATCCAGACAGCGCGGCCAAAGGACGAGACACCGAGCGGCGGGTCGACGATGGCCGTATCCCAGCGGGTATAGCGGCCCGGATATTCGTAGTTGGAGGAAAAGACAGCGCCACGGCGTTCGTCCAGCTTGTCCACATAGCTGGACACCGCATCGGCATAGGGGGTTGGCCGACGCTTGCGGCTAACAGTAATCCCGCCGCGGGTCTCATAGACTTCCGAACCGTCGTCTTCGATGATGGTTACCATGCTGTCACCTCTTCCACTTTCCCTTCGGACCCGGTTCTGGAGGAGGCTTTGCACGAAAAAAGCCGCCTCGGGAGTTTCGGGCGGCTTTGTCTCGTCTCAGGACATGACTGGTCAAGGCCGCTGTCAGCGAGCCCACCACCAGATAACCATGATCAGCGACGTTTTCATGCTGATGTGATAGCGCGACCGGCCGGTGCCTGCAAGTCCTGAAATGCGTGTCATTTTTACGCGAACATAGACAAGGCAATGCAATTAGCGATTAAATAATTTTTGTGTGTATTAGTTAATGCGAAAGATCGGGCATTCGCCCGGCAACGCCTGGTCCGGGGGCCATTCGCATGAACATCACAATCTCGCGGTTTCTGGGGCTCTTCGGCCTCACGCTGCTGCTGAGCCTTGGGCTTGCCATCGGCGTGCTGCTCTATTCTCTGCAGCAACTGAAGGTGGACGGCCCGGAATACGAACGCGTCGTCGATGCCAAGGATCTCATTGCCGATATCCTGCCGCCACCGATGTTTCTGGTGGAAGCTTATCTGACGGCCACGGAAACGGCGCGTCATCCGGATGAGACCGATGCCAATATCGAGATCCTGAAGAAGCTCCGGCAGGATTATGACACGCGGATGGCCGTCTGGGCCGGCAAGGACCTGCCCCCCGAGATCCGCACGCATCTGGACACCAAGGTGAAGCCGGCGGCAGAAGCCTTCTGGGACCTGCTGTTCCGTCGCATCGTGCCGCAGTTTAATCTTGCCAAGAATGACGGACGCGATACCAATCTCGCCCCGCTGCGGCGCCAGTTCCAGGTGCAGCGCGCAGCCGTGGTCGAACTGGTCGCCCTCTCTGAGGCCTATCAGAAGAGCGTGGAAGCGCGGGCACGCAAGGCAGACATCACCTATCGCCTGTCGGCCTATGCGGCAAGCCTGCTGGCGTTTCTGGCGTTGATTGGTGGTCTCTTCCTTTTCCGGCGCATGGCCATCACCCCCATGCGCGACATGGACCGCTACATGACCGCGCTGGCCGGTGGAGACTACCAGACTGCGGTGCCGCATCTTAAGCGACGCGACGAGGTCGGCGAGATGGCCAAGGCCGTCGCCCATTTCCGCAAAGCCGCTCTCGAAAAGCAGGCGCTTGAAGAAGAGGCGCGCCGCCAGGCCGAACAGGCCGCCGCCGAACGCAACAACCGGCTGAGCGCCGAGATCGAGCGGGCGGAGACGCTGAACAAGGTGATCGGCGAACTGGGCGCGGGCCTCGACCGGCTGTCGCGCTTCAACATCCACGATACACTGGACCAGCCCTTCCAGGCTGAGTTCGAGGTTCTGCGGCAGAATTTCAACCGCTCGCTGGCCGTCTTCCAGCAGACGATGCGGCGTGTGCTGGGCAAGGCGGACGAGATCCGCGCCAATGCCGAAAGCCTCGACGGCTCCGCCGACAATCTTGCCCGCCGCACCGAACAGCAGGCGGCGGCACTCGAGGAAACGGCGGCGGCCCTCGACCAGATCACCTCCAAGGTTGCCTCCTCCAACGAACTGACCCGCACCACCCGCGTCAAGAGCAGCCATGCCCGCGGCAATGTCGGTCGCTCGGCCGGCGTGGTCCGCGAGGCGATTGCCGCCATGAGCCGCATCGAGGAGGCGTCGCGGCAGATCGGCTCGATCACCGGCGTGATCGATGAGATTGCCTTCCAGACCAATCTTCTGGCGCTCAATGCCGGCGTCGAGGCCGCCCGCGCCGGCGAGGCCGGCAAGGGCTTTGCCGTTGTGGCCCAGGAAGTCCGTGCGCTGGCCCAGCGCTCGGCTGCTGCCGCCCAGGAAATCAGCACGCTGATTGCCCATTCCAACCGCGAGGTGGCCGGAGGCGTCGATCTTGTCAGCCGCACGGGGCAGTCGCTGCAGGAAATCGAGGGCGACATCGTCTCGATCGCCACGGATATCGAGACGATTTCCCAAAGCACCTCCGAACAGTCCGACGTGCTGCAGGCGATCAATACCTCCGTCAACCAGATGGACCAGATCACCCAGCAGAACGCCGCGATGGTGGAGGAAATGAATGCCGCCTCCCATTCGCTGACCGAAGAGGTGGGCGAGATGGTCAGCCTCGTCGGCCAGTTCATCCGTGATGACAACCGGCCGGGTCAGGCCATGGCACCGCGCGCCGCCTGAGGCACCGGTCGACCACAAGAAGCCATGCGAGGACGCCACCAAATGGCGTCTGGCGCGTTTCCTTCCCGAACCAACAGGGAAGGAAGCGCCATGTTCGCCCGTTTTCTTGCTGCCGCAGCCGCCATGCTGCTTTCGACCGGCATGGATCTGCCCGAGACCGGGCCACGCCCCGCCGAAAGGCCGCAAGCCGCAGAGCATGCCTCTGCGCCCGCCGGGACGGCACCGGCGACCGCGCCCGTTCCCGAGGCAAGGCCAGAACCGCCGCAGGACGCCGACAAGGCTTCGTCCGAACCGGCACCGGCTGCGAACACCGCCCCCAATGCTGCCCCTACGAAAGATGGGGAAGAGACGGAAAAGGGCGCGACCGGCGCCGAAACGGAGCCCCCTCCGCCCGCCGTCGAAAAGGAGGATCCGGTGGCGCTGAAGGCCTGCCTTGCGGATCTCGACAGGCTCGGCACGCGCTACGAAACACGCCCCGCCATCACCGGCGAGGAGCCCGGCTGCGGAATTAACAGCCCGATCGTCGTGCGCGAGATCCTGCCGGACGTTCCCCTCTCCGAGGAAACACCGATGCGATGCGAGACGGCGCTGTCGCTGGCCCGCTGGATGGCGGAGACGGTCAATCCTGCCCTGCACATCGCCTTTCCGGACCGGCGGATCACGTCCGTGAAGAATGCCGCCGCCTATTCCTGTCGCAACCGCAACAGCGCCGAGCGGGGCAAGATTTCCGAGCATGCCCGCGGCAATGCCATCGACATCACCGGCTTCGTGCTGGACGACAGGCAGACGATAGCCATGACCCCGCGACAAGAGGATTCCACGCTGACGGGAGCCTTCCAGCGCACTGCGACCGCCGGGGCCTGCCTGCATTTTTCAACCGTGCTGCCGCCCGGCAGCGACGCGACCCATCAGGATCACCTGCATCTCGACGTGCTGGAGCGAAAGGGCGGCTATCGTTATTGCCGGTAGCGATGGGGCAACGGCGGCACAGGCCGGCAAAACACCGCATTCAGCGCCAGCCGCGGTCAGCCGGCCATTTCGCCGAACAGCGGTCCCGGCTGCGCAGCGATCCGGAAGCAGCCTTTGCCCGCGGCCTTGGCCCTGTAGAGCGCCCGATCGGCATCGAGCGTTGCCTGCCGGAGGTCGGTCGCATCGGCGGGGATCAGGCCGATGCCGATGCTGACGCCGATTGTCGACAGACTGCCAGCCACTGGATAGGGCGTCATGAGCCGCCGGATAAGGCGGCTGGCCAGCGCCTTGGCATCCTCCTCACCGACGCAGGCCGTGAGCAGCAGAAATTCGTCCCCACCCAGACGACAGATGGCGGAGCCGGACGGCGCCTGTTCCCGCAGCCGGTCCGCGACCTGACACAGCAGATCATCGCCGGCCACGTGGCCAAGCCGGTCATTGACGGACTTGAAGCCATCGAGATCCAGACAGAGCAGGGCATTGGCCATGCCGCCAGCCAGCATTTCACGTGCCTGCGCATCGAGACCTCGGCGGTTGAGAAGTCCTGTCAACGGATCGGCGAAGGACTGCTTGCGGCTTTCGATCTCGGCGGCAATGGCCCGCACGGTGGTGGCACGCTGCTGGCGCATGATGCCGATGCAGACGATGACGAACAGCAGGCCCTGCAGGGCCAGCAGCGGGGCGAAATCCGGGTTTCGCAGGGCAAACGGCACCTTGTAGGACAGATCGATGATTGCGACCTGGATCAGCGCATAGCGCATGGCCGCAAAATTGCGCGAGACGATGCCGGCACAGGAGCCGAGCGCAGACGCCACCACGATGATGAACATCGGCATGTCATCGCTGAACCCCACCACCGTCGTCGTCGCTGCAATCAGGCTGGCCCACAGCAGACCGCAGGCAAATACGACGTCCGGGGCAAACCGGGTGAACCTGCCATGCATCACACCTAGCCGTGCCAAAAGCGAGAGAAGATCCAGAGCGGCGATAACCAAGAGAACCGGATGGTCGAGACGCGCATAGGCGACCAGCGTCACGCAGATGGAGTTGACGCTGCCGCAGACGATGGCATGCGTCGAATTGGCGATGGTCGCGCCAAGACGATGGCGCATCTCCTCGCTGACGTCGCTGCCCAGGCTGCCGATCCATCTGAGGACCGGCCATCGTGGCGGATCAATGCCGCCGGCTATTCTGTGTGTCATTCAGGGTCTCCGAATGACAGAAGCCTGCCATTCGAGCCTTGAAATCCCCTTAGCGCACACGCCTTGAGTCCTTGCCTGCCACCGATTTTGCCGCAGCGGTTAACGGGTGGTAGACGCGTGTCAACCAGAACCGGGAGTGTCCATCAGAACAATCCTTCCACATGACCCTCGGCATTCAGCCGGATGCGTTCGGCCGATGGTGAACGCGGCAGGCCGGGCATGGTGCGGATTTCGCCTGTTATCGCCACCACGAAGCCGGCGCCGGCAGAAAGCCGCACCTCGCGCACCGGCACCACATGGCCGCTCGGTGCGCCGAGCAGGTCCGGATTGGTGGAGAAGGAGTATTGCGTCTTGGCAATGCAGACCGGCAGGTGGCCATAGCCCTGCTCCTCGAAGCTGCGCAGCTGCTCCAGCACGGCGCGCTCGGCCGTCACCTCGCCGGCCCGGTAGATCTCGCGGGCAACCTTCTCGATCTTGGAAAACAGGGAGAGATCGTCAGCATAGAGCGGCCTGAAGCGCGCGGTGCCGCCCTCGGCGATCTGCGTCACCCGCCGCGCCAGATCCTCGATGCCGGCCGAGCCGTCCGCCCAGTGGCGGCAGAGGATGGCCTCCACGCCGAGCGCCGCCGCATAGGCTTTCACCGCCGCCACCTCGGCCTCGGTATCGGACGAGAAGTGATTGATCGCGACGACGACCGGCACGCCGAACTTCTGGAGGTTCTCGATATGGCGGCCAAGGTTGACGCAGCCTGCGCGCAGCGCCTCGACGTTTTCCTGCGACAGGTCCGGCTTGGCGACACCGCCGTTCATCTTCAGCGCGCGCACAGTCGCGACGATGACGGCGGCAGAGGGCGAAAGCCCGGCCTTGCGGCACTTGATGTCGAAGAATTTTTCGGCGCCGAGATCGGCACCGAAGCCGGCTTCGGTCACCACGTAATCGGCAAGCTTCAGCGCCGTCCGGGTCGCCACCACCGAATTGCAGCCATGGGCGATGTTGGCGAAGGGGCCGCCATGCACGAAGGCCGGATTGTTTTCCAGGGTCTGCACGAGGTTCGGCTGCATGGCATCCTTCAGCAGCACGGCCATGGCGCCATCGGCCTTCAGGTCGCGGGCAAAGACCGGCGTGCGGTCGCGGCGATAGCCGACGATGATGGCGCCGAGCCGGGCTTCCAGATCCTTGAGGTCGGTGGCAAGGCACAGGATCGCCATGATTTCGGAGGCGACCGTGATGTCGAAGCCGGTCTCGCGGGCAAAACCGTTGGAGACACCACCGAGCGGGCCGACGATCTGGCGCAGCGCCCGGTCGTTCATGTCCATCACCCGCTTCCAGGTGATGCGGCGCAGATCGAGATCCAGCGCATTGCCCCAGTAGATGTGGTTGTCCACCATCGCCGAGAGCAGGTTGTGCGCGGCGGTGATGGCATGGAAATCGCCGGTGAAGTGCAGGTTGATGTCTTCCATCGGCACCACCTGCGCATAGCCGCCGCCGGCAGCCCCGCCCTTCACGCCGAAACAGGGGCCGAGCGAGGGTTCGCGCACGCAGATGATCGCCCGCTTGCCGATGCGGTTCAGGCCATCGCCGAGGCCGACCGTCGTGGTGGTCTTGCCCTCGCCGGCCGGTGTCGGGTTGATCGCCGTGACGAGGATCAGCTTGCCGTCCGGCCTCCCCTTCTGGGCCGCGATGAAATCCGGGCTGATCTTCGCCTTGTCATGGCCGTAGGGGACGAGGCTTTCGGCGGGAATGCCGAGCTTCGCGCCGATCTCGAAGATCGGTTGCTTCCTGGCGGCGCGGGCAATTTCGATATCGGACGGCACGGCTCCCATGATGTTCCTCGCAGCAGTTGTTTTGCCTTTCATAGACCATGGCACGGCTGTGTGGAAATGGAGCCCCACAGCCAAAGCCCGGGACAAACGGAAAAGGCGGCGAGGAAAACCCCACCGCCTTTTCCGCACGCAGCAACCGGAGATCAGAAGCGCTGCGTCAGGGAAATCTTGAAGCTGCGGCCCGGCTCCGAATAGAAGGCACGCGCCTGGCTTGCGGCATTGTCGCGCACCGTCGTGTAGTCATAATACTTCTTGTCGAAGAGGTTGTAGATGCCCGCATTGATGCGCAGGCCCTTCACCTGTTCCGGCTCCCACCAGGCAACGAGATCCGTCAGCCCATAGCCGGGCGTCCTGAAGTAGCTGGTCTGTCCGGCCACCGTGCTGATATCGACGTCGTTCTGATTGCGCGAGGCGGCAACGGCGGTGAAATCCAGCCCGACGCCCCAGTGTTCGGTATCGTAACCGATGCTCGCCACGGCCTTTACCGGCGCCACCGACTTCAGATACTTGTCATTGTCGAGGTTTTTGCCGAGCGAGGCGACGAGGCCGCCGCCGAGGCGGATGCCGTTGTCGAAGGTGCGGTGTGCGGAGAGTTCCACGCCGTAGATTTCGGCGCGCGCGATGTTGCGGTACTGGGTGATGTTGTTGCCGTAGTCGGATAGCGCATAGCCCAGCGCCAGCGCTTCGGCACTACTAAGGCTTCGTACGTCGATGAAATTGCGATACCGGTTATAGAACAGGTTGACGCGCCCGCCGAAGGCCTCGTCTCCCAGATTTGCTCCCAACTCGACACCATTGCTGGTTTCCGATTCGAGATCCGCATTGCCGAGCCGAAGATAGGTGCCGGTTGCGCCATAGGAACTGTACAGTTCTCCGGCGGTCGGCGCGCGGAAGGCCATGGACCATTGGGCGAACAGTTCAACCTGCGGCGCCACATCATAGGCCGCGCGCAGTTTCGGTGACAGCCCCGCATCCTCAAAGCCGTCCGGCAGGCTCGGATTGCTAGCATTGCTGGCGAAGGCCTCGGTCATCTTCGGGTCATGCTTCACCCAGTCGAAGCGAACACCGGGCGTCAGGCGCACGCCGCTTCCGCCAAGCGCAATATCGTCGTCCACGTAAAGCCCGACTCTTTGGGTATCAACCTTGGGCGTATCGGCCTGGTTCGTATGAAGGAAATTGCAGGCGGCGAGCGCACCGGTATAGCTGCCGCTGGAAGGCTTCGGACCGCAATTGTCATAGCCCGACGAGTACTGTTCGATGGTGCTGGTGGCGAGATCGAAGCCGAAGGTGAAGCGGTTGTTGAACCCGCCGATCTCCGCCTCGCGCTGCGCAGCACCGATCAGGCCGAAGGTGCGTTCCTCGTTGTCGTTGACGCGGCCGATCGGGCCGATCACCGACGTGGTGCGATAACCCGTATAGCCATCGGCGGTGCGGGTGCGCATAAAGTAGAGCGAGGCCCAGGCATTGTCGAAGAGGCTGTCGTCGCTCTCGCTTTCGAATTTGTAGTCGAGCGATACGCGGTCGCGCTCATTGTCCTTGTGGCCGATATAGTCGCCCGGGCGATAGTTGCCGGTGGTCGACTGAGAGGTCTTCATGTCGGTGTCGCGATCCTTGCGATAGCGCTCGGCCGTGAGGCCGATGGTATGGCCGCCTTCCAGCTGCTGACGCAGCTTGAACAGCAGGTTGTGCTGATCGTAATCGGACGGGTTCGCCTCGGTACGGGTCGTGGAATAGCCACCGACATCGCCGGCCGTCTTGCGCTCATGGCCCTTGCGATAGCTGCCCTGGAACAGGATCGAGGTGTTTTCGATCCGCTTGGCAATCGCGGCAGACCCCTCCCAGCTGCGATCACTGCTGTCATAGGTCGTTTTCGCCAGTGCCCCCCAGTCACGTCCCTCGCCGATCAGATCCTCCGGCTCCAGCGTGCGGTAGGCGATAACGCCGCCGAGTGCACCGGCACCAGCGCGGCTTGAATCGGCGCCGCGCATCACGTCGACGGCGGAGAGCGAGGAGAAGCTGAAGGTATCGACGCCGCCCGTCGCGCTGCGGGTCGGATCGTTGAAATAGGGAACCGGAATGCCATCGATGGTGGACAGCACACGGTTGCCTTCGAGACCACGGATATTCACCGAACCGGTCGTCTTGTTGACGTTTACCCCCGGCTCCGCCACGCGGCCGAGGTCCTCGAGATTGGTGATCTGCTTGTCGGCCAGTTCACGGGTGGTGGTTTCGGTCGCCAATGGCGTATCGGTTGCGCTGCCCTTGGGAGCCGTGACCCGCTCGCCCTTGATGGCGACACGCGGCAAAACGGTGGCCGTCTCCCCTGAGGCAGCCTCCTGGGCAGACGCCTGCACCGCCAGTGCGGCAACGGACAGCGCCGAGCAGGCGAGAAGCGAAAGTTGAAGACGGCGAAGCATTCGAACCCCTTTCGAAAGGCATGAGCGATCGCGCCGAAGCGCGTGCGCCCGACGTGAGATGGCAAGATGGACGATGACCGGGCCAGAGCCTCGCCCGGTTTCCGCCACTTAAAAAACATGATTTATTATGTCAAGATTAAACATGATAAATTTAATCATGTTTCGCGAGGAGCATCATTCGACATCACACTTGTGACCAAGTCGACACATTGTCATGATTTTGTATAAAACCCCGAAGATTCAGGGGCAGAACCTGTGCAGCAGCACTGGACGGGATACTGCGCATGCGCAAAGGTCACGCCACACAAGGTGCAATTGAATGAGACGCGAATACGGAATCAAGCTCGATGTTAGCGCTATCATCTGCATTTCATGCCGATGACGGTTCTTGAGGGCACCAGCCATGCGTCTCACGAAACGTTACCGGGAACCGCCATTCTTTAAGTGCAGACTTTCGAAAATTATGTTGGTTCCTGACACAGTTTGATATACTTCTTGCAGCAGCGGTATTTGTCACACTTTTACCTCCCGAAATTATGATCACGCTCGAACGCCATTCGCTCCTCAGCCAGTCGATCTCAACCGCGGATAGTCGCGAAGCGCTTGCGCGTGCGATGGCACGATTGCCGGCACAATTCGGCTTCAAATACTTCACGCTGATGAACTCGCCGGCTGCGACCGATACGCTGATCGCGCCCCTGGCCGTCGAGACAACCTTTCCCGCCAATTTTGTCACGGAATTCGACGAACTGAAGCTTCTCAAGGAATGCCCGCTGGCACCGATGATGAAGAACATGGTGCTGCCGCTTTGCTGGAGCTGCCATGAAAGCGTCAAGGAAGGGCGAATCCTGAACTTCTCGCCGCGTCTCCTGGCCTTCCTCGGCCGCCACGAGATCTCGACAGGCGTCGCCATGCCGCTCTATTCGGCGGACGGTTCCGTGTTCATGATGCGGCTCGACGGCGATCGACCGATGCTGACGCTGCCCGAACTGAACGAGGTGGGCATGCTGTTTCTGCACGCCTTCACCATGTTCGACCGGCTGCGCCGACAGGAGCCGGTGCAGCAGAAGCTGCTGACCGTGCGCGAACTGGAAGTTGTACGCTGGACGTCCCAGGGAAAGACATCCTCCGAAATTGCCAGCATCCTGTCGCTCTCAGACCACACAGTTAATGCTTATCTCAATAAGGCAATCAAGAAACTCGATTGCGTGAATCGAACCCAGCTGGTAGCGAAAGCCATACGCTTGCGATTGATCAGCTAACGGATTGGGTTCGGGCGTTTTTTAACGCCGGGGAGTGTGAAGCTTTGCTTCAGACACAGAATACACGCGACGACATTGCATTCGGAGAACAGACATTCGGCATGCTGCTGCCGGATTTCGTGCGGCTGTTCTCCACGTTCAACGCTCTCGGTTTCTGGCGGATCGACATCGACAGCGGGCATTCCTTCTGTGATGAGCGAACCGCCGAGATCTACGGTTTCGACTATCGGGACGGCCCGATCGGCCTCATGGAATTCAGCGCCCGCATCCACCCGGAGGATCTCGGCGTGGTGATGGAAAGTCACGAACTGGCAGCCGTCGATCACTGCAGCTTCCAGAAGATCCACCGGGTTCTCCAGCACGGGAACACCTACAAGTTCATCTGTTGTCTTGGCACCTGGCGTGCGAAATCAGACACCGGCGGCGAAATCGTCGGCGTCGTCTTCGACATGCCGAAACAGGCCACCGATCTGCAGCATTTTCCATGACCAGGCCAACCGACGCCTGCATGCTCTGAAAAAACGCCCCGACGGCGAGGCCGCGGGGCTCCATCAGCATCAGCGGTCCAGCACGGCGCGAATCTCGACAAGATTGGATCGAACCCGCAGGATGTAAAAGCCCATCGTCGCCAGATGCGTCGGCATGATCCAGCCGTCTTCGCGGCCATTGGAGATGATTGCCGGCTGGATGCGCAGCGCTGCGCGGAACTGGGCAAGAGTATCGTTGACGAGCGAGGTCAGATTGCGCTCGCGGACCACCTGGCTGAAATCCGCCTGGGCGGCGGAGAGCACGGCATAGTAGCCGTAAAGCTGACCATAGGCGAACCAGAAGCGGTCATCGGCCCGCGTGTCGAACCAGCCGCCATTATAGTTCTCCGAGCGTTCACGCAGGATCGCCGCCGTCGAGCCGAGGTCACTGGCAATGCGATCGACGAACTGCACCAGATTGTCGGCACGACCGTCGAAGGTGGCCGCGCAGGCGGCAAGATCGGTGTTGAACTTGTGCAGGCTCTTGATGGCAGCGCGATAATAGGCCGGTGTCGGCGTCTTGAAGCCGAACGGATCGAGGCCGAAATACCACGAGAATTCATCGAATTGCAGATTGCCACGCGCATCCTGCAGATCGCCGTTGATGCCGGACGCGCCCCGCACGCGGCCAAGCGTATCGACCAGTTCCGCCGAGGTCCGCCGGACCGCCTGGTTGACGCCCCGCTGGAAGCTTGCCTTGTTGTCGAGGAACAGGGTGTGATCCCAGTCAATGCCGAAGAAGCCAAGGCGGTAAAGCAGCATGGAGGAAATCCATGCGTTCTGGTTGACGTTCTGGTCGGTGAGATCGGCCGCCACCTCCACGATCGCCGAGGTCTGGCACTGCCGCGGGACAACCGCAGCCGCCGTGGTTGCCGGGCTCGCACCGGCGGCAGTGCCGGTCACCTGTGGCACAGAACCCGCCGCAGGAACGGGCCGCTCCTGCCCGGCAGCCTGACGCTCGGCAAGCTTGTAACGGTCGACGAAATTGGGATCAAAACCGGTCCAGACCTGCGTCTGCCAGATGAAATAGCCATAGAAGGCGCCAAGCACCACCAGCACCGCGAGGATCGGCAGCTTCACCATCAGGTGCCGCTGGCGATACCAGCCATGCGCGGCCATGAAGGGCCAGGCAATCGCAACGAAAGCGAGACGCACGGCCCGCCCGGCCGCCGCAAGCACCCGGCTGAAAAACTCCGAAACCATCAAGCACCCTCCTGTTGCGAGGCATGAGGTAGGAAGGCGCCTGCCGCTTGTCGAGATGTCGCCTGCCGCGAAGCCGCATAGCGCTGATGGAAAAGATCGCGCAGATGCGCCCGCCTTGTGCGGATGCCACGCACGGAGATGAGGCCGAGTTCACGTCGCTGCGCCTGTCGGGAAAGCCATGGCAGTTGCGGCTGAAGGACACTCAGCAGCACGGGATCGACGCCGCCGACCAGAAGAACCAGCGCTTCCGCTTCAACGCAAAGCAGATTGGCCAGCACATGCACGCTTTTCGACATGTCGATCAGCAGATCGGCGAAATCAAAGCCCAGGCTGCGCCAGCGCGATTGCACAGAAGCGGCCACATCCTCAGCGGCTTGCTGAACAGAACCCGACCCGGACGGCTCCCGGCGCGGCCCCGCATCCAGCCAGTCCTCGCAGGCTGACAGAAGGCGGGCAAGAACGGCGCGCTGGTCTTCAAGGCTGGCGGTCAATGTCTCCGTGCGGCGCAGAAGGATTGCGGCCTGTCCCCCGAACAGCGGATCAGGGACGTTCTGTCGGTGGCCGCGCGAGCGCGCCCCAAACAGCCGAAACAGTCGGAAGGCCGATCGGCGGCTTGCGTCGGCGGGCTGCAGATAGGGTGTGCCGAGGTGATGGATGTCGGCGGCAAGCTCGGCAATGCGATGGGCAAGGGCACTGTCGGCGGCGCGGAAACGCACGCCAAGATCAGCCAGATCCTGTTCCGCAGCATCCGGCGCGTCGATTGCCACCTCGACAAGGTCTGCCGCCTGGGCAGAGGCTTCGGTCGGGTCCGCACGGTGGCCTGCCGCGATGCGTGATCTCTGAGACTGCAGATGCGCCAGCAGGCTTTCCAGCTGCCGACCGATCTCGGCCATCGCCACGTCCGGATCCGCCGTCTGCTGCCTTTCCCCGCCTGTTGCCATGCCCGCGCCCTTCCATTCCAGACTTCCGTCGCCTGCACGCCGCGCCGCGTTGCCGGCAGGCTGGCACTGTAGCATGCCAGGGCCGAAGACCAGACCTCAATTGACGAGACAGTCCGTTTTCCACGACCCGATCAACACATCCGCCGAATGGCCGGCGAGGCACCGGCCCGCTGCGCGCGCCTGTGCCCGTTCCGGCATGCTGGCAGGATCAGAGGCCAAGCTGGGCAATCGCCGCATCCAGGCGATCGCGCGTCTTCTTCGGCATCTTGGCGGCTTTCACCGCATCGAGATTGGCCGGCTTGCCCTCGCCCACCACGACAAGTGCCACCATGCCCATGCCCCAGTGCGGCGAGCACTTCACGACATAGGCGCCTTCCTTGGCGACGGTGACGACCAGTTCCTGGTTCATCTTGCCTTTGAACTCCTCGACGCCTTCCGGCAGCAGTTCCTTGACGGCCGCTGCATCATGGCCCTTGTCGACAGGCACGAAGTGGATGGTATCGCCGACAGCGGCACGGATGGCCGCCGGCTCGAACACCATGGCCTCGCCATCGGCACCCTTGTTCAGCATCTTCACCTCGATATCGGCGGCAAAGGCGGCCGGTGCGGCAAGGGCCGGCCCGAGCGCGAGGAAGCTGGCGGCAAGAACGGATTTCAGTGTCATGTCAGAGGCTCCTTCCAGATGGCCGTGGATACGGCCGCATGCATGGTTCGATCGCTGCTTTACGCAAGGAATCGCCGCCCCGTCTTGACCGAGGTCAAACCGCATTCTGGACACATTGTCGCAAACACCCCCTGCATTTCGGCGCGAATAGGCGTGCTTGCTTGCCTGTCGGAGATATTGATAATGACCGGGGAACAAAGAAGGAGCAACCTCATGCCGGGAACGACCTCGTTGAAATTCGCACTCGCGGCCAGCCTCGCCGCGCTTGTCACGACACAGGCGCTGGCCGCCGAACCTGCAAGCTGTACCAAGGTCCGTTTCTCGGATGTGGGCTGGACGGACATTACCGCAACCACCGCAACCGCCGCCGTGCTGCTGGACGCCCTCGGCTACAAGCCGAGCATCCAGGTTCTGTCGGTGCCGGTCACCTACCAGTCGCTGAAGAACAAGGACATCGACGTCTATCTCGGCAACTGGATGCCGACGCAGGAAGCCGATGTGCGGCCCTTCCTGACCGACAAGTCGGTTGAATCCTTCGGCCCCAACCTTGTCGGCGCCAAGTACACGCTGGCCACCAATGCCAAGGGCGCCGAACTCGGCATCAAGGATTTCAAGGATATCGCTGCCCACAAGGCCGAACTCGACGGCAAGATCTACGGCATCGAGCCCGGCAATGACGGCAACCGCCTGATCCTCGACATGGTCTCCAAGGACACCTTCGGCCTCAAGGGCTTCGAGGTGGTGGAATCCTCCGAACAGGGCATGCTGGCCCAGGTTGCCCGTGCCGACCGTTCCGGCAAGCCGGTCGTCTTCCTCGGCTGGGAACCCCATCCGATGAACACCAACTTCAAGCTGACCTATCTGACCGGCGGCGACGACGTCTTCGGGCCGAACTTCGGCGGCGCGGAAGTCTTCACCAACATTCGCGCCGGTTTCACCACCGAATGCCCGAACGTCGGCAAGTTCATCACCAACCTCAAGTTCACGCTGCCCATGGAAAACGTGATCATGGGCAAGATCCTGAACGATGGCGAGGAGCCGCAGAAGGCCGCGAGCGCCTGGCTGAAGGCCAACCCCGCCGCCATTACGCCCTGGCTTGCCGGCGTGACGACCGTCGACGGCAAGGACGGCCTTGCCGCCGTCAAGGCGAAGCTCGGCCTCTGAGGCTTCTGCTGCCGCCCGCAAGCCGGCCGGGGCACCCCTGCCCCGGTTTATTCGCGAAAGCCCACGGCATACGAACCGGCGGGCGGCATTTCCGATTGTGTCCATCAGCCGCGGCGGGCCTGACCCCGGCCAGGCCGATGTCGCCGAGAGACCGGCGCGCGCCCGCGATTTCGCGCGCCCTTCGCTCCTGCCGAAACCTGACCAGAACGGGAAGAAGTCCTTGGAACTCCTCACCGAACAACGCATTCCCATCGGCATCTGGGCCAAGACCTTCGTCGATTGGCTGACGCTGAATGGCGCCGCCTTCTTCGACTGGCTCTCCGCCGTCCTCTCCGCCGTCATCAACGCGCTGCTCTTCGTGCTGCAATGGCCCCATCCGCTGGCGGTGGTCGCAGCCTTTACCGTACTCTCCTGGCTTCTGCGCCGCTCGATCGGCATTTCCCTCTTCACCTGTCTCGGGCTGCTGCTGATCATCAACCAGGGCTACTGGAAGGAAACCACGGAGACGCTGGCGCTGGTGATCGCCTCGACCGCCGTCAGCATGGCCGTCGGCATTCCCGTCGGCATCGCGGCGGCGCGCCGACCCTGGCTCTACGAGGGGCTGCGGCCGGTGCTGGACCTGATGCAGACCATCCCGACCTTCGTCTACCTGATCCCGGCCCTCATCCTCTTCGGCCTCGGCATGGTGCCCGGGCTGATCGCCACCGTGATCTTCGCCATTCCGGCTCCGATCCGGCTGACACGGCTCGGCATCATCTCGACACCGGATTCGTTGACGGAAGCGGCAATTGCCTTCGGCGCGACACCATCGCAGGTGTTGCGCAAGGTTGAACTGCCGTTTGCCATGCCGCAGATCATGGCGGGTCTCACGCAGACGATCATGCTGTCGCTCTCCATGGTGGTCATCGCGGCACTGGTTGGCGCCAGCGGCCTCGGCGTGCCGGTGGTGCGCGCGCTCAACACCGTCAACATAGCGCGCGGCTTCGAGGCAGGTCTCTGCATCGTGATCCTCGCGATCATCCTCGACCGCATGTTCCGCACCGATGAAGGAGAAGGCGCATGACGGACGCGATCATTTTCGGCAATGTCGACATCGTCTTCGGTGACCGGCCGGAGCGGGCGCTCCCCTTCATGGACCAGGGACGTTCACGCGAGGAGATCAGCAAGGAGACCGGGCTGGTGCTCGGCGTTTCCAAGGCCTCGCTCTCCATTCAGGAAGGCGAGATCCTGGTGCTGATGGGCCTGTCCGGCTCCGGCAAATCAACCCTGCTGCGTGCCGTCAACGGGCTTGCTCCGGTCGTCCGCGGGTCCGTGACCGTCATGACCAAGACCGGCGCGGTCGATCCCTACAAGTGCTCGCCGAAGATGCTGCGCGATCTGCGCATGCACACGGTGTCCATGGTGTTCCAGCAGTTCGGCCTCCTGCCCTGGCGCAGCGTGGCGGAAAATGTCGGCTTCGGCCTCGAGCTCGCAGGCGTCAGCGAAAAGGACCGCAAGGACCGGGTGGCCGACCAGCTCGCGCTGGTGAACCTCTCCAACTGGGCGGACCGCAAGGTGGGCGAACTCTCGGGCGGCATGCAGCAGCGTGTCGGCCTTGCCCGCGCCTTCGCCACCGGCGCGCCGATCCTTCTGATGGACGAGCCCTTCTCTGCGCTCGATCCTCTGATCCGCACGCGTCTGCAGGACGAACTTCTGGAGTTCCAGAGCCGGCTGAAGAAGACAATCCTCTTTGTCAGCCACGATCTGGACGAGGCCTTCCGCATCGGCAACCGCATCGCCATCATGGAAGGCGGCCGCATCGTCCAGTGCGGTACGCCGCAGCAGATCGTCCAGGCGCCGGCAGACCAGTATGTAGCCGAGTTCGTGCAGAACCTGAACCCGATCAACATGCTGACGGCTGGCGACATCATGCGTCCGGGCGCCTCGACCCTGCCGACGCCGGTCACGGCCACGGCGCGTGCCGACACGCCGCTGACCGACATTCTCGACGCCATGGCCCGCCAGCCGGGCCAGATCGGCATTGTTGACAACGGCCTCATCATCGGCACCATTGGCGCTGACGATGTGATTGCCGGCCTGACCCGGCACAGGCGAAGGGACGCTCACAGCCCATGACGACAGAGCCGAGCTCCCTTCTCAGGGAAACGGACGAGGAGGCGCTGATCGACGCCCGAAAGCTCATCCGCTCGGCACGTCACGTCCCTCTCAGCGTGCTGGAGCCGGAGACCGGGTTTCCGGCCGTCAGCCGCGTTCTGCTCGGCTTCGATTTCGACTGCACGCCGGTAATCCTCGTCTCGGGTCTGGCAGGACATGCCCGCGCGCTTGCCGCGGATGCTCGCTGCTCCTTCCTCGCCGGAGAATCCGGCAAGGGAGATCCGCTTGCCCATGCGCGCATCACGGTGTTCTGTGAGGCGCAAGCCGTGACGCGGGAAGGCGAGCTGCACCAGCGACTGCGTCGACGCTTTCTGAACCGCCACCCCAAGGCCGCCCTCTACGTGGATTTTCCCGACTTCCGTTTCCTCCGGCTTGTGCCAATTCGGGCCGCCATGAATGGCGGTTTTGGCAAAGCCTATACGATGAACGGCAAAGATCTTGTGCTTGACGGAACAGAGGACGCCGCCAGCTGGCAGAGGGCGGAAGAATCGATTATGATCAAGTATCGGAATGCGTCTCGCCTTGCGAAAGCCGCGGGCGCACCCGATGATTCGAATTGCCGTATCAGCGGCGTGGATCCGGCAGGTTTTGACATCGTCTGCGACAATCGCGGGTTTCGGTGGGAGTTTCCCTCGCCGGCCACGACGCCGCAGGCGGCTGAAGATTATGTGCGTACAATATCGGTCGCTACATAACCTCTACGTAAAATTTAGGGATATACAATCCTTTCCGAAACTTGCTAGATTTATGATAGATTGTTACCGACCGTGCGGTCGGTCAGCAATTGCTAGGGGATGACCGAGGGATTTAGAGATGACCCAACTCACTGAGCATTCAGCTGCAGCCGCCAATCTGCTGTCTGCCATGGCCAATCCAAAGCGGCTGATGATTCTGTGTTGCCTGGTCAAGGGCGAAGTGGCCGTTGGTGCGCTGGCAACGAAGGTTGGGCTGAGCCAGTCGGCTCTCTCTCAGCACCTTTCCAAACTGCGTGCGCAGAAGCTTGTTAACACGCGCCGCGATGCGCAGACCATCTACTACTCCAGCTCCGCCGAGGCCGTGATGAAGGTTCTCGAAACGCTGGAGACGCTGTATTGCGAGCCTGAGCAGGCCAAGTCTGCAGCGTGATGACAGCGCTGACATGGCGTTGAGATAATTCAAGACTGCACATGCCCTGGGAGTTGGGCAGGCTCAGGCATGTGCGGGATCGATGGTTGATAGGCGCCGCCCGTCTCGGGCTGCGCCTTTTTAATGGCTGCGACATGGCGCAGCAAAGCCATGCAAGGGCGCTGAACAGCGCTTGACGGCTCGCGCGCGCTTGCTAACCTGCCTCGCATGTCTCGCCCCGGGGAACGGGCGACGACCGGGATATGGCCCCCGTTATGGAAAAGAAGGCCATGGAGATCATGATGTCGAACCGCCTGAATACCGCCCCGAACGACTTGCGGGCGTTCTGGATGCCTTTCACCGCCAATCGCCAGTTCAAGAAAGAACCGCGCCTGTTCGTGTCCGCCAAGGACATGCACTATACGACGCATGACGGCCGCCAGGTTCTGGATGCGACGGCGGGCCTGTGGTGCGTGAATGCCGGCCATTGCCGCCCGAAGATCACCGAGGCGATCCGCGAACAGGCCGGCGAACTGGATTATGCACCCGCCTTCCAGCTGGGCCATCCCAAGGCGTTCGAACTGGCGAATCGTCTGGTCGACATCGCGCCCGAGGGTCTGGAGCACGTGCTCTACACCAATTCCGGCTCCGAATCGGTCGATACCGCCCTGAAGGTCGCGATCGCCTATCATCGCGCCAAGGGCAATGGCGCAAAGTTTCGCCTGATCGGCCGCGAGCGCGGCTATCACGGCGTCAATTTCGGCGGCATTTCCGTTGGTGGCATCGTCGCCAACCGCAAGATGTTCGGCACGCTGCTGACCGGCGTCGACCACATGCCGCACACGCATCTTCCCGGCAAGAACGCGTTCACCCGCGGCGAGCCCGAAGTGGGCGGCGATCTGGCGACCGAGCTGGAGCGCATCGTCACGCTGCATGACGCCTCCACCGTGGCCGCCGTCATTGTCGAACCGGTCGCCGGATCCACCGGCGTGCTCATTCCGCCGAAGGGCTATCTGCAGAAGCTGCGCGAGATCTGCACCAAGCATGGCATCCTGCTGATCTTCGATGAAGTCATCACCGGTTACGGCCGCCTCGGCACCCCCTTCGCCTCGCAGTATTTCGACGTCAAGCCGGACATCATGGTCACCGCCAAGGGCCTGACCAATGGCGTGATCCCGATGGGCGCCGTCTTCGTGACCGCCGAAATCCACGACGCCTTCATGAACGGCCCGGAACATCTGATCGAGTTCTTCCACGGCTACACCTATTCCGGCAACCCGATCGCTTCTGCCGCAGCCCTTGCCACGCTCGACACCTACAAGGAAGAGGGCCTGTTCGAACGCGCCGCCGCCATCTCCTCCTACTGGGAAGACGGCCTGCATTCGCTGAAGGATTGCAAGAATGTCATCGACATCCGCAATCTCGGCCTGATCGGCGCGATCGAACTCGATCCGATCGCCGGCGAACCGACCAAGCGCGCCTTCTCCGCCTTCCTGAAGGCCTATGAGAATGGCCTGTTGATCCGTACCACCGGCGACATCATCGCCATGTCGCCGCCGCTGATCGTCGAAAAGCACCATATCGACGAGATTTTCGGCAAGCTGCGCGAGATTTTGAACGCGAATGTCTGACGATCAACGGGGGCGGCGGCGTCATGCGGCCGCCCCACATCGTGCATCTGCGGGAGAGGAGCCCGCTTGCCGTGAAAGCCCTGCTCACCGTTCTGGCCCTGAGCCTTGCCTGTGCGATGCCAGCCGCAGCGGGCGACACCGCAGTGATCGACTGGGGCAAGGCCGGCAAGGGTGAACTGCCAAAGGCCGAGATGCCCAAGAGATCGGCAGAACCGATCACCCCACCCCCAAAACTTCCGGACAGCGGCTTTGACTGCGGCACCGCCACCCGCATGTCCTGGGATCGGGTCGGAGAAGGCACGCGACGCCTCGGGCCGGAAGAGGTGCGCCGCTGCAGCCGCGACGGCTTTTCCTTCGAGATCACGGCGCCGCCGAACTGAAGCCGGCTAAAGAATGCGCTCACGGTCCTCCGGCGGCGCAACGAAGCAGTTCTCACGCCGTCCGAACAAACGGTAGCGATTGCGCGCCAAAAGCCGATAGACCCGGTCGCGCAAGCCGCGCGGCACAAGGTGCAGACAGCAAAGCAGGCTCCAGGGAAAGCCGAGCCCTGCGGCAATGGCCAGGATCGCGCGACTGTCGCGCAAGGCATCCTCTCCCTGAACGAGCAGGATCGTCTGCGGATCAGCGGGATCGATGCCATGCAGGCGGCAGAGCGCCGCGCCCGCCGGGCTTTGCATCGCCGCCAGCCGGAAGCGTTTGCCGTAATCATGGCGCAGCACGAAGCGGGCGCTGGCCGAGCACAGCACGCAGTCTCCGTCGAAGACGATGATCGGCGTGGCGTTGGTATTGCGGGCAGGCGTGTCGGGCATAGCCCTGACATGGGGATGTAACCGCTTCGCTGCAATGGCGGCCCTTGCAAGAGCACGCCGGAACGAGGCGAGGCCGCCCTCGCCGTGCTGCGATGCGAAAACCAAATACCGCCCTGCCCCTTCCCGCCCCCGACCGGTGCCGGTAATCTCTTTCCATTGAATCAGACCGGGGCAGACGATGAGCGATCTTGAGAGCCGCATAGACCAGGGAACGGGCCGCGAACCCGCCGACATCGTGTTGAAGGGCGGGCGCTTCTTCGATCTCGTGACCGGCGAGCTTGTCGCCTCAGACATCGCCATCTGCGGCGACACCATCGTCGGTACCGGCGAGGCCTATCAGGGCAAGCAGGTGATCGACATTTCCGGCCGCATCGTCGTGCCGGGTTTCATCGACACGCATCTGCACATCGAAAGCTCGCTGGTCACCCCGCACGAATTCGATCGCTGCGTGCTTCCCTACGGCGTCACGACCGTGATCTGCGATCCGCACGAGATCGCCAATGTCATCGGCACCGAGGGTATCCAGTTCTTTCTGGATTCGGCGCTGGAAACCATCATGGATATCCGCGTCCAGCTCTCCTCCTGCGTACCGGCCACGCATCTGGAAACGGCAGGCGCCGATCTGCCCATCGAGCGTCTCCTGCCCTTCCGCCACCACCCGAAGGTGATCGGGCTTGCCGAGTTCATGAATTTTCCGGGTGTCATCCACAAGGACCCCGTCTGCATGGCCAAACTCGAGGCCTTCCAGGGTGGCCATATTGACGGGCATGCACCGCTTCTCTCCGGCCTCGGCCTCAACGGCTATCTCTCCGCCGGCATCCGCACCGAGCACGAGGCGACGAATGCAGCGGAGGCCTTGGAGAAGATCCGCAAGGGCATGCACATTCTGGTGCGCGAGGGCTCCGTCTCCAAGGACCTGCATGCACTGATGCCGATCATCACCGAGCGCCTGTCGCCGCATCTGGCGCTTTGCACGGATGACCGCAATCCTCTCGACATTGCCGAGGAAGGCCATCTGGATTTCATGATCCGCACGGCGATTGCCCATGGTGTCGAACCGCTTGCCATCTATCGCGCCGCCTCCATCTCGGCGGCCCGCGCCTTCGGCTTGCGCGACCGTGGCCTTGTGGCACCCGGCTGGCGGGCCGACCTCGTCGTCATCGACAGCCTGGAAAACTGCAAGGCCGAGATGGTGTTTGCCGCCGGTCGGAAGGTTACCGCAGAACTGTTTGCGACCCGCCGCCCGGTCGCCCCGGTCGGCCTCGACAGCGTCCGGGCGCGCCTGGTCAAGGCCGCGGATTTCGCGGTGCCGGTCAAGGCGGAGGACCAGCCGGTCATCGGCGTGCTGCCGGGAAAAATCATCACCGAGCACCGGCGCTACCGCCTGCCCTCCTCCGGCAACCAGACGACCGTCGATCTCGCAAACGACATCATCAAGGTCGCCGTCATCGAACGGCACGGCAAGAACGGCAACCATGCCAACGGCTTCGTGCAGGGCTTCGGCCTGAAGAAGGGCGCGATCGCCTCCACCGTCGGCCATGACAGCCACAATATCTGCGTGGTCGGCGTCAGCGAAGACGACATGGCGGCCGCGGTCAACCGGCTCTCCGAGATCCAGGGCGGTTTCGTGGTGGTGGAAGACGGACGGGTGACCGGCGAGATTGCCCTGCCGGTGGCCGGCCTGATGAGCCTCGAGCCCTATGAGCGCGTGCGCGACACGCTGGTGGAGCTGCGCAAGGCCGCCTATGCCCTGGGCACAACGCTGGCAGAACCCTTCCTGCAGGTCGCCTTTCTGCCGCTTCCTGTCATTCCGCACCTGAAGATTTCCGACCGCGGCATGGTCGATGTCGACCAGTTCCGGCTCATCGACTGACGGCAGCGCTATTCAACGTGACTAGCCGGCTCGTCGTCGGCCTTCAGCACATGGGCAACGGCACGCGCGGCATTGCTGGCGGAGGTGCGGATCGCATCGGAGATCGCCGCGACACGCTCCTTCTCGCGGTTGAATTCCTCCAGCGCCTTGCCGCGCAGCACGGTGCCGGCCGACATGTGCGCCTTGGTCGGATCGGCATAATGATCGCCGACACGCAGCTCGTAATAGAGATGCGGTCCGGTGGAGAGGCCGGTGGAGCCGACATAGGCGATCACCTGCCCCTGAGATACACGCTGGCCGACCTTCAGATCCTTCGGCGTGCCATCGATATGCGCATAGGTCGTCTCGTAGCCGCCATCGTGGCGAATGCGGATGAACTTGCCGTAGCCGCCTTCCCAGGAGATCTTTTCGACCACGCCATCACCGGCGGCGACGATGGGCGAGCCCTTCGGCGCAGCGAAATCCACGCCATTGTGGAACTTGCGCACCTTCAGGATCGGGTGGACGCGCCAGCCGAATCCGTCGCCCAGCCTGCCGGCCGCCACCGGCTTTTCCATCAGTGTCTTGGAAACGGAATGGCCACCATTGTCGTAGAACTCGGCATGGCCATCCTCGGAGGTGCTGTAGCGATAGAAGCGGCGTTCGGTCTCGCCGTCATTGACGGTGACGGAAACCAGTTCGTCGGCATTGTCTTCCGTCTTGCGATAGACCACGTCGAGCTGCGGCAGGTCATCGGACGAGGACCATTCGAGGCCGTTCGTCTTCATCAGCTGCACCACCTGCAGACAGACGCGCGGCGGCACCTTCGACTGTTTGAGATGGGCGATCAGCTTCGGATAATCTCCCGCAGCACGGTTGAGATCGCGGCTTTCCTGCGGGGTAAGTCGGCCGCGGGCGCCGGAGGCTCCCTCAGCGGCAATCGCCTCGGCCAGCATGCGATCATAGAGATGGCGGTCGGTGACCGTCTGGAAGGTGCCGTTGTCGAGTCTCGCGAGAAAGCGTTCCCCCTTGCGGTGCGACACATGGCGGGCAAACACGATCTGCGGCGCGTTCGGACGCTCGGGCCGCTCTTCCAGCAGGATATCCAGTTCCTCGCCGGGCTTTACACTATCGGCGCCCAATTCGCGGGCGAGGTTGACGAAATCCGACTCGGAGACATCCACCGCGCCTTCGATGTTGCGCAGCAGCTCCTCGCGGGCGGGCAGCGAGACGACGCGGCGAATGTGACCCGAGGGTCGCGCCGGCGCAACGCTGACATTGATCGGCTCGCCGCGCACCGGCAGAGGCCGGGCGCTCTTGGCCACGTGCGGCGCCGGTGCATCCGGGCTGCCGCCGGGCCTCAGCACCAGATTGAAGGGATCGCTGGAGGGCGCTTCATCCTCCTGATAGGCCGCGAGCGTGGATGATCCAGCCGGCTTGCTTTCCTGTTCGTCGGAGGAAAGATCGAGCGACACATCGAAATAAGCGGATTTTGCCATGGAACCATCGCTCATGCGCTCGATGAGATCGAGCTTCGGAGCTGCGGCAGCCACGGTCGGCATCCAGACGCGCGCCTGCTTCGGCGTGCTTTGCGGCTTGCGGCGAGCTGTTCTCAGAACCACGGACTGCTTCGGCACGGGGGCCTTGGCAATCGAGAAGGCCATGCATTCCCCGAGAAGGGCGCTCGCCCCCACCGCCAGCAACACCAACGCACAGCTGACGCGCCAATGGCTGACGAAGGAGAACCGGATGACAGTCTGCGCGGGATGGATGAAACCGAATCCGTCCCTATTGCGCTTCGTCAGCGCGCGCGATGTCATAGCCGTCATGCGTACCTGCCCTCTTGAAGCCCGTGCACGACGTTATGGGACTCCGTGGCAAAAATGTGTCACGCGGGGCAAAAGCGACGGGAAGTGATCACTAACGCACCGGAAAGACTTGCCGGACCTCAGGCGCGCAGCAGCACCATCCCGGCATGGTAGAGCACATCGTTGCGGAACTCGCCATCGGCGGTAAAGCCGGTATCGTCCTTGTAGTCGATGTGATTGCCCTTCACTTCATAGCGCCCCTGATAGGCACGCTCGCGGTTGCCGCGGGCCTCGACATAGCGGCCATTGGGCAGGAGTTCGTGGCGAATGTAGCCGTCCCGGGTCACCCAGAGGCCGGAATAGGGATGGGAAGCCATGGCGGGCATCCTTTCGAATCGATCTGAAACGGGAAAAGGTCACGCGAGGGCGACCAAGGCCGCCCTCTGGAAACGGCGTCAGCCGTTCATATATCTGCGGCGCAGATCCGCCTCACGCCGGCGGGAAAGGGATCTGCGATAGCGTTGGCGGATCGTGTCCATCACGTCCACGAACCACATTGCGGGGCTTTCGAGCAGCCGCTGGAAATTCTGCATCTCCGTCTCCTTTCGTTGAAATCTCTGTCGCCGATGGCAGTGCGTTGCGTTTGCCAGGCCAATATGGCGGCCGCGGACTACGAAGCGGTAGACCAGGAGTCCGGGATGATTGCACAAAAATCCGGAAGTTCGGACAAGGCGCTGGAAGCCTCGATGGAACGCTGGTAGATAAATGGACAGAAACATCGGAAATAGCGGCATTTTTAGCCGATGGAGAGAATGACCATCATGCAGGACCTTTCCAACCTCGCAGAGATGATTGCACGACACACCGATGGTGACGGCGTATTGGCAACCGCCATTCCGCGCCTCTCACTGGTGCGCATGTCGAAACAGACGGAACCGATGCAGGGCCTGCAGCAGCCGGCGCTCTGCATCATTGCGCAAGGGCGCAAGCAGGTGCTGCTGGCAGACGAAATGTTCGAATATGGCCCGGCGCGCCACCTGATCGCCTCCGCCGACCTGCCGATCACCGGACAGGTGGTGGGGGCAAGCCCGGACGAACCCTATCTCAGCCTGAAGCTCGATCTCGATCTTTCGGTGCTGGGGGCCATGATGCTGGAAATCCGGCCGCAACCGATCTCGCTGGTGCCGACCAAGAGCTGCGGCAAGGCGCTGTGCCTCAGCAACACCGATCCGAAGCTGCTGGAGGCCGCGTTGCGGCTTGTCCGGCTGCTGGACCACCCGGACGACATTCCCTTCCTGGCGCCGCTGGCCGAACGCGAAGTTCTGTATCGCCTGCTGCGCGGCGATCAGGGCGAAAAGCTGCGCCGCATGCTGATGCCGGACAGCCGACTGGCTCAGGTGAACCGTGCCATTGCCTGGATCCGCCAGAATTACGACAAGCCGTTCAGCATCGACCGGGTGGCAGAGGAGGCGCGCATGAGCACCTCCTCGCTGCACGAGCATTTCCGCGAAGTGACGGCGATGAGCCCGCTGCAATACCAGAAACAGCTGCGGCTGCAGGAGGCGCGACGCCTCATCCTCTCCGAAGCGCTCGATGCGGCAAGCGCTGCCCACCGGGTGGGCTATGACAGCCCCTCGCAGTTCAGCCGGGAATACCGGCGGCTGTTCGGCGCGCCGCCGATCCAGGATGTGTCACGCCTGAAAACCGGGCCGGCGGCCTATGCGCCGGCCTCGGCCTGAGCGATTTCTGCCCCTCAGAGGCGAGCGCAGAAGGCATCGAGCGGCGAAAGCTTCACCACCTTGCCCTCGACCGCCGGGGCATAACCTGGCATCGGCATCGGCTGTGCATCGGCAAAGGCGCCCGTCAGCGGGAAATCCTTGGCCTCGCGGGTCAGGTTGAAGACGAAGAGCAGCCGTTCGCCGCCCTTTTCGCGGATGAAGGCCAGCACGTCGGCCTGCGTGTCGAGGAAGGTCAGATCGCCATTCAGAAGCGCCGCATGCGCCTTGCGGAAGCCGAGCGTGCGGCGATAGTGGTTGAGCACCGAGCCCTCGTCGGCCTCCTGTGCATCGACCGAAAGCGCCATATGCTCCGGCGGCACCGGAAGCCAGGCCTTGGGGCCTTCGCTGAAGCCGCCGAGCGGCTTGCCTGCCTCCCACACCATCGGCGTGCGGCATCCGTCCCGCCCCTTGAAGGCCGGCCAGAAACGGATGCCGTAGGGGTCGCGCAGATCCTCGAAGGAAAGCTCCGCCTCCGGCAGACCCAGTTCTTCGCCCTGATAGAGGCAGATCGAGCCACGCAGGCTGCTCAGCACGCTGATCGCCAGCCGGGCGATCGCCTCGCGCTCGTCCGGCGTCTCCATGAAGCGGCTGACATGGCGCACCACGTCGTGGTTGGAAAAGGCCCAACAGACCCAGCCATTGGTGACGATCTCCTGGCACTTGGAGACGACGCTTCGAATGTGCTCGGCAGTGAAGCGCGGGCTGAGCAGATCGAAGGTGTAGCACATGTGCAGCTTGTCATTGCCGCTGGTGTAGATCGCGAGCGTCGTCAGCGAACGGTCCGCATCGCCCACCTCTCCCACTGTCGTGCGGCAGTCATAGTCGTCGAGCAGCGACCGCAGCCGTTTCAGGAACTCGATGTTCTCCGGCTGGCTCTTGTCATAGAGATGGTTCTGCATCGAATAGGGATTGGTGTCGGTTTCCAGCCCCGTCGAATCCGGATCGTAGACCATCGGCGGATTGTTGCGCAGTTGCTTGTCGTGGAAATAGTAATTCACGGTGTCCAGACGGAAGCCGTGCACGCCGCGATCCAGCCAGAACTTTACGGTGGCCAGCACCGCATCCTGCACATCCGGATTGTGAAAGTTGAGATCCGGCTGCGAGGCGAGGAAATTGTGCATGTAATACTGCTTGCGCACGCCATCCCATTCCCAGCCCGGCCCGCCGAAGATCGATAGCCAGTTGTTGGGCGCCGTGCCATCCGGTTTGGGATCGGCCCAGACATACCAGTCGGCGCGCGGATTCGTGCGGCTGGCGCGGCTTTCCACGAACCATGGATGCCGGTCGGAGGTGTGCGAGATCACCTGGTCGATGATCACCTTGAGGCCGAGCCGCTCGCATTCGGCCATCATCGCATCGAAATCGGCAAGCGTGCCGAACATCGGATCGACATTGCAGTAATCGGAGACGTCATAGCCCATGTCGGCCATCGGCGAGGTGAAGAAGGGCGACAGCCAGATGGCATCGACACCGAGCGAGGCGATGTGCGGCAGGCGCTGGGTGATGCCCCTGATATCGCCAATGCCGTCGCCGGTCGTGTCCTGGAAGGAGCGCGGATAGACCTGATAGATCACCGCGCCGCGCCACCAGTTCGGATCGCCCTTCTGTGCCGTTACCCTTGCCATCTCTGCGTTGCTCCCTGTCATTCAAATCACAGCCCAACCTAGTGAGCTGACGCCAAAAGACAAAGGAAGATCATGACAGAAATGCGAGCCGATCACGGAAAATAGCGGGCTTTTGCGCCGGCGCCTTGCCTTGCCCGGCACTTCACCTTATGCCCAGCAGGCAGAGAGACGGAGGGGACGGTCGTTCATGGCAAGGCGCATTCTTTCGATCGGCGAGTGCATGGTGGAACTGTCGCAGGCGGGTCAGGGCCTGCTGCGCAAGGGATTTGCCGGCGACACCTTCAACACCGCCTGGTATCTGCGCGCCGCCCTGCCCGATGACTGGCAGGTGGACTACCTGACCGGCCTCGGCGACGATCCGCTCTCCGACGAGATGCAGGCCTTCATGGAGAAGGCGGGCATCGGCACCGGCTTCATCCGCCGCATCGCCGGCCGCACGCCGGGCCTCTACCTCATCACCCTGAAGGACGGCGAGCGCACCTTCAGCTACTGGCGCGACAGCGCCGCCGCCCGCCTGCTGGCCGACGATGGCGACCATCTGCGTGCAGCAGTCGAAAGCGCCGATCTTCTCTATTTTTCGGGCATTACGCTCGCGATCCTATCGCCGATTGCCTGCGACACGCTGCTCGCCGAACTGCGTCGCGCCCGTGCAAGCGGCAAGACGGTGGCCTTCGATCCGAACATCCGTCCTCGGCTCTGGGCCGACAAAGTGCGCATGCTGGACACGATTAGCGACGGCGCCCGCGCCGCCTCCATCGTGCTGCCGAGTTTCGACGACGAGGCGCAGCATTTCGGCGATGTCAATGTCGCTGCCACCATCGAGCGCTATCAGGCGCTCGGCGCGGAAAAGGTTGTCGTCAAGAACGGTGCGCAGGGCGCGACCGTCGCCGAAGGCGGGCAGACCATCTTCGTGCCGGCCGTGCCGCCGGAACGGCTGGTGGATACAACGAGCGCCGGCGACAGCTTCAACGGCGGCTTCCTTGCCCGCCTGATGCAGGGGGCAACGCTGGCAGAGGCGGCCGCGCATGGCGCTGCCGTCGCCTCCGTCGTGATCGGCCATCACGGTGCGCTGATCGAGCCCGCCCTGTTGCCGGAGTGACGCACAGACCGGGGCTAGACGCCCTGCCCCGCCATGCGGGCATCGTCCTGACATCCCCCTGTCACAGAAGTCTTCGATAAGGGCCGGGAAGTCACCTGCGACTGCGCGAGTCGGTTGCGCGATGGCAGAGGGGGCGAGGCCAGCATGACCAGAATCACCATCGTCACCGATGCCTGGTATCCGCAGGTCAACGGTGTCGTGCGGTCGATCGAGAACACCAATCGCGAACTGACGCGGATGGGCATCGAGGTCTCGATGATCACGCCGCAGGATTTTTCCAGCGTCCCCTGCCCCACCTATCCGGAAATTCGCCTGTCGGTGGCAAGCTACAGCGCGGTTGCCCGCGCCATAGAGAAATTCGGCCCGACCTCGGTGCATATCGCAACCGAAGGCCCGCTCGGTCTTCTCGCCCGCCGCTGGTGCCTGAAGAACAAGCTGCCTTTCTCCACCAGCTATCACACCCGCTTTCCGGAATATGTCGCCGCGCGCTTTCCCGTGCCGATCCGCTGGCTGCGTGCCTTCGTGCGCTGGTTTCACAATGCCGGCAATGGCTGCATGGTGGCAACCGCCAGCCTGGAACGCGAACTGTCGAAGCTCGGCCTGAAGAACCTGCTGCGCTGGAGCCGCGGCATCGACCAGACGCTGTTTCACCCGCGCCCGCTGGAAGACAATCCCTTCGGCCTGCCCCGCCCGATCTTCATGACGGTAAGCCGCATTGCAGTGGAAAAGAACCTGCCGGCCTTTCTCGATCTCGATCTGCCGGGTTCGAAAGTGGTGGTGGGCGACGGGCCGGAACGGGCCGAGTTGCAGCGCCGCTATCCGCACGTGCTGTTTACCGGCATGAAGACCGGCGAGGATCTGGCGCGCGCCTATGCCCAGGCCGACGTGTTCGTCTTCCCGTCGAAGACCGACACCTTCGGCAACACCATTCTGGAAGCCTTGGCAAGCGGTGTGCCCGTCGCCGCCTTCCCCGTCACGGGTCCTGTGGACATTCTCGAGGATGGCGCTGGCGCTGGCGCGCTGAACGAGGACCTGCGCCAGGCCTGTCTCGATGCGCTTTCCTGCCCGCGCGACAATGCCCGCCGGCTGGCCCGCAACTTCACCTGGGAAGCGGCCTCGAAACAGTTCCTCAACAATGTGCTGATCGCGCAGGGGCGCAAGGCGCTGCCCGGGCGCAAGGGAAGCTTTCGCGCGCTGACCTCCTGAGACCGGCCCAGCGGACCGGTCGTCGGGACCACAGGGATCAGCGCTTCTTGCGTCTGTTCTCGTAGGGGTTTTCCGCCGCCTTGAAATGGATGCGGATCGGAACGCCCGGCATCTGGAAATCGGCGCGCAAGCCGTTGATCAGATAGCGGACATAGCTTTCCGGCAGCGCATCGGAGCGCGTGCAGGAAATCATGAAGGCCGGCGGGCGCGCCTTGACCTGCGTCATGTATTTCAGGCGGATACGGCGGCCGGAGACGGCCGGTGGCGGATGCTGCACCTGCTGTGCTTCCAGCCAGCGGTTCAGCTTGGCCGTGGAGATGCGCTTGTTCCACACCTTGTCGGTGTCGACGATGTTCTGCATCAGCTTGTCGAGGCTGTAGCCCGTCTGGCCGGAGATCGGGACGGCGCGAATGCCGCGCGCCTGCGGCAGCAGCCGTTCGGTCTTTTCGCGCAGATCCGCCAGAACCGCCTGCGGCTCTTCCACCAGATCCCACTTGTTGAAGGCAAGCACCGCGGCGCGGCCCTCGCGCAGCACCAGATCGACGATCTGCAGGTCCTGCTTCTCGAAGGGAATGGTGGCATCGAAGACGATGACCACGGTTTCGGCAAAGCGGATGGCGCGCAGCGTATCGGCCACCGACAGCTTTTCCAGCTTTTCCTGCACGCGCGCCTTGCGGCGCATGCCGGCGGTATCGAACATCTTGATCATGCGGCCGCGCCATTCCCACTCCACCGAGATGGAATCGCGGGTGATGCCGGCTTCCGGGCCGGTCAGCAGGCGGTCCTCGCCGAGAAAGCGGTTGATGAGCGTGGACTTGCCTGCATTCGGGCGGCCGACGATTGCGACGCGCAGCGGCTTCGTCTCGTCATAGAGGGGCTCGATCTCCTCGTCCTCGCCGCCCTCGATCTCGGCCGCGCTGACATCGACATCGGTGACGGCAACGTCATCCTCGTCGTCACCGAAGGCGCGTTCGGGGCCGATCGCCTCGACGATCGCGTCGCGCAGGTCGATCATGCCCTGGCCGTGTTCGGCAGAGATCGGCACCGGTTCGCCGAGCCCCAGCGTGTAGGCATCGTAGAAACCGCCATCGGAACCGCGCGCTTCCGACTTGTTGGCGACCAGCACCACCGGCTTGCCGCGTCGACGCAGCATTTCCGCCAGCGTCTGGTCGACGGGAGTGAGCCCCATCTTGGCATCCACGACGAAGAGCGACAGATCCGCCTCGTCGATCGCCATCTCCGTCTGGGCGCGCATGCGGCCTTCCAGCGTTTCGGGATCGGCCTCTTCCAGGCCGGCGGTATCGATGATGCGGAAGCGCAGGTCGACCAGCTTGGCATCGCCCGGCCGACGATCACGCGTCACGCCCGGCGTATCGTCCACCAGCGCGAGCTTCTTGCCCACCAGACGGTTGAACAGCGTGGACTTGCCGACATTGGGACGCCCGACAATGGCGACAGTGAAGCTCATGGGTCTGGTGCCTTTCTGGCCTTCTCGTTCCGGAGCATCATGCGAAAACGGCACGATGCTCCGGTTTTTGGTCACGCATCGGACCGAAGACCAGTCTCCGGTCTTTGGTCTGATGCTCTAAATTACGGTGCCTTGCCGGATGCGGCAATGGTATCGAGCATGATCTGCGCGCGGTTGGCGACATTGCGCGGTGCGGTGGCATCGCCGGCAATATCCTGGAACCATTGCTTGGCCTTGGCCATGTCACTAGCCTTGTAGGCGGCAAGACCCAGCGCCTCGCGGGCGGAATTGCGCAGCGCATTGCCCGGAACCGCCATCACCTCGACCTCTGCCGAAACCTGGTCATAGGTGCCGGTATCGATCAGAAGGAAGGCGGCGCGCAGCTTGGCGACATCGCGCATGACGTCCGGAACCGCCTTGTCCTTGGAGACGTCATTGAAGGCTGCAACCGCAGCAGCGACATCGCCCTTCTGGGCGAGAAGCGTCGCGGCCCGCATACGCGCCAGCACCGGATAGGCACCGCTGCCATCGGCTTCAAGAGTCTTGAGGGCGGCGAGCGCCTCGTCCGGCTTGTCCTTTGCAAGGTTCAGGGCCGCCAGGAACTGGTCGCCATAGATCGAGGCATTGTGCGAGTGCCAGTATTCATAACCGCGATAGGCCGCCGTGCCGACAACGATCAGCGCGGCCCCGCCGATGATGAAATAGCGAAACCTGCGCCAGACGCCGCTGATCTGCTCGGAACGCAGTTCCTCATTCACCTCGCGGATAAAGCTGTCGTTATCATGTACCATGCCAAACTCCGGCCAGAAGGCGGCCCCTTGCCTCGAAAGCCTGCCTTCTAACCTATTTTGACCGGGATGTAAGGGGGTGAGTTGCGACGGCTTGGCCGTCAAATCGATCCAGTGGATCGATTTGAGCAACGAACGCCTCGAGCCACAGCGAGAGGCCGGGCCGAGGCCCTTCGCATCGCATGCCCCGGCTTTGCCGCATTCCGTCGCGACAAGGCCCCGACACACACTCAGATCGACAGGATCCGTCTTGCGTTGCATTCCTGCCCTCGTTGCCGCTCTTCTTTGCTGCAGTGCATCCGCAGAGTCCGAGGAGAAGCCGAAGCAACTGCTGCTGATCTCCTTCGATGGCGCAGGCAGCAATGCGCTCTGGGCGAGGAGCCGCCAGATTGCGCAGAATGCCCATGCCCGCTTCACCTATTTTCTGTCCTGTACGCTGGTGATCGAGCGGGCGCGGGCGAAAACCTATCAGGCCCCGAACCAGAAAGCCGGCCGTTCCAATATCGGCTTTGCCCAGACACGCGAGGAGGCGCTGACCCGGCTCGACCACATCTGGCAGGCGCATCAGGAAGGCCACGAAATCGCCAGCCACACCTGCGGCCATTTCGACGGCCGCGACTGGACGGAGAGCGACTGGCGCACGGAGATGCAGAGCTTTCGCCGGGTGCTGACGAATGCCTGGGCCGACCTTGGCGCAGAGGGCAGCGAGCCGTCGGGCTGGCGGAACTTCGTTTCCGACATCAAGGGGTTTCGCGCGCCCTATCTCTCGACGTCGGAACCGCTCAATGCGGCAGAGCATGCCGAAGGGTTCACCTATGACGGCAGCGGCATCGGCAAGGGGCCGGTGCTGCCGGAGAGCCGCGACGGCGTGCTGAATTTCGGCCTGCCGCTGATCCCGGAAGGGCCTGACAATCGCAAGATCATCGCGATGGACTACAACCTCTTCATCCGTCATTCCGCCGGCATCGAGAACCCCAGCCGCGCGCCGGAATTCGAGGAGCGTGCCTATGCCGCCTTCCGCGCCGCCTTCGACCGGCAGTATGCGGGCGAGCGCATTCCGCTGCAGGTCGGCTTTCACTTCGTGGAGATGAATGGCGGCGCCTACTGGCGGGCCATGGAGCGGCTGGTAACCGATGTCTGCGGCCTGCCGGATGTCGGCTGCGTGACCTATGGCGAGGCGATTGCGGCGCTGAAGGATCGGCCGCCTTCGAAGCCGGAGGCCGGTTCCGGCCTCTGATCGTCTCACACGGCATTACAGGACAAAGGCCGCAGCGGAAGGCGTCCGCTGGGGCCTTTGTCTGTTTGGGATCAATCCCCTTTTCAGTAGGGCTTGTCGGCTGCCAGTTCGCCGCCCTCGGCCTCGCGCTCCAGATAGCGCTGGTCGATCTCCGGCAGCGGCTGGCCGTCGATGGCCGCCTCGAAGGCCTTCAGGCGCTTGTGGATCGACAGAAGCTCGATGATCGTCGACCAGTAGCTGACAAGATACTGGAAACTGTCGCTCACCTGACCGAAGGCGGTCGCCACCTGCTGCCACAGGCCCATGGTGAGCTTGCCGGCCACGAAGGTGGGGATCAGGATGGTGGTGAGGAAGATCGCGTCCAGCTGGCCATAGGTGTAGCGGGCCACGTTGAAATAGAGATAGTGCCAGTACATGCGGAAGTAGTTGCGGCGCACATTGCCGAACAGCTCGCCGACCGTCACGGGATCGGCGCGGTCCGGATTGTCCTCGCCATAGACGAGTTCCTTGCGGAAGGCCGCTTCGACGCGCTGGTTGCGGAACTGCAGGCCGGGCAGCTTGATGCCGGCAAAGGCCAGAAGCGCGGTGCCGAACAGCGACCAGCCGATGGCCAGCCAGAACAACGCATGCGGCACGGCCCCGATGATCGGCAGGTCGCCGATATTGTCGGACATGCGAAACAGCAGCGGCAGGAAGACGACGAGCGTCATCACGGAGTTGATCAGCGTGACACCCAGCCCTTCGAGAATGTTGGCGAAGCGCATCGTATCTTCCTGGATACGCTGCGAGGCACCTTCGATGTGGCGCAGCCTGTCCCACTTGGACAGGTAGTAGTCGTTCATCGCCTGGCGCCAGCGGAACACATAGTGGTTCGTGAAGAAGGCCGTGACAACGTTGAGAACGATGCTGAGCACGCCGATTTCAAGGAAGCGCAGCTGGTATTCGTAAAGCAGGCTCGTCGTGACGCCCGGCTCCTTCGACATCGCCTTCTGGATGAGATCCCAGAACGGCCCGCGCCAGTTGTTGACGGCCACCGAAATCTGCACCGCGAAATAGGCGATGAACACGATGAAGGCGGAACCCCAGATCGACCAGTTCGACCAGCGATGATGGCGCTCGATCAGCTTCCACGTGCCGCCGAAGATCAGCACGAAGACCGTGAAGTAGATGTAGAACCAGAGATTGTCGGTGGTGAAGAAGAAGGCAAGCCCGATCGGCGGCTTTTCCCCGGCCGGCAGCGGCGGCAAGCCGATGGCGGTGCCGATCTGCGGCCCAACGGTGTACCAGACCACGATGCAGACCAGCGACCAGAGCGCGGCGGAGGTGAAAAACAGTTTGGGCCGTGGAAAGAATGAATGGAACACGGAAGGCGGTTTCCCTTGCTGCGATGCGGCGCCGAAAGCGGCGCGTGTGGGCGGCGAAGGTAAGCTAGTTGGCAGGGGGCGGCAATGCCCATCCGGTTTGCCTTAAGCAATTGTAATATTGTCCAATAGATCTGCCGGACAAAACTGTCCCGGACGGCGCGGCGGCGTGATCGGCATAGAAGAACAGAAATACCGGCGCCGATGTAACGGGAAATTAACCGACTCCTTGTCAGGTATGATAATTGCCCGGGACTGCCTATGGTCCACGTCGCCTGATGATCAGGCCCCTGTTGCGCAATGTTGCCCGAACAATTTCAGTGCCCGCTCCTGCCTTGCAAACTTCAAGGCCGGGTCATGGGACATGAGGTATTTCCTTGTTTCTGTTAAAGCACGTGACAATTCGCACCAAGATCGTGTCGCTCGTTGCCGTGATCGGCCTGCTCGGACTGGTCGGCATCGGAGTCATGGGCGGCGGCTTCCGGGACACGGTCGCGACCTATGACGATTTTGTCTCCACCGATACCTTCGCCGCCGTGGAAGTGGCGCGCATCTCCACCGCAATGGTGGCGGCCCAGACTGCGGCCTACCAGGTGGCGATGTTCGATCCCGCCATCGAGCAGCGGCTCCAGCCGCTGAAGTCCTTTCAGGACGAAGAGGCGCTGATGGCCCGCCGCTTCGAGATGGCCAAATCGCTGACGCCGGAATATGCGGCCGATCTCGACCGCTTCGCCGAGCGTGCACGCGGGCTGCTGGCGGAATTCCGCCGCGCCATCCGCGCGGACGCGGAGGGGCATTCGCAGGAAGCAGAAGCCATTCTTGCGACCGTCGATCCCCAGGTGATTGCCTGGCGCGCGGATATCCGCGACTGGAACAGTCAGCGCATCGATGGCCTGAAGAAGGAATCCCAGGCCATGCAGCGGAATGCCCATGCGACGATCCGCAATGTGCTGATCACCGGCGGCCTTCTGTTTGCCGGCGTCTTCGCCTTGTCGCTGCTGGTTGCGTCGCACGGCGTGATACGCCCAATCAAGACGCTCTCGGCGCGCATGACCGCGCTTGCTGCCGGCGAGACGCGACAGGAGGTCGATGGCATCGACCGACGTGACGAAATTGGAGCCATGGCCCAGGCGGTGGCGGTGTTCCGCGACAATGCGATTGCACGCACCCGTTTGGAGGAGGAGGCAGAGGCCAATCGCAGCCTGTCCGAGCAGGAACGCCTGCAGCGGGAGGCAGAGGCGGCCCGCGCCACTGGCGATGTGCGCCATGCAGTCGACAACCTCGCCGATGCGCTTTCGCGGTTGGCCGATGGAGACGTCTCGCATCGCATCGCTACCCCCTTTACCGAAAGCCTCGACCAGGTTCGCCACGACTTCAACCAGTCGGCCGAAAAGCTGCAGGCGGCATTGCTCGCCGTATCCCGGAACGCGCAGGGCATCGATGCCGGCGCCAACGAGATCAAGTCGGCGGCCAATGACCTTGCCAAGCGCACCGAACAGCAGGCGGCAGCCGTGGAGGAAACAGCGGCGGCGCTGGAGGAAATCACCACGACGGTGAAGGATTCCACCCGTCGTGCGCAGGAGGCCGGCCAACTGGTGGCCCGCACCCGCGCCAGCGCCGAACAGTCCGGCGAGATCGTGCGTCAGGCCATTGCGGCCATGGGCAAGATCGAGAGTTCCTCGGGCGAGATCGGCAACATCATCGGCGTCATCGACGAAATCGCCTTCCAGACCAACCTGCTGGCACTGAATGCCGGCGTCGAAGCGGCACGCGCCGGCGAAGCTGGCAAGGGTTTTGCGGTCGTGGCGCAGGAGGTGCGTGAACTCGCACAGCGCTCCGCCACAGCCGCCAAGGAAATCAAGAACCTGATTTCCGCCTCCAACGGCCAGGTACGCGAAGGCGTGCAGTTGGTCGGTGACACCGGCCGGGCGCTGGAAAGCATCGTGGCGGAGGTGCGCGAGATCAACCAGCATGTCAGCGCCATCGTGGAGGCGGCGCAGGAACAGTCTTCCGGCCTGCAGCAGATCAACACGGCCGTCAACCAGATGGATCAGGACACCCAGAAGAACGCCGCGATGGTGGAAGAGACCACGGCGGCCAGCCATGGCCTTGCCCGCGAGGTGGCAGCCCTGAACCAGTTGCTGTCGCAGTTCAGGCTTGCGGAGGCCGCTGTGCGAAACGAGCCGGGCCGGCCCGTCGCGGCACCGGCCGTGGCAACCCAGCCGGTGCGGTCACCGGCCCGCGCGCTGGGCCGCAAGCTCGCCGCAGCCTTTTCCGGCAATGCCGCCCGGGCACAGGCGACAGAGAACTGGTCAGAATTCTGATCAGGCTCTGAGACCCGATCCCAGGCAAGGCGCGGGCACATCCCCGCCTTGCCTCATTGCAAGTTCAGGCTACCGGCCCTCTGCGGAGATCATGTCGGTGCTGTGCGGCCAAGCACCGGGCGCAGGCAGATCGCTGCCACCACAAGGACGACGGCGGCCATGACGGAGGCGAGGGTGAAGTTTCCACTTGCCTGTGTGGCCCAGCCCGCCACCAGCGGTCCGACAATCTGCCCCGTGCCGAAGGCCGCCGTCATCATGGCAAGCGCCCGCCGCTGGCTTGCCGGGGCCAGAGCACGGGCAAGCTGAAGTCCATACGCCGTGACCGTCATGAAGGTGAGGCCGAGAAGAAGGCCACCCAGAAGAGCGCCGATGACGGGCGGCATCAGCACGGAGGCCAGGACACCGCAGGCCTCAAGCAGAAGGCAGAGCAGCGTGCTCCATCCAAGCCCGATGCGGGCGGAAAACGGCCGCCAGAGGAACAGCGACACACAGGCCGCAAGCCCGGTGACAAGCCAGGCCCCCGCCTCCACCGCCGGCCCGGCGGCCGCCATCCGCACGATGGCCACGAGGAATGTGGCGGTCACCACATAACCGAAGCCGAACAGACCATAGGAGAGCGTCAGCAGCACAAGCGGACGTGTCCAGCGCATCGGCGGCTCGGCCTCCGCCTTTCGACCAGCCGGCGGGCGCGGCAACTGCTGCGCCACATACATGAGCCCGACGAGGACGATCGCCGCGGCAACGATCCAGTCCATCCGCCAGCCATGGGCCGCATCCCCGGCTGCGCGCTGCACAAGGAAGGCGACGACCGAAGACAGGGCAATGCCCGCGCCGACACCGCCGAAATGGATGGCCTGCACCCCATCGCGGCCAAGCGCGTGCGGCAGCACGATGGAGGTGGTGAAGATCATCGCAAAGGCACTGGCGAGACCCGCAAGGCTCCGGATGAGGATGAAGAGCGGCAGGCTTTCGGTCAGCGCCATGGCCAGAAGCAAAAGCGCCGTGGCCAGAAGACCGCCGAGCGCCAGGCCCCGCTCCTGTCCCGCCGCCCAGGACTGGCTGGCGAGCAACGCACCGGCGAGATAACCGGCAAAATTGCCGGCCGCGATCAGCCCCGCTTCGGAGGCCGACAGCGGCACGCCGCTCATCATGCCGGGCAGCACCGGCGTGAAGAAGAAGCGACCAAAGCCCATGGCCGCCGCCATGGCCACAGCCCCGGCAAAGCCGATGCGCAAGGGCGAGGACGTGGGCAAAATCCGAGACATGCTCCCTTCGTCGCAGCAAAGCGGGGCCGGCGCAATGCAGGATTTGTCAAGGAACCCATCAGAACTTGTGATGCAGGCATTGCGTTCGGCAGACGTAATCAGACCCCCTCTTGTCTCACCTCGGCTCACAATCCTGCCGCCTTGCGCAGCGCCTCGGTCATCCGGCTGCGCCAATCCCTGCCCTGGGCCTGAAAACGCTGCAACACCTCCGGCTCGATACGGATGGTCACGGCCACCTTCGGCGCTTCCACCGGCGGGCGGCCGCGTCCGCGGCGGGCAATTTCCCGATCAATGCTCGCGGCCAAGTCCGGAAAAACCTCGGCGAAAGAACGTGCCTCAGCCATCTCCGCCTCGCTTGCCTCCGGCGCATCCGGATCGGAGGCGATCATCCGCTGGATCTCGGCTTCCTCGTCCTGCGTCAGCGGACGCCCGGCTAAAAACTTGGCCGTCATAGCACTCTCCGTTCCCTAATACTTGCGGGCCGCATCGAGATCACTGACAAGGCTTCGGCTCCGACTGGGCGAAACACCACCGCAATGATGATACGACCATAAAACGCGCCGATCGCCATGAAGCGCCCCGACTTGGCGGGAATGACAACGCAGGCGGCAAAAAACTCGATTGTCAGATCGGCAAAGTCCAGACCGTGCTTATCAAGATTGGACAGCCGCTTGCCTTCGTCATAGATGATTTTCATCGAAATTTCCGTACACGGAAAATCTAGCGCACACTGATATAAAAGTACACTTTAATTGCGCGCAAAAAGCCAGCGCGACGATGGGCGGAAAGTCCGCCGCGCCGCCCACACATCGAACTTATCGATCGACGAACAGACCCTACTCCGCAAGCGTGAGAATCAGCGGGCCGTTGCGGGTCACCACGATAGTGTGTTCGAACTGCACGGTCGGAGCGCGGGGATCGCTGTAGAGCGTCCAGGGATCGCCATTGCCGCCGTCCTCGGCCCATTCGCCGCCGAGCGACAGGAAGGGCTCCACAGTGAAGACGAGGCCCTCCTCCATGATGCGGCTCTCATCCGCATCCGGCCAGGTCGGCACCTCGGTCGGCTCCTCGTGCAGGGAGCGACCGATGCCGTGGCTGGCGAGATTGGTGATCAGCGTATAGCGGTTCTTCTTGGCGAAAACGCCGATGGCATTGCCGATGCCGGCGATCGGCTTGCCGGTTTTCACCTGCTGCAGCCCGGTCCACAGCGCCCGGCGCCCATCGCGCAGCAGTTTTTCCACCTCGCGCGTCACCGGCGGCACGGCAAACGAGGCGCCGGTGTCGCCGAAGAAGCCGTCCTTGACGGCCGACACATCGATGTTCACGAGGTCGCCCGCCGCAATCACCCGGCTGCCCGGAATGCCGTGGGCCACTTCCTCGTTGACGCTGATGCAGGTGGCGCCCGGGAACTGGTAGCAGAATTCCGGCGCCGACTGGGCGCCGTTCTCCTCCAGCACCCTGCGGCCGATCTCATCGAGTTCGAGCGTGGTGATCCCCGGTTCCAGCGCCTTTGCCATCACCTCGACGGCCTGGGCGCAGATGCGCCCGATGGCCTTCAGCTTCTGAAGTTCGTCGTCCGAGGTGATGATCATGGGCAGAAATCCGGCTGGTCGTTTTCAGGCGGCCGGTTTCGCGCCATCCTTCGCAGGCGTCAACGCTTTTCTGACGAGCGGTGCGACGCGGGTGCCGAAAAGCTCGATGCCGCGCATGATCTGGTCATGCGGCATCAGGCCGATCGCCATCTGGATCAGCAGGCGGTCATTGCCGAACACCTTGTGGGCCGCGACGATCTTTTCCGCCACCGTTTCCGGATCGCCGACGAAGAGATTGCCGGGGGCCGAGCGGGCACGGTCGAACTGGGCGCGGTTGGTGGGCGGCCAGCCACGCTCGCGTCCCAGCCGGTCCATGACCGCCGCCTGCGGGCCGTAGAACTGGTCCGCGGCCTTGTCGGTCGTATCGGCAACGAAACCGTGCACATTGATGCTGGTCTTCAGCGTCTTCGGATCGTGGCCGGAGCGGCGGGCGGCCTCGCGGTAAAGATCGAAGAAAGGCGCAAAGCGGGCGTAATCGCCGCCGATGATGGCGACCGCCAGCGGCAGCCCCAGCGCGCCGGCGCGCGCCACCGATTGCGGCGTGCCGCCGACGGCAATCCACACCGGCAGCTTGTCCTGCAGCGGACGCGGATAGACGCCGCGACGATTGATCGGCGCGCGCAGCTCGCCCTCCCACTCGACGATCTCGTTGTCGCGCAGCGTCAGCAGAAGGTCGAGCTTTTCCGAAAACAGCCGGTCGTAATCGTTGAGGTCGTAGCCGAACAGCGGGTAGGACTCGATGAAGGAACCGCGACCGGCCATGATTTCCGCACGGCCGCCGGAGAGAAGATCGACGGTGGAAAACTGCTGGAAGACGCGGATCGGATCATCCGAACTCAGCACCGAAACGGCGCTCGTGAGGCGGATGTTCTTCGTCTTTACCGCCGCCGCCGCCAGCACCGTGGAAGGCGAGGACACGGCATAATCCGGCCGGTGATGCTCGCCGAGACCGAACACATCGAGGCCCACCTGGTCGGCCAGCTCGATCTCCTCCAGAAGATGCTGCAGGCGCGTGGCGGCATCCTGTCCGCGGCTGCCGCTTGCAATGTTCGGATCGACATCCGCAAAGGTGTAAAGGCCAAGTTCCATGACGATCCTTCCGTGTGGTTCAAGCCCGCTAGATAGGGAGGGAAAGGTCCGCGATAAACAGGAAAGTTTCGAAGGGGTTGTTCGAAAAACTGGATAATGGCCGATCGCTAATATGAATCCGTTGCCTGACACTTACACTGATCCGCTGATGATGCAGATCAGCCCCACACCGCAAAGGGCAAAAATACCCTGAAATTAAAGGGGAAATGGATTCAATCTATCAGCAAATGCGACTATCCCTCCCAAAAGATTCAGGGTTTTCGCGCCACCCGCCACTTGGGATGCCTGCCTGCCTCCCCTCTCCCGCCGCCCTCTGGCGCATCGACGGGAGAGCGCTATAGTCCGCCGGCATTTGCCACAGGAGGACCCCCATGGCCGATCTTTCCGCCTTCCCCATCACCCGCCGCTGGCCCGCCGCCAATCCCGACATCCTGCAACTGTATTCGACCCCGACGCCGAACGGCGTGAAGGTTTCGATCATGCTGGAGGAAACCGGGCTCGCCTATGAGCCGCATTTCATCAATATCGGCCAGAACGAAACCTGGGGCGAAGAATTTCTCTCGCTGAACCCGAACGGCAAGATCCCGGCCATCCTCGATCCGAACGGCCCGGACGGCACGCCGCTGGCGCTGTTCGAATCCGGCGCGATCCTGATCTATCTGGCGGAGAAGACCGGGCAGTTCCTGCCGAAGGACGCCGCCGCCCGCTACGAGACGATCCAGTGGGTGATGTTCCAGATGGGCGGCATCGGCCCGATGTTCGGCCAGCTCGGCTTCTTCCACAAGTTCGCCGGCAAGGAGATCGAGGACAAGCGCCCGCGTGACCGCTACCTCAACGAGACCAAGCGCCTGCTCGGCGTGCTCGACCAGCGGCTGGATCGCCGTGCCTTCATGATGGGCGATGCGGTGACGATCGCCGATTTCGCGATCGTCGGCTGGATCCGCTCGCTGATCGGCTTCTATGAAGCGCGCGATCTCGTCGAATACGATAGCCGCCCCCACCTTTCCGCCTGGTTCGACCGCATGATGGCGCGGCCCGGCGTGCAGCGCGGCGTGGAAATCCCGGCGCGGCCCTGAGCCTGCCCCGCACGACACCGACACATCAACCCTTTGTGAGCCTGGGCCGCCAAGGGTTGATCCCCGCCTTAACCTTTCGGTAACTCTCTGCCAGAACAATCGCGCGCTGTCGCACCCGTCGCCGTTTCGCGCACGGGATGTATCCACCCGCCATGATCAGGAGAGCCCGATGTCCCGCAAGACATGCGCCCTAGCCGTTTCCGCCGTCCTCGTATCCGCTGCCACCGCCGGCGCGCAGCCGACCCGCATCAACCAGTTCGAGGCCTGGGGCGTCTACGCGCATGGCAATGGCAGCAACCGAAGCTGCTATGTTCTGTCGGTCCCGGTCGCCCAGCAGCCGGCCGGCGTGAACCACGGCGAGAACTATTTTCTGATCGCACCGCAATCCGGCCCCTCACCGCTGATGCCGCAGGCCATCATGGGTTATACGCTGAAGGCGGATTCCCGCATCACACTGACCATCGGCAATGACAGCTTCACGCTGGTGCCGAAGGACAATGCCGCCTGGGTGCGCGATCCCGCCCGCGAGCCGGCGCTCGTCACCGCCATGCGCGGCGGCGCCGAGATGACGCTGAAGGCCACCTCCGCCCGCGGCACCAGCACTGCCTATACCTATTCGCTGAAGGGGGTTTCGGCCGCCCTGCAGGCGCTTCGCAACTGCCGCTGAGACGGCGATACAAACCATTGCCAGCCAAGCCCCTTTGGGCATAACCTCCCTTGCGGCGCCGCAACATGGCGGCCCTGCAAGGGAGGAAGAAACATGGCAAGAACCGTCGTCGTCACCGGCTCCACCAGCGGCATCGGGCTCGGCATTGCCCGCGCCTTTGCCGCCGATGGCGCCAATGTGGTGATCAACGGCTTCGGGAAACCGGACGAGATCGAGGCGGCCCGCGCCGATCTGGACAGCCTCGGCGACGGCAAAGTGCTCTATCACGGCGCCGACATGACGAAGCCCGACGAGATCGCCGACCTGATTGCGCTCGCCGAAAAGAGCTTCGGCACAGTCGATGTGCTCGTCAACAATGCCGGCATCCAGCATGTGGCAAAGATCGAGGATTTCCCGACGGAAAAATGGGATCAGCTGATCGCCATCCTGCTCTCGTCGGCCTTTCACACCATGCGCAACACCATTCCGCTGATGAAGAAGGCAGGCCATGGCCGCATCATCAACGTGGCCTCTGCGCATGCGCTTGTTGCATCGCCCTTCAAATCGGCTTATGTCGCTGCAAAGCATGGGGTCTTGGGTCTGACCAAGACGGCCGCACTGGAATTGGCCGAATTCGGCATTACGGTGAACGCCATCTGCCCCGGCTACGTGTTGACGCCGCTCGTGGAACGACAGATCCCCGACACAGCGCGCGAACGTGGCATCTCGGAAGAGGCGGTCAAGACGGAGGTCATGCTCCGCCTGCAGGCGACGAAGGAGTTCGTCTCCATAGAGGAAGTTGCCGCCACCGCCCTCTTCCTCGCCAGCGACGCAGCACGACAGATCACCGGAACACATATCTCCATCGATGGCGGCTGGACCGCTCAATAATGGTCACAAGGGAACACGCATGACATCAGCCATCCGCTTTGTCCTCAACGGTGAAGAGGTTTCCCTCGGCGACTTCGCTCCCACGGAAACGCTCCTGGATTATCTGAGGCTGAGACGGCGGCTGACCGGCAGTAAGGAAGGCTGTGCGGAAGGCGATTGCGGCGCCTGCACGGTGCTCGTCGGTCGCCTGATCGGCGGCGCGCTGCGCTATGAAAGCGTCAATGCCTGCATCCGCTTCGTCGGATCGCTGCACGGCACGCATGTGGTGACGGTGGAGCATCTGGCGGCCAGGGACGGCCGCCTCCACCCCGTCCAGCAGGCCATGGTCGACTGTCACGGCTCGCAATGCGGCTTCTGCACGCCGGGCTTCGTGATGTCGCTCTACGGGCTGTGGATGGCCAACGAAAATCCGAGCCGCGCCGAGATCGAGATCGCGCTGCAAGGCAATCTCTGTCGCTGCACCGGTTACGAGCCGATCGTGAAGGCCGCCGAACAGGTAGCGGCCGCCAGACCCAGTGCCCTGTTCGATCCGATCGAGCGCGACCGCGCCGAGATCATGGCAAAGCTCTGGACCATCCGCGCCTCCTCCGACACGATCCGGGTTGAAAAGGACAACCGTCAGGCCATCATTCCCGGCACGCTGCAGGCGCTGGCGGAGGTGCTGTCCGATAATCCCGGCGCGACCATCGTCGCCGGCGCTACCGATGTCGGCCTCTGGGTCACCAAGCAGATGCGGCCGATCAATCCCGTCGTGTTCATCAACCATCTGACCGACCTGCAGACCATCACCGAGGACGAGACGGGCCTCGTGATCGGCGCCGGCGTCACCTATGCCCAGGCATTCGAGGTGCTGGAGGCCTATCATCCGGCGCTTGGCCGACTGATCGACCGTATCGGCGGCCAGCAAGTGCGCAACATGGGCACGATCGGCGGCAATATCGCCAACGGCTCGCCGATCGGCGACACGCCACCAGCGCTGATCGCGCTCGGTGCCACCGTCACGCTGCGTTCGACCGCCGGCAGCCGCACGTTGCCGCTGGAGAACTTCTTCATCGATTATGGCAGGCAGGACCGCCAGCCCGGCGAATTCGTGGAAAAGCTGACGCTGCCGCCGCCGGACGACGAAGCCTTCTTCGCCGTCTACAAGATATCCAAGCGCCGCGACGAGGATATCTCCGCCCTTTGCGGCGCCTTCTACCTGACACTCGATGGCGAAGGCTGTGTCGACACCTGCCGCATCGCTTTCGGCGGCATGGCAGGCATACCGAAGCGCGCCAAGGCCGTGGAGGAGACTCTCACCGGCCGGCCCTGGAGCTGGAATACCGTTGCCTCCGTGCGCGACGCCTTCGACGAGGACTACCAGCCGCTGACCGACTGGCGCGCCACCGCCGAATACCGCGCCATCACGGCCAGAAACCTGCTCACCCGCTTCTTCCTGGAAACCGCCGGCCAACCACAGGAACTGGCACGCTTCGAGCCGGAGGAGGCGTGAGGGATGATGATCTATATTGAAGGTCTGAAGAAGAAAAACCCCTCCCCAACCCCTCCCCACAAGGGGGAGGGGCTCAATCTGCCGCACCCTCAGCGTTCACATTTGGCGAAAGCATTGCCGCGAGTCCTCTCCCCCCTTGTGGGGGAGATGGCGGTAGCCAGAGGGGGTCTTTTCCTGGCCGGACAGTGTCATCGCCGCCAGCCGGTTGCTAAACATGTCGTCATCGAAGGAGCCCGCTGATGGACAACACCACCTTCGAAGCCAAGGGCACGATCACCGGCCCCATGCACGCCTCGCTCAAGCACGATTCCGCGCACAAGCATGTCACCGGCAGCGCCGAATATATCGATGACATGCCGGAGCCGGCCGGAACGCTGCATGCGGCCCTTGGCCTCTCCGAGCGCGCCCATGCCGACATTCTTGCCATCGATCTCTCGGCCGTGAAGGCGGCGCCGGGCGTGGTGGCGGTGATCACGGCGGACGACATTCCGGGCGTCAACGACGTCTCCTCCAACGGCAGCCATGACGAGCCGCTGCTCGCCACCACCAAGGTGGAATTTCACGGCCAGCCGATCTTCGTCGTGATCGGCGAGACGCGCGATCAGGCACGCCGCGCGGCGCGTCTGGCAAGGATCGACTACCAGGACCTGCCGCACTGGACCGATATCGACGGCGCGCTGGAAAACGGCGCGCCTCTGGTCGTCAGCCCGATGACGCTGAAGCGCGGCGAACCGGAAACCGAAATGGGCAATGCCCCGCGCCGCCTGACGGGCCAGATGTATATCGGCGGGCAGGAGCATTTTTATCTGGAGAGCCAGATCGCGCTTGCCATTCCGGGTGAGGATGAGGACGTCACCGTCTGGTCCTCGACCCAGCATCCGACGGAAGTGCAGCACATGGTGGCGCATGTTTTGGCCTGCGCCAGCCACGCCGTCACCGTCAACACCCGCCGCATGGGCGGCGGCTTTGGCGGCAAGGAAACGCAGGGCGCGCATTTCGCCTGTCTCGCCGCGGTCGCCGCCAAGAAGCTGAACCGCACCGTCAAATTCCGCCCCGACCGCGACGAAGACATGATGGTGACCGGCAAGCGGCATGACTTCCGCGTCGATTACGAACTGGGCTTCGATGACGAGGGCCGCATCCATGCGGTGGACGCCACTTTCGCCGCCCGCTGCGGCTTCTCCTCCGATCTCTCCGGCCCGGTGACCGACCGTGCGCTGTTCCATGCGGATTCCAGCTATTTCTATCCGCATGTGCACCTGACCTCGAAGCCGTTGAAGACGCATACCTGCTCCAACACCGCCTTTCGCGGTTTCGGGGGTCCGCAGGGCATGGTTGGCGGCGAACGCTTCATCGAGGAAATCGCCTATGCGGTCGGCAAGGACCCGCTCGATATCCGCAAGCTGAATTTCTACGGAGAGCCCGGCTCCGGCCGCACGCTGACGCCCTACCACCAGGAGGTGGAGGACAATATCCTGCTGCGGCTGGTGGAGGAACTGGAGACCTCCAGCGATTACCGCGCCCGGCGTCAGGCGATCATGGAGTTTAATGCCAACAGCCCCGTCATCCGCAAGGGCATCGCCCTGACACCCGTCAAATTCGGCATCTCCTTCACCATGACCGCCTTCAACCAGGCGGGTGCCTTGGTGCATGTCTATTCCGACGGTTCGATCCACCTGAACCATGGTGGCACCGAAATGGGCCAGGGCCTGTATACCAAGGTGGCGCAGGTGGTGGCGGATACCTTCCAGGTGGATATCGAGCGTGTGAAGATCACCGCGACCTCCACCGGCAAGGTGCCGAACACCTCTGCCACCGCTGCCTCCTCCGGCTCGGATCTGAACGGCATGGCGGCTTACGATGCCGCCCGCCAGATCAAGGAGCGGCTGATCGAGTTTGCCTGCCGCAAATGGCAGGTGGCGGCTTCGGATGTAGAATTCCTGCCGAACCGGGTGCGGATCGGCACGGACACGCTGACCTTCGACGCGCTGGTGAAGGCCGCCTATTTCGACCGCGTGCAGCTTTCCGCCGCCGGCTTCTACAAGACGCCGAAAATCCACTGGGACCGCGCCGCCGGCCGCGGCCGGCCCTTCTACTATTTCGCCTATGGCGCCGCCTGCTCGGAAGTCTCGATCGATACGCTGACCGGCGAATATCTGGTGGACCGTACGGACATTCTGCATGATGTCGGCCGCTCGCTGAACCCGGTCATCGACATCGGCCAGGTGGAAGGCGCCTTCGTGCAGGGCATGGGCTGGCTGACGACGGAGGAACTCTGGTGGGATGGCAAGGGGCGCCTGCGCACGCACGCCCCCTCCACCTACAAGATCCCGCTCGCCTCCGACCGGCCGAAGATCTTCAACGTGAAGCTCGCCGAATGGTCGGAGAACCGCGAACAGACCATCGGCCGTTCCAAGGCCGTCGGCGAGCCGCCCTTCATGCTGGGCATCTCCGTGCTGGAAGCTCTCTCCATGGCCGTCGCCTCGATTGCCGACTACACGGTGTGCCCGCGCCTCGACGCGCCCGCGACGCCGGAGCGCGTGCTGATGGCGGTGGAGCGGTTGAAGGCGATGTGATGCCATGCATTGACCGCCTCGCATCAGGCATCCACAACGCCAGTCCCTGTACGATAGGAGCACGCCCGACGAAAATGCCTGCGGGTTTATCGACCGGGGCGCATTCCCCCTCATCCGCCCTTCGGGCACCTTCTCCCCGCTGGGGAGAAGAGGAAGAGTCGCAGCGCTCGCGGTTCCCCTCTCCCCTCGGGGAGAGGTCCGCCGAGCAAAGCGGAGGCTGGGTGAGGGGGCGAACCCGAACCAGAACAACCTTTTGGAACATTCAACCTCGGGGCACACTTCCAATGCGGAGCATGTCCGGCAGGACAGAGGGGTGTGCCACACGGCACACTGCCAACCATCACGCGCGCAACCGCAAAGGACAGGTCTCAAACCCGCGAGGCCGGTCATGAACGCCCTCTCCGCCTTCCTTGCCCATAATACAGACTGCGTCCTCGTCACCGTCACCGAGGCAAAGGGTTCGACGCCGCGGGAGGAAGGGGCATTCATGCTGGTGTCCGCCACCGCATGCTTCGGCACCATCGGCGGCGGGCAGCTGGAATTCATGGCGATCGACAATGCCCGCGCCCTGCTCGACGGCAAAGGCAAGACCGAGATGGACGTGCCGCTCGGTCCGGACATCGGCCAGTGCTGCGGCGGGCGCACGCGCCTTGCCTTCCAGACGGTCACGCCGGACATGGCAGCCGCGCTCATTGCCCGCATGACCGCGGAAAGCGAGGGCTTTGCTCACGTTGTGCTGTTCGGCGCCGGACATGTGGGCCAGGCGCTGGCCCTGGCGCTTGCACCGCTGCCGTTGCGGGTCAGCGTCGTCGAAACGCGGCCCGAGGCGCTGGCGGGGCTGCCGGAGGGTATCGCGGCCCGCGCGGTCGCTCTGCCGGAAGCGGTGATCGACACCCTGCCCGCCGGCAGCGCGGTGGTGATTCTTACCCATGACCATGCGCTGGATTTTCTCATTGCCCGCGCGGCCCTTGCCCGAGGCGATCTCGCCTATGTCGGCATGATCGGTTCGGCGACCAAGCGCGCCACTTTCCGCCACTGGCTGGCGCGAGAAACGGACGGCACGGTATCCGTCGACCGTCTGGTGCTGCCGATCGGCGGAACGGCGGTACGCGACAAGCGCCCGGCGGTCATCGCAGCGCTGGTCGCCGCCGAACTCATCACCGTGCTAGCCGGCTCTGGCGCATTAACCACCACGCACGGCGGCAAAAGCTGACGCTCCTGCGAGGGATCTTGCCGGCAAGGTGGCGGAGGACCGCGCCCGACCCGGCGTCTGCTCGGTTTCGTTGAATGCGGCATTCTACAGGGAGCGGCGTTGCCAGACATCACGCGCCGCATCGAAGGCTGTCGGCAGGGGGCGACGGCTGCGATCGCTGCGTCCATCCTGCATGCCGATATCTGCCTTGAGCCGGTCAGGCATGACTTCAGCATCAAGCCTGTTGCTGCATCTGCTGGCATCGCGTCTCCTGGAAAGCCACATCAGGCGCGCAAGAAAGGCAGCGCACTCGTCCAGAAATCCCGTGGTAATCATCTGTAATCTTTGCATGTTGCGTTCCTTCCCGAGGAAGTATCTAATCGCAACATGCAGGGATTTTGCGGGGCAATCCAATCGAAGCTTCGTCTGCATGGATGAAGAGGCCTGATGCATGAAGATGTCAAAGCAGTTTCCGCTGAATGCCCTGCGGGTGTTCGAGGCGGTATCGCGCCATCTGAGCTTCACCAAGGCGGGTGAGGAACTCGGCCTGACGCAGACGGCGGTCAGCTATCAGGTGAAGCTGCTGGAAGATATGCTGGGGGAAGCACTGTTCCTGCGCCAGCCGCGCAGGATCCATTTGACGGAGGCCGGCAGCCGGCTGGCGCCCAAGGTGTCGGAGGGGTTCGAACTGCTCCGCGCCGCCGTCAACGAGATGCAGGGCGTGGCCGAGGGAACCCTGATCATCCACTCCACCCACACCTTTGCCAGCCACTGGCTGGCGCGTCATCTCGGCATCTTCCAGCTCGACAATCCGACCATTGCGGTCCGGCTGGAAACCTCGCAGCAGGTGATCGATTTCAGCAAGACGGAAGCGGATGTGGCCATCCGCGTCGGCACCGGCGAATGGCCGGGCCTGAAATCGCATTTCGTCCTGCGCAACCATTTTACCCCGATGCTGAGCCCGACGCTGGCCGAGACCATCGGCGGCGTGCGCGAACCGCTGGACCTTGTGAAGCTCAAGATCATCGATCCGAGCGATCCCTGGTGGCGCATCTGGTTCACAGCGGCCGGTCACCCGGATGCGCCGCTGGAAAGCACCTCGCGCAGCCGCCTCGGCTCGCAGGCCGTGGAGGCCGCCGCCGCGATCGCCGGCCATGGGGTAGCGATCCTACGGCCGGATTTCTATCAGGACGACGTGGCGATGGGCCGCCTGATCCAGCCCTTCCCTCTCACCTGCGAGGACGGCTCGCATTACTGGCTGGCCTATCCCGAAACCCGCCGCCACGTGGGCAAGATCCGCGCCTTCCGGGAGTTCCTCAAGAAGACGCTGCCGAGTTTCGATACGAACCCGACCGGCAAGACCGGTTGACTCAAAGCGGCGGCAGCCTTGCCGTGCGGATGCGCTCCCACACATCGTCCAGATGAGCGGGCGGCCCAGCCGGTGATGCAAGAACATCCCTCCGCAGCGCGTCCGGCATACCCTTCACATGCGGCGTCGCGGGCCGCCCCTGGCGCAAAAGCCGCCGCTTCACCCAGCACCAGAACGTGTTTGTGCTCCGGGCAGAACCAGTGGTCCAGACCGCCATGATGGCCTCCGTCATCTGTTGATTTTTTTGTCGTTTCCGGATCGACAAATGCGCCGGTTTGCGGCGAGATACCAATTCAATCTGACGAGCGATCCAGAAAGAGAACTTATCGATGAAACTGTCGCGCCAATTGCCGCTGAATGCGCTGCGCGTCTTCGAGACGGTTGCGCGACTTCGCAGTTTCACCAAAGCCGGCGAGGAACTGGGCATGACGCAGACGGCCGTCAGCTATCAGGTCAAGCTGCTGGAAGAACATGTCGGCGAGATGCTGTTTCTGCGCCAGGCACGGCGCATCGAGCTGACATCGACGGGCGACCGGATGCTGCCCAAGGTCACGGAAGCATTCGGTCTCCTGACCGAGGCGGTGACCGAGGCTCGCGGCCAGGATGCCGGCATCCTGACCATTCATTCCACACCCACTTTCGCGTCCCATTGGCTCGCCCGCCATATCGGCGCATTCCAGGTGCAGCATCCGGGCTTGGCCATTCGTATTCTCCGCATGAACAGATCGGCCGACTTCTTCAGCGACCACGCCGACATTTCCATTCTGCGCAGTGAAGCACCGCCGCCCAACATGGAAAGCCAGGAACTGTTCCGTCTCAATTTCGCGCCGATGCTCAACCCGAAGCTGGCCGAAACAATCGGCGGCGTGACGACCCCGTCGGATCTTCTGAAACTGCCGCTGATCGGCGCCAGCAGCAAATGGTGGGGAATCTGGTTTCAGTCGAACGGCATCGACACACCCCTGCCCGGCACGATCACGATCGATGCCGACGGTGCGCTGGATCTGGAAGGCAGCGCCGCCGTTGCCGGTCACGGCGTGGCGCTGCTGAGCCCGTTTCTTCACCAGGAAGAACTGGAGGCAGGCCGCCTGATGATGCCCTTCGACGTCTTCAAGAAGGACGACCGGAGCTATTGGCTGATCTCCCCGAAAAGCCGCCGCCAATCGGTCAAGGTGCTGGCCTTTCGCCAGTGGCTGCTGAAGGCCCTGCCGCCCCAGATCTTAGCTCCCTCTGGCGCCGCTCAGTAACTCATGTCGGGCGCGTAGAAGCAGCGCAGCGTATCTTCGTTCGGATACAGACAGAGGTGATATTCCGCATCCTGACTGCGCCGCGCCTGACTCTGCGGCACCTTGAAGTCATGCGAGCGGGTCACCAGCCGGTGGTCGCCCGGCTTCAGCATGACCTCGTAGCCGCCTGCGATGACCTTGACGTTGCGCGTCGAGATCATCTGGCAGTCGCCGGTATGATTGTTTCCATTGCAGCAATAGGCTTCGTACTGCCAGCCCGACTGCGCCTCGTGAGCATTGAGGGCAGCGGGAAACGCATACGCATACGCAATCATCGCAATCGTCAGAATGCTTCGCATGAGCTTCTTCTCCGTTGATGAATGCCTTCACCCCGGTGAACCCGCAGTACTCGCCTTCACCGGCTGTCTTGCGTCTGTCATATTAGCGGAACGCCATAATTCGGCGACGGCAATTTTTCGCGATGCACAAATGGGGATGGGAGACAGCCTCGCGCCAGTCTGGAGACGGCGCCGCTTTCCCGCTTCGACGTGCTGCGGCGCACCCTTTTTCCTTTTCTTCGCTGCAAATTTTTCGCAATGTGCCGAGTCGGGGAACGCGAAGGGAATGCAGGAATGTATGAATATGCCATAGCCTGGGAATGGCTGAGCTTTGCCGCACGCTGGCTGCACGTGATCACCGCGATCGCCTGGATCGGATCGTCGTTCTATTTCATCGCGCTGGATCTCGGCCTGGTGAAGCGTCCGCATCTGCCGCCGGGCGCCTATGGCGAGGAATGGCAGGTGCATGGCGGCGGTTTCTACCACATCCAGAAATATCTGGTGGCGCCCGCGCAGATGCCGGAGCACCTCACCTGGTTCAAGTGGGAAAGCTATGCCACCTGGATGTCCGGCTTCCTCATGCTCGCCATCGTCTATTACGGCGGGGCGGACCTGTTCCTGATCGATCACTCCGTTCTCGAATTGCAGCCCTGGCAGGCCATCTGTCTGTCGCTCGCTTCGCTCTCGGTCGGCTGGCTCATCTATGACCAGCTCTGCAAGTCGCCGATCGGCAACAATACATGGGGCCTGATGGCACTGCTCTACGTGGTGCTGGTGGCCATGGCCTGGGGCTATACGCAGGTCTTTACCGGCCGCGCGGCCTTCCTGCATCTCGGCGCCTTCACCGCCACCATCATGTCGGCCAACGTGTTCTTCATCATCATCCCCAACCAGAAGATCGTGGTGGCGGATCTGATCGCCGGGCGCACGCCGGACCCGAAATATGGCCGCATCGCCAAGCAGCGCTCGCTGCACAACAACTATCTGACGCTGCCCGTCATCTTCTTCATGCTGTCGAACCATTATCCGCTGGCCTTCGGCACCGAGTTCAACTGGGTGATTGCCGCACTGGTGTTCCTGATGGGCGTCACCATCCGTCACTGGTTCAACACCACCCATGCCCGCAAGGGAAAGCCCACCTGGACCTGGCTGGTAACGGTGATCCTGTTCATCCTGATCATGTGGCTTTCCACCGTGCCGAAAGTGCTGACGGGTGAAAAGACCGCCAGCCTCTCGCCCATCCAGCAGCGGTTCGTGGCGGATGCGCATTTCGGCGCGGCGCGCGATGTCGTGCAGGGACGCTGCGCCATGTGCCATGCGGCCGAACCCGCCTGGGACGGCATCACCTTTGCGCCGAAGAACGTGAAGTTCGAAACGGATGCGGAGATCGCCAAGCACGCCCACGAAATCTATGTCCAGGCCGGGCGCAGCCACGCCATGCCGCCCGGCAACATCACCGCCATCACGCCGGAGGAGCGCAAGCTTCTGACGGCCTGGTATGAAAGCGCCACCAGCAGCGCCGGAGCATCCCGCTAAATGACATCCCTTCTTCTTCGCGGTCGCCTTCTCTCCTTCCATCGCGCGCCGGAAAGCCTCGCCGATACCGCAAGCTATCTCTACGAGGAGGATGGCGGCCTGCTGATCGAGGACGGGCGGATCGCGAAAGCGGGGCCCTATGCCGCGGTAAAGGCGGTAGCGGCGGCAGAGGTGACGGAGATCGACCATCGCCCGCACCTGATCCTGCCGGGGCTGATCGACACCCACGTGCATTTTCCGCAGATGCAGGTGATCGCCTCCTATGCCGCCAATCTGCTCGAATGGCTGAACACCTATACCTTCCCGGAGGAATGCCGCTTCGTGGAAACGGCACATGCCGAGCGGATCGCCACGCATTTCTACGACGAATTCCTGCGCCAGGGCACGACGACCGCCGTCGCCTACTGCTCGGTGCACAAAAGCTCGGCCGATGCCTTCTTCGCGGAAGCCATGCGCCGCAACATGCTGATGGTGGGCGGCAAGGTGATGATGGATCGCCATGCGCCGCAGGGTCTGCTCGATACCCCTCAGCTTGGCTATGACGAAACCCGCGCCGTGATCGAGCAATGGCACGGCAAGGGGCGCAACCATGTCGCCATCACGCCGCGCTTCGCGATCACCTCGACGCCGGAGCAGATGCGCGCCGCGCAGGCGCTGGCAGAGGAATATCCGGACCTGCACATCCAGACGCATCTTTCGGAAAATCACGAGGAAATCCGCTTTACCTGCGAACTCTATCCCGACGCCACCGACTATACCGACATCTATGCCCGCCACGGCCTGCTCGGCAAAAAGACGCTGCTCGGCCATGCCATCCATCTGTCCGAACGCGAGGCGGATGTGCTGGCGGAGACCGGATCGGTCGCGGTGCACTGCCCGACCTCAAACCTTTTCCTCGGCTCCGGCCTGTTTCCGCTGAAGGCGCTGGCGCGCCGGGAAAAGCCGGTGCGGATCGGCGTTGCCACCGATATCGGCGGCGGCTCCAGCTATTCCATGTTCAAGACGCTGGACGAGGCCTACAAGATCCAGCAGTTGCTCGGCGAACGCCTCGACCCGCTGGAAAGCTTCTACCGGATGACGCGCGGCAATGCCGAAGCCCTCTCTCTTGTCGATCGCATCGGCACTCTGGAGGAAGGTACGGATGCCGATCTGGTGGTGTTGAACGCCGCCGCCACGCCGGCCATGCGGCTTCGCATGGAAACCGTCAGCACGCTGCCGGAAGAACTCTTCCTGCTTCAGACATTGGGGGATGACCGCGCCGTGGTGGAGACCTATGTGGCGGGGCAGGCAGGGAAAAGCACGCTTGTTGCACCGTCTCAGCGGGAGTGATATTTTCTCAAGGCGAATAGTCTCCCGCCGTGCATTGAGATCGTTTGTCGAAAGCCCCAAGGGGCAAAAAGGTGGTGCTGCGCTGAAGGCGGGATTGGACGCCTGGTATCACGAAGTCAGCAAAGCCAACTGGCTCTCATCCGCTGACATCAAGAAGCGTTATGCGCATGCAAGCATTGTCAATTCGCAACGTGTCGTCTTCAACATCAAAGGCAATGACTATCGACTGATCACAGCAGTGGACTTCCAGCGGGGCACGGTTTGGATCAAGTGGATTGGTACACATCGCGACTATAACGATATCGACGCGGCAACGGTGGAATATGAGTGATTTGAAACCTATTCGCAGTGAAGAGGATTACGACAAGGCAATGACGCTGCTCAAGGCGTTGTGGGGAGCGGAAGCCGGTACGCCGGACGGTGACAGGCTTGATGTGCTGGTGACATTGATCGACGCCTATGAAAATGCCCATTACCCGATTGACTTACCCGATCCCATCGACGCGATTTTATTTCGAATGGAGCAGGAAGGTCTGACGCGACAGGATCTCGTTCCCATTCTGGGAAATCCTGGGAGGGTTGCCGAAATCCTCAATCGGACACACCCTCTGTCTTTGGACATGATTCGCCGGCTGCATGCTGAATTCGATATTCCGGCAGAGGTCTTGATCCAGCCAATTCGCTCTGCAAAAGACGCCGCCTGACCGTCCAAGATGCAACATCGCTCTTTCACGTAGGGCTTCCACCCTGCCGAAGTGATAATCAGCGGCAGGTAGACGAAACACATCCGAGGCGTCGTCAGAGCCCTGATGTTGGTGTGACAAACCCCTCGCAATATTGGTGGTTTTTAACTGGCGACATGGCGCGGATATGCTAGTCCTCTTGTGATAATCCGGAGGAAAGCCTATCCCATGTCCAAGCCGCTGACGATTGCCGACCTGAAAGCCCTTGCCCGTCGGCGCGTACCGAAAATGTTCTTCGACTATGCCGACAGCGGCGCGTGGACGGAAAGCACCTACCGGGCGAACGAGGCGGATTTTGCCGGCATCAAGCTCAGGCAGCGCGTGCTGGTGGACATGACGGACCGTTCGCTGAAGAGCGAGATGATCGGCCAGAAGGTGGCCATGCCGGTGGCACTGGCCCCGACCGGGCTGACCGGCATGCAGCATGCCGATGGCGAGATGCTGGCGGCCAAGGCGGCAGAAGAGTTCGGCGTGCCGTTTACGCTTTCTACCATGAGCATCTGCTCGATCGAGGATGTCGCCTCCGTCACGACCAAGCCCTTCTGGTTCCAGCTTTACGTGATGAAGGATCGCGCCTTCATCGAAAGCCTGATCGAGCGTGCGAAAAAGGCCGGCTGCTCGGCGCTCGTCGTCACCGCAGACCTGCAGATCCTCGGCCAGCGCCACAAGGATCTGCGCAACGGCCTCTCCGCCCCGCCGAAATTCACGCCGAAGCATATCTGGCAGATGGCAACGCGGCCGCAATGGTGCCTCGGCATGGCCCGCACCAAGCGCCACGGCTTCGGCAATATCGTCGGCCATGCCACCAATGTCTCGGATCTCTCTTCGCTCAGCGCCTGGACGGCGGAACAGTTCGATCCGCGCCTCTCCTGGTCGGATGTCGCCTGGATCAAGGAGCGCTGGAAGGGCAAGCTGATCATCAAGGGCATTCTGGACGAGGAGGATGCCCGCGCCGCCGCCGATACCGGCGCCGATGCCATCATCGTCTCCAACCATGGCGGCCGCCAGCTGGATGGCGCCCCCTCCTCGATCAGCATGCTGCCGAAGATCGTCGAGGCCGTCGGCGACCGGATCGAGGTGCATCTGGATGGCGGCATCCGCTCCGGTCAGGATGTGCTGAAAGCCGTGGCACTGGGCGCCAAGGGCACCTATATCGGTCGCCCCTTCCTCTATGGCCTCGGCGCCATGGGCAAGGAGGGCGTCGAACTGGCGCTCAGCATCATCGCCAAGGAGATGGACATCACCATGGCGCTCTGCGGCAAGCGGGATATTCGCACGGTGGACCGCAGCGTGATTGCGCATTGCCCGTATTGAGGGCAGTCAGCTTTCACATGTCGCCGTGAGGAAAGCCCCCTCATCCGCCCTTCGGGCACCTTCTCCCCGAGGGGAGAAGGGATAGGCGGCACCGCCGGCGCACCTCCTGAACAGCTTATCCACCTTGAAAGATCGCAATTTTCGCGTTCAATCTATCAAGCTCTGCGTGCACGTTCGAAGATGCATGAGGCGCTCACGATGCATCCCTTCTCCCCTCGGAGAGAAGGTGCCCGAAGGGCGGATGAGGGGGCCGTGCCGGCTGTTCTCGCCCGGCCTACACCAGCCACCCCGTCGCCAGCCCCGCCTCCCAGCTGGCGCGGCCATTCTGCCCGGCCAGCCGTGACTGGCTCATATGATCATAGGGCACCAGGCGAAAGCTGACGGACCAGTCGCCGCCCTGCCTCTCGCAGATCGCATAGGACGCCATCGGCGTGCCGGCCTCGACCCGGTGGTAATAGGGCGTGTCGTCATCATAGGCCGGGCAGCCGACGCTGCCGGGATTGACCAGCAGCCGCCCGTCCGAGAGGCGCACGGCGCGCGGCAGATGCGAATGGCCGCAGAGGATCAGCGATTGCGAAATGCCATCGGCGAGCTTTTCGATCTCGGCACGCGGTTTCAGGCCGACAACGCCGTTCGGCTCGATCCTTTCCATCCAGTAGAGCTGGTCGTCGGCAGGGGTCGCGTGGCAGAGAAACACCTCCTCGCGCCAGACGCGCGAGACGGGCAGCGCACGCAGCCAGTCGAGATGGGCGGGCGTCAGCTGGCGAAAAGCATCGGCCTCCCAGGAATGCATTTTTCCCGCCTCGTGTTCGATCAGATAGCGGTCATGATTGCCGCGCACCGTCGGCAGGTCGAGCGGGACGAGGATATCGGCCGTGCGCCCGGCCTCCAGCGGCCCGGAGAGGCAATCGCCGAGATTGACGATGCTGTCCGGCGCAATGCCTTGGGCAGCAATATCCGCCAGCACCGCTTCAAGTGCCGCGGCATTTCCGTGTATGTCGGCGATCGCGGCAAGTCGCATGTCCCTCAGCTCCCGCGATAGGTGGAATAGCCGTAGGGAGAGATCAGCAGCGGCACGTGGTAGTGGCCGCTCTCGTCGGCAATGCCGAAGCGGATGGGGATCACGTCGAGAAAGGCCGGCTCCGCCAGGGCCGCACCGGTGCGGCGCAGGTAATCGCCGGCATGGAAGACCAGTTCGTAGATCCCCTTGCGAAAGCTCTCGCCGATCAGGATCGGCCCGCCGTCGACACGACCATCGGCATTGGTGGTGACCGTCTTCAGATGCGACCGGCCTTCCCCCTCCAGGTGATAGAGATCGATCACAAGTCCCTCGGCGGGTTTGCCGAGGGCGGTGTCGAGAACATGGGTGGTCAATCCGGTCATGGCCTACTCGCTGATGAGGGGTGCACTGATGAGGAAAGGATCGTCAAAGAAGAATTCCTCCAGATTGTTGCCCGGCCCGTCGCGATCGACAACCAGAAAATCGGAGGGTGCGTCGAGTGTCATCAGCGGATGGTGCCAGACATTGCGGCGATAGTTCACGCCCTGATTGCCCGCGGCCAGAAAGACCTGCGGCTCCGCCGGCCGGCCACCGTCATCCTCGGAGACAACCACCAGATAAGGCCTGCCGTTCAGCGGCGAAAAGCTCTGGCTGCCGAAGGGGTGCCGCTCCATCATCGTCAATTGGTAAGGAAAGGCGCGGGGCTGGCCGCGAAAGATGTTGAGGATCACGCGGGCACCCTCGCCCGCTGCCTCGGCTTCGGCCAGCGCGTGAAAGCGCTCGGTATTGCCGCCATTGATCAGCCTCATGCGCGCCGGATCGGCTTCGATCACATGACCGAAGGGCGCGAAGGTTTCTTGCCGCAACGGGCGGAGGGGAAGGATTTTGGGCATATGGGATCATTCACCTTGGGCGCGGATCTGGCGCAGCATGCTGAGTTGGGAGAGGAGTTGGGGGATCGTTCGGGTGGCAGCCGTCCAGAGCGCCCCGGGATCGATCGTCGCAAACTCCGCCACGATGTGGTGGCGAAGGTCAAGGAGTTCGCGCCATGCGATGTCCGGATGATCGGCCGCAAAGTCGGGAAAGCGTTTCAGAATCTCGGAGACCGTCTCCCCGAGAAGAACGAGGTTCATGCCGACGGCTCGCTGCGTCAGGCGGTCGCGCCGAAACCTGTCGGCCGTTATCCCCTCCAGGAAGCCGTCGACCTCCAAGGCCAGTTCCCTCATTTGATCAAGAGAATCCAGAAGACGTTCCAGATCGCGGCTCATAGAGCGATTGCCTCGGCCAGAATGCGGTCTCTCACGGTCGGCCTCAGCCCCTTGCTGGTGGCAATATCCACGCGCAGATGCAGCAAATGCTCCAGATCATGCTGCAAACCGCCGAGATCCAGGAGCGTGGTCTCGTCCAGCGTATCGACGAGAATGTCGAGATCGCTGTCTTCGCGGTCCTCCGCCCGCGCCACGGAACCGAAGATGCGCGGGTTGGCAAGACGATGTTGCGCCACAAGGGCGCGGATCGCCTCGCGATGTTCATCCAGCACGTCCGATGGCCGCATGGCACTCTCCTGTCGATCCGGGCCGCGCGCGTCCGCACGGCACCGCCCGTGATCATAATCGATCCTCACGCAGACGGCAGCATGCTTTCCAGCCGCAGCAGCGCAATCCGCTCCACCTGTCCGCAGGCCGTGGCAAACTCCTGGGTGCGGCTGTTGTGGATGCGCTTCTCGAAGGCCGCGAGAATATCCTCCCTGGTCAGCCCCTTCACGGCAATGATGAAGGGAAAGCCGAATTTCTGCGTGTAGCTGGTGTTCAGTTCGGTGAAGCGGGCGTGTTCCTCGGGGCTCAGCCGGTCGAGCCCGGCGCCCGCCTGCTCCTTGCGGCTGTCGTCCGTCAGTTCGCCGGCAATGGCGAGGCGTCCGGCGAGATCCGGATGGGCGCGCAGCACGCCAAGCCGCTCCTCCTCAGATGCCACCCGGAAGACGGCGACGAGGGCCGCATGCACGCGGTCCACCGTCAGGTTCTCGCCACGCACGAGGTCATCGTCATAGGCGCGCTCGGCGATGAAGGGCGAGTGTTCGAAGACGCCGCCGAAGCGGTTGATAAAGTCAATTCGGTTCATCTCAAGATCCTCAATCCAGCTTCGATAGGATCGCATGTTCGACCCATGTGCGGTACTTTTCCGAAGCGTCAATGACGGCGTCCTCGATCTCTTCTCGAGACATATCAAAATCATCTGGGATCGAAAAAATTATTTCATGCCTCAGGAGAGCTTGCACTATGTAGAAATACCCCTCGCTGTCCTCATGAAATTCTATCGCGCTCAAATCAAAGTATTTCTTTAAAATTGGATCGACATTTTTATACAAGAAATCCAAGCTTAGACGCCGCGCCGCTTCCCCATAATTTGCAAATCCACCAGGGTGATAAAAATGCTGAACAGCATTTCTCATTTTACGCATTTCATTGAAGCTGTTCAGATCTGGCAACCGATCTTTAAGAACTGCCCACATTACCTTGGGTAAATTATGAAATTCATGGGTTTTAGCCCTCTGAATGATCCGCTCTATATCCAAGTCTTCGCTATTTGCATCATCCAGATCAAACACGTTCTGGAAAATAAGTAGCGGATGCACGTTAGCTATGGCCGCTTTCATGACCAGTTCGCCTGCTTGCGCTGCATTGAGAACCGACACGTTTCCCCAATGTTCATTTCCAGGATCAAGGAAAATTGCATGCATATTCGCCTGAGCAATCGCACATTTGGCGTTTTCCAAGATCCTGTAAGGAATTTCATCAAATATCGCGTGCATAGCTAATCCGCGTACTTCAGATGACATCCGGCTTGTGATGCGCGTGCCAGTGACGGGCGATCTCGATGCGTTTCGGGATCCACACCTTTTCGTGGCCAAGCACATATTCCATGAAGCGCTTCAGCGCGGCGATACGGCCCGGACGCCCGACAAGGCGGCAGTGCAGGCCGACGGACATCATCTTCGGCGCGCCCTCCCGGCCTTCCTGGTAGAGCGTATCGAACGTGTCCTTCAGGTAAGTATAGAACTGGTCGCCCGCATTGAAACCCTGGGGCGTTGCAAAACGCATGTCATTGGCTTCCAGGGTATAGGGAATGATGAGGAACGGCTTGCCGTCGACGCCCTTCACCCAGTAGGGCAGATCGTCCGCATAGGCATCGGAGGAATAGAGGAAACCGCCCTCTTCCTGCACCAGCCGCAGCGTGTTGATCGAGGGCTTGCCCTGATACATGCCGTAGGGGCGCTCGCCGGCCACCTCCGTGTGCAGGCGCACGGCATCGAGAATATGCTGGCGCTCCAGTTCCTCCGGATAGTCCTTGTATTCGTGCCAGCGATAGCCGTGGCTGGCGATCTCCCAGCCGGCCTCGTTCATGGCGGCCACCGCCTCCGGATTGCGCAGCATGGCAAGTGTCACACCGTAGACGGTGCAGGGAACGTTGAGGCCTGTGAAGAGCCGGTGCAGGCGCCAGAAGCCGGCGCGCGAACCATATTCATAGATGCTTTCCATGTTGAGGTTGCGCTGGCCGGGCCAGGCGGCGGCACCGACGATTTCCGACAGCAGGTTTTCCGAGGCCGGGTCGCCATCCAGAATGCAGCTTTCGCCGCCTTCCTCGTAATTGATGACGAATTGCACGGCCACATGCGCGCCGCCCGGCCACTTCGGATCGGGAATATTGCGGCCATAACCGACGAGATCGCGGGGATAATTGTCTGCCACCATCGAAAATCACCTTCTGAAACAAGGTCCTGACGGTAGCACTCACGCCGCAAATGTCGAGACGTTCCGTTGCGGTGCAAACAGGATCGGTTCAGGCGATCTTGCGCGACATGACGCTGCCGAGCGGATGCAGCGAATGCACGAGGAAGGGAGCACCCGGCTCGTTTTCCACGAAGAGCGCGAGGTTGGCAATCTCCAGCGGCCGCTCCAGGAACGGTTCGAAATGGCGGCGCAGCACCTTTTCGAAGCGGCCAATCTCCTGCGGGCCGAGCGGACCGGTCAGCGTCATGTGGAAACGGAATTCGTCCATCACATGCGGATGGCCGAAGCGGTAGAGATTGGCGAACTGCGCAGCCGAAAGATGGCCGGGATCGGCGCGCTCCAGCTCCGCTTCCGTCAACGGCGCGCGAAACGCATCGAAATGCTGCACGACGGCGCCGGCCAACAGATGCAGCGCCTCGGAATGCTCGCACGGCCCCAGCGCGAACCGGTTGCCGAGACGCACCACCTCCAGCTGCGGCAGTCGCACGCGCTCGTGCTGGCCGGCAAAATGCATGAGATTGCGCAGCAAAAGCGATTCGGCAATACCATCGGCCAGCCGGAACGGCGGCTTCAGCGTGCCATGAAAACCATAGCGGCGCGGCACCGCGGTGTTGAAGGCAATTTCGTGCAGGCCAAGGTCGCGGGTTGCCGGCGGCTCCATGGCCTCGCCGGAAAAGGGGTTGCGGCCGAGCCACTGGGCGGCGGCAAGCGTCAGCGGATCACCCGCCGATGGGGTATAGTTGATGGCGTAGCGCATCCGTCACCTTTCTCTCGCCTTTGCCCCCGCACAGCTTCTTGCGGCAAGCATCTAGGTGATTTGCGTGACAGATTGACGACGCGGGATGGGGGTTACGCTCGCATTCCTGCAACTTGAAGATGGTGCGACAGGGCAAATGACGAGGGAATATCTGCGGGCTGTCCGCTTACGCCGGCAAGCGCGACATCGGCCAGCCGATGGGCCAGACCGAAGCTCACCTTGAAGCCGCCAGTCAAAGCAATCACTTGGGCGTGGTCAGGGTGCGGGCCGACCATAGGATCTCGGTCGACCGCCTTCGGCCGTAACCCGGCCCAGCGTTCGACAACCTCTGCATTCTGAAGATCCGGTGACATGTCCCGCGCCCGCGCGATCAACGCATCCAGCTGGCCGTCGGTGGAAAAACCATCCTCGAACTGGTCCTCGCTGGTGCTTCCGATCGCCACATGCCCCCCCTCATGGGCGACCACGTAAAGCCCGTTGAGAAAGATCACGGGACGGGCGGGATCGACATCGGCCTTGAGCAAGGCGGCCTGCCCCTTGACGGCACTGCCGAGCGGGCGGACCAGCGCTTCCCCGCAGGCACCGCCCAACTGTTCCAGCAGCGGGAAGGAGCCGGTACCTGCCGCGATGATGGCATGACCGAAGCCGATGCGTTCGCCGGTTTCAAGCACGGCGGCCTGCGCCTCCAGCGATAGCACCCTTCGGCCATTGATCCGCTGCACGTGGCGGCTGGATTCGATCGAGGCGAGCAGCGCAGCGGTGAGCGCACGCGGCGACACGCGGGCTGCGAGCGTATCGTGCACGAAGCCGGACGGACCAGTCTGCGGGTGGATCCAGGCGGCATCTGGCGATGCATCGAGCAGGGTCCAGGCAAACTGTCGTTCGCCAGCCCGCCAGTGTTCGGCAGCATCCAGCCCGTGGCGTGCGGCAATCGGGCGCAGATGCGGTTTCGGCAGAGGAATGATGCGCCCGCAACGGCGATAGCCGCAGGACAGGCCGGTTTCGGCCTCCAGCCTCTTCACCTCGTCCTCCAGCGCGATCAGCGCATCGAACTGGAATTTCTTCTTCTCGCCGAAGCGGTCGGGCATATGCGGCATCAGCGCGCCGAGCAGGCCGCCGCTGGCGCCAGACGCCGGACGCAGGGCATCGAGCAGCAGCGTGCGGATGCCCTGCCGTTCCGCCTTCACCGCCGCCCAAAGGCCCATGATGCCGCCGCCGACGATCAGCAAATCGACATGGGCGGGAAGCGAGGCGGATTGACCGGAGACGCGCTGAGCACTATCGCCTGCGGATGAACCAAGCTGGCCGATGACAGATACCAATGGCAGATCCTGACGTTTCCGTTGACCATGCGCCAAGCCCGCTCGAATGGCGCGAGGGCGATATGCCTTACTCGAGCCAGTTTGGCGACCATTTTTATTGCCAGACCGATGGCCGTCTCGAATGCGGTTACGTGTTCCTTGACGGCAACGGCCTGCCGGAGCGCTGGGGCGCGGGCGGCATGTTCCGCATCGGCGAACTCGGCTTCGGCACGGGGCTGAATTTCTGCGAGACATGGCGGCAATGGCGCCTGTGGCGCGCCGCGCACCCGGATCGCGCCGGACACCTGCATATGACCTCCTTCGAGCTTTTTCCGATGGCGGCAGCCGAGATCGACCGCGCGCTGTCCCGGTGGCCGGAGATCGACCGGGAACGACAGGCGCTCGCAGCCCATTGGCCGGACAGGCGGGAGGGCCGGATCACGCTGTCGCTGTCAGACGATGTTACGCTGACCGTGGTCTGCGGCCGTGCCGAGCAGGACGTGCCAGCCTGGGAACATCAGGCCGATGCCTGGTTTCTCGATGGCTTTGCCCCTTCGAAAAATCCGGACATGTGGTCGCTGTCGCTGATGCAGGCCGTCTTCGACCATACGGCAGACGGCGGCAGCTTCGCCACCTATGCCGCAGCCGGCTTCGTGCGCCGCAATCTCCAGGCGGCTGGCTTTGCCGTCAACCGCCGGCCGGGTTTTGCCGGCAAGCGGGAAATGCTGTTTGGCCGCAAGGGCGTAACCTCAGGGGCGTGACGCCTCGCCGGTTCTTGCATTCGCCACGCGCCACTGCCGGATCTTGGCCTCCAGGATTTCCGGGCTGATCGGCTTCGACAGATAATCGTCCATGCCGGCGGCAAGGCAAAGATCGCGGTCGCTGTCGAGCGCATGGGCCGTCACGCCGACGATCGGCACATGTCCGCCCTCTTGCGCCTCGATTTCGCGAATGCGTCGCGTTGCCTGATGGCCGTTCATGACAGGCATCGAGACATCCATCAGGATCAGCGAGGGCCGCTGGTTGCGCCAGGCAGCCACGGCTTCCTCGCCGTTCGGCACGATGTGGAACCTGAGGCCCGTCGCCTGCAGGATCTGGGTAAAGACGATCTGGTTGACCTCGTTGTCCTCCGCCACCAGCACATCGAGCGGGCCGGACGGCAGGTCGGCCACTGCCGGAACGTCGACCGGCGGCCGCGCCACCGGTCCCTCCACCATCCTGGCGGGCGCTCTCTCGCCACGCCGGCGCTTCTGGCGACTGGCGCGGATCACGTCACCGATGGTGGAGCGCAGCAGGTTCGAACGCGCCGGCTTCATCAGATGCGCCTCGATCTGCAACTGCTCGAAGGCCTGCTCGCTGCTCGCAGTATCCATCGAGGTGAGGAAGATGATGGCAATCTGCGTCAGTGCCGGATCGTTACGCATGGCAGCCGCCACCTCAAGGCCGCTCATCTCCGGCATCTGATAATCAAGGATCAGCGCATCGACCTCGACGCCCATCGCCGCAGCAGCCCGCAGCAGGCGCAGGCCTTCCTCGCCACTCTCGACTGCGACACAGTCGAAATCCCACATGGCAAGCTGTTCGGTGAGGATCCGGCGGTTGACGGAATTGTCATCGATCACCACCACGCGCGCGCCGCGAATGTTCGCCACCGGCGCCTCGCGGACAGCGCGCGCACTCGCCATGGCAAAGGGAAGCGTCACCGTGAAGACGGAGCCCTGGCCCAGACGGCTTTCGACGGCAATCCTGCCGCCGAACAGATCGACCAGCCCGGCCGTGATCGCAAGGCCAAGCCCCGTACCCTCGTAGCGGCGGGTGGACGACGTGTCGACCTGCGAAAACTTCTCGAAAATCGTCTTCAGCTTGTCGTCGGGAATGCCGAGGCCGGTGTCCTCGATGCGGATCGTCAGCGTGACGCCTTCATCGCCGGCGGGCTCCGAGGTCACATCGATCAGCACATGGCCGCGCTCGGTGAACTTCACCGCATTGCCGACGAGATTGGTGACAATCTGGCGGAAGCGACCGGGATCGCCGATCACCGTGTGATGGGTCGAGGCGCCTCGCACCAGGAGTTCAATATCCTTTTCCGACGCGGACGACGACAGGAGCGTCGCCACATCCTCGACCGCCTCCACGGGATCGAAGACCGCACGGCGCAACGTCATCTGGCCGGCATCGATCTTGGAGAAATCCAGGATGTCGTTAATGATGGTGAGCAGTGCATTGCCGGATTTCACGATGATATCCGTGAACGTCTTCTGGCGGGTATCGAGATTGGATTTTGCCAGCAGTTCCGCCATGCCGAGCACGCCGTTCATGGGGGTGCGGATCTCGTGGCTCATATTCGCCAGGAATTCGGACTTGGCGCGGTCCGCCGCTTCGGCACGGCCGAGCAGGCGCTGCAATTCCCGCTCGCGCATGCGCACGTCCGTCACGTCATCGAACACGGCCAGCCAGTTGCCATTGGCGCTGAGGTTCATTTCCGCGTCGATGAAAGAGGTATCCTCAATGCACAGAGATGCCGAGAAGCCCTTGCCCTCGGTTTCCATCCTTTGCCAGTAATGGAAAGTTTCCTCCGCCTGTTCGGGCGAGCCGAAATCGCCGCGCGCGGCGCAATAGGCAAACACGGCCCGCCAGGGCTTGCCGGCCTGCACAAGACCCGGCGGCACCTGCAGGATCCTCGACAGCGCCTCGTTGCAGAAGACGATCCTTCCCTCACGCAGGATCAGCAGGCCCTGCGACATGACACTCGTCGCATCGTGCATAATGGCGCCGTGCCGCTCGAGGGCCTCGCGCGCCTCCTGCACTTCCTTCTCGCGCTTCTTCACCGTGGTGATGTCGACGAAGCTCAGCAACATCTTGGCGTCCGCCAGATGCTGGCGGGCCATCAGGATGGTCCGCTGGTCGTTCGTCTGGACCTCGACCGGCGCCATCTCGCCCTCGGCATCGAGCGCCTGCATATGTTGTGCGAGCACACCCTGCGCCTCATCGGGATCAGCGCTGCCCATTTCGAAGATGGCGCGGACAAAGGCGCTATAATCGCGCTTGTCACCGGCCTCAGGGTCGGCATCCGCGTGCTCGCCACAGAACAACTGGCGAAAGGTGCGGTTGGCATATTCGAAGCGACGTGCATCATCGAGGATCACCACGCCGACTGTCAGCGAATCCAGGATGGCCTGCACTTCGCGGTGCAGACGCTCCGCCTCCTGCTGGGCACGGCGGACCATGGTCACATCGGTGATGGAGCCGACGATGTAAGGCTCGCCCGCGGGCGAGGAAATACGCGCAAGACGGGTGATGGCAGCCATGCTGCGGCCATCCGCCAGAGGCACATCCTCGGCCTTCTCCGTCGCACCGCCCTCGGCGAGAAGTCGCTCGTTCTCCTCGCGAAAACGCTCGGCAGCCGCCGGGAACATCATGTCTTCCGTCCGGCCCATGATCTTGCTGCGGCTTTCGCCCACCATGGCCTCATAGGCGCCGTTGGCGTAGATCAGCCGGCGCTGGCTGTCACGCAGGAAGACGGCCACAGGCAGGTCCTCGAAGGCTGCGCGAAAGATCTCCGATTCCTCGATCTTGCGGGCCAGTCGCATTTCCTGGACCTTGTATTCCGTCACATCCAGTCTGAGAACGATCAGCCACCCATTGTCCAGCCGACGGTTGACGCTGCGCATCCAGCGGCCGTCTGCCAGCGGCTCCATGGCCTGCCAGTGACGGGCGTGCAGGGTCTCCATGCGTTCCGCGATCCATTCCTCGCGCTGGCGGAGGATCTCCTCGGTTTCCGGCATGTCCTGTAGCTGGAAGCGATAGACCTGCTCCACGAGTTCGCGCAACGGCATCTGGACGCGCAGCGGCGCGCCGAGGCTTTGAAAATACTGATCAAGCTGGGCGTTGTAGTAGAGCAGTGCATCGCTTTCGCTGAAAATGCCGATCCCGGCATCGAGAAGATCGAGCGCCGTGCCCAGCATCTGCAGGCTGACCTGGCCGCGCGCCAGACCGCCGGCCGCATCCTCTTCCCTGGGGCTGTCGCTGCCGGCTTCGGTCGGGATGGCTTCCTGCTGCCAGGCGACCGGCTCGAACACGGCGAACAGATAGGCCCGGTCGTCGTCAGTCACGAAGCGCTCAACGCGCATGTCATGGCGCAAGACACCTGTCTCGTCGCGGCAGGGAGACGTCTCGTCGCTGCCGAACACCAGCGAGCGACGCTGCTTGTCCAGGCTGGCGTCGTCTTCGAGTGAAAGCGCCATGTCTGCTGCCGTGCGACCGGCAAAGGCCTCCCGCCCGACACCGCAGCGGCGCGCATAGGCATCATTGACCGCGACATACCGCAGGCTGCCATCCTTGATGAAAGCCGGAACGTCGAGATCGTTTATCCTGTCGCAGGCGCGCTGCAGAAGTTCCCTATCGCTGCTCAACAGATCCCCCGGCAGATCCCTATCGCGCATTGGACCACGCATGATTCGTATGATGCCGCATCAAAAAGCATGTCACCATGGCTATGGTTAACAAGTCCTTGCGGCAAGCACGGAACGCCTCACCTCGGCCCGCCACGGGCATTGTTCCAGAAAAGGCGTTTGCGCGTCGCATTTGGGTGTAGCGGGGAAAATCAACCTTTGAGACACTTCCGATGGCGCCGGGAGGACAGAAATGAGCCAGATCACGACAGAGGCCGCCACAGAGATCGAAAGCACCGGCACCGAACGACGGAGGCGCAGCGGCGGCCGCGGCGGCGAGCGGACCCGCAAGCCAGCCGGCGGCGACCGCTATCGCCGGCTAGTCAACCGGCTCGCCCGCACCGAGGTGCTGGATGCCGAGGCGCTGGAGCATATCCATGATGCCTCCCTCACCGTACTGGAAGAGGTCGGCATGGACATCATGCTGCCGGAGGCCCGCGCGCGGATGAAGGCCGCCGGTGCCGACGTGAAGGAGGGATCGGACCGGGTACGCTTCGACCGCGGGCTGATCCTCGACATGATCGCCTCCGTGCCCTCGCAATTCACGCTGCACGCGCGCAATCCGGAGCGGAATCTGGCGATCGGTGGCAACAATCTGGTCTTTGCCCAGATCGCCTCTGCCCCCTTCGTGGCCGATCGGGAGGGCGGTCGGCGAGCCGGCAACCAGGAGGATTACCGCAAGCTCGTCAAGCTTGCCCAATGCTATGATATCGTCCACTGCACCGGCGGCTATCCGGTGGAACCCGTCGATATCCATGCCTCGATCCGCCACCTCGACTGTCTCGCCGATCTTGTGCTGCTGACCGACAAGGTGTTTCACTGCTATTCGCTGGGGCGGCAGCGCAATCTCGACGCGCTGGAGATCGTGCGCATCGGCCGCGGCATTTCGGCCGAGCAGCTGGAGGCGGAGCCCTCCCTGTTTACCGTGATCAACTCCTCCTCGCCACTGCGCCTCGATGGCCCCATGCTGCAAGGCATCATCGAGATGTCCTCGCGCAACCAGGTGGTGATCATGACGCCGTTTACGCTGGCCGGCGCCATGGCGCCGGTCACGGTGGCGGGCGCGCTCGTGCAGCAGAATGCGGAAGCGCTGTGCGGGATTGCCTTTTCCCAGATGGTGCGGCGCGGCGCGCCGGTGATGTATGGCGGCTTCACCTCGAATGTCGACATGAAGACAGGGGCGCCCGCCTTCGGTACGCCGGAATACATGAAGGCGGTGATGGCCGGCGGGCAGCTGGCGCGCCGCTACGGCATTCCCTACCGCACCTCAAACACCAATGCCGCCAACACGCTGGATGCGCAGGCCGCCTACGAATCCATGATGTCGCTCTGGGCGCTGACGCAAGGCGGCGGCAATTTCGTGCTGCATGCCGCCGGCTGGACAGAGGGCGGACTGACCGCCTCCTTCGAGAAATTCATCCTCGACGTCGACATGCTGCAGATGGTGGCGGAATTTCTGACCCCGCTCGATGTCAGCCCCGATGCACTGGCGCTCGACGCCATCCGCGAGGTCGGTCCCGGCGGCCACTACTTCGGCACGGGCCACACGCTCGCCCGCTACGAAAGCGCCTTCTACGCGCCGATCCTGTCCGACTGGCGGAATTTCGAAACCTGGACCGAAGCCGGCCGCCCCACCACCTACGACCACGCCAACCGCATCTTCAAGGAAAAGCTCGCAAGCTACGAACGCCCGCCCATCGACCCCGCCATAGAGGAAGAACTGTCCACCTTCGTTGCCCGTCGCAAACAGGAAGGTGGTGTGCCGACCGATTTTTGAGTGTTCTTCAACATGCTTTGAAATCACCGATTTCATACGTCATCCACAAGACAAGGAACAGATCCATAATCTGAAAGTGCCGCCCTGTTTTGGCCTCATGCTCGTTCGATCCTCGCCAAATTCTGTGGTCGGCCCGCGAAAGGACATTGGATGCCGCAACACGTCTTGCCACTCTCACATTTTCGCACCGCAATACTCGCTGCCTCGATCTCACTTCTGAGTACAGTGACACAGGCTGCGGAGATTTTCTGGGCGACCGATCCAGTGAAGCCGGGTCAGACAGTCCAGATAACGGGCATGGACCTTGATACGATCCGCCAGGCGTCCATCAGCCGGCTGGATGACGCGGCGGACAAAAGCGGGTCGAAGCTGGCTCAGTCCGTGTCCCCCGCACTTCAGTCCGACAAGACCCTCACCTATGTAATCCCGTCAACGCTCGCCAATGGTGTCTATGCGCTCACCCTGCTGGACGCTTCCGGCACAAGCATCACCACCCGCATCAACAGCGCCGATATCTACTGGACGCAAGGCGATGCCGGCGAGAGCGCAACGCCGGGTGGCTGGTTGCGCGTCCAGGGGCGCAACATCGCCCGCACGGCTTCGGCACGTCTTGAACTCACCGCAGAAAATGGCCGGATCACGACCATCAATCCGGATGCGCCAGACATCTGGTCGGCCCGATTTGCCATTCCCGCGGACATGAGGACCGGCACCTATCAGGCGCGTCTGTGGAACGGCAATGGCGACGCCTCGACCTGGCAAGATCTGGGATCGATCACGGTGACGGAGAAGCTGGTGCCTCCGCAGCGCAAGATGGAACTGCGCAGCAATCCCGTCGATGGACCGGCGCTTGATGATACGGCGCGCATCAATGCAGCCCTTGCCGGACTGGCCAATCAGGGCGGCGGAACACTCGTCCTTCGATCCGGCATCTACCATCTCAGCGGCGGCATCACGATCCCGGAGGGCGTCACGCTGAAGGGCCAGTCCCGCGAACTGGTCAACCTGATATGGAATGACATGGACCAGCCACCACCGGCCTTGATCGAAGGTTACCGCAATTTTGCCGTCGAAGACCTGACGATCGATGCGCAGCGCCATTTCGACGTGATCAAGGGCGGCTTTGATGCACAAGGCAAGAGCTGGACGGGCGGCAACTTCATACTTCGTAATCTGCTGGTCAGGGCTTCGGCGTTCATGGGGCACCTCAAGGCTGATGACGCGGCAGGCCGCGACAAGGCCCTGACGCTGCAGGAGCGTGACGGCGTCGCGGGTCTTCGACTTGGAGGCAATAATATCGTCGTCGAAGGGTGCGACGTGATTTCCTCCAATCGCTCATTCGTTCTCAACGAGGTCAAGAATGCGCGCATCGAGGGCAACACCTTCACCAATGGGCGCAACGGCTGGTATCACATCGGCGGCTCCCAGCGGATCCTGATGGAAGGTAACCGGATCGTCGGCGGCGACATGCAATCGACCGGCGGCGGCATCGGCAACCTCGGCGGCTACGCGCTCTCCGCCGATATGCTTCTTCGCAACAATAGCTTCGCACGTTTTCTGTCGGTAGATCGGGAGGCCATGACAACCGATGGACCGGGCGGCTATTATGCTGGAACCCTGAGGATGCTTTCGCCCACGACCTTTCAGATGAGTGGCGAGATGGGACGGCTGAAGGATCGATCCTGGATCAACGCCGGCCTTTTCGTCCTGGGTGGTCGTGGCACGGGTCTGGTGGCAACCGTCGTTTCCCGGAAGGACGATATCGTGACGCTCGACCGCCCCATCAGCGACAGGATTGACGACGCCTCCATCGTGACAATCACGCCCATGCAGGAGAACTATCTGATCATCAACAATGATTTCACCGATGTGGGCGCAGCGCAGATCTACGGCACGGGATATCGCCATGTCTTCGCCGGCAACACGATGACCCGGGGCGCCGGCATCCAGATCTCCGGACGACGCTACCAGCATCCCCAGCCGAATTTCTTCATCCAGTTGCTCGACAACACGATCCGCGAGCCCGACCTGACGGGCAAGAGCGAACTGGCGGTTTATGCCCAGCAGTTCGACGGGAACACCTCGATCCTTTCGCTCGGCAATGTGGTACGCGGCAACACGCTCTCCCAGAACGTGATGCTGCGTGTTGCAGGCAACGCAACCACGATACCGCTTCTGCAGGGTATTCTTGTCGAAGACAATGATATCAGCCAGACCGATATCGGCATCACGATCGGCGCCGGCGTCAAGGATCTGACGCTGCGCAACAACAATATCGCGCAGGTTCGCGTGCCCGTGAAGGGAATGCCGCAGCCATAGCCAGCACCCTTCGGCAACGGCGCCTCATGTCGGCGCCGTTGCCCTGTCCATCCAGACGCGGCGGAACCCTTCCGCGCATCAGACGCCTTCCGCCGCCGTTTCGCCACAAATCTCCCAGATTTTCGCCACATCACCACCTGGTCGTGCCGCCACACACGTTGCCTTCGATCCAGGGCTGTCGCCACATGAACGGATGTTCAGACTTATCCTTTTGTTTTTCCATTATTTTGCCGCCTTCACCGAGCATCTTCATCCCGTACCCTGAAGTTCAAGGGTGAAAGGATGAAGGCCATGACCGTACTGAAGACATCCATCACTGCAGGCCTTGTCGCGCTCACGATGACGAGCGCTCTCGTGGCAACGGCGCCAGTTGCAGAGGCGCGCGATCATTTCTGGGCTGGCGTCGCAGCCGGTGCCGTGGGCGGCATCATTGGCGGGGCGATCGCCAACCAGTCCGGGCCCCGTTATGTCGAGCACCGCTATTATGACGTGGCCCCGCCGCCGCCGACCGTCGTCTACGAGCGGACCTACTATCGGGAAGCGCCGCCGCCGCGTCCGCGCTGCCATTTCGAATGGCGCGAAAACAGCTGGGGCGATTCCTACCGGGTCCGCGTCTGCCCTGATTATTGAAGTTTGAATACAGGCGCCGGGCTCCGCTTCCGGCCGCCAGATTCGCAGGGCCCGCCTCGAAATCGATGCGGGCCCTTGACTTTTTGTGTGCAAAGCAGCACATGCAACGCAGCTTTCAACCTTCCGGCCGCCGCGTGAGCTGGCCGAGCGACGAGAATGGATCGCAAGGAAGGCGTAAAGGCGCACACAAAGCACGGCCGGACAAGGCCTGCGCCGAAAGCAGTTTCCCACTTGCAAGTTCCCAATTCACGCGGGGTTCTTGACGCCACAGGCAGACCGGACGGCATGGTGTCGTCAGGATGCGGTCTCTGGCGCCCCCGAAAGGTATTCGACTTGACGAATTTCCACGAGCTCGGCCTCGACAAGCAGATCGTCGCCACTCTCTCCAATCTCGGCTACGAAACGCCGACTCCGATCCAGTCCCAGGCCATTCCGCTTCTGTTGCAGAGCCGCGACATGATCGGCCTGGCCCAGACCGGCACCGGCAAGACCGCTGCCTTCGGACTGCCGCTGATCCAGATGCTGATGAAGGACCCCAAGCGTCCCGACAACCGCACCACGCGCACCCTCATTCTCGCCCCGACCCGCGAACTGGTGAACCAGATCGCCGTCAACCTGAAGAGCTATGTGCGCGGCACGCCGCTGAAGATCAATTCCGTCGTCGGCGGCGCCTCGATCAACAAGCAGCAGCAGATGCTGGAAAAGGGCACCGACATTCTCGTCGCAACCCCCGGCCGCCTGCTCGATCTTGTCAGCCGCAAGGCGATCGGGCTGACCACCGTTCGCTATCTCGTGCTGGATGAAGCCGACCAGATGCTGGACCTCGGTTTCGTGCATGACCTGCGCAAGATCTCGAAGATGGTTCCGAAGAACCGCCAGACGCTGCTGTTCTCCGCCACCATGCCGAAGGCGATCGCGGAACTTGCCAAGGACTACCTCACCGATCCGGTGAAGGTGGAAGTGACCCCGCCCGGCAAGGCCGCCGACAAGATCGAGCAGTATGTGCATTTCGTGGCCGGCAAGAACGACAAGACGGTGCTTTTGAAGGAATCGCTGCGCGCCAATCCGGATGGCCGCGCCATGGTGTTCCTGCGCACCAAGCACAGCGCCGAAAAGCTCTCCAAGCATCTCGAACAGGTCGAGTTCAAGGTGGCCTCCATCCATGGCAACAAGAGCCAGGGCCAGCGTGAACGCGCGCTCAAGGCCTTCCGGGATGGCGAGATCCGCGTTCTCGTCGCCACCGACGTCGCCGCCCGCGGCATCGACATTCCGGGCGTGACGCATGTCTTCAACTACGACCTGCCGGAAGTGGCAGACGCCTATGTGCACCGCATCGGCCGCACGGCGCGTGCCGGCCGCGATGGCATCGCGATCGCCTTCTGCGCACCGGATGAAACCCGCCTGCTGCGCGACATCGAGCGCCTGATGAACATCGAGATCACGGTCGCTTCCGGCGAACGCCCGTCCGAACTGCGCAGCCCCGAGCGGCCGCAGAAGGCGCGTGGCGGCCAGGGCCGTGGCAATGGCCAGCCACGTGAAAGCGGCGCCCGAGACCATGGTGCGCGCGACGGGGGCAACCGCGATGGCGGCCGCAACGCCCGCCGCAGTGCCGCTCCGCGCCCGCAACGTCCGCGCGAGGATGCCTTCGACAGCGATATCGCCGCGACCTCCGATCTCGGCCAGCCGCGCAAGAAGCCGTTCGGCGCCAAGCCGGCGGCCGGCGACAACCGCAAGCGCGGCAATGGCGGCGAAAACCGCCATGCCCCGCTGGGTGCCCATGAAGCCGGTGCCCAGCGCACCCACCGCAACGGCCCGAAGCCGTCCGGCCATCGTGGCGGTGCAAAGCCCGCCAATGGCGGCCCGGTGAAGTTCGGCGGCAGCGACAATGGCGGCCAGCGCCGCCGCGACCGCGCCTGATATCATCGGCCAGGCTCACACCATTCACACCCGCTTCCGGCAATGGAGGCGGGTGTTTTGTTGTCCGGGTTGGCAGCACGCTCTCCGGCAACCTGAGCTGTCATGAACGGGCTTGCAAGGAGGATGGCGCCCTCTGTCTCCGGCATGCATGTCACGCCGACCGGTTCACCAGATAGACGCCCGCCACCACGATCACCGTGCCGGCGATCATCGGTGCCGTCATGGGTTCGCCGAACACCAGCGTCGCCTCGACGGCCACCAGCGGCGGCATCATGTAGAGCAGCGAGGCGGTGCGGGACACCTCGCCGCGGCGGATGAGATAGAGCATCAGCCCGACGCCGCCCATCGACAGGCAGAGCACCGACCAGGCCATCGAGGCAATGGCCGCAAGCGTGGCATCGAAGCGCAGCGCTTCGAAACCGAGTGCCAGCGGCAGCGTGACGGCAACGGCTCCCAGATATTGCCAGACGGCGATGGTGCGCAGGTCGCCCCCACCGAGATGACGCTTCTGATACAGCGTGCCGAGCGTGGCGGAGACCATGGCGGCCAGATTGATCAGCAGCGGCAGGGCGCTGCCGCTCAGGCCCGTCTCGCGGACGGCGGAAAACTGCGGTGAAATCGCCAGCAGAATGCCGATAAAGCCGAGCAGCAGCCCGAGGATCTGCAGCCGCCGCAACCGCTCCCGGAGCAGCAAGGCCGCAAACAGGGCGGTCAGCAACGGCTGCAGTCCGGCGATGATGCCGGAGAGGCCGGCCGGCACGCCCTGCCCGATCGCCCACCACAGACCGGCGAGATAAAGGCCGTGCAGCAGCACCCCGCAGATGAAGGCATGCAGCATCAGGCGCCGCGAGGCCGGCCACGCGGCGCCTGCCCCTTGCGCAACCAGGGCGAAGGCAAGCGCCGCCAGCGCATGCCGCAGGGCAAGGAAGGTCAGCGGATCGGCATGCATGGCGGCGATCTTGGCAACGATCCAGCCGCTCGACCACAAAACGACGAAAATGGCAGGCGCGAAGCGAGACAGCATGGAAAATTCGGCCCCGTGAATGATGCCGCACAAGCGGGCAAGGCAGCGGTAAAGACTGGCTGAATTTCAGTCAAAGGAGAAAAACTGAAGCCTTCGGACAGAAAAACTGACAGCAAGCGCCTGAAAAGGAAGGAAAGGAAAAAGACCCGTCCTGCGAGCATTTGCACAAGCTTTGTGCGCTTTTCACTGACGTCTGCGAAGGCCGATTCCGCCTTTCCAAAGAAATTGCCGCTTCCTTGCGCAGGGTGCTTGCAATGCTCCAGACCTTGTACTTTTATGGTCGAAAACGGGGAATACACCATTGGCATTTGATGAAATGTTGACTGCGGACAACCATCCGCGCCCACCCTACAAGACCTACCAGGAGTGGTATGACGCCCAGGATCCGGCGCATCTGATCCAGAAATCCCGAGACGCCGAGAACATCTTCCGCAAGACCGGCATTACCTTCGCCGTTTACGGTCACGCCGATTCCTCGGAAAAGCTCATCCCCTTCGACATCATTCCCCGCATCATTTCCGCCCGCGAATGGCGCAAGCTTGCCCAGGGCATCGAACAGCGCGTTCTGGCGCTCAACGCCTTCCTCGACGACATCTACCACAAGCAGGAAATCATCCGGGCCGGGCGCATTCCCCGCGCACTCATCGAGAAGAACGATGCCTTCCTGCCGGAAATGATCGGCTTCAAGCCGCCGGGCGGCGTCTACACCCATATCGTCGGCACCGACATCGTGCGCACCGGCGAGGACCAGTTCTACGTGCTGGAAGACAATGCCCGCACCCCCTCCGGCGTCTCCTACATGCTGGAGAACCGGGAAACCATGATGCAGATGTTCCCGGAACTCTTCACCATGAACAAGGTGCAGCGGGTGGAGGATTACCCCTATCTGCTGCGCCAGTCGCTCGCCTCGCTCGCACCGCCCGGCTGCAAGGGTCGCCCACGCGTGGCTGTGCTTACCCCCGGCATCTACAATTCCGCCTATTACGAACATTCCTTCCTCGCCGACACCATGGGCGTGGAACTGGTGGAAGGCTCGGATCTGCGCGTCATCGACGGCAAGGTGAAGATGCGCACCACCCGCGGCTACGAGGCGATCGACGTGCTCTACCGCCGCGTCGATGACGATTTCCTCGACCCCCTCACCTTCCGCCCGGATTCCGCGCTCGGCATTCCCGGCATCATGGATGTCTACCGCTCCGGCAACATCACCATTGCCAACGCGCCCGGCACCGGTATTTCCGACGACAAGGCGATCTATTCCTACATGCCTGAGATCGTCGAGTTCTATACCGGCCGCAAGCCGATCCTCGAAAACGTGCCGACCTGGCGCTGTTCCGAGGCCGACAGCCTGAAATACGTGCTGGAGCATCTGGAAGAGCTGGTGGTCAAGGAAGTGCACGGCTCCGGCGGCTATGGCATGCTGGTCGGCCCCACCGCCTCCAAGAAGGAGCGCGCCGATTTCGCCGAAAAGCTGAAGGCGAAACCGTCCAACTACATCGCCCAGCCCACACTATCGCTCTCCACCGTGCCGATCCTCGTCAACAAGGGCATCGCGCCGCGCCACGTGGACCTGCGCCCCTATGTGCTGGTATCCGACAAGGTGAAGATCATTCCGGGCGGGCTGACCCGCGTGGCGCTGAAGCAGGGCTCGCTGGTGGTCAATTCCAGCCAGGGCGGCGGCACCAAGGACACCTGGGTACTGGAAGATTGAGGGCGTAAGGCAATGCTGGGAAGAACTGCAAACGGCCTCTACTGGATGTTCCGTTACATCGAGCGCGCCGAAAACATCGCCCGTCTGGTGGATGCGGGCCTGCGCGTCTCGCTGACGCGCACGGGTTCTACCGATGGCGACTGGGACGGCGTGCTGCAAAGTGCGGGCGTGCGCGATGCCTTCGGCGAGGTACATGACACGGTGACGGCGGCCAATGCCATCGATTACCTGCTGCGGGATACCGCCAACCCCTCCAGCGTACTCTCCTGCATCGAGGCGGGGCGCAACAATGCCCGCATGGTACGCACCGCACTGACACGCGAAACCTGGGAAGCCACCAACGAGTGCTGGATCGAGCTGAAGCAGCTGCTCGGTCGCAAGGTGAAGGCTGCCGACCTGCCGGAGGCCATCGACACGATCAAGCGGCGGGCCGGCCTCATCCGCGGCGCCTTCCACGGCTCCATGCTGCGCAACGATCTCTACAATTTCTCGCGCATCGGCACCTTCATCGAACGCGCCGATAACACCAGCCGCATTCTCGACGTGAAATATTACGTGCTGTTGCCGGCTGTCAGCCAGGTCGGCTCCTCGCTCGACAATTTCCAGTGGGAATCGATCCTGCGCTCGGTCTCCGCCCACCGGTCCTATGGCTGGGTCTATGATGCGGAATACCGCCCCTCCAACATTGCCGACTTCCTGATCCTCAACGTGCGCATGCCGCGCTCGCTCGCCTATTGCTACGAGAAGATCGTCAGCAACCTGCATTATCTGGAGGAGGATTACGGCCAGCGTCACCGCGCGCATGATACGGCGGCCGCCATCAAGTCCATGCTCAAGCGCGGCTCGATCTCCGACATCATGGACCAGGGCCTGCACGAGTTCCTGGAGGATTTCATCAGCCGCAACAACCAGCTGAGCGCAGACATTTCAGAAGGCTACCGCTTCTACCAGTGAGCGGACCCGGGGGAACGGACAAGCCGTCATGCATTTGAAGATTACGCATACGACCGAATATCTTTACGACGAGCCGGTGGCCTATGCCCTGCAGCGCCTCAGATTGACGCCGCTGCCCGGCCTTGGCCAGACGGTTCTCAACTGGGCGGTTGCAGTGGACGGCGCCAAGGTGGAGGCCGGCTATCGCGACCAGTTCGACAACTGGGTGGAACTCGTGTCCGTGGAGGGCGGCGAGCACCTGATCCGCGTCACCGCGCGCGGCGAAGTGGAAACCGTGGACCGCACGGGCATTGTCGGCCCGCATACCGGCTTCGTGCCGCTCTGGCTCTATCTCAGGGAAACACCGCGCACGAGACCCGGCAAGCTGGTGCGCGATCTGGCCCGCAGCGTGAAGGGCGACAGCGAGCTGGCGCAGATGCATGCGCTGATGGAGGCGATCCACGAGACGGTGGCCTACCAGCCCGGCAGCACCGATTCCGAGACCACGGCCGAACAGGCGCTGGAGGCGAAATCCGGCGTATGCCAGGACCATGCCCATATCTTCATTGCCGCCGCCCGCCAGCTGCATCTGCCGGCCCGCTATGTTTCCGGCTATCTGCTGATGGACGGCCAGATCGAGCAGGTGGCGACGCATGCCTGGGCGGAAGCGCACATCCCCGGCCTCGGCTGGGTGGGGTTCGATGCCGCCAACAAGATCTGCCCGGACGAGCGCTATGTGCGCGTGGCAACCGGTCTCTGCTACCGCGACGCAGCGCCGGTCTCCGGCATGCGCATCGGCTCGGCCGGCGAAAACCTGAAAGTGTCACTGACAGTCGCAGCCGCCGGCACGCAAAGCCAGAGTCAGGTCGAGAGCGGACAGAGCCAGACACAGGCCTGAGCCTTTCGCCCGTGCGCGCCAGACGTTGGGGCTCGTCCCGGCGCGCCATGGGGAGCCGGGCGTTGCCCATCCTCGGCAGAGGCGACGGCGGCTTGTTACCGGGCGGCCCCGGTCTATCAGGGGGAATTTTGCAATGCAGGCAGATCCAGGGTCAGGCCTGACCGTTCTGGCGATACGCATTATGTGCTTATGTTTATCCCGTGGTGAACAGAGCAGCCGGTCGGACCTCTTCGGTCAGGGCGCAACCGGGTCGAACCTGGAGGCCTTGTCGGGTCGTGGAGTTCGGCGACGCGAGCAGAGCCGAACGCAGGCCTGATTTTCGGCGCCGTCATCACCACTGCTGATGCTCAGCTGGCAACGACCCGGACGGCACGCTGATGAATGTGCTGACCAGAAGCGACGCCCGCGCAATCCCGGCGGCCGGAACGTGTCGGTGAATTCGATGGCGCAAGCCTTGCGCCATATCCGGATGCTCTTCTCCGCCTGATCCGGGTGTTGCCACACGAAGGTTTCTCATTCGTGCGGGGCGCATCCATTCCTTCATTTCGGCGCACGGGAGCCGCGCGGCGGCGGACCTCTGTCCGGTCCGCGCAACCGAATTGCCGCAGGAGAGCACATGCTGTTTGGCCGGTCCGTGTTCCAGACCATCCTGACCCGGCTCGATGCCGAGGAACCGGACGAGGTGCCGGAGCCCAGAACACCGGCCTATCGCATCGCCGGCCTCGGTGCTGGCTTCGTCGTGGAGACAGCAGGCGCCGACCTGTCGGACGAGGCTGGCCACGACCTGCTGGCTGGCTTCGATCTTTCCCGGGACCGCGAAGCCGAACCACCACTGACTGCGCCGTCAGCACCCGCCCTTCCCGTCATGCCGGCCCATCTCGCCCGCCTCTCGGAGGCAGAGGTGGCCGAGGATCTGGCCCTGACACCCAACGACACGGCCGAAGATCTGGCCGAGCGCCGTCGCCGCTTCGCCCGGCTCAACCACCCGGACCTCGTCCATCCCGACTTCCGCGATCAGGCCACGCGCCGCATGATGCTGGCGAACATGCTGATCGACCGGGCACTGCGCTTTCCTGCACGATGAGCCCCCCACACAACTTTCCGCGTTTTCCCGATTGATGCGGACCCCGACCTTTGTTATGAACCCTCCACCGGCAAGAACGTTGGCCTTCCAGCGATTCTCGAAAGCACCCGTAGCTCAGCTGGATAGAGTGTTGGATTCCGATTCCAAAGGTCACAGGTTCGAATCCTGTCGGGTGCGCCATTACACATATTTCCGGCATGCCGCCGTGTTGATGCGCCGAAGGTCGCGCATGTAACCTGCCCAGTTTTCCGCGGATAGCTCTCCCTGTTGCTCCATAGATGTTAAGTCTGTGGCGCCATTCATCTTGTTCGTCATAACGTCAATGATCGCTACAGTTTAATTGCCTTGCTCTGCTCGGAGACGCATCGGACCCACTCGACGAATGCCTGGACCGCCGGGCGCTTCGCCGCAGCCGGGGCAACAGTGGCGAAATAGGCGGTGCCAAGATCGAGGGCGCCGTCGGGCCATGCTTTGAGGCTGCCCTCGGAGACAAGGGCATCCGTGATCGAACGCCAGCCGAGCATCAGGCCGCGACCGTCCAGGGCCGCCTGCACTGCCTGGACGTAGTTGTCAAATATGTGCCCCGGTCCTTTCGGCTTGGGCAGGCCGCGTCTGCCAAGATAATCCGTCCAGCCTTCCCAATGGCGTGCCTCGACGGTGCGAACATGGATGAGCGGGGCGATTTCCAGCCCCTCGCCTCTTGCCAGCAGGCTATCGACCAAAGCAGGCCGACCGACGGGGCAGACGGTCTCGTTGAAGAGGCGCAACGTCGTACCGTCGGTCCAGGTGCCGCGACCGTAACGCAGGACGAGGTCTGTGCCGGGCCACATCTGAGGCAGGTCCGTGGGCGGAACCTGGACATTGACGACATAGCCGGGATGGAGAGCGTAGAAATCGCTGAGGCGCGGCATCAACCAGTGGGTGGCAAGCCCCATGGTGCAGGCGACGGTCAAGCGCTGATCTTCGCGGCCCGTGCTGACGCGGATCTCCTCGATGGTATCGACGATCAGGTCGAGGCCGTCTCTTGTGGCGCGAGCGAGCTGCTGGCCGGTTTCTGTGAGCCTGGCCGGCCGTGTCGTGCGGTCGATCAGGACGGCGCCGACATGATCCTCCAGCGCCTTCAGCGCCTGCGTCACCGCGGGCTGGGTGACGTTCAGCGCTGTCGCAGCCTCGCGCATGGAGCCGAGCCGGGCAAACGTTTCAAACGTGGTGAGGAGACGCAGAGGCGGCAGGCGGATCAACTTAATCTCCAGCTTAACCTAGAATTAGCATAATCGCTCTGGCCTCCCCTGGGAAGGCGAATGATGATCGTCAAAACAGATCCAATTTTCCACCGCCCCAACTTAAGGAAATTGATGATGAACATGCATGTTGCAACAGGCGATGTGACCCTGGCAGAGAAAGGACTTCACCTGCCACTTTCCGAGGGGAAAGTGGCCTATTTCAACTATTACTGGCTGCGCGACAATTGCCCTTCCTCCTTTGACAGCGTCACGCGCGAGCGCAGCTTCGACATCTTCCATCTGTCGGCAGCACCTCGCGCTGAGGGCGCCGAGATCGAGAACGGAACTCTGGTGATCCGCTGGGCGGGCGAGAACCACGTCTCGCGCTTCCCGCTGGCGCTCTTGTCGCAATATGCCGAAGGCAAACACCGGGCCGATCCGGCCGACCTGCCGCGCAAGGCGTGGTTCAGCGACCATTACCCTCATATCGCCCGCTTCTCCCAGCCGGAACTGATGCGCGATCCGGCCAAGGTGGCGCAGTGGCTTGAAGCGATGATCGTCGAGGGGCTGACGATCGTGACCGACATGCCGGACAGCGATCAGGGGCTGACTGACACCGTCAAGCTGATGGGGCATGTGCGGCCGACCTTCTTCGGCGAATATTTCGACGTGAAGACGCACATCAACCCGACGAACACGGCCTATACCGCAAAGGCGCTGGAGCTGCACACCGATACGCCGGCGGAAGAACATGCGCCGGGCATCCAGTTCCTGCATTGCCGGGCCAACAGCGTCGAGGGTGGCCTCAGCATCTATTCGGACGGCGTGGCGGTGGCGAACGCCTTCCGCGAGATCGATCCGGAGGGTTTCAAACTGCTCTCGGAAATCGACATTCCCTTCTATTGCGAACACGACACCTATGACATGCGCTCGCGGCAGCGGGTGATCGAACTCGACAAGCACGGTGAAGTCTCGGGCCTGACGATCAGCCAGCACATGGCCGACCTGTTCGACCTGCCGCAGACCGTGCTCGACGATTATTACCCGGCCTTCTGCCGCTTCGGAAAGATGCTGCAGGACGACAAGTTCATGATGCGCTTCCTGATGAAGGCCGGCGAATGCATGGTGTTCGACAACCACCGCATCGTGCACGGGCGGCTCGCCTATTCGGCCACCAGCGGCGACCGCTATCTGCGCGGCTGCTATGCCGACCGCGAAGAGATGCGCTCGACCTACCGGGCGCTGACGACCGAAGGGCGGTTCAAGGCATGAACATGGCGGCTTCCGGAAACGACATCCTCGACGACGCAGCGCTGAAAACGCTGCGTCAGGACCTCGCCGCCGCCTTCCGCCTCTGTCACCGCTTCGGCTGGAGCGAGTCGGTCGGCAACCATTTCAGCGCGGCCGTTTCGACCAATGGGCGGAAATTCCTGCTCAATCCGCGCTGGCAGCATTTTGCCACGATCAAGGCGAGCGACCTGCTCTTGCTCGATGCCGACGATCCCGAGGTGATGAACGGCCCCGATGCGCCGGACCCGTCGGCATGGACCGTGCACGGCACGCTGCACCGGATGCTGCCGGAGGCGCGCGTCATCCTGCATTGCCACTCGCCCTATGCCGTGGCGCTCTCCTGCCTGAAGGACCCGACGCTTCTGCCGCTCGACAACAACACGGCGCGCTTCTTCGGGCGGATCGGCTATGACCTGTCCTTCGGCGGGATCGCCGATGCGACGGAAGAAGGCGAGCGTCTGGCAGAGATGATCCGCGGCAAGGCGGTGCTTGTGATGGGCAATCATGGCGTCTCCATCGCCGGCGAGACGGTGGCCGATGCCTTCGAGGACCTCTATTTCTTCGAGAAGGCAGCGCAGACGATGGTGCTGGCGCTGTCGACCGGCAAACCGCTGGCGGTGCTGTCAGACGAGATCGCGCAAGGGACGGCGGACGGCTGGGTTCCCTATCGCGGCATGGCGGAGAAGCACTTCGCCTATCTGAAATCCTGCCTCGACAAGGACGATCCGGCATGGCGGGACTGACAACAGTAGATCCTGTCATTGCGGTTCCAGGTGGGTCCTGTCCCTCGGACTAGTGTCGCGGGATGAAATCAGCCTGAATCGGATTCTCACTTCCGGCCGTAATGCCAATCGGTCGTCACTTTCGACTGCATCCGGCATCATGTCGCAAATGGCCGAAGCCGGAGGATACCTAACCCGGAAAAACAAGGCGGAAGCGGATCTCTCCCGCCTGCGGGCAGCTCACCTCGGCGGAGCCGCCATGCAGGCGCATGATCGCGTCAACGATGGCGAGCCCCAGCCCATGCGAGGCTGAATTGCCGCTGCGCGCCTGGTCGGCCTGGTAGAAGCGGTCGAACAGGCGATGCAGTTGAACGGAGGAAAGATCGTCCACGGCATTGATGACGTGCACCGTCGCCTGACCTTCGGAGGCATCGGCCCGTATCCGGATAGTGGTGCCTTCCCGGCCATGCCGGATCGCATTGACGATCAGATTGCCGATGGCGCGCCGGAACAGATCTGCACTGGCGCTGGCGGTGCCGGATGCCTCCAGGCTGAACGCCATGTCGCGCTCCAGCGCCAAACCCTCGAAGTAATCGAGGATCTTGCCGAGTTCGCGATCGAGATCGATCGCGGAGCGCTCCACCTGCTGGCGCCCCTCATCGGCGCGCGCCAGAAACAGCATGTTTTCCGAGAGCCTGTTCAGGCTCTCGAATTCCTCGAGGTTCGATTCCAGAATGGCCCGATATTCCTCTGGCGATCGCGGCTGGACGAGCGTGACCTGCGTCTGCCCGATGAGAATGCCGAGCGGCGTGCGGATTTCATGCGCAAGATCGGCCGAGAACTGCGACAGCCGCTGATAGCCATCCGCGAGCCGGTCCAGCATGGCGTTGAAGGCCGCGGCAAGCGCCCGCAGTTCGCTCGGTGCGGTCTTCACGTCCAGCCGCACATGCAACTGGCCCGGATGCACCTCCGCCGCCCGGGTCGCCATCTGGTGTACGGGCTGCAGGCCGCGTTTCAGAAGGCAGAAGGCAATGGCCGCGGCCATCGCCACGCCCGCAAGGGTTGCCATGAAGAAACGGTCGCGAAAGGTGGCCAGCATGGCGCGCTCTTCGCTCATGGGATGGCCGACCAGCACGTCGATCGTGTCGTTCGTCGTCAGCGCACGCGTGCGCACGGAGGCCCAGTAGACCTCGACGCCATCTGTCGTCACCGTCTGCCGGATCAGAGGCCTTTCGGCATCCAAGACAGGCGGAAGCGGAAGCCGATCCGGGTTGACCTCGATCACCGGATCCCCGGAGGAATGGCGGAAAGCGAGCACGTCCCGCTCGGCCCCCAGCATCCGCGCCACCAGCAGGGGACGCTCCTTCAGCTCCTCCAGCGGGTACATCTCGCTGACGAGCCTCGCAAAATAGGCTGCGCGGCCGGAGAGAACCGTCTCGATGCGATGCTCCTGCGCCAGCCTGACCGAGTGATAGAAATAGGTGCCGAGCGCGCCGGTCAGAAGACAGAGGACACCGATGCAGGCGAGAAGAAGCCTGACGATCAGCGAGTTCAGGTGAAGCCGCAACCGCATCATGCTCAGGCGCTCAGACTGTATCCGACGCTGCGGATCGTCGAAATGAGCTTCTGCTGAAAGGGGCCGTCGATCTTGGCGCGCAATCGCTTCACCGCGACATCGACGACATTCGTGTCGCTGTCGAAGTTCATGTCCCAGACCTCGGAGGCGATCTGCGTGCGTGACAGCACCTCGCCCTGCCGCTTCATGAGCAGATGCAGCAGCATGAACTCCTTGTTGGTCAGCGCAATCTCGACACCGTCACGCGTTACCTTGCGGCGCAGCACGTCGAGACGCAGATCCGCGGCTTCGAAGACATCGCTTTCGCGCACGATCCCGCGCCTGAGAATGGTACGGATCCTGAGTTCCAGCTCGACAAAGGAGAACGGCTTCACCAGATAGTCATCGGCGCCGAGGCGAAGGCCGCGAATGCGGTCACTGACATCGTCGCGCGCGGAGAGAAACACGACCGGCATATCGCCGCGCTCGCGGATCCGGTGAATGACCTCCCATCCGTCCATGCCGGGAAGCATCACGTCGAGAACCACCAGATCATAGGACTGCTGCATCGCCATGTGCACGCCATCGGTGCCCGTGCGGGCAAGATCGACGGAATAGCCGCATTCCCGCAAGCCTTTACGCAAATAGTCTCCCGTTTTCGGATCGTCTTCGATGATGAGGATCGCCACGTCGCACAAGCCCTATCGCGCGCATTCAGTCTGCCGCATTTTCTAGCAGCCTATCGGGGTCTTTTTGCTGAACCGTGAATGACAAAATTGTCATTCCGGCGTCACGTTCCGGAGCCGGGCAAAGCGCTAGCGTCACGACGTTCCCATCAACAGGAAGCGGAGTTGGCCCCTATGCGCCTGTCCATGAAATCCTCCCTGCAATCCGCCGTCTTGACGCTTGCCCTTTCCGCAGCCGCAGCCGGCGTCGCCAACGCTGCCGATCCCGTCCGCATCCGCGGCGCGATCACCGCCGTCACATCCGATGGCATAGAGGTCAAGACCCGCGACGGCAAGGATGTTGCCGTCAAGCTTTCGGCAGACACCAAGGTCGCCTCGGTGGTGCTGACCGATCTGTCCGCCATCAAGCCGGACAGCTATATCGGCACCGCGGCCGCGCCGCAGCCGGACGGCACGCTGAAGGCGCTGGAAGTGCACATCTTCCCGGCCTCCATGCGCGGCGCGGGCGAAGGCACGCGTCCCTGGGACAGCGGCAAGGACACGTCCATGACGAATGGCGCCGTCGGCAGCATTGTCGGTTCCGATGGCCGCACGCTGACCGTCAAGTACAAGAACGGCGAGAAGAAGGTGTTCGTGCCGGCCGATGTTCCCGTTGTCAGCATCGAGCCGGGCGACCGTTCGCTGATCGCCTCCGGCGCCAAGCTGGTCATCCTGGCGACGAAGGCGGACGATGGATCGCTGACGGCGCTGTCGGTCAGTGTCGGTGCCAACGGCATCGCGCCGCCGATGTGAGGTGTGCGATGCAGAGGGAGAACCGCTGGTCCGGTCGCACGGCACATCCCGGCGTGATCCGCGTCACGCACTGGATCAACGTCTTCGCTATGGTCTGCATGGTCATGAGCGGGATGGGCATCTACAATGCCCATCCCATCCTGCCCTTCAGGTTTCCGGAGGCCGTGACGCTGGGCGGCTGGCTTGGCGGATCGACCGTATGGCACTTCGCCGTGATGTGGCTGCTGATCGGCAACGGGCTTGTCTATCTGCTGTTCGGAAGTGCAAGCGGTTATTTCCGCGCGCGCCTGCTGAAGGTCGGCCCCCGTGACGTGCTGCGCGATCTGCGGCAGGCGCTGGCCTTCAGGCTTCAGCACCAGAGCGGGGACTACAATGCCATCCAGAAGCTGATGTATCTCGGAGCGCTCCTGCTCGGCGTGCTGATGGTGGCGTCCGGTCTCGCGCTTTGGAAGCCTGTCCAATTTCACTGGCTGACGACGCTGTTTGGCGGTTTCGCCACCACGCGCGTGGTGCATTTCGCCGGCATGGCGGGGCTTCTCGGCTTCGTCTTCATTCATGTGGCGATGGTCGCGATCGTCCCCCGCACCCTGCTGTCGATGAGTGTGGGCACATCGATTTTCGACAAGAAGAAGGAGCCGGGCCGCGATGGACAAGCCTGATCCCAAACGTGATCACAAGCCTGCTTCCGAACCTTTTTCCGGCAGCGCGGGCAAGCAGCCGTCCCAGCCTCGCCGCACGCCGCCGGGCATCGTCATGAAGGATCACCGCAGGCAGCTGGAGAATGTCGGCCGCCGCCTCTTCTTCCGCCAGGGCCTGTCGCTCGGGGCGCTGACCATGCTGACCGGCTGCAATCTGCAGGACGATACGGCGGTCGACAGGGCGCTCTGGGCCATGTCACGCTGGAATGACCGCGTCCAGGCCTTCCTGTTCGACCCCCATCGACTGGCCCCCACCTTCCGGCTGGATGATATCACCGACCCCTTCCCGTTCAACGCCTTCTATGCGGAAGACAGCGTTCCAGACATCGACCTTTCGGACTACCGGCTGACCGTGTCCGGACGGGTTGACAACAAGGCTGCCTGGCGCCTGGAGGATCTGCGGCGCCTGCCGCAGGCCGCGCAGATCACCCAGCATATCTGCATCGAGGGCTGGAGCGCCATCGGCCAGTGGAGCGGCGTCCCGCTCGGCCTGTTTCTGCAACGCATCGGCGCGGATCTCACCGCAAACTATGTGGGCTTCAAATGCGCCGACCGCTACTATTCCAGCATCGACATGCCAAGCGCGCTGCATCCGCAGACCATTCTGGCGCTCGACTTCCGCAATGATCCGTTGCCGCTGAAATATGGCTCGCCCGTGAAATTGCGGATCCCGACGAAGCTCGGCTTCAAGAACCCGAAGCATATCGTCGAGATCTTCGTCACCAACGATTATCCCGGCGGCTACTGGGAGGACCAGGGCTACAACTGGTTCAGCGGGCTGTGACCGGCGGATAACAGGCTGGAACGGACCGTCAGCGATGCAGCCTGATGCGCTTAACCCCCTGACACCCCGGAAACCCGCGGAGATGTTGGCAGACATGCAATGACGTAGCGCGCGATTTCCTGTCCCTCTTCTGCTGATCCACTCCCCTCGTCGCCGCGTAATCACAGGCGTGTGATAATGGAGGCAGCATGCCTGCGGGTGTGAAGAAGGCGGATTTGCCGAGCAAGACCTGTGTCGCCTGTCAGCGCCCCTTTGTCTGGCGCAAGAAATGGGAGCGGGACTGGGCAACGGTGAAATATTGCTCGGAGCGCTGCCGCCGAAGCCGGGGGAACGCGCGATGACGAAGCCGTCCGTTGCAATCATCGGCGCCGGCATGGCAGGCCTGACGCTGGCACGGCGGCTGAGCGCGACGGCGCGGGTAACGGTGTTTGACAAAAGCCGCGGAACAGGCGGGCGTCTGGCCACGCGGCGCACGGAAACGACGGCTTTCGATCACGGCGCACAGTATTTCACCATTCGCGACAGCCGGTTCCACACCGCTCTCGAGCCGTATCTCGAGGCCGGTCAGGTGCAGGCCTGGGCGGCAGCCCTGATGCGGATTGGCGCAGATGGGGCGTCGGAGCGGCTGGCCGATCGCGCGCCGCGTTTCGTCGGGGTTCCGGCGATGACGGCGCTGCCGAAGGCGCTGGCCGAGGGGCTCGATCTGCGACTTGGCTGTCAGATCCTCGCGCTTCAGAAGACAGGCGATGGCTGGCACCTGGCGACGAAGGACAGGACCTTCGGCCCCTTCGACCGCGTGGTTGCCACGGCACCTGCCCCGCAGACACGCCAGTTGATGCCCTTTGCCGCGGCGGATCTTGCAGCACTCGACGGCGTGCGGATGAATGGCTGCTTCACCCTGATGCTGACACTGAAAGAGGGCACGCTGCCGCCCGCGGAAGCCGCGCAGGTGGAGCATCCGGTGATCAGCTGGATCGCCGCCAATCATGGCAAGCCGGACCGCGACACCGCACCGGCACTCGTCGTCCATGCCAACAATCGCTGGGCCGACCAGCATCTGGAGACGCCGCTGGAGACGGTGCGCGACAGCATGATGGCCGCGTGCCGGACGCTGTGTGCGGATTTTGACTGGGACGCGGTTCTGGCGATCGACATTCACCGCTGGCGCTATGCGAATGTGGAAACGCCGCTCGGCCAGCCCTTCCTGCTCGACGACAGTCGCGGGCTTGCGGCCTGCGGTGACTGGTGCGTCGGCAACCGGGTGGAAGCCGCCTTCCTCAGCGCCACGGCGCTTGCCGACGTGATGGAACCCCAGCTTGCGAAGGGATGCTGATCATGTCCACTGCCCTCTCCCGACCGCTTACACGAAGCCTCACCTATGCCGGCGCCCTGCCCTTCCTCATTCTTATGGTGCCCGGCCTGCCGTTCTTCGATGCGGCGGCGCGGCTCTCTGCCTTCCTCGCCTATGGCGCGGTGATTGCGGGCTTCATGGCCGGCACGCTGTGGGGTCTGGTTCAGCGGGAGGACGAGGTGCCGGTCGCGCCGCTGATTGCCAGCAATGTGCTCGCACTCGCAGCCTGGGCCTCACTGCTGCTGTCACCCGGCGAGATTGCGCTTGCCGTGCAGTTCTGCGCCTTCCTCGGCCTCCTCGCCGTCGACCGGCACCTCGCCGGTCAGGGTCTGGAACAGTCTTGGTACTGGCAGCTGCGGCTGCGCATCACCGGGATTGTCTGCCTCGCCTATGCCGTCCGCATCGTGCTGGGCTGAGCCTCACCATTCGATCGGCTGACCATCATAGGCGTAGAAGCGCCCCGTCTCCGCAGCCTCGCGGCCATTGAGAACGGACAGCATGGCGCGCGCGCTTTCCACCGGTTCGGTGCGGGCGTGATTGCCGGAGTATTTTTCCGACAGCGAGGTTGCGACCGTACCGGGATGCAGCGCGAGCAGCACCGACAACGGGTGGCTGCGGGCAAGCTCGATGGAGGCGGTGCGGACGATCTGGTTCAGCGCCGCTTTGGAGGCGCGGTAGGACATCCAGCCGCCCAGATGGTTGTCGCCGATCGAGCCGACGCGGGCCGACAGGAAGGCCATCAGCGCCCGCTCCTTGCGCGCAAGCTTCGGCGCAAGATGCTTGGTCACCAGCGCGGTGCCAAGGGCATTCAGCGCAAACTGCTTCATCATGGCGTCGGAGGAAATCTGCCGCAGCGATTTCTCCGGACCGACCCCATCGATGGTGAGTCCGCCGGTCGCGCAGAAGATCAGGTGGAATTCACCCGTCAGACGTTCGGCGGCGGCCGCGACGCTATCCTCCTGCGTCACGTCGAACCCGTCGATTCTGCGCGACAGGCTGAGCAGCTCGCCACAGGCCGTATCGGCCTGCAGCACCGCAGCCACCGCGCTGCCGATACCTCCGCTCGCGCCGATCACCAGTGCGCGGTAGCCTTGCGGAAGGGATGTCATCAGGGTCATCGGTCTCGTCCTCCTGCCTTAATGGAGGGAACTACGCAGTCAGGTGACGAACGGTTTTCCGTCACACCCGCTCGCCGGCATCGAGCCGCGCCAGAAAGCGCGCGGCACTTTGCCGATAGGCCTGTCGCTGCGCCTCGCTCATCCGCCGCCAGGTGGCGTAGGGCTGGGCCAGCCGATGATTGCCGGCCAGCTTCTCGCCATTGCGATCGAGAAAATCCCAGTAGAGGGCGTTGAAGGGACACGCCCCCTCGCCGGTCTTTACCTTCACGTCATAGCGGCAGGTCCGGCAGTAGTCGGACATCTTCGAGATGTAATTGCCGCTTGCCGCATAGGGCTTGGAGCCCAGCACGCCGCCATCGGCAAACAGGCTCATGCCGATGACGTTGGGCAGTTCCACCCATTCATAGGCATCGGCATAGACCTCCAGATACCATTCATGCACGGCCTGCGGCAGAAGCCCGGCCAGAAGCGCAAAATTGCCTGTCACCATCAGACGCTGGATATGGTGCGCATAGGCATGGTCGATGGTCTCGCCGATCACCGTGGAAAGGCAGGCCATGTCGGTTTGCGCCGTCCAGAAGAAGGCCGGCAGCGCACGGCTTGCCTCCAGAAAATTGCTGTCGCGATAGGCGGGCATTTTCAGCCAGTAGACGCCGCGCACATATTCGCGCCAGCCGATGATCTGGCGAATGAAGCCTTCCACCGCATTGAGCGGCGCGCGCCCTTGCAGCCAGACCCGCTCCGCCGCCCGGCAGACCGCCAGCGGATCGAGAAGGCCGATATTGATGTAGAAGGAGAGAAGCGCATGATTGAGGAAGGGATCGCTTGCCAGCATCGCATCCTGGGTCGCGCCGAACTGCGACAGGTGGTTTTCCAGGAAGGCCTCCTGCAGCGCCTCGGCCTCTGCCCGGGTCACGGCAAACCCGAAATGGTCCAGCCGGCCGATGTGATCGGGAAACCGCGCCTCGACCATGGCAAGCACGGCGCGGGTAACGGCATCCGGTTCGATCCGCCGGCGCTTCGGGCGCAAAAGATCGGCGCTGGCCGGCTTGCGGTTTTCCGCGTCGAAATTCCAGCGGCCGCCGGCCGGCTGCTCGCCCTCCATCAGAAGCCCGGTCTTGCGGCGCATCTCGCGATAGAAAAATTCCATCGTCAGTTCGCGGCGGCCCGCGGCCCAGTGTCGGAACTCGGCATGCGAACAGAGGAAGCGGTCATCCGGGCGGATCTCCACCGGCAGTCCGAAGTCCTGCCGCCAGCCCCTCATCTCCTCCATCAGCCGCCATTCGCCGGCTTCGGTGACGATCACCGCCTGCGGCCGAAGCGCCTCGACTGCGCGCACAACCTCCGCGCCGAGCGAGCCGGCATTGTCCGGATCGTCGAGCGTCACGTAACGGACGTCGAACCCCTTGCCACGCAGTTCATCCGCGAAATGGCGCATGGCGGAAAAGATGAAGGCAATCTTCTGCTTGTGGTGACGCACATAGGTCGCCTCCTGCAGCACCTCCGCCATCAGGACGACATCGCGCGCCGGATCGGCATCGGCGAGGCTGGTCAGAGTGAGGCTCAGCTGGTCGCCGAGAACGAGAATGAGATGGCGGGTCGGCATCAGACGGGTCCGGTGCAGGGGATCTTGCCTGCCCTTACGTGGCCGTCGCCTCAACGGATCGGCAGGCCGGCCCGGTTGACCGGCTTCGGGCTGCCCAGCAGCAGACCCTCCGCTGCAAGTTTCGCCGGCCCGAGCGCCTCCACCATCATGCGCGCCTGCCGGCAGAAGGCATCGGCATTGTCGGCAAAAGCCTGGACATTGGCCGCGATATGCGCCTCCGCCTGCTGGCGGATGCGCCGATCCACCCAGCTCATCTGGCCACCGACCACAAACATCGCCTTGTGCAGCCGCCCGGCGCTGAAATGCAGATCCGGACAGTTTGCATTGGCGACCATGAAGACGGCATAGGCGGCGAAGATGCCGCGCGGATCCTGGGGCTCCGCGGCGGGTGCGACCTGCGGTGTCGAAAGGGCTGCGACGAGAAACACGGTTGCCTGCCACATCGGACGGTCCTCCCGAAGAGGAGGCTACGCCGATGCAGCAGGTAATCAACTGGTAGTTTTCATCTACCTAAAATAGACGTTATTTCTTGCATTTAGGATAGGAAATCAGCATATTTCAGGCCGGCCTGCGCAGGGCGATCACCTTGCCTTCGAAGGCGATTTCCGCCTCTCCGTGCGCCTGCCCGGCAGGCCTTGTGCGGCCGATGGGAAAGCGCAGGATGCCATTGCCTTCCGGCAGTTCGTCCGGGCGGCGGGTCAGCAGATCATAAAGTTCCGGCACAAGCCCGTCGCCATTCTGCTGCGCAAGCTTGTGCAGGCCGATGAAAAGGGACCGGTCGGGCTGATCGTCGTTCATCATTCGGCATTCCGTTCGCTCATGGTCTGCAGCGCGCGCTCCAGACTGGATTTGGACCCGTTGCGCAGCGGGATGAAGGCCTTGGAAAACTTCTTGCAGCCGGTCTTCACCCTCAGACACGCATCATGGCTGATACAGTCGATGGGGCAGAACACGCAGTCGACGGAGGGCAGCAGCGTATCGATGCGCGACACCGCTTCGCGCAGACCGCCATCATGGTGGATCAGTTCCGCGCCGAAATTGCTGGCGATCTCGCGCAGATGCGCCACCTGGCAATCGCGCCCACCGACATAGAGAAAGCTTCTCACGCCGCGCTGGCTCTGCGTCCTCGCCGCCTCCTCGCTGGCGCGCGTCTTCTGTTCCGGCTTGCGCTTGTCCTTCTTCGCCACGGCTCGTCTTCCCTGTCGTCCGAGTCATGCCCTTCAAGGGCGGGTTGGCGGGCACCATAATTAACATGACAAATCGAGTAAAGTATAAACTTGAGCATTCTAATCATGAAATTTCAGGCCGGACCTGACGAAGCGCAAGACGAAAATTTGACCGTTTGATAAATATTTATCCCGTGTTACGCTCGGCCAGTTGCATAGAAATCCATAAAAGAGGGAAGCAACATGCACAGACTGGGAAGCGGTATCGCGGGAGGCCGTCTGGCGCCCGCGGAGTACGACACGAATTTTTCAGACCTTCATCCGCGCTTCGACAAGCATGAGGCGCTGGTGGCATCCGACCGATGCTATTTCTGTCATGACGCGCCGTGCATGACGGCCTGTCCGACCGAAATCGACATTCCGCTGTTCATCCGGCAGATCTCGACGGCAAATCCGCTGGGCGCTGCCCGCACCATCTTCTCCCAGAACATTCTGGGCGGCATGTGTGCCCGTGTCTGTCCCACCGAAACGCTGTGCGAGCAGGCCTGCGTGCGCAACACGGCCGAAGACAGGCCCGTCGATATCGGCCGGCTGCAACGCTATGCCACAGACATCGCGATGGAACAGGGCCGCCAGTTTTTCCACCGCGCCGCCGAAACCGGCAAATTGATCGCCGTGGTGGGGGCAGGCCCCGCGGGCCTTGCCTGCGCCCATCGGCTGGCCATGAACGGCCATTCCGTGGTGATCTTCGATGCGCGGGAAAAGGCCGGCGGGCTCAACGAATACGGGATCGCCAGCTACAAGGCGCCGAACGATTTTGCCCAGAAGGAAGTGGATTATCTGCTCGCCATCGGCGGTATCGAAATCCGCAACGGCATGGCGCTCGGACGCGATTTTTCGCTGCAGGATCTCACCACCCAGTATGATGCGGTCTTCCTCGGTATCGGGCTTGCCGGCGTCAATGGCCTCGGCATCGAGGGCGAGGATCTCTCCGGCGTCGAGGATGCGGTGGATTTCATCGCTGCCCTGCGCCAGGCCAGGGACAAGGCGGAGGTGCCGATCGGCCGGCGCGTGGTGGTGCTCGGCGGCGGCATGACCGCCATCGATGCCGCCATCCAGGCAAAACTGCTCGGCGCCGAGGAAGTGACCATCTGCTATCGCCGCGGCAAGGAGCAGATGAACGCCTCCGAATTCGAACAGGATCTCGCCGCCTCGAAAGGCGTCACCATCCGCCACTGGCTGGCACCGAAGCGCATTCTGGAGCGTGACGGCGCGGTTGCCGGCATCGAGCTGGAATACACCGCGCTGCGCGACGGCCATCTGACCGGCACCGGCGAACTCGGCGTGATTGCCGCGGACCAGATCTTCAAGGCAATCGGCCAGTCGTTCCGGGCAAGCGGCCTCGGCGCGCTGTCCATGGAAAAGGGCCGCATCGTGGTGGACGAGCACTGTCGCACCTCCATGGACCGGGTCTATGCCGGTGGCGATTGCGTCAACCGGGGCGAGGACCTCACCGTTTCCGCCGTGGCGCACGGGCGCGATGCCGCCGACGCCATTCATCTTGCCTTTGCTTCCGCCGGTCAGCCGGCTGTGGCCGTCGCTTGAACCGGGAGATGAACCATGGCTGATATCAGAAACAATTTCGTCGGCATCAAATCGCCGAACCCCTTCTGGCTGGCCTCTGCGCCACCGACCGACAAGGCCTATAACGTGGAACGCGCCTTCAAGGCGGGCTGGGGCGGCGTCGTCTGGAAGACGCTCGGTTCCGAAGGCCCGCCGGTCGTCAACGTCAACGGCCCGCGTTACGGCGCGATCTGGGGCGCCGACCGCCGCCTTCTCGGCTTGAACAATATCGAGCTGATCACCGACCGCCCGCTTCAGGTGAACCTGCAGGAAATGAAGCAGGTGAAAATGAACTGGCCGGACCGGGCGCTGGTCGCTTCGATCATGGTGCCCTGCGTGGAGGAAGAGTGGAGGGCCATTCTGCCGCTCGTCGAGGAAACCGGGGCGGATGGCATCGAGCTGAACTTCGGCTGTCCGCACGGCATGAGCGAGCGCGGCATGGGGTCTGCCGTCGGCCAGGTGCCGGAATATATCGAAATGGTCGTGCGCTGGTGCAAGCAATACACCCGCATGCCGGTGATTACCAAGCTGACGCCGAACATCACCGACATCCGCCACCCGGCCCGCGCCGCAAAACGCGGCGGCACCGATGCGGTGTCGCTGATCAACACGATCAACTCCATCACCTCGGTTGATCTCGACAATTTCACGCCGATGCCGACCGTGGGGGGCAAGGGCAGCCATGGCGGCTATTGCGGCCCGGCCGTCAAACCCATCGCGCTCAACATGGTCTCCGAAATCGCCCGCGATGCCGAAACCCATGGCCTGCCGATCTCCGGCATCGGCGGCGTTACCACATGGCGGGATGCGGCGGAATTTCTGGCGCTGGGGGCCGGCAATGTGCAGGTCTGCACCGCCGCCATGACCTATGGCTTCAAGATCGTGCAGGAAATGATCTCCGGCCTCTCCGACTGGATGGACGAGAAGGGCCACCGCTCGCTGGATGACATCTGCGGCCGCGCCGTGCCGAACGTGACCGACTGGAAATACTTGAACCTCAACTATGTGGCGAAAGCCCGTATCGACCAGGATGCCTGCATCAAATGCGGCCGCTGCCACATCGCCTGCGAGGACACCTCGCATCAGGCGATCACCAGCATGGTGAATGGCGTGCGCCACTTCGAGGTGATGGAAGACGAATGCGTGGGCTGCAACCTGTGCGTCAACGTCTGCCCGGTCGAAAACTGCATCACCATGGTGGGGCTGGAGCCCGGCACGCTCGACCAGCGCACCGGCAAGGTGGTGGAGCCGACCTACGCTAATTGGACCACGCACCCGAACAACCCGATGGCCCAGGTGGCTGCGGAGTAAGCTGAGGTCAGAGATTGGGCGGGGCGCTACGAGGCGCCCTGCTTCTTTCGGTAGGATTGACACGGGCGGGTCGGCAGCTTTGCGCCAACAGCTGCCATTGTGCCTGCCGCAAAACTCCCTATTCTGCGACGTCGTAAAAATCAGGAAAACAAGTGTCGCTTTAATTGGGAATTTTGCGACTTTCTATTCCGATTTTTTAATTAGCGGGCCCTGGAATATGCGCCGCATCCGGAAATTCTTCGTTTTTATTATCGCGGTTATCGTTTTTGGATCTTTCGGGATAACCGGATGGCTGATCTTCAGTCCACCCGATCTGCTGCTGGTCGCTACCGGCTATGCAGCCCAAATGGTTTGCGCGAACGTGTTCATTGCCAAACGCGACGCGGATGCGGTTATCGCAACCGACGTGAAGTTTGCGCTATCGGATGCCGTCAAACGTATGAGGATCAACGTCGATACCGGCAGACAACGTGTCGAAGTGGCATATATGGGCCTGTTCGCCAGACGTCGTGCTCGATACGAAGAGGGACGAGGTTGTACGCTGGACTCAACGGAAGGGGTCGGCTCTCGTGCAGCCGCAATTTCCTTGCCGCCAAAGCATCAAATGCGCTCTGGCCGGCGGGCGACGGGGTGGAATTGTCAGACGACAAACGTTTACTGGCTGTGCTGAATGATCCGGCTCTTCAGGGACCTGGGATGCGCGCGATCGTCGTCGTTCATGATGGGCACATTGTTGGTGAAACCTATGGTGCAGGTTTCGCGCCTTCGACGCCATTACTAGGTTGGTCAATGACGAAGACCGTGAACGCGGCACTGGTCGGCTTGGTGATCAAGGACGGAAAGCTGTCGCTCGATCAGAAAAGTCTATTCTCGCAATGGGCCAATGATGCACGCAAGGACATTTCCGTGGCCGATTTGATGTCCATGACAAGCGGCTTAAAATGGAGTGAAGAAGGCAATTTTCCCGATACATACATATTGGAGGATCTCGCCGAAGATGCGGCGGCTTTCGCGAGAGACCGGCCTCTTGTCGCTCTGCCGGGAACAAAATTCAATTATTCGAGTGGCTCGTCGGTTCTGCTGGCGCGGCTTTGGCAAGATGCGGTTGGGGCAGACGCACAAGCTTTTCCGCAGGAACGATTGTTCAAGCCTCTGGGCATGACCAGTGCTGTGCTTGAGACCGATCCTTCTGGCACATTTCTCGGTGAAGCCCATCTCTACGCCAATGCACGTGATTGGGCGCGCTTCGGTGAATTCCTACGTCTGAATGGGGCTTGGAACGGTGAACAGCTTTTACCGAGCGACTTTGTCGACTACATGCGCTCACCTGTGCAAGCCTCCGACGAGGGACATGGTCCCGCTTACGGTCGCGGACAACTTTGGTTAGGACCGGGTCAGGGGTTTCCCCTACCAGACGACGCGTTCATGATGCAGGGGCATCTGCGCCAGGTGATTGCGATCATTCCCTCGCTAAAACTCGTGATCCTACGCATGGGATTAACACGAGAAGATATCGGCTTCAGCAACGCGAAGCTGCTGCATGCGATTGTCGCGGCGTTACGAAGATCCTGACATTTGCGACAGATCGACCTCATTTGAATTTAAACGGAATTTGTATCGCGGAACTCAGTTGCAAAAACCAGAATTTCGCGACCGATTTATGCGACGGCATATTTCCGCTTCGGGCCGAAAGCGACCACTCCAATTGTCGTCACCGCCAACCTTTTCGCGGTCATACGATGCTACACCTGCAGACTGAGTATCGCCACACCTCCCTTCTCCCCAGCGGGGGTCCGAAGGACGGGGCGAGACCCGTGGTTCGTCCCCGGTTAGGTGCCCGGAGGGCGGATGGCGGGGGCAGCAACCAATGACACCGCCTCACCCCACCTCCGCCAAAGCCCGGCGGACCGTCTCCCCGCCGGCAAGAGGGATCACTGGAAACCGTATCCAGACTTCCGGCGATGGATGAGACACCAGGCCCATTCCAGCGCCTGCCGACGAAAGTGACGATCTGGTAAAATAAGACTGAAGAATTGCTTAATGGAAGATTAAGCTTCTGTTCCTATGCTCAAGCTTTATCGGAACGGGTCTGGATCAGCATTCCATGGTGGAGTCGATGCCGAATATCCTGCGATCCTGGCTGGAAACGCACCGGCAGGTTCGGGACGGATCACGGCCAATCCTGCGCAATTCGGCGCCGTCGGAAGATTTTGGAGAGCTGGACATGCTGATCGACCGGTCGTTCAAGGCGGCCCGGGTCGGCATCTGGGAGTGCAGCCTGCCGGATGAGACGCTTCGCTGGACGGATACCGTGTTCGAGCTGTTCGAGATCGAACCGCAATCGAAGATCAGCCGGGATTATATTGTCTCGCTCTATGCCCCGGAATCGCGGCTGGACCTGAAGGCCGTGCGCGACCGCGCGCTCGAGAGCGGCGAAGGCTTTACCCTCGACGCGCGCATCACCACCGCCAAGGGCAATCTGCGCTGGATCCGCATCACCGCGATCGTCGACCGGATAAACGGCCGTTCGGTGCGGTTGTTCGGCATGAAGCAGGACATCACCGCCGAGAAGGTGATGTTCGAGCAGATCCGTCGCATGACCGAGATCGACAGCCTGACGGGGCTGACCTCCCGCGCCAAGTTCGAGGAGCTGTTTCGGAATGTCTGCCAGCACCCCTTGCCCGAGCCGCATGCCCTGCTGCTGATCGATCTCGACGGGTTCAAGGCGGTCAATGACCGGCTGGGGCATCAGGCCGGCGATGCCTTCCTGCGCCTGACCGCGGACCGTCTTGCCGAGGCCACGCCCGACGCACTGACGCGGGCACGCCTCGGCGGCGATGAATTCGCGATCCTGCATGCCTGGCAGACGCCGGAGGATCTGACCGCGCTGACGCGGCGCCTTGCCGACTTGCTCGATGATCAGGTGTCTCTGGCACGCCACGGGCTGGCGGTCAGCGCCTCCATCGGCGTCGCAGCGATTCGGCCGGACAGCACGCCGGAAGCGATTTTCCTGCGTGCCGACCGGGCGCTCTACAGCGTCAAGGCCGGCGGCAAGGCGGCTTTCGCGCTGGATCTCGCGCCCTGACGCAAAACAGGCCGCCACTGCCCGCCATCACCGCTGCGCGGGCTCCGCCGCCTCCCCCAGGATCTCGATCATCGCCCGCATGGCGCGCGTCACGTGCCGCTCGCGGTGAAGCAGCAGAAAGAAGGGGCGTGTCGGCATCGGAAAGTCCGGCATCCGCAACCGCCCTTGTGCCAGATGCGCCTCCACCGCGCGGAAGGAGAGCACGGCAGCACTGGTGCCGGCTTCCACGGCGGCGATCACCGCCTCGTTCGAGGGCAGTTCCAGCGCCACATCGAGGGCAGCCGGCGCAATGCCCAGACGGCGAAGTTCCTCCTCCAGCGCGGCCCGCGTGCCGGATCCCTGTTCGCGATGGATCCAGGCGGTCTGCAGGAGATCGGCAGGAGAAAGCCCCTGCCCCTTCGTCCAGCGGTGCCGCCGCCCCACCACAAGCACAAGCCGGTCTTCCCCCACCCGCGTGACCGAGAGCGCCGGCTGATCGACACGCCCCTCGACGACGGCAAGATCTGCCTGGCCGGCAAGAACCGCGTCGGTTGCCGCCCGCGTGTTACCGACACTCATCGACAGTTCCACCTGCGGGTAGCGCTCGCGGTAGCGCATCAGCCGCGAGGGCAGCCAGTAGCTTGCCACCGTCTGGCTGGCATGCAGCAGCAGATGCCCGGCCGGAGCGCCGGAGAGATCCTTGAGCAGGCGGGCAGCCTCCCCAGCCTTCTCCAGCACGGCCCGCGCCTCCGGCATGAACAACCGTCCGGCCTCCGTCAGTTCGATCCCGCGCCCGATGCGGTTAAACAGTTTCACCGCATGCCGACCTTCCAGCGCGGCGATCGCGGCGCTGACGGAAGACTGCGTCAGATGCAATTGCTCTGCCGCGCGCGTCACGTGGCTGTTCTCGGCCACCGCCAGAAAAATCCGCAATTGCTCGAGCGTCATGATGATTCAATCGGATTTTACGATTGAAATGATCATATCAATCCGTTGGAACGATGGGAAGCGCCGGCGCATATCTCGGACACCCCGAAGACAGATTGCGAGACACGCCATGCCGAACCGCATCCGACACGCTCATCCCGCCGCCCTCGTCCTTCCTCTTCACGCCCTGCCGCAGCACCACCTTTTGCCGGGACTGGCGCTTGCCGGCGCAATTGCCGTTGCCGCCATGGCCCTTCGCGCCTGGACCGGCATCCCGACGATCTCACCGCTGATCCTGTCGATCGTCATCGGCATGGTGATCGGCAATGTCAGGCGCCCGCACGGGCGCTTCCTGCCGGGCATCGGCTTTTCCCTGAAGCGCCTGCTGCGCATGGGCATCGTGCTGCTCGGGCTGCAGATCACCCTGCCGCAACTGCTCTCGCTCGGCCTGCCGGGCCTTGCGGTCGTCACGGCCACCCTCGCCGCAACCTTCGCCGCCGTGATGCTGGCGGGCCGGCTGCTCGGCGTTGACCGTCGCCTGACCGGGCTGATCGCCGCCGGCACCGCCGTCTGCGGGGCATCCGCCGTGATTGCCGCCAATGCCGCCGTGCGCGGGCGCGACGAGGACGTGGCCTATGCGGTCGCCTGCGTCACCATCTTCGGGTCGGTCTCGATGCTGCTGTTTCCGCTGCTGATGATGCCGCTCCATCTCGATGCCGTCGCCTATGGCCTCTGGTCGGGCGCCACGATCCACGAAGTGGCGCAGGTGGTGGCCGCCACCTTTCAGGCGGGAGATAGGGCCGGCCAGTTCGGCACCATTGCCAAGCTCGCCCGCGTGGTGCTGCTGGCCCCGCTGGTGCTGACGCTGGCGCTGACCCTGTTTCGCCCGCAGGCCGGCGTCAGGGGAAAGAGCGGTGCGGCGCCCTTTCCATGGTTCGTGCTGGGTTTTCTGGCGCTGGTGGTTTTGAACAGCGTCGTGACCATTCCGCCTGCCGCCGCACAGGATGCCGGCCTGCTCGGCACCTTCCTTCTCTCCTGCGGGCTTGCCGCCATGGGACTGCAAACCCATTTCAAGCACCTGGCAGCCCAGGGACTGCGGCCGCTGGCGCTTGGCGCCTTCGGCTGGCTGTTCATCTCCGGCTTCGGCTATGCCGCGGTGCGGCTGGCGGGCTTCTGAGCCGGCTTACGCGCCGCCCTTTTCCACGCCCTTTTCCACCTGCAACCCGCGCAGGAACAGGGTTTCCAGAAAGCGGGCCGCATCCTCGAAGCGGCCCTCGCCGGATTTGTCGCCCAGCACCGCCTGCACCTGCACGTCGAAATCGGCATAATGCTGCGTGGTTGACCAGATGGAGAAGATCAGATGGTGTGGATCGCAGGGGGCGATCTTGCCGGCCTTGATCCAGGCGCGGATCACCTTTGCCTTCTCGTCCACCAGTTCCCGCAACGGTCCTCTCAGCTCATCCTCGATATGCGGCGCCCCCTGCAGGATCTCGTTAGCGAACAGCCGGCTTTCGCGGGGAAAATCCCGTGACATTTCGAGCTTGCGGCGAATGTAGGAGCGGATTTCGCTTTCGGGATTGCCCTCCGGATCGAAGGCGCGCAGCGGCTCCAGCCAGGTAAACAGCATGCGGTCCAAAAGCGTGCGGTGGATCGCTTCCTTGGTGCGGAAATAATAGAGCAGGTTCGGCTTCGACATGCCGGCGGCATCCGCGATCTGGTCGATGGTCGCACCGCGGAAGCCATAGGCGGAAAACACGTCGAGCGCCGCCTCGAGGATTTTTTCCTCCTTCTCTTCCTGAATGCGGGTGCGCCGCTGCGTCTTCGCCGCTCTGGGAATCATCTGCCGTCATGTCTCCTTGTCCGTGTCCTAGCACGGAACGCACGTGCACAAAATTTACCCCGGCAAAATGCCTGCCGGAAACTTGTTCATTTTTTCATCGCTTCCACGATTTTGCGCTTGAGTGCCACCGTGGAAATTGTAAGCTTTTACCAATCGGTCAATTTATCGATGACCCATCCGGCGAAGGCAAGCCCAGGGCGGCCCGAAGCCAGAAGAAGATGGCGCGAAGACCCAAGGGAACAGCAGCCGGACATCAGCACACCCGGCTGAAACAGATGAAGGAATGAACGTATGGTGGCGGCACCAGGCGAAAACCTGCGCGTGAACGGCGACAGGCTGTGGGAAACCCTGATGGACATGGCGAAGGTCGGCCCCGGCATTGCCGGCGGCAACAACCGCCAGACGCTGACGGATGCCGATGGCGAGGGCCGCCATTTGTTTCAAAAGTGGTGCGAGGCGGCGGGCCTGACCATGGGCGTCGACAAGATGGGCACCATGTTCGCCACCCGCCCCGGCACCGATCCGGAGGCGCTGCCCGTCTATGTGGGCAGCCATCTCGATACCCAGCCGACCGGCGGCAAGTATGACGGCGTGCTTGGCGTGCTGGCCGGGCTTGAGGTCATCCGCACGATGAACGACCTCGGCATCAAGACGAAGCACCCGATCGTCGTGACCAACTGGGCCAACGAGGAAGGTGCGCGCTTTGCCCCCGCCATGCTGGCCTCCGGCGTGTTCGCCGGCATGCACTCCCTCGATTATGCCTATGGCCGCAAGGATCCCGAGGGCAAGACCTATGGCGAGGAGCTGAAGCGCATCGGCTGGCTGGGCGAGGAAGAGGTCGGCGCGCGCAAGATGCACGCCTATTTCGAGTATCACATCGAGCAGGGCCCGATCCTCGAAGCCGAGCAGAAGCAGATCGGCGTCGTCACCCACTGCCAGGGCCTCTGGTGGCTGGAATTCACCCTCACCGGCAAGGAGGCCCATACCGGCTCCACGCCGATGGCCATGCGGGTGAATGCCGGGCTTGCCCTGTCGCGCATCATCGAGATGGTGCAGGGGGTTGCCATGGAGGAACAGCCGGGCGCCGTTGCCGGCGTCGGCCAGGTGTTCTTCTCGCCCAATTCCCGCAATGTGCTGCCGGGCAAGGTGGTGTTCACCGTCGACCTGCGCACGCCCTCCCAGGAAAAGCTTGATCGCATGCGGGCGAAGATCGAGGCGGAAGCGGCCAACATCTGCGCACCCCTCGGCGTCGGCTGCTCGGTGGAGGCCGTCGGCCATTTCGACCCCGTGACCTTCGATCCGGTGCTCGTGGAGCGAGTGCGCGGTGCTGCCGAAAAGCTCGGCTACAGCCACATGGACATCATTTCCGGCGCCGGCCACGATGCCTGCTGGGCCGCCCGGGTGGCCCCCTCCACCATGATCTTCTGCCCCTGCGTCGGCGGGCTTTCCCACAACGAGGCCGAGGAGATTTCCAAGGAATGGGCCGCCGCCGGCTGCGACGTGCTGTTCCATGCGGTGGTAGAAACGGCGGAGATCGTGGGGTGAGTGTGTTGATGCATCTGGCCCCCTCATCCGCCCTTCGGGCACCTTCTCCCCGGTGGGGCGAAGGGAGGGAGCCTGTTGCACCGGCATCAACACACGTTGAGCGTTCCACCCGCAGAACAATCAGGCCGGATGAAAACGGCAGCGGCAGACATCCCTTCTCCCCCACGGGGAGAAGGTGGCCCGAAGGGTCGGATGAGGGGGCGGCCCGGATGGCCAAGCAAAGCGTCACCAAGCGCCGCCCCGGCAAGACCAAACATGCCCGACATCTTCGGCAGCTGGAAACCGAAGAGGAACATTACCTCTGGAGTGACCTGAGGGGGCGCCGGCTGAACGGCTACAAATTTGCCCGCCAGATCCCCCTCGGCCCCTATGTCGTGGATTTCCTCTGCCGGGAAAAAGGGCTGGTCGTTGAACTGGACGGCAGCCAGCATGCAGAGAGCCTGCATGACATCGTTCGGACCCGCTGGCTGAACAATCAAGGTTATGCCGTCATCCGCTTCTGGAACCATGAAGTGCTGCGAGAGCGTCTTGCCGTGCTGGAAACCATTCTGGCGGTTCTGGACGGGCGGCTGACGGAAGGCTGCAACACTATCCGTTTTTCGCCGGCAGATCGGAGGGCGAAATGATACGACTCGCCCGTACGCCCCCCTCATCCGCCCTTCGGGCACCTTCTCCCCGAGGGGAGAAGGGAGAGCGCACGCCGTCCCGTCAGAGATCACGCTTGACCCCGCGGGTTGCTGACCTTGCGACCCCAGACCCTTTCCCATCGCTCAGGCACGTTACAACGACGCATACCGTGAGAAAGGGAGCGCATGCGGTGCCAAAGATCCCTTCTCCCCTCGGGGAGAAGGGGCCCGAAGGGCGGATGAGGGGGAACGCCCCATGACAAGCCAAGATTATTCCCGGGAGAGACACACATCATGACCACAGTCATCAAGAACGGCACCATTGTCACCGCCGATCTTACCTACAAGGCCGACGTCAAGGTCGATGGCGGGAAGATCATCGAGATCGGTCCAAACCTTGCGGGCGATACGGTTCTCGATGCCACGGGCTGTTACGTCATGCCGGGCGGGATCGATCCGCATGTGCATCTGGAAATGCCGTTCATGGGCACCTATTCCGCCGATGATTTCGAAAGCGGCACGCGGGCGGCGCTGGCCGGCGGCACGACGATGGTGGTGGATTTCTGTCTGCCCGATCCCGGCCAGTCGCTGATCGATGCGTTGAAGCGCTGGGACAACAAGGCGACGCGCGCCAATTGCGATTATTCCTTCCACATGTCCGTCACCTGGTGGGGCGAGCAGGTGTTCAACGACATGAAGACCGTGGTGCAGGAAAAGGGCATCAACACCTTCAAGCACTTCATGGCCTACAAGGGCGCGCTGATGGTGAACGATGACGAGATGTTCGCCTCGTTCTCGCGCTGCGCGGAGCTGGGCGCGCTGCCGCTCGTCCATGCCGAAAACGGCGACGTGGTGGCCGCCATGCAAGCCAAGTTGATGGATGAAGGCAATAATGGCCCCGAAGCCCATGCCTATTCGAGGCCCGCGACCGTGGAAGGCGAAGCGACCAATCGCGCCATCATCATCGCCGATATGGCGGGCGCGCCGCTTTACGTCGTCCACACCTCCTGCGAACAGGCGCATGAAGCGATCCGCCGCGCGCGCCAGAACGGCATGCGCGTCTATGGCGAGCCGCTGATCCAGCACCTGACGCTGGACGAAACCGAATATGCCCATCCGGACTGGGACCATGCGGCGCGCCGCGTCATGTCCCCGCCCTTCCGCAACAAGCAGCATCAGGATTCGCTGTGGGCCGGTCTTGCCGCGGGCTCCCTGCAGGTGGTGGCGACGGATCACTGCGCCTTCACCACCGACCAGAAGCGCTACGGCATCGGCGATTTCCGAAAGATCCCGAACGGCACCGGCGGTCTGGAAGACCGCATGCCGATGCTGTGGACCTATGGCGTGGCGACCGGCCGCATCACCATGAACGAGTTCGTCGCGGTCACCTCCACCAACATCGCGAAAATCCTCAACGTCTATCCGAGAAAGGGCGCAATCCTGGTCGGCGCCGATGCCGATCTCGTCGTCTGGGACCCGGCCAAGGAAAAGACGATCACCGCGAAAAGCCAGCAGTCCGCCATCGATTACAACGTCTTCGAGGGCAAGACCGTCAAGGGCCTGCCGCGCTATACGCTGACCCGCGGCGTGGTCGCCATCGAGGATGGCGCCATCAAGACCCGCGAGGGCCATGGCCAGTTCGTTGCCCGCGAGCCCTATCCGGCCGTCTCCAAGGCGCTGTCCACCTGGAAGGAACTAACGGCGCCGCGCAAGGTGGAACGCACGGGCATTCCGGCTTCGGGCGTGTGAGCGGCTCGATGACGGCGGTGCGCGCGTTACAGATCCCCCTCCGCCCGGTCGGGCATCTTCCGCCGATGGCGGGAGATGGGGTTGGTGCGCGCGCCGTAAAGCCGATCCTGGGGCTTTCGCTCCTGCAGCGAATCCCGGCCTGGCATCCGGCGGTGTCGTGCCGCCGGGTTATGCCCCACCCGCAAACCTCCCCGATCCGGCACCACGCCCCCGCGGCCCTCAAAACCCAAAAATTCTCAGCCCGCCAGCGCATCCAGCTCCGGCAGAAGCACCACGCTTTCCTGCTCGTTGGGGTCCGTGCGGGCAATGATCGCTGTCGCCGGTTCGTCGAAGGAATTGGCGGGAAGGTGCGGCACGCCGGCCGGAATGTAGAAAAGCTCGCCGGCGCTCACCACCACATGGTGCTCCAACCGCTCGCCATACCAGGTGTCGACCCGGCCGGAGAGCATGTAGATCGCCGTTTCGTGGTTCTCGTGCAGATGCGCCTTGGCCCGCGCGCCGGGCGGCATGGTGAGAATGTGCATGCAGATGCCCTTAGCCCCCACCGTCTCGGCTGCAATGCCTTCAAAATAATTGAGCCCCTGCTTGCCGGCATAGGTCGCGCCTGGCTTCACCAGCCGGCAGGTGGGCTTCGATGATACGTCCATGTCAGAAATCCTCCATCCGGCTCTCCGGCGGCGGCTCCCAAGACCTGCCGGTTCGGCCACAGCCACAGAAGATAGCAGATAAAATGCCCCTGACCATTTCCCAGTCCCCGCCGGAGTGTTTTGCATGACAAGCGCCGCCTCCGTCGTTTCAGCCCGCGATCTGGGTCTCACCTTCGACACCAATGACGGGCCGGTGCATGCGCTGACCGGCGTCAATCTCGATATCCGCAAGGGGGACTTCGTCTCCTTCATCGGCCCCTCCGGCTGCGGCAAGACCACGTTTTTGCGTGTCATTGCCGACCTTGAAAAGCACACCACGGGCTCGATCGAGATCAACGGCATGACGCCGGAAAATGCCCGCCTCGCCCGCGCCTATGGCTATGTCTTCCAGGCGGCCGCCCTTTATCCCTGGCGCACCATCGAAAAGAATATCGCGCTGCCGCTCGAAATCATGGGCTACGGCGCAGACGACCAGAAGAGGCGGATCGCTGAGATGCTCGACCTCGTCAACCTCTCGGGCTTCGGCAAGAAATATCCGTGGCAGCTTTCCGGCGGCATGCAGCAGCGCGCCTCGATCGCCCGCGCGCTTGCCTTCGATGCCGACCTGCTGCTGATGGACGAACCTTTTGGCGCGCTGGATGAAATCGTGCGCGATCACCTCAACGAACAGCTGCTGAAGCTGTGGGACAAGACCAACAAGACCATCTGCTTCGTCACCCATTCCATTCCGGAAGCCGTCTATCTCTCCACCCGCATCGTGGTGATGAGCCCGCGCCCCGGCCGCGTCACCGACGTCATCGAATCCACCCTGCCCCGCGATCGCCCTCTGGAAATCCGCGACACGCCAGAATTCCTGGAAATCGCCCACCGCGTGCGCGAGGGGCTGAAGGCGGGGCATAGCTATGAGGAATAGGCTTCAAGATAAGAGCCCCTTGATGAGGGAGCTGGTCCCATGACAGCCCCCTCCCTCTTCCGCGACCGCATTCTGCCGGTCCTCACCGTGATTGCTGCAATCCTCGTTCTCTGGCACGGGGCAGTGATCTATCTCAATGCGCCCTTCGTGCGGGATCAGGCAGCGCGGGCCGGGCAGAGCGTGACGCTCGGCCAGATCGTCAGCCAGACGCTGAACCAGGAGCGGCCGGTGCTGCCGGCGCCGCACCAGATCATGGCCGAACTCTGGGATACGACGGTCGCAAAACCCGTCACCTCCAAGCGCAGCCTCGTCTACCATGCCTGGGTCACGCTGTCGGCCACACTGATGGGCTTTGGCATGGGCAGCCTGCTCGGCATCGTGCTGGCCGTCGGCATCGTGCACAACCGGGCCATGGACAAGTCGCTGATGCCCTGGGTGATCGCCAGCCAGACGATCCCGATCCTTGCCATCGCACCGATGATCATCGTGGTCCTCAACTCCATCGGCATTTCCGGCCTGCTGCCGAAGGCGCTGATCTCCACCTACCTTTCCTTCTTCCCCGTGGTGGTCGGCATGGTGAAGGGCTTGCGCAGCCCCGATACGCTGCTGCTCGACCTGATGCACACCTATAATGCCAGTTCCACCCAGACCTTCTGGAAGCTGCGCTGGCCGGCGGCCATGCCCTATCTCTTCACCTCGCTGAAGGTGGCGATTGCGATTTCGCTGGTCGGCGCCATCGTCGGCGAACTGCCGACAGGCGCCGTCGCCGGCCTCGGCGCCCGCCTGCTCTCCGGCTCCTATTACGGCCAGACGATCCAGATCTGGGCGGCGCTGTTCATGGCGGCGGCGCTGGCGGCCGTGCTCGTCTCCATCGTCGGGGCAGCCCACGGCCTCGTCCTGAAGCGCATGGGGGTGAAGTCATGAACGCCTATCTGTTTACCGCCCTCCTCGTCTGGCTTTGCGCCTGGGCGCTCAACGAATGGCTGGTGCGGCTGAAGCCTGCCACTCCCGCCGGCCAGCGCGCCATCGGTATCGGCGTGCCGCTGATCTTCGGCATCACGCTGCTCATCATCTGGGAATGTGTGGTGCTCGGTTTTTCCATCCCGCCGATCCTGCTTCCGGCCCCGACCGCCATCTGGGTGAAACTCTCGGGCTCCGTGCCGGTGCTCTGGGCGGATTTCCAGCAGACTTTTCTGAAATCGGTGATCACCGGCTATATCGCCGGCTGCGGGCTGGGCTTCATCGTGGCGATCCTGATCGATCGCTCACCCTTCCTGCAGAAAGGCCTGCTGCCAATCGGCAATTTCGTCTCGGCGCTGCCGGTCGTCGGCGTCGCCCCGATCATGGTCATGTGGTTCGGTTTCGACTGGCCCTCCAAGGTCGCCGTCGTGGTGATCATGACCTTTTTCCCGATGCTGGTGAACACGGTGCAGGGGCTTGCCGCCGCCAGCCACATGGAACGCGACCTGATGCGCACCTATGCCGCCAGCTGGTGGCAGACACTCGTCAAGCTGCGCCTGCCGGCCGCCTGGCCCTTCATCTTCAACGCGCTGAAAATCAACTCCACGTTGGCACTGATCGGCGCTATCGTGGCGGAATTCTTCGGCACGCCCATCGTCGGCATGGGCTTTCGCATCTCCACCGAGGTGGGGCGCGCGAACATCGACATGGTCTGGGCCGAAATCGCGGTGGCCGCGGTGGCCGGCTCGGTCTTCTACGGTTTGGTGGCGCTCAGTGAAAGGGCCGTCACCTTCTGGCACCCGTCCGTCCGCGGTGGGCGGCGGTAACGATGAAAAAGAGGGAACTGAAACAATGAAAGCCAAGATCGCATCGCTGATGCTGGCCGCTGCCGTCTCGCTGACGGCGATGTCGGCCGCCGCCGCCGACAAGGTGACGCTGCAGCTGAAATGGGTGACGCAGGCCCAGTTCGCCGGCTATTACGTTGCCAAGGACAAGGGCTTCTACAAAGAGGAAGGCCTCGACGTCGATATCAAGCCCGGCGGTCCGGACATTGCTCCCCCGCAGGTTCTGGCCGGCGGCGGTGCCGACGTCATCGTCGACTGGATGCCGTCCGCGCTTGCCACGCGCGAAAAGGGTGTGCCGCTCGTCAACATCGCCCAGCCCTTCAAAAAGTCTGGCATGATGCTGACCTGCCTCAAGGAAACCGGCATTGCCAAGCCCGCAGACTTCAAGGGCAAGACGCTCGGCGTCTGGTTCTTCGGCAACGAATATCCGTTCCTGTCCTGGATGGCGCATCTCGGCATCAAGACGGATGGATCCGCCGATGGTGTGAAGGTGCTGAAGCAGGGCTTCAACGTCGATCCGCTCCTGCAGAAGCAGGCCGCCTGCATTTCCACCATGACCTACAACGAATACTGGCAGGTCATCGATGCCGGCATCAAGCCGGACCAGCTCGTCACCTTCAAGTACGAGGACGAGGGCGTCGCCACGCTCGAAGACGGTCTCTACGTGCTGGAAGACAAGCTGAAGGACCCGGCCTTCAAGGAAAAGATGGTGAAGTTCGTCCGCGCCTCGATGAAGGGCTGGAAGTGGGCCGAGGCCAATCCGGATGCCGCAGCCGGCATCGTGCTGGAAAACGACGCGTCCGGCGCCCAGACCGAAAAGCACCAGAAGCGGATGATGGGCGAAGTGGCCAAGCTGACCGCCGGATCCAAGGGCGCACTCGACGTGGCCGACTATGAGCGCACCGTCAAGACCCTGCTCGGCGGCGGTTCCGACCCGGTCATCACCAAGGCACCGTCCGGCGCCTATACGCTCGACATCACCAATGCCGCGCTGAAGTAAATCTCGCTCGGCAGGCCAGATTTGTGTAACGCGCAGCCGTCCGGACAGAATCCGCGGCTGCGCGTTTTCCGTTACACCATGTCGCAATCAGCAAAACCGTCGTTATCCGCGATTGAACGCTCAGCGTGCAGCCGTTAGACTTGATCACGTTTTCTTGTCTGGTGACCTTGTGCAGGCACATCTGCGTAACCACCTGACAGCAGGTTGACGGGGGGGGAATGGGAGCCCGGCCGCTGACGCGCATGCAATGTCATGGCGGATCGGCGGTCGTATCGTGGAGGATGATCTGCGCCCGGCCTTTCAACTGCAGTTGGCATGAATGAAGCAATCGGGTCGGACGGAATGATCATTTCTCGCAAATCGATGACTGCAGTTCTTGTGGCCGGCCTGGCAGGCGGCATGATGGTCGCACCGGCTGCGGCGCAGGAGCCCGCCGCAAAGGCCGAGGAAATCCGCCTTCCCTCCATCGTCGTCACCAAGGCGACGGAGCGGGCGCTCGTCGACAGCGTGGTCGCCAGCGGCACAATACGCCCGGTCCAGGACGTTTTCGTGCAGCCTCTCGTGGACGGCCTCTCGATCAAGACCCTGAATGCCGATGTCGGCGACCGGGTTGCCGCAGGTGCCGTGGTTGCGACGCTGAACAGTGACACGCTGATCCTGCAGAAGAGCCAGCTCGAGGCCAACAAGGCCAAGGCCGAAGCCGCCCTCGCCCAGTATCGCGCCCAGGTGATCGAGGCCGAGGCCAATGCCAAGGACGCCGTCCGCCAGCGCGACCGGGCGATCACGCTGAGCCGCAACGGCACCGTGTCGACCTCGCAGGTTGAACAACTGACCGCGACCGCAGACGCCGCCGATGCGCGCCTCAATGCCGCCCGTCAGGCCGTCAGCGTCGGAGAAGCCGACATCAAGGTGGTCGACACCCAGATTGACGATATCAATCTCAAGCTGGCCCGCACGGATGTGAAGGCGCCGGTCGGCGGCATCATTTCGGTACGCGATGCAAAAGTGGGCGCCATCGCCATGGGATCGGGCACGCCGCTCTTCACCATGATCCGCGACGGCGAGATCGAGCTGGTGGCGGATGTGCCGGAAAGCGAGATCGGCCGGATCAAGGCCGGCCAGATGGCACGGGTCACCGTTGCCGGCACCCGAACGGCGCTGCCCGGCAAGGTGCGACTCGTCTCTCCGCTCGTTGACCAGACCACCCGCCTCGGTTCGGTGCGCATCGTGGTGGACGGCAATTCCGGCGCCAAATCGGGCATGTATGCGAGCGCGCAGATCATCATCCGCGAGACGACATCGCTTGCCCTGCCGCAAGCGGCGGTCAACACCGAACGGGCTGGCGCGATCGTGCGCAAGGTCGAGAACAATGTCGTCAAGCAGGTCGTCGTCGAAACCGGCATTCAGGACCGCGGCTATGTCGAGATCCTGAGCGGGCTCGCCAGCGGCGATGTGGTGGTGGCGAAGGCAGGTGCCTTCGTGCGCGACGGAGACCACATTACCCCGGTCTTTGCCGAAACGCTTGCAGCGAACTGACGGGAACGACGCGTCATGAACTTTTCCGCCTGGTCCATCCGCAATCCGGTCGCACCGCTTCTGGCCTTTGCGCTGCTGGTGTTTCTCGGCATCGGCGCCTTAAACAAGCTGCCGATCACCCGCTTTCCGAACATCGACGTGCCGGTGGTGGCCATCACCGTGACCCAGAGTGGCGCCTCGCCCTCCGAACTGGAAATGCAGGTCACCAAGGAAGTGGAAGATGCCGTCGCCTCGATCAGCGGCGTCGACGAGATCGGCTCCACGGTGACCGACGGGAAGTCGCTGACCTCGGTGCTGTTTCGCATCGAGAAGCCGACCGAGGAGGCCGTACAGGACGTCAAGGACGCGATCGACCGCATTCGCGGCAACCTTCCGGCCTCGGTCGATGAACCGATCGTCTCCAAGGTGGATGTGGAAGGCCAGGCGATCCAAACCTTTGCCGTCTCCTCGCCCAACATGACGCTGGAGGAGCTTTCCTGGTTCGTCGACGACACGATCAAGCGCGCCCTGCAGGGCCAGCCCGGGATCGGCCGTATCGACCGCTACGGCGGCGCCGAACGCGAAATCCGGGTGGCGCTCGATCCGGAAAAGCTCAGCGCCTACCGCATCACCGCCCCCGACGTGAATGCGCAGCTGCGCAGCGTCAACATCGACCTCGGCTCCGGCCGCGGCCAGGTGGGTGGCAGCGAACAGGGCATCCGCACGCTCGGCGATGCCCGCAGCGTCGCCGACCTCGCCAATACGACCATTGCCCTGTCGAACGGCCGGTTCGTGAAGCTTTCCGATCTCGGCACCGTCACGGACACCTATGAGGAGCCGAAGTCCTTCGCGCATTTCAACGGCGAACCGACGGTGACCTTCGCCGTGTTCCGCTCCAAGGGCGCGAGCGAGGTTTCGGTTGCGCAGACGGTTGGAACCCAGCTGGACAAGATCCGCACGGCCCATCCCGATGTCAGCATCCAGATGGTGGACGATTCCGTCTACTTCACCTACGGCAATTATGAAGCGGCGATCCACACTCTGATCGAAGGCGCCATTCTGGCCGTCATCGTCGTGCTTCTTTTCCTGCGCAACTGGCGCGCCACGCTGATTTCCGCCATAGCCCTGCCGCTGTCGGCCATTCCCACCTTCTGGATAATGGACCTGCTCGGATTCTCGCTCAATCTCGTCAGCTTCCTGGCCCTGACGCTGGCGACCGGTATTCTCGTCGACGACGCCATCGTCGAGGTGGAGAACATCGCCCGTCACATCAAGATGGGCAAGACGCCCTACCGCGCCGCCCTCGAGGCCGCCGACGAGATCGGCCTTGCTGTTATCGCGACAAGCTTCACCATCATCGCCGTCTTCGTGCCTGTCTCGTTCATGCCGGGCATTCCGGGCCAGTATTTCATCCAGTTTGGTCTGACGGTGGCGATATCGGTCTTCTTCTCGCTCTTGGTGGCGCGCCTCATCACGCCGCTGATGGCCGCCTATCTGATGCGCGCCGAAGACGCGATGGACGACCATCACGACAATGACGGCCGGATCATGAAGGCCTATACCCGCCTTGTCACCGGCACGACGAAGCGCTGGTACATGCGCTATGCGACACTGGTCGGCGCGATTGCCTTCCTCCTCGGCTCGATGTATCTGCTGTCGCAGGTGCCGGGCAGCTTCCTGCCGCCGGAAGATCGCTCGCGGATCACGCTGTCGGTGGAACTGCCCCCAAGTGCGACGCTGGAGGAAACGTCCGCGACCACCAATGCGCTCTATCAGATCATCAAGCCCATCGAAGGCGTGCACAGCGTGTTTGTCCTCGACGGCAGCACACCGAAGGGTGATCTGGAACTGCGCCGCGCGACGATCAACGTCATTCTCGGCAATATCGAGCACTCGCTGATCAAAACCCTGGTCAACAAGGGGCTGGGTTCCATCCCCTTCATCGGTCCGTCCATCCCGAAAATGGCGATCGAGGGCCGCACACGGCCGCAATGGGAGATCGAGAAGGAGATTTTCGCCAAGGTGCATGCGGTTCCGGATGTGCGCATCACCAAGCTCAACGATCGCGGCGAACGCGAACTCTCGTTCAACTTCCTCGCCGATAACAGCGATGAACTGGATGATGCGGTTGCCCAGCTCGAAAGCCGGCTGCGCGCCTCGCCGATTCTCGCCAATGTGTCCTCCGAAGGCGCCCTGCCGCGTCCCGAACTGCAGATCCGTCCGCGCAAGGACGAAGCGGCCCGGCTCGGCATCACACCGCAGCAGATTTCCGAAACCGTGCGCGTCGCCACCATCGGCGACGTGGACGCGGCGCTGCCGAAGATCTCGCTCGACAGCCGTCTGATCCCCATCCGCTCGCAGGCATCCCTCGACGTGCGCCGTGACCTTCAGGCGATCCGCAATCTCAGGATCAAGACGGCGACCGGCGCGACCGTGCCGCTCGCAAGCGTCGCCGACATCGATTATTCGGAAGGCCCGAGTTCGATCAAGCGCAACAACCGCAACCGCGTTGTCTCGATCGGATCCGACGTGCCGCAGGGAACAGCGCTCGATACGGCAACGGACGAATTCAAGCGGATCGTCGCAGAGACCAAGCTGCCGCCCGGCGTGCGCCTGGCCGAAAGCGGCGATGCCAAGATCCAGGCGGAAATGGTGCAGGGCTTTGCCAATGCCATGCTGCTTGGCCTGCTGCTGGTGCTCGTCGTGCTGATCCTGCTGTTCAAGGACGTGATCCAGCCCTTCACCATTCTCTTCTCGCTGCCGCTTGCCATCGGCGGGGTGGCGCTCGGGCTGATCCTCACCAACAATGCGCTCTCCATGCCGGTGCTGATCGGCATCCTGATGCTGATGGGCATCGTTACGAAGAACGCCATTCTGCTGGTGGATTTTGCCATCGAGATGCGTCGCCACGGCATGGAACGGGTGGCGGCCATGGTGGAGGCCGGCCGCAAGCGCGCCCGCCCGATCATCATGACTTCGATCGCCATGTCGGCCGGCATGCTGCCGTCTGCACTCGGTGTCGGCGAAGGCGGCTCCTTCCGTTCGCCGATGGCGATTGCCGTGATCGGCGGCATCATCGTCTCCACGGTGCTGAGCCTTGTGGTGGTGCCGGCCTTCTTCCTGATCATGGATGACCTGTCGGGTCTGCTCGGCCGCGTCTTCAGCCGCTTCGTGGGCAAGAAGGAAGTGGAGGATCCGGTGCTGAGCGACGAGGAATTGTCGCGCACTGCCCGTGAAAACCAGCGGCGTATTGCCGAGTTGCAGCAGCGGCTGGATGCCCTGCAAAGCAGGACCGGCGAGACGGAACGCACCACAACCTCTGCAGGAAACAATGTTTTGCGCCTGCCGCCTCTTGCCGCAGAATAGGTATTGAAAATCAGCAAAAATTCCGTCGCACCCACAAGGCCCGGTTTGATCGACGTCAAATCGGGCCTTGTTTCGAGGTGCTAATCTTCTCCCCGGTTCGCAGTCCGAAGGGCGATGCAGTGCAAGGGGAGCGACGCAAGATGCTGGACAGAAATCACAGAGCCAATCACCGGGAACGCAGCCTGCTTTCCAAGACGGGTTTCATGCGAGCGCTTTCGCCAAGCGCCCTCGCCCGCCTGCTGGACAGCGCGCACATCACCGCGCTTCCCGCACGCGCAACGATCTTCCGCGAAGGCGAGCCAGCCATGGCCTTCTACGCCTTGCTGAGCGGGTACGTGCGCCTTTACCGCGTCAGCCGCGATGGACGTCAGGCGGATATCCGCATCTGCGGGCCGGGCGATATCTTTGCCGAATGCCTGATCTATGGCGGAGACATCTATCGATTCAACGCACAGGCCGCGGAAAATGTCAGCCTGGCGCGGTTCGACATGCAGGATGTGCGCGAGCTTGCCGAACAGGACCCGACCGTTTCGAAGGCGATCATGGCAACGCTCTCCGACCATCTGCTGTCGACGATGGACTGCGTGGTCAATGACCGGCTCCACACCGCTCCGCAGCGGGTGGCAGACTATCTTCTGACCCGTTGCCCGAGCGACAACGGTCCGGCCTCGATCCGCCTGCCCTATCAGAAGAGCCTGCTGGCCGGCATGCTGGGGCTTGCGCCGGAAGCGCTCTCGCGCGCCTTCTCGTCGCTGCGCCGCACCGGCGTCACCGTGCGCGGCCGCGTCATCCAGATCGGCGACGTGGAGGCGTTGAAGGAAATATAGGCCAACCGGCCGCACGCCGATGCCCGGTCGCCGAAGACCGTCAGGCCGGGCTGAACCGCCAGACGTCACCGGCACGTTCAACCTGCACGAAACCGGAGACATGACCGCCGGAAGCCACCCAGTGCTCGCGGCTGGCGCGCGTGAAGATCGACCGGCGGCTCGCCGCTCCTGCGGCGGGATCGGCATCGTAGATGAAGCAGACATCGGGATCGGCAAGTTGCAGGGACGGCACATGGACCAGATCGCCCCAGAGCAGAAGCCGCCCGTCGCCTTCGCCGATGAGATAGCCGAAATGGCCAGGCGTGTGGCCCGGCATCGCAATCGCCTCGATGCCCTGCAGAACCGGGCCTTCCTCCACCGGCTTCACCCGGTCGCCGTAGGTTGCCAGCAACCGTGCCGCAATGTCGAAACCGCCACTGCGATAGGCGGGAACCGTGGCCTTCAGGGCGGCATTGCCGAAGAAATCGAGATCGGGTTTCGGCACATGGACGTCAGCATTCGGAAAATAGCGCCCCGTTTCGCCAAAAAGGCCGAGCGCATGATCGCCATGCAGGTGGGTCAGCAGCACGCGCACGACGTCGGCCGGCTGAATGCCGGCGGCGGCGAGCGCTTCCCGCCCCAGCCCGAGTTGCGGGCCCCAGAACGGTCCCGTTCCCGCATCGACGAGACTGATGCCGTCCGGCCCCTTGAGCACGAACAGGTTGACGTCCATGTCCACCGTCGGCTTTCCCCAAGCTGCGACCGCCGCATCCCGTGCCGCCTGACTGGTGGCATGGGAAAGGTGCTCGATCGGCGCCTGATAAACGCCGTCGACCAACACGCTCACCTCATAGGCGCCGAACCGCCGCGCCTCAGACATGCTGCAAACCGCCATGCGTTTCGAGGAAGCGGACGATGTGATCGACGCCCTCGCCGCGCTTCAGATCGGTGAAGACGAAAGGCATGCCGGCGCGCTGTCTGCTGGCGTCGCGGTCCATCACGTCGAGATCCGCCCCGACATAAGGGGCCAGATCCTTCTTGTTGATGACGAGCAGATCGGAGCGGGTGATGCCCGGGCCGCCCTTGCGGGGAATTTCCTCGCCCTGACAGGTGGAGATCACATAGATGGTGATGTCGGCCAAATCAGGCGAGAAGGTGGCTGCCAGATTGTCGCCGCCCGATTCGATGAAGACGACATCGAGATCCGGAAAGCGCTCGTTCAGCCCGGCAATCGCCTGCAGGTTGATCGTCGCATCCTCGCGGATGGCGGTATGCGGGCAGCCGCCGGTTTCCACGCCAACAATGCGGTCGGAGGAGAGCGCCTGCATGCGCACCAGCGCCTCCGCATCTTCCTTGGTGTAGATGTCATTGGTGACGACGGCGACGGAATACTGTTCGCGCATCGCCTTGCAGAGCTTTTCCGTCAAGGCCGTCTTGCCGGAGCCGACCGGCCCGCCAATGCCGACGCGAAGAGGTCCGTTTGCGGATGTCATGATTGCTATGCCCTTTCGAGTTCTGGGATCGCAGAATAGCGCCGTCGCTGCGGCGCACAAGGCGGCAAATTTCAGGACCGGAACAGACGCGAGACCTGCACCTCGTGCCGGAGCGAGGCGATGTCGGCCTGCACGGTTGCCGTGCCGAGATCGTCAGGACTGGCGCTTGCCGCCCGCGCCGCCACATCGGCCATCACCGGCTCCAGACGGGCCAGAATCGCCACCCCCTGTTGCTGGCCGGCGACCCCGAGGCGGATGCCGGCCGACACCCCTTGCGACAGCGCCGCATGCAGGAAGGCTGCCAGTGCCGGAACGGCGCCAATAGCATGCGCTTCCGCCACGGCACCAACCGCCACCGGATAGGGGCAGTCGCGTGGCAGGGCGGCGAACACGGGATGCGGCCAGGCGGTGGCGGCTGCGATAAAGGCACGGCCGAGCGACAGCGTTTCCAGATGCCGTTCCGCCGAGCCCGCCAGCGCGAGCCCCAGGTCGGCCAGTTCCGTCAGCGCCCCGGCGTCCCCCTTGGCAGCCTGTGCCTCAGCAAACAGAACCGCATCGTTCCACAGCGTTCCATGCGCCAGAAGCGTCGACAGCCACTGTTCCAGACTTGCCGCGTCGGTGACCAGGCGGTCGTGCACGGCCCGCTCCAGCCCCCCGGAATAGGCAAAGCCGCCGACCGGAAAGGCCGGCGAAAGCCAGGCCATCAGCCGCAGCAGGGCCTGCGTTTCCAGCGCTCCCGGCATCACGGCTCAATCGTGGTGATGGTCGTGGCCATGGTCATGGCCGTGCGCGTGATCATGGCTGTGGCCATGCCCATGATAGGCACCGCGGGCCGGCTGGAAGGGTTCTTCCACATCCGTCACCGTGGCGCCCAGCCCTTGCAGCATGGCGCGGATCACGTGATCGCGCAGAATGAGGATGCGGCCTTCTTCGATCTGTGCCGAGAGATGGCGGTTGCCGAGATGCCAGGCAAGTTCGATCAGATGCAGCGGCGAGCGCGCCTTCACCTCGAACAGCTTTTCCGCCGCCGCCTTCACTTCCACCGTATCGCCATTGTCCAGCACCAGCCGGTCGCCATCGTGGAACAGCACGGCCTCCTTCAGGTCCAGCATCACCATGTCACCATTCGAGAGATGCAGAAGCTTGCGGCGCAGGTGGCGCAGATCGTGCGGAAGCGTGACGGTATCGACGGGCGGATCGGACACTTCGCCGGCCGGACGATAGGAATGGACATGCTGCATGGGATTTCTGTTCCTGTGACTTCGCCGCCATCATTGCCAAGCCGGCCGCACCTGACAAGCGGGATTTTGCAATGCACAGGGGATGGACGGGAAGCGGCATCTCGAAGGCCCCCTCATCCGCCCTTCGGGCAATGGACGGGGCAGCGCATCGAAACGCACCGCCCCCACATAGAAACTCAGGCGGCTTCCTTGCGGCGCAGCGTCTCGAGAATGTTCTGCGGCGAGGAGACGCCGTAGGGATCGCTGTCGCAATTGTCGGAGAAGCCTTCCTCCTCGAACCACTGCTCGACCACGCCATTGTTGATGACGGCGGCATAGCGCCAGGAACGCAGGCCGAAGCCGAGATTGTCCTTGGCGACCAGCATGCCCATCTTGCGGGTGAACTCGCCGGAACCGTCAGGGATCAGCTTGACGTTTTCCAGACCCTGCGACTTGCCCCAGGCATTCATGACGAAGGCATCGTTGACGGAGATGCAGTAGATCTCGTCAATGCCTTCCGCCTGGAAGTCCGGATAGAGCTTTTCAAAATCCGGCAGCTGGTAGGTGGAGCAGGTGGGCGTAAACGCGCCCGGCAACGAGAACAGCACGACGCGCTTGCCGGCGAAGTAATCGCTCGACGTTACGTCCTGCCAGCGGAAGGGGTTGGGACCGCCAATCGATTCATCGCGAACGCGCGTGCGGAAGGTAACATCGGGCACCCTGCGGCCAATCAGCATGGTTCATCTCCTTGAAATTGATAGCGCCCCGGCACATGTGCGGGCTTAACCTACCCTTCCCCCTTAGTGAATTTTTGCGTGCAGCGCAGCATGGAAGGCCGATTTCAACAGCGGCGCATGGGAGCCATGCATAACGCGCATGACGTAAAAGGTGACCGACTGCATCGTCGCAGGCTTCCCATCACCGTCCTTGCGGCAAAACGCTCTCACAGCGCCTTGCGGAAATAGACCACCCGCTGGGTCTCCTGAAAGCCCCAGGCAGCATGAGCCTCATGCGAGACAAGGTTCTCAAGTCTCGCATCCGAGCAGAGTTCCACATATCCCTCTGCCTGCAATTCCGCTTGGATGGCGGAGAGAAGTGCCGCGCCGACACCCAGACGCCGCACCGCCGGCTCCACCCATATTCCTTCCAGAAACGGCACCGGGGTCTGCGTACAGCCATTGGCATAATCGCGAATCGAGACCTCGGCAAAACCGTAGGCCTCACCGGTCGACCCGGCGGCAAGATAGGCCCGATGACGGACATTACCGACCATGGTGACGATCTCCGCACGATGGCCGTCGAGATCAAGGCTCTGCCACAGGCAGGCGCGCATGCGGGACCACACGTCCAGATCCGTCCCGGTCATTTTTCGGATTTCGATGGTCATCGTCGTACCGGTCGACAAAAGAAACAAAGGTAGGCGAGGAACGGAAGAAACAGGCGATCTTTGCGTCTCAGTCTCTGCTTTCCCGCCCGTGCCAAATCCGGACCACGATCAGAGTGTCCTGCGCCTCGTCCAATCTGTAACGAAGAACATAGGCGCCATTGCCGAATGGAATGAAGAGCTGGCGGTCGCCCGGCCGCCCCTCCACTTCCACACCAAGCTTCGGAGTGTCCCGGAGACGAAAAAAGCCGCCCCTGATCGCCAGCATAGCTTTTTGCGCCGCAAGAGGATTCCGCACCAAGAGAAAGCTGCGAAGACGGATAAGATCCTCCCTGGCCTCAGGCAGAACAACAATCTTCACGCAGCGCCGGCCGCCTTATGACCTGCCTCGTCAGCCAAAGACTGAAGCTCCACCATCATGTCCTCGAAGGAAATGCATTCGCCGGTCTCCAGATATCTCGCCCATCGGCGATCATCCTCGGCGAACTCAGCCTCCTGGCGCTCCACATCCTCCGCATGATGCCGCAAAACGCTTTCCGCCAGTTCAGACACGGTCGAGCCTTCGCGTTCCGCGATGACCGCGAGACGCTTTTTCAAATCACCGTCGATGCTGACAGTCTCCTTGATGCTCATGCGACATCCTAGCACAGCCCATCGGCGGACCAAAGAGGCTCTCAAAACAGGAAATACCGCTGCGCCATCGGCAGCACGGTAGCGGGCTCGCAGGTCAGCAGCTCGCCGTCGGCGCGCACCTCGTAGGTTTCCGGATCGACTTCCACATGCGGCGTCAGGTCGTTGTGGATCATCGACTTCTTGGAAATGCCGCCGCGGGTGTTCTTCACCGCCACCAGCTGCTTGGCAACGCCAAGACGGTTGGCAAGGCCGGCATCGAGCGCTGCCTGCGAGACGAAGGTGACGGACGAGTTCGTGCGGGCCTTGCCATAGGCGCCGAACATCGGGCGGTAATGCACCGGCTGCGGCGTCGGGATCGAGGCGTTCGGATCGCCCATGGGGGCTGCCGCAATCACGCCACCCATCAGCACCATGTCCGGCTTCACGCCGAAAAAGGCCGGGTTCCAGATCACGAGGTCGGCGCGCTTGCCGACTTCCACCGAGCCGATCTCGTGGGAAACGCCATGGGCGATCGCCGGGTTGATCGTGTATTTCGCCACATAGCGCTTGACGCGGAAATTGTCGTTGTCGCCGGTTTCCTGGGCAAGCGCGCCGCGCTGGCGCTTCATCTTGTCGGCCGTCTGCCAGGTGCGGATGATCACCTCGCCGACGCGGCCCATGGCCTGGCTGTCCGAGGAGATGATCGAGAAGGCGCCGATATCGTGCAGGATGTCTTCCGCCGCAATGGTTTCCTTGCGGATACGGCTTTCGGCAAAGGCGATGTCTTCGGGGATCGACGGCGACAGGTGATGGCAGACCATCAGCATGTCGAGATGTTCCGCGAGCGTGTTGACCGTGTAGGGCCGCGTCGGGTTGGTGGAGGACGGGATGACGTTCAGCTCGCCGCAGATCTTGATAATGTCCGGCGCGTGACCGCCGCCTGCCCCTTCCGTGTGGAAGGCGTGAATGGTGCGGCCCTTGATGGCGCCGACCGTATCTTCCACGAAGCCGCTTTCGTTCAGCGTGTCGGTGTGGATCATCACCTGCACGTCATACTGGTCGGCGACCGAGAGGCAGCAGTCGATGGCGCCCGGCGTCGTGCCCCAGTCCTCATGCAGCTTCAGCGAGGTGGCGCCCGCCAGCACCATTTCCTCCAGCGCGCCGGGCAGCGAGGCATTGCCCTTGCCGGCAAAAGCAAGGTTCATCGGGAAGGCGTCGGCCGCCTCGATCATCCGGGCAATATGCCAGGGGCCGGGCGTGCAGGTGGTGGCAAGCGTGCCATGCGCGGGGCCGGTGCCGCCGCCCAGCATGCAGGTGAGGCCGCTCATCAGCGCTTCCTCGATCTGCTGCGGGCAGATGAAGTGGATATGCGCATCCATGCCGCCGGCGGTCACGATCTTGCCCTCGCCGGCAATCGCTTCGGTGCCGGGGCCGACAATGATGTTGACGCCCGGCTGCGTATCCGGGTTGCCGGCCTTGCCGATCGCGACGATGCGGCCGTCCTTGAGCCCGATATCGGCCTTCACGATGCCGGAATGATCGACGATCACCGCATTGGTGATCACGGTATCGACGGCCCCGTTGGCACGGGTCACCTGGCTCTGGCCCATGCCGTCGCGGATCACCTTGCCGCCGCCGAACTTCACCTCCTCGCCATAGGTGGTGAAATCCTTCTCCACCTCGATGAAGAGTTCGGTATCGGCAAGGCGCACCTTGTCGCCGATGGTCGGGCCGAACATGCTGGCATAGGCGGCGCGGGAAATCTTGTAGGGCATGGGCTTGCTCGCTCCAGTCTCGCAGTCGGGCTGCCGGCGCCCCTCGCGCCGGACAAGCCCCGGTCATTGTTGGCCGATCGTCTCGGCAAGTTGTTTCAGTTCGTCGGTTCGCACTTCGCTGAGTTCCGCCTTGCAGGCGATCACCAGCATGGGTTCCATCGTGCCGCCGCGGGCGGCAAAACCTTCCGCCGTGCACTGGCCGTCGCGATAGGCGATCCAGGCGCGTTGGGCGGCCAGCAAGGCCTGCTCGCCACCGCGTTGCTCGGCACTGAGGCTCGCATCGCGATCGGCCATCGCCTTGCGGGTCAGCATCCACTGGGCATTCAGGCCCGCATCGGCCTTCTCGAAATCCTTCTGCGCGCACAGCGTCATGTCCGCCTGGGTCACGGCCTTGTCGCAGGCAACTGTCGGCTCCTCGGCGGAACTCGGTCCGTCCACCAGCAGCACGCAGCCGCACAGCATGGAGAGAAGGGCCAGTTTCATGCGCGGCGTACCCTTTCGAAGGCTCTAGAGCTTGCCCATCACCTGCTGGCGAAAACCATAGACCTCGCGCTTGCCGGAGAGCGGAATGAGGGTGACCTCCCGCGTCTGCCCCGGCTCGAAACGCACGGCAGTGCCGGCCGGAATGTCGAGCCGCATGCCGCGCGCCTTGTCGCGCTCGAAGGAGAGACCGGCATTGGTCTCGAAGAAATGATAGTGGCTGCCCACCTGCACCGGACGGTCGCCGGTATTGGCGACCGCCAGCGTCACCGTCGGCTGGCCGGCATTCAGTTCGATCTCGCCCTTGGCGGATATGATTTCACCGGGGATCATCGGCGTCTCCTCAAGCCTGTCAGCGGATCGGTTCGTGGACGGTCACCAGCTTGGTGCCATCCGGAAAGGTCGCTTCCACCTGCACGTCGTGGATCATCTCGGCAATGCCTTCCATCACCTGGTCGCGGGTCACCACATGGGCGCCTGCTTCCATCAGGTCGGCCACGGCGCGGCCGTCGCGGGCGCCTTCCACGACGAAATCGGTGATCAGCGCAATGGCTTCCGGATAGTTCAGCTTCACGCCGCGCTCCAGCCGCCGGCGGGCGACGATTGCCGCCATGGAGATCAGGAGCTTGTCTTTTTCTCTCGGGCTGAGGTTCATGGGTTCCCCAAATTTTCTGCTTTACGTGTTCCAGACTTTCGGCACTGGCGCGCCGTTTCGCAAGAGCGAAATGACAGGCACAAGAATTTTTCTCAGGGAGAAACCGTCCTGCGCGGCAAGCCGGACGATCAGCTTGTCCTGCCAATGGCTTGCCCCCGCATAGCCGGCTTCGAGCAGAGGCCGCAGACGCGGCAGGAAGGCCTCGCAGGCGGGGCCGGAATAGAAGACGGTGGCGAAGGCGACCTTGCCGGAGAGAACCGCAGGCTGGTCGCCGAGCGTTGCGATCTCGCCCTCCAGCCGCACCTCCTCGGCATGGATCAGGCGGCCCGCGCGGCGAATGCGCCAGCGATCGCGAAACAGGCCGCGTTCGGTTCGTTCACCCCTTGCGGTGCGGCCGAGAATGATCGCCTCGACGGCGAGAAATTCGGCGCTCGGCGCCAGATCGACGGAGAGTTCGCGCGTCAGCGAGGCGCGGTCGAACAGGATGCTTTCCTGCGGCAGCCAGGCGACCTTCGCCCCCTCGCCGACCTCCACATGGCTGGAGAGAAACGCCGTATCGGCGGCCGCCTTGTAGATCTTCTCGTTGGCCTGCGTGGTCACGGTCACCTCCGTGCCGGGCCCGGCGCTGAGGCTCCAGTTGAGCCGATCCCCGCCGGTCAAGCCGCCGGAACTGTTGATGAGGATCGCCTCAAGCGAATGATCGAAGGTTTCGGGCAGGCGGATCTTGCCGCAGCCTTCCTGGAACAGTTCGGCAAGCCGGGTGCGGCCCGCCAGCTGCTTCGTTACAAGGCGCCCTTTACCCCGAGCCCGCTGCGGCGCGGCTCCGCCGGCTTGCTGTTGCTGCACGTCATCCCCTCGGCCGTCTGGCCCTCGGTATTCTGGTCTATGGTTGCCGCGTCACCGCAGGCCGCCACCGCCTTCAGCGACGGTTGTGCCGGGTTGACGGTTGCGACCACATTCTGCTGGTCGGCCCGGCGGAAGAAGTCCCACATCCGCGCGGCCGGATCAATATTCGGATCGAAACCCGGGCGGCGCACCGCAGAGACCTGTACGACGCCCGCCGCATCGGTCTTGCTGGCAGCCGCCATCATGCCGGCATTCGGCTGTGGCCGCGGCCAGTCATGCGTGCCTTCGGCAAATTCGAAGGTGGCGATGCGCGCGCCCTTGCCACAGGCATCGTAAAGGCTGAAGGTCACGCCGCCTGCCGTCTCCGCCGTCGCCTTGCCCTTGCAGCCGTCCAGTTCCGTCCAGCGCTGCAGTGCCGCATGGAACCCATATTGCCAATAGGCCTTGCCGCCGCCGGCATAGGGATTCGATTCGTCCTTCACCCCGTGAAAGGCCATGATCGAGACCGGGCGGGCCGGCTGGCAGCTGGTGGCATCCGGCACCCAGCGACCGTCGCGCCGCTCGGTCGGAAGCCCGGCGCGCAGGGAATTGACGAAGCCCGCGCCGGCAAAACCCTCGCCGCCTGCGCACAGATAGGCCGAGATCATGCGCCCGCCGCCGGAATAGCCGGAGGCATAGATGCGGTCGGGGTCGACGCAGTAATCCTGCTTCACCTCGGCAAGGGCCGCCTTGATGAAAGCCACCTCATCCAGCCCGCCCTCGCGAAAGGTGACGCCCGGCACGTTCCAGGCAAAGGTGCCGGGGGCCGAGCCGGACAGGCTGCCCTGCGGGGCGAACACGATGAAGCCCTCGCGCTCGGCCACCTTGTCCCAGGAACTGCGCTGCATCTGGGCGCGCGGAAAGCTGTTGCTGCCGTGGAAATCGAAGACCACGGCCATCTTCTTGTCGCCGGTATAGGCGGGGGGCAGATAGGCCACACCCTGGCGCGTCACGCCCTCCACCTGCAGGGACACGTCATGATAGCCGGCCTGCTGCGGCACGCCGCAGGCAGCCGAGGCCACCACGGTGCCGCCCATGAGAAGGCTCCCGGTCAAAACCAGCCGGGCGAAAGCCCGCTGCGGGAACCGTCCCAAGCGAAATCCATATGCCATCAAGCGCCTCGTAGGGGGAAAGGGCGTAAAAACCGACGACCTGTTAGGTTAAACCGCGCTCGATCTATCATATTAGATACTTCTATTGAACGGCCTTTCGAAAGAAGGCAGCCATGCGATAAAATTGCATCACACTGTCAGATGCCGCCTCGCCTCCGCCGTATCCAGCGTCTCGGCCGGCCCCTCATGCACGATTTCCCCACGATCCATGATGTAGACGTGATCCGCAAGCTCCCGGCAGAAATCGAGATACTGTTCCACAAGCAGGATGGCCATGCCAGTGGAATCGCGCAGATATTTGATCGCCCGGCCGATATCCTTGATGATCGAAGGCTGGATGCCCTCGGTCGGCTCGTCGAGCACGAGGATCTTCGGGCGCGTGACCATGGCACGGCCGATGGCGAGCTGCTGCTGCTGGCCGCCGGACAGATCGCCGCCACGCCGCGACAGCATGGAATTCAACACCGGAAACAGGGCGAAGATATCATCAGGGATGAAGCGTTCCTTGCGCGGCAAGGGCGCAAAGCCCGTCTCCAGATTTTCCTTGACCGTCAGCAGCGGAAAGATCTCGCGGCCCTGCGGCACATAGCCGATGCCGTGCTTGGCGCGCGCATAGGGCGCGAGGCCGTTCAGCACCTCGCCGTTGAAGCTGATCGTGCCGGCACTCACGCCATGCTGGCCGGTGATGGCGCGCAGAAGCGAGGACTTGCCCACGCCGTTTCGCCCCAGAACGCAGGTGATCTTGCCCATGGGTGCGGCGATCGATACGCCCCGCAGCGCCTGTGCCGCGCCATAGTGAAGATTGATGGTATCGACTGTCAGCATGCTGCGCCTCCCTTCTTGCTTGAAAGCGAGGGGCTACCCCCCTCTGCCCTGCCGGGCATCTCTGCAACGATGTGAGGCACGGGATTGGGTAAACAGACCCCTCCCCACAAGGAGGAAAGGGGCTTACCCTGCCTCATCGCCTGCGCCCCCATGGGGCCGAGGCGGCACCGCGAAAGGTCTCCCCCCTTGTGGGGGAGATGGCGGCAGCCAGAGGGGGTTAAAGGCAACAGGTTCCGCATCGCCCTCACCGCCCCAGATAGTTTTCGATGACCTTCGGATCGTTCGATACGAAATCGATCGAGCCTTCGGCCAGCACCGAACCTTCGGCAAGACACGTCACCTTCACGCCGAGATCGCGGATGAAGCCCATGTCGTGCTCGACCACCACCACCGAACGGCTTTTGGCGATTTCCTTGAGCAGGATGGCGGTTTCGGCGGTTTCGGCGTCGGTCATGCCGGCCACGGGTTCATCGACCAGCAGGAGCTTCGGCTCCTGCGCCAGAAGCATGCCGATCTCCAGCCATTGCTTCTGGCCGTGGCTGAGGCTTGCCGCCAGCTCGTCGCGACGATGGGTGAGACGGATGGTGGCAAGAATTTCTTCGATGCGGTCGCGATCCTCGGCCGTCAGCCGGTAGAACAGCGTGGCGAACACGCCGCGCTTGCGGTTCAGCGCCAGTTCCAGATTGTCCCAGACGGTGTGGCTTTCGAACACCGTCGGCTTCTGGAACTTGCGGCCGATGCCGAGCTGGGCGATGTCGGCCTCATCCTTCTTGGTGAGATCGATCAGATCCTCGAACACCACCTGTCCGGTGTCAGGCCGGGTCTTGCCGGTGATGATGTCCATCATCGTCGTCTTGCCGGCACCGTTCGGGCCGATGATCGCCCGCAATTCGCCGGGCTCCACGACGAAGGAGAGCGAATTCAGTGCCTTGAAACCATCGAAGGAGACGGAGACGCCATCGAGGTAAAGGAGCGATTTCGGTCGGGTTTCGCTTCTGACGAGGTTCATCGGGTCTACTCCGCAGCCTGGACCTGGGACGGGGCCCGGTCATCGTTTTCACTGGCGTCCCTGCCGGCTGCCGCCTTCACCGCCCGCCGCGCCGCAAGGACGGACTGGACGGTGCCGACGATGCCTTTCGGCAAAAGCAGCGTCACACCGATGAACAGCGCACCCAGCGCATAGAGCCACAGTTCCGGGAAGGCGCCGGTGAAGAAGCTCTTGCCGCCATTGACCAGCACAGCGCCGATGATCGGGCCGATCAGCGTGCCGCGCCCGCCAACCGCCGTCCACACCACCACCTCGATGGAATTGGCCGGCGCGAATTCACCCGGATTGATGATGCCGACCTGCGGCACGAACAGCGCGCCGGCAATGCCCGCCATCATGGCCGAGACGACGAAGGTGAAAAGCTTGATGTCTTCCACGCGAAAGCCCAGGAAGCGCACACGGCTTTCGGCATCGCGCACGCCGACCAGCACCTTGCCGAATTTCGAGCGGGTGATGGCGGAGGCAAGCACCAGGCAGAGCGCCAGCATCAGTGCGGAGAGCGCAAACAGCACGGCGCGCGTACCATCCGCCTGCACGGAGAAGCCGAGGATTTCCTTGTAGTCGGTCAGGCCATTATTGCCACCAAACCCCATGTCGTTGCGGAAGAAGGAGAGCATCAGCGCATAGGTCATCGCCTGGGTGATGATCGAGAGATAGACGCCGTTGACGCGCGAGCGGAAGGCAAACCAGCCGAACACGAAGGCCAGCAGCCCCGGGACGACGACAACCATCAGCATCGCGAACCAGAACATGTCGAAGCCATGCCAGAACCAGGGCAGTTCCTTCCAGTTGAGGAACACCATGAAATCGGGCAGCAGCGGATTGCCATAGACGCCGCGGCTGCCGATCTGGCGCATCAGATACATGCCCATGGCATAGCCGCCGAGGGCAAAAAAGGCGCCGTGGCCGAGCGAGAGAATGCCGCAATAGCCCCAGACCAGATCGAGCGCCAGCGCCAGCAGCGCATAGCACAGATACTTGCCCATCAGCGACATGGCATAGGTTGGGACATGCAGGGCGCTGTCGGGCGAAAGGAGCAGATTGCTGGCCGGAATGGCCAGGGCCACGGCCGCCAGAACAGCAACCGTCATGACGATGCGACCTTCCAGTGCGCGCAAGATGAAGCTGGTGATCATGCTTCCACCGCCCTTCCCTTCAGCGCGAACAGGCCGCGCGGTCTCTTCTGGATGAACAGGATGATCAGAACGAGCACGAGGATCTTGCCGAGCACGGCGCCGGTCCACGGCTCGAGGAACTTGTTGAGCACACCGAGCGACAGCGCGCCGACCAGCGTGCCCCAGAGATTGCCGACGCCACCGAACACCACGACCATGAAGCTGTCGATGATGTAGGACTGGCCGAGGTTGGGGGAGACGTTGTCGATCTGCGACAGCGCCACCCCGGCAATGCCGGCGATGCCGGAACCGAGCGCAAAGGTGAAGGCATCGACCCAGGGCGTGCGGATGCCCATGGAGGAGGCCATGCGGCGGTTCTGGGTGACGGCGCGCATCTGCAGGCCGAAGGCGGAGCGCTTCATCAGCACCAGCAAGCCGATGAAGATCGACAGCGAGAAGACAACGATCCACAGACGGTTCCAGGTGACCTGCATCTCGCCTAGCTGGAAGGCGCCGGACATCCAGGAGGGATTGCCGACCTCGCGGTTCGTCGGCCCAAAGATCGAGCGGACCAGTTGCTGCAGCACGAGGGAAATACCCCAGGTGGCCAGCAGGGTTTCCAGCGGCCGGCCATAGAGGAAGCGGATCACGCCGCGTTCGATGACAAGGCCGACGGCAGCGGTGACGAGGAAGGCGACCGGCAGCGCAATTGCCAGCGACCAGTCGAACAGATGCGGCGCCGAGGTGCGGATCGCCTCCTGCACCACATAGGTGGAATAGGCGCCGAGCATCACCATCTCGCCATGCGCCATGTTGATGATGCCCATCACGCCGAAGGTGATGGCAAGGCCTATGGCCGCCAGCAGCAGCACCGAACCGAGAGACAGGCCGTACCAGACGTTCTGCCCCATGTCCCAGAAGGCAAGCGTCGTCTGGATGCGGGCAACGGCAGCGTTCACGGCGGGCTTGAGGCCCGGATCCATCGTGGCGGATGCGGTCAGCAGCAGGCTGATCGCATCGCGGCCGCCAATCCGGGCGATGGTATCGATGGCGGCATTCTTTTCCTCGATCGAACGGTCGGACACCAGTACGGAGGCGGCGCGCGCCTCTTCCATGCGGGCCTTCACCTCGCGGTCGGCCTCCTTGGCAAGGGCCGTTTCGAGAAGCGCCAGGTTTTCCGCGGATGGCGCGCGCAAGACGGCATCGGCGGCCGAAAGACGCGCCGCACGATCCGGGCTCATCAGCGTCAGGCCGCCGGTGGCCGCCCGAAGGACGCGGCGCAGCGTGTTGTTGATCTTCAGCTTGTTCAGCGCGCCCTTCGGCGCCTCGCCGACACTCTCGCCGCTCAAGGGATCGATCAGCGCCAGATTGGCGCCGGCAGGTTTGGTGATGAAAACAGCGCCATCGGATTTGCGGGCATAAAGATCGCCGTCGCCGAAGGCATTCAGCGCCGGCACCACGCGTGGATCGCCGGTTGCCGCGATCTGGCCGATCAGATCCTCGGCCTGCTTGAAATCAGCCTTGCCGAGCGCATCGATCAACGCCTTCGGATCGGACTGGGCAAGCGAGGGCGCAACAAGCGCGAGGAGGAGGAAAAGGGTTGAAAGGAAAAGTCGCAACATGATCGTAGCCCCTTCTTGCAGCGGACACAGATTGCGCCGCGCGTGGGGCTCACCCCCCTCTGCCCTGCCGGGCATCTCCCCCTCAAGGGGGAGATCGGCAGGGCAGAGGGGGGTAAGCTTGGTCCAGAACGTTCGATGATCTCGCCGACAGGCTTAGATCAGGCCCCTCCCCCCTTTGCGGGGAGGAGGGGCCATTGACCCGATGCAGCTATCAGCTACCCTTGCCGCCGCACTTGCCGGTGGCAACGTTGAAGTTGCCGCAGGACATCGGCTTGCGCCAGTCGGAGATCAGGTTCTTGGAGTCCGGCAGGTAATCGGACCATTCGTCGCCGACAACCTGCGGGGTCTGCTGGACGATTTCGAACTGGCCGTTGGCCTGGATTTCGCCGATCAGCACCGGCTTGGTGATGTGGTGGTTCGGCATCACGGTGGAATAGCCGCCCGACAGGTTCGGGACGGAGACGCCGATGATGGCATCCAGCACCTTGTCGGTATCGGTCGTGCCGGCAGCCTCGACGGCCTTCACCCAGGCATTGAAGCCGATATAGGCAGCTTCCATCGGGTCATTGGTCACGCGCTTGTCGTTCTTGGTGAAGGCATGCCATTCCTTGATGAATTCGGCATTGGCCGGCGAGTCGACGGACTGGAAGTAGTTCCAGGCAGCCAGATGGCCGACGAGCGGCTTGGTGTCGATGCCGGCGAGTTCTTCTTCACCCACCGAGAAGGCGACGACCGGAATGTCCTCGGCCTTGATGCCCTGGTTGGCGAGTTCCTTGTAGAAGGGAACGTTGGCATCGCCGTTGATGGTGGAGACGACGGCAGTCTTCTTGCCGGCCGAGCCGAAGGCCTTGATCTTGGAAACTTCCGTCTGCCAGTCGGAGAAGCCGAACGGCGTGTAGTTGACGATGATGTCCTCGGCCTTGACGCCCTTCGACATCAGGTAGGCCTTGAGGATCTTGTTGGTGGTCTGCGGATAGACGTAGTCGGTGCCTTCCAGAACCCAGCGCTGCACGCCTTCCTTCTCGGCGAGATAATCGACGGCCGGAATGGCCTGCTGGTTCGGGGCAGCACCGGTGTAGAAGATGTTGCGCGAGGATTCCTCGCCCTCATACTGCACCGGGTAGAACAGGATGGAGTTCAGCTCTTCGAAGACCGGCAGCACGGACTTGCGCGAGGAGGACGTCCAGCAGCCGAACACGGCGGCAACCTTGTCCTGGCTGATCAGCTGGCGGGCCTTTTCGGCAAACAGCGGCCAGTCGGAAGCCGGATCGACGACGACGGCTTCGAGCTTCTTGCCGAGCACGCCGCCCTTCTTGTTCTGCTCCTCGACGAGCATCAGCATGGCATCCTTCAGCGTCGTTTCCGAAATCGCCATGGTGCCGGAAAGCGAATGCAGGACGCCGATCTTGATGGTGTCTTCGGCGGCAAAGGCGCCGTGGAACGCCGTCGTGGACATGATGGCGGCGAGCATTGCGCCGCCGAGCCTTGCCTTGAAATTCATGGTGCGAACCCCTCTTCTCGTTCGTTCCGCAACGGGCCTGTGTTCGGCCGTTAACCGTTGCTTCACGAACTATCGGCTGCTGCACCGCAAAACGGCATACGTAAAATGACGTACACGAGGGGGCGAAAGGGGAAGATCAGAAAAAGGGAAAATACGTGTGGTGCATCCGCGCCCATGGAGCAGCGGACAACAAGCGCCGGGCGCCGGGCTCAGCACCCGGCGCAGCGTGTGAAAGGCTCAGTGTGGCCGGTTGCGGAGCTTTTCCGCCTCGGCATAGAACTTCTTTTCCCACTCGTTGTGGTTATCCAGCCCTTCGCGGATGAAGGGCGTGAAGATCGCCAGGTTCATCAGGCACCAGTTGACCAGGCGGGCCGGGAACTTCAGCGGCTTCACGAAATCCACGAACAGCACCACGCGGGTCTGGTCGGAATGGTTCCAGGCCTCATGCTCATAGGCATCGTCGAAGATCAGCACCTTGCCCTCGTCCCAGTGGCAGATCTGGTCCTTGACGCGGATGGCGATCTTGTCTCGCTGCGGCGGCACGATCATGCCGAGATGCAGGCGCAACACGCCGTTATAGGGGCCGCGATGGGCAGGCAAATGCTTGCCGGGCTCGAAGATCGAGAACATCACCGTGGTCAGCCCCGGGATCTTCTGCATCGCCTTCCAGGTTTCCGGGCAGGCCTTGATGTTCTGCTCCGACTTCACGCCGAAGCCGAGCAGGAAGAAGGTCTTCCAGTTGTTGTCGGTGGAAATGGTCTTCACATCGGTGGAGATGTCCTGGAAGCTGGGCAACTCGTCCTTGCGCTTCAGGATCTGGTCCAGTTCCGCACGAATGGCGGGATAGGCCTTCTCGACCTCCGCAGCCCAGGGGAACGTTGCGTTGTCATAGACCGGGGGATTGCCCAGTTTGGCATATTTCAGATTGAGGCCTTCCGCCCAGGCGACGATCGCCATGAAGAAGCGGGTGATGCGGCTCGGGCGATCCATGGGGGCGATGCCCTGGGTGCCAAAGGTCTGTTCATTCGGAGAAGCGCTGACGGTCGAGGGTTCCACGGGTGGCCACACATGAATGAAAGTTGACGGGACCCGAAAGACCCAGCGGGCAAGGCTTCGGGCGTTCTGCTGCACACACTGAGATGGTGAGCCTGCACGCTGTTGCAAGAGCCTGTGTCACAGTTGTGGCAAACGGGAATCCAGCTTGCAAATCCGTCACAAACCCTCGAAACTGCCCAAACGATCATCATGCACAAATGGACGGCAAGGCACGCATGGCAGCCCGGCAACGCATCATTCCGGTCCGGCGCGACTATAACCGCTGGGTCGCGAACCAGACGCTGGAAGACTATGCGCTGCGCTTCACCGCCAAGAGCGCACGCCGCTTTTCCTCGAGCCGCATTTCGCAGACGGCCATCGGCGCCATTTCCTTCCTCGCGCTGGAGGCGATCGGCGGCGCGATCACCCTCTCCTACGGCACCACCAACGCCTTCTTCGCGATCCTCGCGGCGGCTTTGGCCATGCTCGTCGTCGGCCTGCCGATCAGCCGCTATGCCATCCGCCATGGCGTCGACATCGACCTTCTGACGCGCGGCGCAAGCTTTGGCTATATCGGTTCGACCATCACCTCGCTGATCTATGCGAGCTTCACCTTCATGCTGTTTGCGATCGAGGCCTCGATCATGACGGCGGCGCTGAAGATGGCCTTCGGCATTCCGCCCTGGATCGGCTACATCATCAGCGCCGCCGTCGTCATTCCGCTGGTCATCTATGGCGTGCAGCTCATTTCGCGCTTCCAGCTGGCCACGCAGCCCTTCTGGATCATCCTCAACATCCTGCCTTTCCTGTTCATCGCCTTTTCCGACTGGGAGAAATTCAACCTCTGGCGCAGCTTTGCCGGCATCGATCATTCCAATGCGGTGGTCGGCGGCCCCGCCCCCTTCGATCTTCTGGAATTCGGCGCGGCCTCCGCCGTCATCCTGGCGCTGATGCCGCAGATCGGCGAGCAGGTGGATTTTCTGCGCTTCCTGCCGGCGGAGGGGCAGCGCAAGTGGCGCCACAGGCTCGCCGTGTTTCTGGCCGGCCCCGGCTGGGTGGTGGTCGGCGTGCCGAAACTGCTGGCCGGCTCGTTCCTGGCGGTGCTGACGCTCTCGACCGGCGTACCGGCGCTGGAAGCAGGCGATCCGGCCCACATGTATCTGACGGCCTTCGGCTACATGATCCCCAACGATACGGCGGCCCTTCTGCTGATGGCGGCATTCGTCGTGGTCTCGCAGCTGAAGATCAACGTCATGAACGCCTATGCCGGGTCGCTTGCCTGGTCGAACTTCTTCTCGCGCCTCACCCACAGCCACCCGGGCCGCGTCGTGTGGCTGGTGTTCAACGTGGCGATCGCGCTGCTTCTGATGGAAATCGGCATCTACCGGCTGCTGGAAGCGACGCTCGGCATCTTCTCGATCATCGCCATGGCCTGGCTCTGCACCATTTCGGCCGACCTCTTCATCAACAAGCCGCTGGGACTGTCGCCGCCCGGCATCGAGTTCAAGCGCGCCCATCTCTACGACCTGAACCCGGTCGGGCTCGGCGCCATGCTGGGCGCGACCGCGATTGCGCTGTCGGCGCATTTCGGCCTGTTCGGCCTGCTCGCCGCCTCGCTCTCGACCTACCTGACACTGACGGCCTTCCTCCTCTCGCCACTGATCGCCTGGGCCACCAAGGGCCATTTCTATCTGGCCCGCAAGCCGCGGCATGCCTGGAAGAACCTGACCTCCATCACCTGCTCGATCTGCGAGCATCCCTTCGAACCGGAAGACATGGCCTGGTGCCCCGCCTATGCGGCGCCGATCTGCTCGCTCTGCTGCTCGCTGGACAGCCGCTGCCACGACATGTGCAAGCCGAAGGCCGAGATGAAGGCGCAGATCGGCAGCGTTGCCCGCTCGTTCCTGTCCGATCAGGTGGTGGAGCGGCTGATGACCCGGCTCGGCCGCTATGCGATGACGGCCATCCTGTCGATCTCGCTGATCGGGGGCATCATGGCGATGATCGCCTATCAGATCAGTGGCACCATGCCGGCCAATGCCGAGGTGATCTATGGCACGATCCTGATCGTGTTCTTCGTGTTTGCCATCATTGCCGGCATCGTCTCCTGGTTTTTCGTTCTGGCGCATGACAGCCGGGTGGTGGCGGAGGAGGAATCCTCGCGCCAGACCACCCTGCTGCTCAAGGAGATCGCCGCGCACAAGAAGACGGATGCCGCGCTGCAGAAGGCCAAGGAAACCGCCGAGGCCGCCAACCGCGCCAAGAGCCGCTATGTGGTGGGCCTCAGCCACGAGCTGCGCACGCCACTGAATGCGGTGCTCGGCTATGCCCAGATCCTGGAGCGGGACGAGAGCATTCCGCAGCCGCGCCAGTCGGCGATCAAGGTGATCAAGCGCTCGGCCGATCACCTCTCCGGCCTGATCGACGGACTGCTCGACATTTCCAAGATCGAGGCCGGCAAGCTGCAGGTCTATTCCAACGAGATCAACATCCACGACTTTCTCGACCAGATCGTCGAGATGGTGCGCCCGCAGGCACAGGCCAAGGGGCTGGATTTTATCCACGAGCGGGCCCGCAGCCTGCCGCATTACGTGCGCAGCGACGAAAAGCGCCTGCGCCAGATCCTCGTCAACCTGCTGTCGAACGCCATCAAGTTCACCGAGCAGGGCGCGATCCGCTTCGAGGTCGGCTATCGCAGCCAGGTCGCCACCTTCACGATTGCCGATACCGGCTGCGGTATCGCGGAAAAGGATCTCGGCCGCATCTACGAACCCTTCCAGCGCGGCGAGGCGGACAATGTGCGGCCGATGCCGGGCCTCGGCCTAGGCCTCACCATCACACGGCTTCTCACCAACACCATGGGCGGCGAAATCTCCGTCGTCAGCCGCAAGGGCGAAGGCTCCACCTTCCGCGTGCGGCTGATGCTGTCGGCCGTCGATCGCCCGAGCACGATGCCGGCTGCCGCGCGCCGGATCGTCGGCCACACCGGGCCGCGCCGCACGGTGGTGGTGGTGGACGACAACGAGGACCATCGCGACCTGATGCGCGAGGTGCTGACACCGATGGATTTCGTGGTGCTGACGGCAAAGGACGGGCCGGACTGCCTGACGCTGATCGAGGGCGTTAAGCCTGACCTCTTCCTCGTCGATATCCTGATGCCCGGCATGACCGGCTGGCAGCTGGTGGCGCGGCTGCGCGAAAGCGGGCAGACAGCGCCGATCCTGATGCTCTCGGCCAATATCGGCGACGGCGCTTCCGTTCGCCGCGAGGGCGACGGCCACAACGACACGCTGGCCAAGCCCGTCGATATCCGCCAGCTCTCCGACAAGCTCGCCCTGCATCTCGGCCTGACCTGGATCTATGACGACGAAGGCCTGCCGCCGGCCATGGCGCCGTCCACCCTCGCCCCGCCCGCCGCGCCGAAAAACCCGGGTCCGCGCCATGTGGAGGACCTGATCCAGCTCGGCGAGATCGGCTATATCCGCGGCATCGAGGCAAAACTTGCGGAGCTGGCGCGCCTGCCGGAAAACCGACCCTTTACCGAGGCACTCGGCGCCTATGTTCAAGCCTTCGATCTCTCGGGCTATAGGACCTTCCTCAACCGATTCACCGAGGAAAGAGTTGCCGACGATGTCTGACCTGGCCCTGCCCCGCGATATCGTGCTGCTGGTGGACGACAGTCCCGAAGCGCTCGGCTTTCTCACCGAGGCGCTGGAAACCTCGGGCTTTTCCGTGCTGATCGCCACCACGGGTCAGTCGGCGCTCAACATCGTGGAGCGCATCACGCCGGACCTGATCCTGCTCGATGCGGTGATGCCCGGCATGGACGGGTTCGATACCTGCCGCAGGCTGAAGGCCAATCCGGCCGTCTCGCAGGTGCCGGTGATCTTCATGACCGGGCTGACCGAGACCGAACATGTGGTGCACGCGCTGGAGAGCGGCGGCGTCGATTATCTGACCAAGCCGATCAACATCGACGAGCTGCGCGCCCGCATCCGCGTCCACCTTTCGAATGCCCGCTCGGCGCAAAGTGCCCGCGTCGCGCTCGATGCCGCCGGCCGTCACCTCTTAGCGGTGCGCGGCAATGGCGCGCTCCACTGGTCCACTCCGCAGGCCACCCGTCTCATCAACACGGCGGCCGGCAGCGAGGAAGGTCTTGATGGCGTTGTCAGGCAGATCGCCGGCTGGATGGCCGGTCGCGACCGCCCCGGCTTTGCGCGGGAGGCGACCTTCGCCTTTTCGGATCGCGCCGAGGCCCGGCTGCATGTCGTGTTCCTCGGTGCGATCGGCGCCGACGAATACCTGTTCCGCATTACCGGCGGCAGCAGCCGCGCCGACGATGCGGTGCTGCGCGAACATTTTTCGCTGACGCTGCGCGAATCCGAAGTTCTGCTGTGGATCGCCAAGGGCAAGTCGAACAAGGATATCGGCGATATCCTCGGCCTCTCCTCGCGCACGGTGAACAAGCACCTGGAACAGATCTATGTGAAGCTCGGCGTGGAAAACCGCGCGTCCGCCGCCGTCAAGGCTGCAACCGTCCTGCACGAAGTCTGATCTGCCGGGCGGTACGGCAAAGGCCCGGCGCTGATCGCCCGGGCCTTCCATCATTGCGAACCGAATAGCATCCTGGCGCGAGCAGGCTCAGGCAAAGGCCTCGCGGCGGCTGCGGCGGAACAGCAGGACCACCGTGAAGACACCGGTCAGCACGGTCAGCGGCACCAGAGAAAACATCACGTCGGTCGGCGTTGCGCCGCGGGCGACCAGCAGGCCGGTGAACAGAGGGCCGGCGATGGAGCCGAGGCGGCCGACCGCAACGGCAATTCCGACGCCTGTGCCGCGCACCTCGAAGGGATAGCACTGCGGGGCGGTGGCATAGAGGATCGCCTGCATGCACAGGATCGCTGCACCGACCAGCGCACCACCGACGAGCATCAGCGCCAGCGCGACCGGCAGGATGCCCAGCATGATAAGAGCCGCGGCGGAAGCCGCGAAGGCAAGCAGCACGGGGCCAATGGGACGCGCGCTGTCAAAAATCCGTCCGCCGATCAGGCTGCCTGCGACACCGCCGACATTGAACATCAGCTGCACCAGCGAGGCCTCGCTCTTTTCCAGGCCCCGGGCCACCAGCAGCTGCGGCATCCAGTTCAGGAGGACATAAACCACCATCAGGCCGAGGAAGAAGGCGAGCCACAGAAACAGCGTGCCGACCAGCGATTCCGGCGCAACCAGCTTGGCAAAGCCGCCCGTAGCGGACGACACCTTTTGGCGCGCGACGGCAAGCGGCGGCAGCAGGAGCTGCACGAAGGGGGCCAGCACCAGCGGCATCAGGCCGCCGACGAGGAAGATCATGTGCCAGTCCCCGCCATGCAGGCCAAGGGTTGCAACACCGCTGGCGATCGCGCCGCCGAGCGGCACGCCGGCATACATGATCGAGACCGCCCAGCCGCGGCGCCGCGGCTCCACCGATTCCGCGGCGATGTTGATCAGGTTCGGCAGAGCGCCACCGAGGCCGACACCGGTCAGGATGCGCAGGACCAGCAGCTGTTCGAAACTGGTGGCAAAGACGGTCGCCACGGAAAAGACACCGAAGGTCAGAAGCGACAGCACGAGGCCGGCGCGACGGCCCCAGGTATCGGCGATCCAGCCGCCGGACAGCGAGCCGAAGATCAGGCCAAATGTCGCGGACGACAGGAACAGACCGATCTGGGGCGGCGTAAGCCCGAAGGCCGGCGCGAGTTTCGGCACCGCCACCCCGGCCGCCTGCAAGTCAAAACCCTCGATCACAGCAGCCAGAAAGGCGAGCACCAGCGCCCGCCCTCCGCTTGTGCGGAGCGCAGCAGTCTTCGTCATCTTGAAATCTCTCCCATAGACAGGCAGGCTTGGAGCGGCCGCCACCTCCAGCGCTGTCGGTCCATCACCCTTCAGGATCCGACAGAAACTTCCCCGCGCGCCTCCTCCAAGGCGCGATCCGATCCGGCAGATGTCGCGATAACAGCCAGTTCCAGACAAGCGTCAAATTACCGCTATGCACCATAGCAGTCAACACACTTCTGGCGAGCGATACGTCAGATCGTCTCATCCTCCCGCGATCCGGTACCAAGTGTTTCCACCCTCAGGAGAACCCCATCATGAACCGCTTCGTCATCCTTTCAGGCTGTTCCGGCGGCGGGAAATCCACGCTGCTTGCCGAATTGCAGCGGCGCGGTTTCAGAACGGTGCCCGAACCCGGTCGACGCATCGTCACGCAAGAGCAGGCAACGGCGGGCGAGGCCCTGCCCTGGGTCAACCTGGCCGAATTTGCCCGGCGCGCCATTGCGCTTGCCATGGCGGACCGCGCAGGCCTGCCGGACAAGAGCGGCTGGACCTTCTTCGACCGCGGCCTCGTGGATGCGGCCGCCGCCCTCTGGCAGGCGACAGGCGACGCGTCGGCACTTGATCTCTGCAGGAGGCACCGATACCACCCCACCGTGTTTCTCACACCGCCCTGGCCGGAGATCTACGTGATGGATGGGGAGCGCCGGCACGCCCTTGCGGGAGCGCTTGCGGAATATGACCGTCTGGTCGATCTCTATCCGAGGCTTGGTTACACGATCGTGGTCCTGCCGAAGGTCAGCGTGGCGGAGCGGGCGGATTTTGTGCTGGCCCGGATCGGTGCGGAGGCTGCGGTTTGACCGTCTCCCATGCAAAAAGCCCGGCGCGAGGCCGGGCTTTCCGAAGAGAGGCGAAGATCAGGGATCTTCTGCCGGATCTTACATCTGGAAGTAGCTGTACTTGCCGTCCGGGCCCTTCTTCCACTCGTACATGACATAGTCCGGACGGGTGATGTCGCCCTTGGCATCGAAGCCGATGTCGCCGATGGCGGTCTTGAACGGACCCTTGGCCTTCATCGCTTCGGCCACCTTCTGCGGGTCGTTCGACTTCGCGGCCTTGGCGGCGTCAGCGAAGATCTGCATCGCGGCATAGGAGTAGAGCGTGTAGGCTTCCGGCTCGAAACCAGCCTTGCGGAACTTCTCGACGAGGTCCTTGGCGTTCGGGTTCTGGCGCGGATCCGGCGGGAAGGTCATCAGCGTGCCATTGACAGCGTCGCCGGCGATCGACGCCAGTTCGTTGGAGGTGATGCCATCACCCGACATCAGCGGCGCCTTGACGCCCTGGTCGGCCATCTGGCGCATCAGCAGGCCGGCCTCGGTGTGCAGGCCGCCGAAATAGACGATGCCGACGCCGGCATTCTTCATCTTGGAGATCAGCGCCGAGAAGTCCTTGTCGCCGACGGTGATGCCTTCGTAGATGACTTCCTTGATGCCAAGCTTGTTCATGGCCTTCTTGGTTTCATCAGCAAGACCCTGACCATAGGTGGTCTTGTCATGCACGACGGCGACCGGAACGCCCTTGAACTTTTCAGCAATATACTGGCCGGCAACGGCACCCTGCTGGTCGTCACGGCCGCAGGTGCGGAAGGTGTTCCACAGGCCGCGATCGGTGAACTTCGGGTTGGTGGAGGCCGGCGTGATCTGCACGATGCCGTTTTCGGCGTAAACTTCAGAAGCCGGGATCGAAACCGACGAGTTGAAGTGACCGACAACGAATTTCACGCCATCCGCGACGAACTTGTTGGCAACGGAAACGCCCTGCTTCGGGTCAGACACGTCGTCGCCGAGCACGATCTTGATCTTTTCGCCGTTGATGCCACCAGCTGCGTTGATGTCCGCTGCCGCCTGCTCCGCACCCTTCTGGAGCTGAGCGCCGAAGGCTGCGTTCGGGCCTGTCAGCGGGCCGGCAACGCCGACGAGGACATCAGCCCAGGCAGAACCGCCGAAAGCCATGACGGCCGTCAGCGCCACTGCCGAGAGAAGAGACTTCTTCATAATGTTACTCCCAGTTTTTTGAGCGGGTCGGTGTAAGAACCGTGCGCAAGACCCACCACCCCTGCGCCGGTAACTGGTTCCCTTTTCACAACAATCTGAAGCCGAAAGCCTCAGCCTGTCAATTCTTCTTCTTCCAGGAAAAGGTGCCTGCGCGCTCGTAGAGCCAGTAGTAGTTTTCCACCATCTGGCTCGTGCGGCGCTGCCGGAAACCGGCAATCGCAAAGATCAGCAGCAGCACCACATCCAGCACGTAATAGCCGGCCGCCAGGAACGGTCCCTGGAACAGCGCGAAGTGCAGGAAGCGCATCATCACCCCAAGCAGCAGCACGTAGACGAAGACGAGCGGAAGCTCCTTCCAGCCTTCGGCCACGGCACGCCCCGTGCGCCAGGCCGTCCACAGGCCGATCAGCAGCACGATGAAGCGCAGCACGTAGCGGGCGCCGGTATCGCTTTCAAAGAAAAGCCCTTGCATATCCAGTCTCCCCCATGCGCCTCAGTGGCGCCCGCCTTCCAGATAGGCGGCGCGCACTTCCGGATTGGCCAGCAGTTCCCTGCCGGTCCCGCTCATGGTCACCTTGCCGTTCACCATCACATAGGCGCGGTGCGACAGCTTGAGTGCCGCAAACGCATTCTGCTCGACGAGGAACACCGTCAGGCCTTCCTTCTCGTTCAGCATCCGGATCGCCTCGAAGATCTGCTTGACGATCAGCGGGGCGAGACCGAGAGAGGGCTCGTCCAGCAGCAGAAGCTTGGGACGCGCCATCAGCGCGCGGCCGATGGAGAGCATCTGCTGCTCCCCGCCCGAGAGCGTCCCGCCGCGCTGGCTCTGACGCTCTTTCAGGCGCGGGAAGAGCGCAAAGATCTTCTCCACGTCCTCATCGAAATATTTCAGGTTGTCGAGGCCAGCCCCCATCTGCAGGTTTTCATAGACCGTCATGCGCGGAAAAATGCGACGGCCTTCCGGCGACTGGGCAATGCGGCGGCGCGCGATCAGATGCGTTGGCATCTTGGTGATGTCGGTGCCATCGAACACGACGGAGCCATTGCGGGCCTGCGGGCTGCCACAGATCGTCATCATCAGCGTCGACTTGCCGGCGCCGTTGGCGCCGATCAGGCTGACGATCTCGCCCTGATTCACATGCACGTCGACGCCCGAGAGCGCGCGGATGCTGCCATAATAGGTCTCGACGCCGCTGACCTTCAGAAGCGGTTCGGCTGCGGGATTAACGTTGACCGACATCAGAGCGAGCCCCCGTCGAGTTCTTCATGCATGACCTCTTCCAGCTCGTCATCATCCACGCCGAGATAGGCGGCAATGACCTTCGGGTCGTTCTTCACATGGTCCGGCGTACCGTCGGAGATCTTCTGGCCGTATTCCAGCACCACCACGTGGTCGGAAATCTCCATGACGACAGACATGTCGTGCTCGATCAGCAGGATGGAGGTGCCCGTTTCGTCGCGGATGCTGTTGAGCAGCGTGTTGAGCGCCAGCGATTCCTTCGGATTGAGGCCGGCGGCCGGCTCGTCGAGGCACAAAAGCTCCGGCCCCGTGCACATGGCGCGCGCGATCTCCAGACGACGCTGCGCGCCATAGGGCAGATCGCCGGCCGGATCGTCGGCGCGATCGATGAGATCGGCCTTTTCCAGCCACTGGCGGGCAAGCTCGATCGAACCTTCCGCCTCGCGCTTGTAGGAGCCGATGCCGAGCAGGCCCATCACGGTATAGCCGGACGCCTTCATCAGCTTGTTGTGCTGCGCCACCAAAAGGTTTTCCAGCACCGTCAGGCCCGAAAACAGGCGGATGTTCTGGAAGGTGCGGGCAACCTTGGCCTTCTTGGTGATCTCGAAATCCGAGAGGCGTTCGAGAAGGTGCTGCTCGCCGTTGCGCCGGTTCATGGTGATCATGCCCATGGTCGGCTTGTAGAACCCGGTGATGCAGTTGAAGACCGTGGTCTTGCCGGCGCCGTTCGGGCCGATCAGCGCCGTGATCTCGCCACGCTTGGCTTCGAGCGACAGGTCGTTGATGGCCATCAGGCCACCGAAGCGCATCGACAGATGCTCGACCTTGAGAATGGTATCGCGTGTCATGGTCGTGTTTCCGGAGGTCATCAGCCGTGACCCTCCTTGGTGAAGCTACCCGAGACGGACTTGCGCTCCTTGAGGAAGGCCGTCGGCTGGCGCGAGCCAACGAAGCCGCGCGGCTTGAACAGCATGACGGCGACCATGGCCAGGCCGAAGAGCAGCATGCGGTAAAGTTCCGGCGTGAAATCCTCACCGAACACATGCTTCAGGAATTCCATCTCGCGCAAAAGTTCGGTGCCGCCGACCATCACGATCGCGGCGACCGCGATGCCCGTCAGCGAGCCCATGCCGCCGAGGACGACGATCGCCAGGATGACGGCCGATTCCAGGAAGACGAAGCTTTCCGGCGAGACAAAGCCCTGACGCGCCGCGAAGAAGGAGCCTGCGAAACCGCCGAACATGGCGCCGATGGCAAAGGCCGTCAGCTTGGTCTTGACGGTGTCGATGCCGAGCGAACGGCAGGCGATCTCGTCCTCGCGCAGCGCTTCCCAGGCACGGCCGATCGGCATGCTGCGCAGCTTGATCGTCACGTAGGCGGTAATCAGGCAGAGCGCCAGAATGACGTAGAACAGGAAGATCTTGTAGTAAGCCGAGGACATCGGCAGGCCGAAGGATCTTGCAAAATTGTTCGACGCGCCGACATCGAAGGACCAGATGCCGAAGATCGATGCCTTGGCGATGCCGGAAATGCCTGCCGTGCCGCCGGTCACCTCGGTCCAGTTCATCAGCACGAGGCGGATGATTTCACCAAAGGCGAGCGTCACGATGGCCAGATAATCGCCGCGCAGACGCAGGACCGGGAAACCGAGAATGATGCCCCAGAACGCGGCCAGGATGCCAGCCATGGGCAGAAGCACCCAGAAGGACAGGCCGAAGGTCTGCGACAGAAGGGCGTAGGAATAGGCACCCACCGCATAGAAGGCGACGTAGCCGAGGTCGAGCAGGCCGGCGAGCCCGACGACGACGTTGAGGCCCCAGGCGAGCATCACGTAGATCAGGATCTGGATGCCGAAATTGTCGACGAATTTCAGCGAACCCTGCACACCGTAAAGGCTGACGACCACCGGCGGATAGAGAACCAGCGCCAGCATAGCGATCTTCAGGAAGTTCCTGTGAAAGAACCCCTTGTCGTCGGACACTTCGGGAATGCCGGCTTTGGCCTTGGCGAGCTTGCGCCGGTCAATCCGCGGCTTGAAGAAACCGACGACGAGAAAGCGGCCGATGGCGGAAACCGCCACGAAGATGGCGAGAAGCCCCCAGCGGGTGCGCCAGACCAGCGCGTTGTCGATGTTCTGGTAGGTTTCGATGCCGACATAGAGAAGGAACATGCCGAAGGCCAGAATGCCGGCAAAGAGGCCTTCCTTAACGGCCTGGGCCATCACGCCCGGCGCCGCTTCCTTGGCAGGAGACTGTGCATTGGTCATGGAGTTACACCTTCTCCACTTCGGGACGCCCGAGGATGCCCGTCGGCTTGAAGATCAAGACGAAGGCGAGAATGGCAAAGGTTGCCACATCCTTGTAGGCGATGGAGAAATAAGCGGACCACAGGGATTCGATGAGGCCGATCAGGAGGCCGCCGAGAACGGCGCCGGGAAGCGACCCGATGCCGCCGAGAACAGCCGCTGTGAAGGCCTTGACGCCCGGAATGAAGCCATCGGCGAACGAGGCGACCCCGTAATACATCAGGTACATGGTGCCGGCGACGGCCGCGAGCGATGCACCCATGATGAAGGTGATCGAGATGGTGCGGTCGACATCGACGCCCAGCAGCGCCGCCATCTTGCGGTCCTGCTCGGTCGCACGCTGCGCACGCCCTAGCGGCGTCTTGTTCACGATATACCAGAAGATGGTGAGCAGCACGGCCGTGACGACCACGATGACCATCTGCTTCAGCGACACCGTGACGTCACCGAAGTGGAAGACATCGTTGACCAGCGGCGGGATCGGCTTGTTGCGCGGACCCTGCGTCACCTGGATGAAGTTGGACAGCACGATCGACATTCCGATCGCCGTGATCAGCGGCGCCAGCCGGAACGAACCGCGCAACGGCCGGTAGGCGACCCGTTCGATCGTCCAGTTCCACAGGCTGGTCACCAGCATGGCGACGACCATCATGATGAGCAGCGCGAGCGCCACCGGAATGCCGGCAATGAAGGATGTCAGGATCAGGAAGACGATCAGGGCGGCGAAACCGCCAAGCATGAAGATGTCACCATGGGCAAAGTTGATCATGCCGATGATGCCATAGACCATCGTATAGCCGATCGCGACCAAGCCATAGATAGATCCAAGAGTCAGCCCGTTCAGGAGCTGCTGGATGAAATACTCCATCAATTTTCCCCCGGACGCGATCCATGAAAACAGACGGCCGCGTCTCTTGTATGTGTGGCCCTTACGGGTTCTTCGCTTTTTAAAATTTCATACTGCTTTCCCTCGAAAAGGGAAGTCAAAATGATGGAGCAACGCCAATTACCCCCAACCGGCCCGTTATCTGGCGTCAAACAGGCCAAACGACCTAGAAAATAAGCAGGAAATGACCAAAAAACCGGCCGGTCACCCCTGCCGCATATGCAGGCCGTCAGGGTCGAAGAGCGGCGCCGGCTGCAGAGTCGCCTCGAGCATTTCGCCGAGTACCTCGATCTGCCAGCCGTCGCGCACCTGCGCGTGTGCCTTGGGCACATAGCCCATGGCCACCGAGCAACCCGCCGCATGGGCATAACCGCCGGAGGTGGCCCAGCCGACAACCTCCCCGTTCAGCGAGATCGGCTCGTCGCCCAGCACATCCGCATCGCGGGCCTTTACCACGAGGGTGACGAGCCTGAGCGAACCACCCGACAGCTTTTCCTCGATGGCCGCGGTCTTGCCGATGAAATTCGCCTCCTTCTTGAGCGCCACGAAGCGGCCGAGGCCTGCCTCCAGCGGCCCGTAGAGCGGGCGATATTCCCGCGACCAGCTGCCATAGGATTTTTCAAGCCGCAGCGCGTTCAGGGCACGCAGGCCGAACAGGCGGATACCAAAGGGCTTTCCCGCCTCCATCAGCGTCTCGAACACATAGCGCTGGTATTCCGGCCGCATCCAGATCTCATAGCCGAGATCGCCGGTATAGCTGACGCGGCCGATCAGCACGGGTGCCATGCCAAGCTCCAGTTCGCGGATCGCCATGAACGGGAAGGCTTCGGACGAGAGGTCGAGATGCGTCAGGCTCTGCAGCACCGCGCGCGCCTTCGGTCCCGCGACCGCCAGCCCGACAAGGCTGAGGCCCAGCGCGTCGATCTCCACCGAGCCGTCCTCCGGCAGGTGGCTTTCGAACCAGCGCATGTGGTAATCCTCGGCGATGCCGGAGCCGATCAGCAGGAAATCCTCGTCATCGAGATTGGCGAGCGTGAAATCGCCGATCAGCTTGCCGGCCTCGTTCAGCATCGGGCAAAGCGCCATCCTGCCGACCGGCGGCACCTTGCCGGCCAGCATGTGATCGAGCCACACGGCCGCCCCCTCCCCGCTGACGGAATACTTGGCAAAGCCCGAGGTTTCCATCAGGCCGACGCTCTCGCGCACCGCCCGCGCCTCGGCGCCGACATGGTCGAAATCTGTGGAACGGCGCCAGGAGAAGCGATCCTCCACACCCTCAGGCGCGAACCACAGCGGCGTTTCCAGCCCGTAGGACGCGCCGAATACCGCGCCCTCCGCCTTCAGCCGGTCATAGACCGGCGTCGTCAGCAGCGGGCGCGCGGCCGGCAGTTCCTCGTTGGGATAACGGATCGAGAAGCGGCGCGAATAATTTTCGCGCACCTTCGCATTGGTATAGGCAAGCGTCGCATAATCGCCGTAGCGGCAGACATCCATGGCAAACACGTCAAAACCCGGATCGCCCTCGATGATCCAGTTGGCGAGCGCAAGACCCACGCCGCCGCCCTGGCTGAAGCCGGCCATCACCGCGCAGGCGGACCAGAAATTCGTCATGCCGCGCACCGGCCCGACCAGCGGATTGCCATCCGGCGAGAAGGTGAAGGGCCCGTTGATGATCTTCTTGATACCGGCATTGTTGAAGGCCGGGAAGTGGCGGAAACCGACTTCCAGCTCATTGGTGATGCGCTCCAGATCCTCCGCCAGAAGTTCATGGCCGAAGCTCCACGGCGTCTCGATCGGCGACCAGGGACGGCAATCCTTCTCGTAGGTGCCCATCAGCATGCCGTTGCGCTCCTGGCGGATATAGATCTCGCCGTCGAAATCCACGCAGTGCATCAGTTCCTTGCCGGTCGTACGGTTGAAATCGATGACCTCAGGCATATCCTCGGTGATCAGGTACATGTGCTCCATGGCCAGCACCGGCAGCTCCAGTCCCACCATGCGGCCCACCTCGCGCGCCCAGAGCCCGGCGGCGTTCACCACATGCTCGGCGCGGATCTCGCCCTTGTCGGTAACTACCCGCCAGGTGCCGTCCGGCGTCTGCAGCAGTTCTTCCACTTTGGTGTGCAGATAGATCTCCGCACCGTTCTTCTTCGCGGATTTGGCATAGGCATGGGTGGTGCCGTAAGGATCAAGATGGCCCTCATGCGGATCGAAGACGGCGCCGACGAACTGCTTGGGATCGAGCAGCGGCATCATCTCATAGGCTTCCTCGGCGGAAATCAGCCGCGCCTCGCCGCCGGCATATTTGCCCTTGGCGAGCAGCGACTTCATCCAGTCGAAGCGCTCCGGCGTTGCCGCCAGCATCAGGCCGGAGGTCATGTGCAGGCCGATGTCCTGCCCGGAATATTCCTCGATCTCCTTGTAGAGTTCGACCGTGTATTTCTGCAGCTTGGCAACGTTCGGATCGCCGTTGATCGTGTGCATGCCGCCCGCCGCATGCCAGGTGGAGCCGGAGGTGAGTTCGGAGCGCTCGACCAGCACCACATCCGTCCAGCCGAACTTGGTGAGGTGATAGAGCACCGAACAGCCGACGACCCCACCGCCGATGACGACAACCCTGGCATGATTCTTCATTGCGGACGCTCCCCTTGGCCAAGACGGTTTCGAGGGAGCCTAGAGACAGGCCGCGAGCGGCAATAGTCGTTTTCGCGAAACAAATTGTGCCGTTTGCGGCATGGTGGGACCGGGCACAAGGCCGGCGAACTGCCCCCATAACTTGCTCCGCCCTTCCCCCTCCCATCACAGGGGTGTATCACACCGCCCTTCACCAACCAGCGGAGCGAAAGCCTTGAGCGTTGCCTTCACCAAGGAAGAAAGTGCGGAAACCGCGGCGGAAACCATCCTGCCGGACCGGGTGATTTCGCCGCATCCCAATCTGGTGACGCAGAGTGGGCTTGCTGCGCTGGAGCGGGAACTGGCCGCGGCGCGAGACGCCTATGAGGCGGCAAATGCCATCGAGGATGTGAACGAACGCCGCCGCCAGACGGCCGGCCCGGCACGTGATATCCGGTATTTCGCGGAGCGCCTGCGCACCGCCGATGTGAGGCCAGACCCCGTTTCGACGGCTACCATTGCCTTCGGCAGCACGGTGCGCTTCGCGCGCGACGACGGGCGCGTGCAGACCTATCGCATCGTCGGGGAGGACGAGGCCGACCCCAAGGCCGGCACCGTCTCGCATGTCTCGCCGGTCGCGCGTGCTCTGGTCGGCAAGGCGGTGGGCGATGTGGTGAAGCTTGGCGGGCAGGAACTGGAAGTGCTGGCCATTTCCTGAGCGGCCCGGCCTTCTGCCCCCGTCAACCGGTCCGCACGAAGATCCGGGCGATCATGTCCGTGGCAAAGGCGATGCGCGCGGCCAGTTCGGTCTCAAGCTCCGCCTTGCGCATGTTCAGCATCAGGGCGCGCAGATGGACGGTGCCCAGCACGGTGGACACGAACATGTCCGCGACGATGCGTGGATCGACCCCTTCGGGCAGCCGAAGCGCGGAATCCTGAGCCAGCGCCTGCGTCACATGCCCGAGTGTCTTTTCCACGCAGTCGCGGTGAAACCGCCGCGCCAATTCCGGATATTTGATCGATTCGGCAATGACCAGGCGCGTCAGCGTGATCTGTCGCGGCGACAGGACGAGGGCTGCCAGTTCCTCCAGCATGCGGACCAGCCGGCCGCGCGGATCGCCAAGCGGAGAGACCGAGCGAACCTCGCTCAACGCTATGTCATCATGGCTTTCGACCAGCGCACCAAACAGCGAGGCCTTGTCCGGATAGAACTTGTAAACCGTCTTCTTAGCCATGCCACAGACGCGGGCCACCTCTTCCATGGTTGCATCGCCATAGCCGAATTGCTCGAACACAGACTCCGCTGCCTTCAAAATCAATGTTTTACGCTCGTCGTCCGATAGGCTTGGCGGACGTTTGGCGGCTGCTTGCACCGATGCCATGGCACTCCTTCCCGAGAAACGGCGGTTGACAACAGGAAACGATTGCGTTTCCCTTATTCTGCAAGGAAACGCTATCGTTTCCAGATCATTCTTGCAATCCGTCTTCTGTCCGGAAACCTCGCCAATGCAAACCCATAACCGTGCACTCGCCATCGCCCTGGGCGCCATCTGCGCGCTTGGCCCCTTCGCCACAGACATGTATGTGGCCGCCATGCCGCGCATGGCGGAGGATCTGGCCTCCACTCCGTCCCATATCCAGCTGAGCATGATGACCTACTTCATCGGGTTCACCATCGGCCAGCTGTTCTACGGGCCCGTGTCCGACCGCACCGGGCGCAAGCCGATGATCTACCTGGCGCTGACGATCTTCGTCATGGCCTCGATTGGCTGCCTGCTCAGCGCAACTTCCGGCCAGTTGCTCGGCTTCCGCTTCCTGCAGGGGATCGGCGGCTCGATCGGCATGGTGATAGCCACCGCCTCCATCCGCGACGTGCATACGGGACAGGCGGCAGCAAAGCTGATGTCGGCCGTCGTGCTGGTGCTGAGCATCGCGCCGGTGCTCGCGCCGCTCGCTGGGGGCCTCATCCTGCAAGGGAGCAGTTGGCGCATCATTTTCGCGGCCCTTGCGGGGCTCGGCCTGCTGGTGGCCGTCATCACGGCCGCCATGCTGCCGGAAACCCGCATGGCGGAACTGCGCGCTGCCAGCCGGCCAAGCGCGGCGCTGCACTGGTATGCCCGCCTGCTGGTGACGCGCAGCTTCATTCCCTATGCCGGGGCCCTCGCGCTCGCCCAGGGCGGCTTCTTTGCCTATATCGCCGGCTCCTCCTTCGTGCTGATCAATGTCTATGGCCTCTCGCCGCTGGCCTATGCGGTGATCTTCAGCCTGAACGCGGTCGGCATCGGCATCGGCACCCAGGTCTCGGCGAAACTGGCAACGCAGATCGGCATCCGCGCCATGGTGAAGGTCAGCGCCTCGGTCTCTGCCGCTGCGGGCCTTCTTCTGCTGATGCTGCAGCTTGCCGGCCTGTCCGGTCTGGTCTCAACCTGCGTGCTGGTGTTCGTGATGGTGATGGCGGTCGGCGGCATCATGCCGAGCTGCAATGTTCTCGCCATGGAGGCGCATGGGGCGATTGCCGGCACGGCCGCCGCCCTGATGGGAGCGCTCGGATTTGGCGCCGGAGCGCTCGGCAGCTTTGCCATCGGCATTCTCGATGATGGCACGGCGCTGCCGCTGATCATGGTCATGACGGTTTGCGCGGTGGCCACGGCACTTGTCGCGGTCCTGACCTTTGGCAGGGCCGGTCACCTGCAGAGGGCCGCGGCCTGATTATTCCGGAGAAAACGCCGCCGTCAGCGCAAATTCGCGGCCCATCTCCTTCACCTCCTCAAACAGCGTGCCGGCATAGGAGCGCGGCACGATGATCTCGAAGGCATCCTCGCCCGTGCGGGCGAGATTGCCGGCGACATGGGCGATCTGCATGCTGGCGGACGCGCCGATCGGGAAACGGTCACGGTCAATGTCCACGGCAAGGCACTTGGACAGGATCTTGCGGACATTCGGCCCGGTGATCTGCATCAGCACCCGGCCATCGCTGTGATCGAAAGCGGAGACGCCCTCGATGGCACGAACCAGCCGCAGAAGCGCCTCCGGCCCCACCGAATGGGACACCGCCAGCCATTCGGCCGGACCGCAGATGCGAACGGAGACGCCCTCCAGCGCCTGAAGCGCGGCCTTCACACCGGCCTCGAAGCCGGCATGGGACAGCACGGACAGGATCGTCGGGCGGCGCGCGACCGCCAGATGGTGCGGGTTGGGCTTCGTCTCAAACCCGACGATATGATCTTCCAGAACGTGACGGTGCGCGAAGGAAAGGGTCATGGGCAGCGTCACCTCACACATGCAGGTTCTTGTTGTCGGGATCGACGAAGACCGGCGGGCAGACCTCCGCCAGCACCTCGCTGCCGCGCAGCGCATCCCAGACGACGATCTTCTCGCCATAGCGTTCGCGGCCGGATTTCAGCATGGCAAGCGCGATGAAGGCGTTCAGCGTCGGCGAATAGCAGGCAGAGGACACGAAACCCTGGTCGTTCACCATCGAGGGCTTGGCGTTCTCCTTGAGCAGATGCGCGCCGGCCTTGATCTCGGCATCCGCCTCCACCGGCTTCAGGCCCACCATCTGCAGCCGGTCGGCGGCCGTCAGGCCAAAGCGGGTCGACAGATGCTTGCCGATGAAATCCGGCTTCTGCATCGCCATCATGCGGCCAAGGCCCACATCGTCGGCGGTGGTGCGGCCGTCGAGTTCGTTATGAGTGACATGCCCCTTCTCGATGCGCAGCACGTTGAGCGCCTCCACGCCATAGGCGCAGATGCCCTCCTCATAGCCCGCCTCCATGATCGCATCCGCAACTGCCTCGCCATAGCCGGCGGGCACGGCCAGTTCATAGGCCAGTTCCCCGGAAAACGAGATGCGGAACAGGCGCGCGGCAAGCCCGCCCTTCAGCATCACCTCGCGCGCCGACAGGAAGGGGAAAGCCGCATCGGAGAGATCGTCCTCCACCACCCGCTGCAGGATGATGCGAGCCTTCGGGCCGGCAATCGACATCTGCGCCCACTGGTCGGAGGAGGAGGCGAAGCGCACGTCGAGATGCGGCCAGAGCGCCTGCGCGGCAAATTCCAGATGCGCCATCACGTCCGTCGCATAGGCCGTGGTGGTGGTCAGCACGTAATGGTTTTCCGAAAGGCGGCTGGTGGTGCCGTCGTCATAAACGATGCCGTCCTCGCGCAGCATCAGGCCATAGCGGGCCTTGCCGACGGGAAGTTTCAGGAAGGCATTGCTGTAGACACGGTTGAGGAATTCCGCAGCGCCAAGCCCAAAAATCTCGATCTTGCCGAGCGTCGAGACATCGCAGAGGCCGGCGCTGGCACGCACGGTCCGCACCTCGCGATCCACCGCCTCGCGCCAGGTCTTCTCGCCCTCGCGCGGGAACCAGGAGGAGCGATACCACAGCCCCGCCTCGACGAAGACGGCACCGTTGCGGGCCGCCCAGCCATGCAGCGGCGAGCGGTGCACCGGCCGTGAATGCTCGCCGCGCGCCGTCCCCGCCATCGCGCCGAAGGAAACCGGCGTGTAGAACGGACGGAAGGTGGTGGTGCCGATCTCGGCCGGGGAAACGCCGCGCATGCCGGCCACGATGCCGATGGTGTTGACATTGCCGAGCTTGCCCTGGTCGGTCGCCATTCCGCCGGTGGTGTAGCGCTTGGTCATTTCCACATGCGAATAGGCCTCGCGCTGCGAAAGCCCGAGATCGGCCACCGTCACGTCGTTCTGGAAATCGACGAAGGCCTTGCCCTTCGACCCCGGCACATACCAGAGCGGCGCAAAGGCCGGATCGTAATCTCCGGCGACATCGGGAATTTCGGTCTCGTAGGCGGCAAAGCCGAGATCGCGGGCAAGCACCGTCGCCTTGTCGGCGCCGTCGCGCAGACAGGCGGAGAGACGATCGAGCCCTGCCGCACTGCCGGCCGCCACGAAGGCCGCGCCGACTTCCGGCGCGAGAAAGGCCTGCCGCTCCTCCGACCAGACGGGCCTGGCGCCGCGCTGGCACATCAGATGCACGACCGGCGACCAGCCGCCGGACATGGCGAGCGCATCGCAGGCAATCTCCTCCTCGAAACCGGAGCGGTCGGCGATGATGCTTTTCAGCGCCCGCGTTCCGCGGGTCGAGGTCACGGCTCCGCCGCGGATCAGCCGCACGCTCTCCGGCGCGATGTCGGCGCTCTCCCTGCGGGCGTCGATCAGCGCAGTCACCTCGACGCCGCTGTCGGTGAGGTCGCGCGCCAGGCCGTAGCCGGAGCCACCATTGGTGAAGATCGCCACGCGCTGGCCGACGGCCACGCCGTAGCGGTTGAGATAGGTGCGCGCCGCACCCGCCGTCATGACACCCGGGCGGTCATTTCCGCCGAACACCAGCGGCCGTTCCTCGGCACCGGCGGCGAGGATCGCGCGCTTCGCCACGATGCGCCACAGCCGTTCGACAGGAAGATCCGGCGTCGGGTGCGCCACGTGCTTCTGCACCTTCTCCACCGCGCCAAACACCATGTCGTCATACCAGCCGAACACCGTGGTGCGCGCCATCAGCGTGACGTTCGAAAGCGTCGCGAGTTCCGCCAGAACTTGCCCGGCGAAATCCGCAGCCGGCAGACCGCCAACCACGGCGCTGTCCGACAGCAGCGAACCGCCGAGGCGAAAACCTTCGTCGACAAGGATGACGCGCGCACCGGCGCGACCGGCGGCAAGGGCCGCCATCAGCCCGGCGGGGCCGGAGCCGATCACCAGGAGGTCGCAATGCGCCCAGGCCTTCTCGTAGCGGTCTGGATCTGCCTCGGTGACGAGGCGACCAAGACCGGCCGCCCGGCGGATCAGCGGCTCATACACCTTCTCCCAGAAGGCGGCCGGCCACATGAAGGTCTTGTAGTAGAAGCCCGCCGACAGGAAGGGCGACAACAGGCTGTTGACGGCGCCGATATCGAAGGCCAGCGACGGCCAGCGGTTCTGGCTGGCCGCAGCAAGGCCGTCATACAGCTCGGCCACGGTTGCCCGCGTATTGGGTTCGGAGCGCGCGCCGGCGCCGATGGTGACCAGCGCATTCGGCTCGGCGGATCCCGCCGTCACGATGCCGCGCGGGCGGTGATACTTGAAGCTGCGACCGACCAGCAATTCGCCGTTCGCCAGCAACGCCGAGGCCAGCGTATCGCCCTGCAGGCCGCGATAGATCTTGCCGTCGAAGGTGAAGGAGAGCGCATTGCCGCGGTTGACGAGGCCGCCGGCCGCGAGACGATAGGACACCATCAGGCAACCTCCCCGCTGCGGGCCTTCGCAACATCGGCGGCATCGCGAACGGAGAACACCGTATGGGTGACGTTGTCGCGCTCCACCACCAGCCAGCGGCGGCAGCCGGCGGCATGGTGCCAGTGCTCCTCTATGCGGCCCTTCGGGTTATCGCGCACATAGACATAGGCATACCACGCCTCGGCACCGGCATTCGGCGCGGGGCGGACAGGCACCGCATCGCCGCGGATCGAAAACTCTTCCTTGGGGCGCACCCCGCAATGGGGACAGGTGATCAGGCTTGCCATGGGTTCTTCGTCTCGTCAGTGCAGGTTCGGCTGCGGGCCCTTGCCGCCCTCGTCCACCAGGAAGCCGCGCTGGAAGCGGTCGAGGCGCAGCAGGCGGGCGGTGTAATGCGGCTCGTCCTTCGCGATCAGATGGGCGAAGCAGAAGCCGGAGGCAGGCGTCGCCTTGAAGCCGCCATAGCACCAGCCGCAGTTGAGATAGAGATTGTCGATCGGTGTCCTGTCGATGATCGGCGAGCCGTCCATCGACATGTCCATCACCCCGCCCCAGGCACGCAGCACGCGGGCGCGCGACAGGCCGGGGATCAGCGACACACCCTCCTCGATCGTATGCTCCACGGTCGCCAGATTGCCGCGCTGGGCATAGGAGGAATAGTAGTCGATATCGGCACCAAACACCAAGCCGCCCTTGTCGGACTGCGAGATGTAGAAATGGCCGGCGCCATAGGTGATGACATTGTGGATCACGGGCTTCAGCCCCTCGGAGACGAAGGCCTGGAGCACATGCGTCTCGATCGGCAGATCGAGTCCCGCCATCTTGCCCGTGACCGATGTATGACCAGCGGTGGCGAGCGCCAGCTTGTTGCAGCCGATGAAGCCCTTCGAGGTCTCGACGCCGAGCACCCGGCCGGTCTCGTCGCGGCGAATACCTGTCACCTCGCACTGCTGGATCAGATCGACGCCGCGGCTGTCGGCGCCGCGCGCATAGCCCCAGGCCACCGCATCGTGGCGTGCCGTGCCGGCCCGCTTCTGGTAGAGCCCGCCGAGGATCGGGAAGCGCGCATGGTCGAAATTCAGGTAGGGCATCATCTTGCGCACGCCCTCCCGGTCCAGCAGTTCGGCATCGACGCCGTGCATCTTCATGGCATTGCCGCGCCGCGCATACTGATCGCGCTGGCCGTCGGAATGGAAGAGATTGACGATGCCGCGCTGCGAGACCATCGCATTGTAATTGAAGTCCTGCTCCAGCCCTTCCCAGAGCTTCAGAGAGAATTCATAGAAGGGCTCGTTGCCTTCCAGGAGATAGTTGGAGCGGATGATCGTGGTGTTGCGCCCGACATTGCCGGAGCCGAGATAGCCCTTTTCCAGCACCGCGACATTGGTGACGCCGAATTCCTTGGCCAGGTAATAGGCGGTGGATAGCCCGTGTCCGCCTCCCCCGACGATGATCACGTCGTAATGCGGCTTGGGTTGCGGCTCCCGCCAGGCCGGCTTCCAGTGCCGGTTGCCGGAAAAAGCCTGTTTGACGATCTCGAAAGCGGAATAGCGCATGCGGATATCCTGGAACACTCGCCTCACCTTCGCACATGCACTGCAAAGAACAAGGCCCATCCGCCTCACCTCCTGTCTCTTTTCATGGCGACGCCCACGAAAAGGGCAGCCGTGGCCTCGCGGCCACGCCGCAGCGGCCGGCGCAGCCGAAACACCACCGCCAACAGGGGGATGATCTGAGAGAGTAGTCACGCGATTTCAGTTACTTGGGGTCGTTTTCATCCGCCCCCCTCCGCGCGCGCCTAGACTTGGGGGCAGACGCAAGCGGAGATGAACCATGGCTGATACGACGCCCAATCTGACACTGCCCTACATCCTGCCTTCGCAGGCCCAGAAACACGTGACCCACAACGAGGCGCTGCTGCGCCTCGACCAGCTTGTCCACCTGACCATCGAAGCTGAAACGGCAAGCCCGCCGGCAACGCCGACGGAGGCCAGCCGCTATGCGGTGGCCAGCGGCGCCACCGGCGCCTGGGCAGGCCGCGCCGGCACGATCGCCATCTGGCAGGATGGCGGCTGGAGCTTTCTCGCCCCCCGCGCGGGCTTTCTCGCCTGGTTCCGGTCAACGGGAAAAATCATGGCCTATGGCGGCAGCGGCTGGGTGGAGCCCGGCCTGCCCGATACGCTGACACCGGCCCGGCTCGGCATCGGCGCGACACCTGACAGCAGCAACCGGCTGGCAGTCTCCTCTCCTGCCATCCTTCTGAACCACGCAGGTGCGGGCCATCAGCTGAAGATCAACAAGGCGAATGCCAGCGACACCGCCTCGCTCTTGTTCCAGAGCAACTGGTCCGGCCGCGCCGAAATGGGGCTTGCCGGCAATGACATGTTTTCGGTCAAGGTCAGCGCCGATGGCGCCACCTGGCGCACCGGCCTCAGCATCGATGGGCAGGGACGCGTGACGCTGCCGGCGCGGCCGATGGCGCGCGCCCACCGCGCAGCCGGCACTTCCAGCCCTGCGAGCGGCGCCTCCACAGGATTTTCGACGCTGGCGCTGGAACAGGGCGGGGTGACACTGGGGGCAGCCCTTGCCGGCGGCGGCAATACGCTGGTGGTGCCGGCCACCGGCCTCTACGCACTCGGCCTCACCGTATCGGCAGCCTCGTCTTCCGGTCACACGGTCACCCTGCGCCGCAATGGCAGCAGCACGCTGCTTGGCCTCTCCATCCCCTCGGCGGCTCCGGCAACCACCAGCGGCACGACGCTGGCCAGCCTGACCCAGGGGGATGCACTCAGCCTGACGCATGCCGGGACCGCCGTTCTCGACGAGGGACCGGGACGGACGGAAGTCTGGTTGATGCTCGTCTAGCAACATGCCTGCTGAACCGGCCGGGAGAACGCATTTTCTCTTGGCCGGCGGCCTTCAAACCTTGGAAAAGAACATTCTAATCTTACGAAAGGCAAAACGGGCGGCAGATTCCTTCGAAAAATGTGAGGTGAAATGCATTTCGTCAGCGATTTCCGACAAAACCGTGTTCCCGTTTAGCCAAATGTTAAAATCTGCGTGAGTACGGTCGCTGCCGTGGTCTTGTGTAGTGTAGAGAGTCCAATGACCGAAATGATCCGTCCACGAGTGAAATATGTCATCGGTCCCGATGGCAGCCCCCTGACCATTGCGGATCTGCCGCCGGCCAATACGCGCCGCTGGGTGATCCGCCGCAAGGCAGAGGTGGTTGCAGCGGTGCGCGGTGGCCTGTTGAGCCTCGAGGAAGCCTGCGAGCGCTATACCCTGACGGTGGAAGAATTCCTGTCCTGGCAGTCGTCGATCAACGACCATGGCCTTCCGGGCCTGAGAACGACGCGCATACAGCAGTATCGCCACTAGACGGCAGCTTGCGAGCGGAACATGCCTCTCCCCCGGACGAAGGTCCAGGGGCTTGTTGTCGTTGAGCCGCACGCACCTTTCAATGCATCGACGGCAGGCAGACTGACGGGGCAATGGCCGCCCCGCCGCCACCGGGCAGGCAAGGCTGAGCGAGGACCACCGCCAGCCAGACGCAAGCCCACCGCCGGGCAGAACCGCCGGATCGTGCAAGACGCGCGACAGATTGCGACCTTCCTTTCCCGATCGTGTGCGCTAGCTGTCGGCAGACAGCAGACCGAAAGGGAGATCGCGATGCAGATCATTGAAGACAACGACGCCTCCGGCGGGCGCTACCACGCCACCATCGACGGCTCGACCGCCGAGATGACATTCTCGCGCACCTCGCCGAGCCTCATCATCATCGACCATACGCTGGTACCGGATGCCTTGCGCGGCAAGGGCGTCGGCCAGGCGCTTGCACTGCATGCAGTCGAGGCCGCCCGCGCCGGGGGATGGAAGATCATTCCGCTCTGCCCCTTCTTCAAGGCACAGCTTGAACGGCATCCGGACTGGCAGGATATCCTGAAAAGCTAGGCCCCCTCGCCTGCATCCGTTCGGTTGCCGAATGGCTCGCCGCATGACCGGTGCATGCATCTAGGCGTTGCAAACGGCAAGAAGCGCGCACGCCCCCTCGCGTGCACGCTTCCAAATCCCGTCACGATAACGACATCAGGCGCGGGCGCGCTGATGCCCGTCGCGTTCTTCCAGGGCAGTTGCCTTGGCAAGTTCCGCCTGTGCCTCTTCCAGCGCCAGTTCGGCGCTTTCCTGCTGCACGCGCAATTCGCGAATCGACACCTGCAAGTTATCGGCACGCTGACGCGCCGCCTTGGCGAAGGTTGGATAGGCGAAGTGATTCGGGTCCGTGATGCCCGATTTCTTCTCTTCCAGCGAAATCTGGTGTTCCAGCTCTTTCGCCATGCGTTCGAATTCCGCCATCATCAGCTGTAACTGCTGCAACTGGCGGCGCTTTTCATTCACCTGAAATTCTTTCAGGCGCACAAGGCTGTCACGCGTCTTCATACGCAATACTCCCGTGGATAGCGAGACCCCGGCTCCTTTTCCAATTCCCCCTGAGTCCGAGCTGCAACACTTCGGACTGAAAAATTGCCGCGGCGTTAATGAAAACCCCGTCCGCGGTAACCTTTCATTTACGGGCATCGTTAATGATAGGGACGATCGTTTAAGGGTCCGTAAATGCCATGGCCGATTTCGGCAGACGACAATGATGAGTCGTATGAATCACTTACGAGGAATTCCTCACGAGAAGATTCAGGTATGGCGCTGGCAGATTCACAAGAGAAATCAGGCGAATACCAAGTTTGTTTAACGAATTCCTGTGCCTTGCCAAAGGGAGTCAGAGTTTGTTAACCAATTGGTGTCAGCTTCCAAATCAGGCAACGTCTGGATCCGTCTCGCGTAGGGGGCCATTCATACCTTCGCGGCGGTAAAGGGGAAAATTATGCGGGTTCTACTCATCGAAGATGACAGCGCGACTGCCCAGAGCATCGAGCTGATGCTGAAGTCCGAGAGCTTCAACGTCTACACGACGGATCTCGGGGAAGAAGGCGTCGACCTCGGCAAGCTGTACGACTACGATATCATTCTGCTGGATCTCAACCTGCCGGACATGTCCGGCTACGAGGTTCTGCGCACGCTGCGTCTGTCCAAGGTCAAGACGCCGATCCTCATTCTCTCCGGCATGGCCGGCATCGAGGACAAGGTTCGCGGCCTCGGCTTCGGCGCCGACGACTACATGACCAAGCCGTTCCACAAGGACGAGCTTGTTGCACGCATCCACGCCATCGTCCGCCGTTCGAAGGGCCATGCCCAGTCGATCATCGTGACCGGCGAACTGGTGGTGAACCTGGATGCCAAGACCGTCGAAGTGGGTGGCCAGCGCGTTCACCTGACGGGCAAGGAATACCAGATGCTGGAGCTTCTGTCGCTCCGCAAGGGCACGACGCTCACCAAGGAAATGTTCCTCAACCATCTCTACGGCGGGATGGACGAGCCCGAACTGAAGATCATCGACGTGTTCATCTGCAAGCTTCGCAAGAAGCTGGCAAACGCCGCAGGCGGCGCGAACTACATCGAAACCGTCTGGGGCCGCGGCTACGTGCTGCGCGAACCGGATGGCGGCGAATACGCCGAAACAGCCTGACCCCCCGAACAGACCCGCGATCCGTTAAGCGCCCGGAGCTTGCTCCGGGCGTCTTGCGTTTTTGCACGATGCCGCGCGAATGCCCAAGGCGGCTGGACACGGCAAGGCGACACGGACAGTCCGACCGTCTGCCTTGTCTGCCGACGAAAAGGAAAAGGTTCTGCTGCGTCAGGCAGCGGCGGCATAGGCACCGAACACGGCCGCCAGAATCTTGCGATCGAAGGGTTTCAGCAGGAAATCATCGGCGCCTGCCCGCTTGCCGAGCATCATCTTCTTCAGGTCCGCCTCGATGACGCAGTAATAGATGCGCACGCGCTTGGCCTCGGGCAGCGCCTTGACGCGGGAGATCAGGTCCAGCGCCCCTTCAAGGCCAGCATCGACGATCAGGATAGCCGGCATTTCCGCCTGGCAGCCGATCAGGGCCTCGCGATCGCTACCGGCTTCGGCAACCAGGAAGCCGAGTTCCGAGAGGATGCGCTTGGCAACCGTGCGCACGACATCGGAACTGTCGGCAATCATCAGGCGCTGCATGGTCCACTCCCACCCGGAACGACATCCTGGCCTTGTCTGTGCAAGGCTCGCATTTCAGGATAATTCGTCCCGGCTAATGAAGCGTTACTGACCAGCGCTCCGGTTTACGCCGCCATCTCGGCAATGAAGAGAATGTGGTCGTCCTCCACCACGTGGCTGAGACGCATGCCGCATTCCTCGGCCAGCAGCACCGTGTAATAGGGCTGGATCGTATGCGCATCGGCCAGTTCTTCGGCCGTGCCGTTGCACAGTTCGACATATTTCTGCGGCAGGCGCAGCATGCGACCCTTGACGGTCAGCGTGAAGCGGGCGTCCGTTTCCGGATTTTCGAGCGCGACATCGATCGAGCCGCCGCGCGGAATGGCGCTGTAGGCGACCATGAACAGGTTGAGCAGCAGCTTGACGCGGTTCTTCGGAATGATGGCGCGCGGACCGCTCCAGCTGACCTCGGTCTTCTTTTCGGCAGCAGCAAAATCCTTGGCCGCCTTTTCCGCCTCCCCGGTATCGATCGAGGCGCCGACGGAGCCCGAGGCGCCGAAGGCAAGCCGGGCAAACTTCAGCCGCACGGAGGCATTCAGCGCCGAGGTGCGGATGAGATCGAGCGCATCGGCATCGGCGCCGCCTTCGTCCAGCAGCTCGAGGCCGTTGTTGATGGCGCCGACCGGCGAGATCACGTCATGGCAGACGCGACTGCACAGGAGCGCTGCCAGATCGGGACCGCTGAGGGTAAGGTTCGGATTCTTCGGCATCTTGGGTTTCCTGGTCCTGCGTCTGAAGATGGAGCGTTCTGTCTCACGACAATGTTGCGTGAAGTTGGCATCGCGGCGCGAACCGCCTGTCTTTCCGCCATAATGACACCATTTTTGGTAAACCGGTTGTTAACAGGATCGTCGCAAGATGGTTAAGCCGCGATCGCAGGCATTAATGGATCAATAAAAACGGACAGGCCAATGCGTTTCGAGAGATTTTTCGCCCTCGCCCGATTGTTTGCCGTACCGATGATGGCCCTTCTCGCCGTCATGCCGGTATCGCCGGCACAGGCTCAGCAGCAGTCCGGCGAACAATATTCGGTGCAGGAAATCGTCGATGCCGGGCACAGTTTCTTCGGCAATACCAGCGGTGCGCTTGCCAAGGTGGTCGAGAATGCCTTCCAGAAATATGGCCTGCCGAACGGCTATATTCTCGGCCAGGAAGGCTCCGGTGCCTTCATCGCGGGCCTGACCTATGGCGAGGGCCAGCTCTACACCAAGAATGCCGGCCAGCATCCGGCCTTCTGGCAAGGCCCCTCGCTCGGTATCGATTACGGCGGCCAGGGTACCCGTGCCATGATGCTGGTCTATAACCTTCCGTCCATCGACACGCTCTACCAGCGTTATGGCGGCGTCAGCGGCTCGGCCTTCGTCGTCGCCGGCGTCGGCATGACGGCGCTGCGCAACGGCAATGTGCTGATCGTGCCGATCCGCACCGGTGTCGGCGCGCGCCTCGGGGTCAATGTCGGCTATCTCAAGTTCACCCAGGCCCCGACCTGGAACCCCTTCTGAGACATCCGGGAAATTCGCGCGATCGCGCGGCCTTTGGGACACAGGCGAGGCAGATTTTGCGCCACCCGTTGTCCCGAGGCCCGCGATCCTCTAGCTCTATCTAATATTCGGCACTCCGGGATGGGACGCTCGTGATCCAGTTCGCGCTTCTTTACGGCCTCGGCTTTCTGAGCGCGACCTTGCTGGTCATGGTGCTGGCCTCGCCGGTGCACCGGCGCATCGTGCGCTACACCGAAGACCGCCTCAAGGCGACGATGCCGATCAGCCCCGCGGAGGTGCGCGCCCAGCGCGACATGGCGCGCGCGGTCTATGCCGCCGAAAACGCCCGCACGCGCCAGGAACTGACGGAAGAGCGCGAGAAAAGTCTCCGGCTTCAGCTCGCCTCCGACCGGCTGACGCAGGAGGCCGCCAACCTCGGTGCAAGCCAGCACGAAATGACGATGCAGATCGAGGAGATGAGCATCGAGGCGGCTGACCTGCGGTCGCGCCTGCGGCGTGAGGAGGGCTTCATCCAGCAATTGAAGGAGGCGCTACGCTCGGTCGAAACCGGTGCCGCCGCCAAGGATGCCGAGATCGAGAAACTGCGGGCGCGCGTGCAGAAGCTGACGCTCGATCTCGATCATCTGAACATCAATCTCTCCACCAGCGAAACGGCATCCGAGCACCTCAAGCAGCGGCTGGCCAGCCTGCGCGACGAAGGCGAGAGCCTTCGCGGCGAGCTGAAGCAGATGACGAGACGCGCCAGGGACGCCGAACAGCGACTGTCGCGCGAGGAAGCGCGGGTGGCCCGGCTGGAGGAAAAGCTGGCGCAGGAAGCGGCCGAGAAGGCCGACACCCAGGACGCGCTGGAGCGCCGCCTGCAGGAGATCGAACGGCTGCGCGGCCGCGCCGGCGGAGCCGCCGTCGAATGGCACGAGCCGGTCACCGGCAGCTATCCCCTGCCCCGCAAGAAGGCCATGCAGGCGGAGCGAAAAGCCGTCTCGACAAGACGGCGCGAACCCCGCCTGGAGCGGATGCCGCCGCTCGAGGCACCGACACTCACAGCCCCCTCGGAGGATGCACAGGCCATGGCAGACGTGAAAGAGCAGGCGGATGCACTCAGCCTCCGAAGCGCAAGCCTCGGCGACGCACTGGCCGGGGCGGCAACTCCCGAACGTGATGAGGTCTTGCGCCGCGAACTGGCGGAGATGGCGGCCGACATGGTGGCGTTGACGGCCGCCGCCGAAGGACCCGGTTCGCCGATCCTGTCGATCCTTGAACGCGAGCCCCTGGCCAGCCGCGATGACGCCGACCGGAACGAGACGGATGCGGCAAGCCTTGCCGCCCGCACCCGCCAGTCGATCGCCACGCTGAACGCGGCCGGCACCGAGGCCTGAGGGACAAGTGAGGCGGCGTGTTCTCGGCCGCAGGACGCCTCTCAGATCTGTCCCTGCAACCTTGCGATTTCGTAGAGCGCGACACCGGTGGCTGTCGCCGCATTGAGGCTGTCGAGCCCCGGTCGTTGCGGAATGCGGGCGCTGCCGAAACGATCCAGCACGGCGGCCGGCAGTCCCTCGCCCTCCGTCCCCGTCACGAGCGCCATTCGAGAAGACGGGGCAATGGCGCGGATATCGGTTGCGCCGCGCGGCGAAAGCCCCCAGACGGAAAAGCCGCGCGTCTGCAGCGCCGAGAGCAACGCAAGCGGCGTTCCGCCCCGCCCATAGGGGACACTCAGCACCGAGCCTACGGACACACGCAGCGCCTTGCGATAGAGGGGATCGCAGCAACTGTCGTCCAGCAACACGGCACCGGCCCCGAAGGCCGCCGCATTGCGGAAGATCGAGCCGATATTGTCGTGATTGGAAATGCCGCAGGCAACGACCACAAGCGTGGGCTCGGTCAGCCCGTTAAGGAGATCGTCGATGCCCGGCGGCTCTTCGCGGCGGCCGAGCGCCAGCACGCCGCGATGCAGGTGGAAGCCGGCAATGGCATCGAGCACCGGGCCTGAGGCGACATAGACCGGCACGTCGGGCGGAAACGCTGCGAGAATATCGGCGACGCCCTCCAGCCGGTTTTCGAGAAGCAGGATTTTCTCCGCCCGGATCGCCCCGTTCTTCGCATGGGCAGCGGCCAGCATGCGCAGCACGACCGTGCCTTCCGCGATGAAGGCGCCCTCGCGTCCGACCAGATCCCGCTCGCGGATCTTGCAGAAGGGCGCGATCAGCGGATCGTCTGCGCTGTCGATGCGGATCGGCGCCGGGCGCATGCTCATATCAGCGTTCGGCGACCGTGACATCGGCAACGACACGACCGACAGCGAGGTCGAAGATCATTGCCTTCCGCACGCCGTTGACGGTGCCGTAGAACAGGATCTGGCTGCCGGACTGCGAGACCGACTGCACGGCAAAGCCCGGCGGCAGGTGGACGGTGGCGGAGAGCGGCTGGTCGGCCGGCACCGAAAAGCCCGCCGAGGCCGAAACGGCAGCCGGCGCCGGAGCCGGCTGGCTGCGCACCTTGTAGACAACCGCGATCAACACGGCCATAAGGCTGACGAACATGATGCCGCCGGACACCAGTTGCAGGCGTACCATCTTGCGCCGGACGTTTTCCATCACCGGATCGAGCGGCTCGTCTTCCTGTTGCTCGGGATCGTGATGGGCCATCGTGCGGGCGTCCTTCGGTTTGACAGTCATCGGATACAAGAAATGAACGACCCCTTTAACGAAGGCGCGACGCCAAGGAAAGTGCTCTGCGCCGGCGAGGATGCCGAAGGACGGCTGGATGCGTGGATCACTGCCGAGATGGGCGGCGATTTTTCGCGCAGCCGCATGAAGGCGCTGATCGAACAGGGCGCCGTCACGCTGAACGGCACGCTCTGCACCGAACCGAAGAAGAAGATCGCCGCGGGCGACGTGGTCGAACTCGTGCTGCCGGAACCGGAAGATCCGGAGCCCAAGGGCGAGAACATTCCGATCGAGGTTCTCTACGAGGACGACGACCTGATCGTGGTGGTCAAGCCCGCCGGTCTCGTCGTGCATCCGGCCGCCGGCAACTGGACCGGCACGCTGGTCAATGCGCTGATCCATCATTGCGGCGACAGCCTCTCCGGCATTGGCGGCGTCAAGCGCCCCGGCATCGTGCACAGGCTGGACAAGGAAACCAGCGGCGTGATGGTGGTGGCCAAGAACGACGTGGCGCACCGGCATCTGGCCGCACAATTTGCCGATCATGGCCGCACCGGCGAGCTGGAACGCGCCTATCTGGCGCTCGTCTGGGGCCGGCCGCGCCAGCTGCGCGGCACGATCGACGCGCCGCTCGGCCGCTCCAGCGCCGACCGCACCAAGCGCACCGTCAAGCGCGAGGAAAGCGCGGACGCACGCGAGGCCGTGACGCATTACGAGGTCGTTGAACGCTTCCACGAGACGCCGGACGCCAACTGCCTCGCCTCGCTGGTGGAGTGCCGGCTGGAAACCGGGCGCACGCACCAGATCCGCGTGCACATGGCCCATATCGGCCATCCCCTGCTTGGCGATCCCGATTACGGCGCAGCCTTCAAGACCAAGGCCAACCTTCTGCCGGACGACGCCCGCAAGGTTGTGAACCGCTTCCGCCGGCAGGCGCTGCACGCCTATCTTCTGGCCTTCGAACATCCCCGCAGCGGCGAGGTTATGGAATTCGAGGCGCCGGTTCCCGACGACATGGAAGAGCTGCTCGCGGCGCTTCGCGCCTGACGGCAGCCCGCGGCGCGCCCAAACATCAGAAAATGATCATGCACGGCGTGGACACATCCGCGCCGCACAACCCTACAGCCACGCGCATTACGCCACCCTGGGTCGCATATTTCAGCAATCCCGGCAGCAATATACCCGGTCCGGCTGCGCCCCAATTTCGCTCCAATGCTCTTCCCTCCTTTTCCTCGGCCGGCAAGGCCTTGAAACCCAACATCGTTCAAACCTTGCCGGGACGTGGGGCGGACGATCCGTGTCTTTGTCGCGGCGCCCGAGGAACAACCAGAGAGGGAAGTGACGATGAACGGTGAGAGCCGGAAATTCATCTTCGACGCGCTGCAGGCGGTCGAGGGCTATATCGATCCGCCGGATGCCCTGGTCTTTTCCACCCTTCTCCATAAGCAGCAGCAGGATGGTGCGATCGGCGGCCTGGCGGAGATAGGGATCTATTACGGCCGCTCCTATTTCCTGCTGCGCCACCTCGCCGGACCCGAGAGCAAGGTTCTGGCGATCGATCTCTTCGATCTGGAAGGAGACGAGGACGGCGCACCTGGTCAATATCGCCGCTTCCTCGAGAATGGCGCGCGCCTCGGTCTGCCGGTCGACCACCAGCTGGTGATCCGTGGCGACAGCACGACGCTTCGCCCCTGCGACATTACCAGCCGCGTCGGCCCCGTTCGCTTCTTCAGCATCGATGGTGGTCACCATCTGCACCATGTCGCTGCCGACAGCGCGCTTGCCATGGCCTGCCTTGCCGATCACGGTGTCATCGTCTTCGATGACACCTTCAATCCCGCCTGGCCGGAGGTGACGGTGGGGGTCGCGGATTTCCTGCGCACGCATCAGGACCGTTTCGCCGCCTTCTGCATGACCAAGTACAAGACCTATGTCTGCCGCCGCACCTTTCATGCCACCTATGCCGAAACGATCCGCCAGGCGCCCGACCTCTCTGCCTTCGAGCGGACGGACACCACCTTTCTCGGCTCTCCTGTCGTGCGGCTGCACGACCCGATCCGCAGGCGCATGCTCTACGAGCTGATGCGCCGCTCCGGCATGCGGGGACTTTCCGAGCGGGCCTACCGCTGACATGATCCAGATGCCGCCCTGCACGTAATGCGATAACGAGGACGTGAGCAGAGGGCTTTGCTTGAATCACGGTTGCGCCGCACTTATCTGTCAGGTGGATAGGTGCGGGGTCGAGGGAAGACCCGCACCAGATGGCTCGCCTCCGGGACCGCTCAGATCGTGCCCATGGGAGCCGCAAAAAGATCAGAAGGGGGTGCTTTATGGCCCGCAATACTCTGCCATCGATTACCGCCGGCGAAGCCGGCCTGAACCGCTATCTGGATGAAATCCGCAAGTTTCCAATGCTGGAGCCGCAGCAGGAATACATGCTTGCCAAGCGCTATGCCGAGCATGGCGACCGTGATGCCGCCCATCAGCTGGTGACGAGCCATCTGCGTCTCGTGGCCAAGATCGCCATGGGCTATCGCGGCTACGGCCTGCCGATCGGCGAAGTCGTGTCCGAAGGCAATGTCGGCCTGATGCAGGCGGTCAAGAAATTCGATCCGGAACGCGGCTTCCGTCTGGCCACCTATGCCATGTGGTGGATCAAGGCTTCGATCCAGGAATATATCCTTCGCTCGTGGTCTCTGGTGAAGATGGGCACGACAGCCAACCAGAAGCGCCTGTTCTTCAACCTGCGCCGCCTGAAAGGCCGCATCCAGGCCATTGACGAAGGCGATCTGAAGCCGGACCAGGTCAAGGAGATCGCCACCAAGCTGAACGTCTCCGAGGAAGAAGTCGTTTCGATGAACCGCCGCCTGTCCGGCGATGCCTCGCTGAACGCGCCGATCCGGGCGACCGAAGGCGAATCCGGTCAGTGGCAGGACTGGCTGGTGGATGACCATGACAGCCAGGAAGACGTGCTGATCGAGCAGGACGAGCTGGAAACCCGCCGCCGCCTTCTGGAAAAGGCGCTTGGCGTGCTGAACGAGCGTGAACGCCGCATCTTCGAGGCACGCCGCCTTGCCGAAGATCCTGTCACGCTGGAAGAGCTCTCCGCCGAGTTCGACATCAGCCGCGAGCGCGTTCGCCAGATCGAAGTGCGCGCCTTCGAGAAGGTGCAGGAGGCCGTGCAGAAGGAAGCTCTCGCACAGGCCAAGGCACTGCGCGTCGTCGACGCGTAAGACCTGCGTGACCCTTCGAGCCAACGGCAAGCCGCCCCTCCGGGCGGCATTTTCCGTTATGGCTGCGCGAGACCGCGCCCTGCCGGCTACTCGCTGGAAAGCTGCTGGCGCGAAAAGGCGACGAGCATGAGGGTCCCAAGCACCGCCAGCCAGCCGGCCAGCATGGCAAGGCCGAGCAGGCCTGCCTCGACAGAAGCCTGCGAGAACAGCCAGTCACGCAGCGCCTGCGCGCCATAGGCCGGCAGCGGAATGCCGTCGCTGTCCGAACCGAGATAGACCTGCAGCAGCGAACTGCCGATCGCAAGCAGGAAGGTGGGGATGACGGCCCCCATCAGCGAGCGTGTGGCGACGACAAGGACGAAGGCCAGCGCTGTCAGGACAGCCAGTTCGAGCAGCGCGATCGCAAACGCTGTCGCCAGCAAGGGGAGCGACGCCAGCCGCACGACGACGCCCGCAAGGCCCATACCATTGGCGATGGACAGCATGGCGTTCAGCACCATGTCGCCAAGCACGGCAACGGCCAGACCGGCTGAGATCGCCCCGAGGCAGAGGATGAACTTGGCGGCAAGAAGCCGGCCACGCGCGTGGCGCGGCACCAGCAGCCGCCAGGTGGCGAAGCGATATTCCAAGGAGAGCACGGAGGCCGTGCCGAAGGCATAGAGCAGATGGCCCATGGAATTGCCGGAAAGCCCCATGGCGTGCGCGGCCGAGAGAAACAGATCGACAGGCGCATCATTGTGGCGGCCGGTCCGCATGAGGACCAGCCCCTCCATCAAAAGCTTGAACAGGATGGACAGCAGCGGCACCGACAGGAAGCCCCAGAACAACAGCGAGGGCTGGCGCATCAGCTTCAGCCATTCACCGGAGAGAAGCCCTCTCATGGCCCAACCTCCCGCGTCTGCGACAGAAAGACAGTTTCGAGGTCCGGCTTCACCCATTTGGCCTCGTGGATACGGATGCCGGCAACCGCCAGGGTCCGGATGAGGTCCGGCACCTCCGCCTCCTCCACTCGCACGAAGAGGCCCCCCTCACCCGGTTCGCCGCGCCCGGCAAGGGCGTGCATCACGCGCTCCGGCTCGTCCACCTTCAGCCAGAAGCGGCCCTGCCGGTCGAGAAGCTCGGCCACCGCGCCTTCGGCGGCAAGGCGGCCACGGCGAAGAATGGCGACGCGATCGCAGACGCGCTCCACCTCGTCCAGCAGATGGCTGGACAAAAGGACTGTGATGCCCTCGCGCCGGGCGAGATCCAGAAGCAGCGCGCGCATCTCCAGAATGCCGTCGGGATCGAGCCCGTTGGTCGGCTCGTCGAGGATCACGGCCTCCGGCTGAGAGACGAGAGCACAGGCGATGCCGAGCCGCTGCTTCATGCCAAGCGAAAAACCGGACACCTTCTTGTCGGCTGCCCGGACGAGATCGACGCGCGAAAGGACCGGCGCGACCCGATCTACCGTGCCCGCCTGCCGGGCAAACATCTCCAGATGTTCGCGGGCGGTCAGGAAGGGATAGAAGGAGGGTGACTCGATCAGCATGCCGATGCGGCGCCGGCTTTGCGGACCTGCCTCTTCGCCAAACAGGGAAACCCCACCGCGATCCGGCCGCACCAGGCCAGCGATGATGCGTAAAAGGGTGCTCTTGCCTGCGCCGTTCGGCCCGAGCAGGCCATAGACACAGCCCCTGGGAATGGAAAGCGTCAGATCGTCCAGCGCCTTGATGCTCGCGGCACCGAAGCCGAAAGCCTTGCCGATGGATTTCACCTCGATCGCCGGCTCTTGTCCCTCAGCCACCGCCATGGTCCACCTGCTCTTCGCCTCGATAGCCGGTGATCCACGGCAAGCGCGGCTTTTGTGTGGTCGCGGACGCCCAATCCGGAAACGACTGGATCCGCCGGAGAGGTCTCCGGCGGATCCAGGAAAACGGTCTTGAAAAGGATTACTGGCCCTGTGGCGGCGAGAGCGCGGCCCAGCCGCGGATCGCCTCGTCGAAGGCCTTGATGCCTTCCGGTCCCTTCTGCAGCGTCAGCAGCGCACGGCGTCCTGTTCCATAGATGATCGGCACGTCCAGCCAGTTGCGCGACTTGAGCAGGTCCATGTTGCGGGCGCGGGCATCCGGGAAATCGTTGAGCGCGATCATGTGGAAGTCCGGCGTGATCTTGGCCGGCACGGCCACCAGCGGATCGCCACGGTCCTGCTCGCTCTGCTTCATCGAGATGCGCTGCACGCTTTCGATCGAGCCGCCTTCGAAATTCGGCGGCAAGGAGAAGACGAACTCCACAAGATGGCTGGCCGGCAGCGAAGGATCGGTGTTGCGCTTGAAGGTCAGCAGCGCCGTCATGCCCCGCTCGGGCACGCTGATGCGACCCTGCACGACCGGCTGCGGCTTGCCGTCGTCGCCGGTCTCGTTCTGCAGCGACCAGGTCACGGTGCCGGCGATCGAGGTCAGCGAGGACTGGCCGATCTTTTCCTCGTAGAGGAAGATCTTCTCGCCGGCTGCGGCGGGCGTTGCTGCCGGCGGCGTGCCAGCTGCCGGTGCGGCGGGCGCTGCCGGGTTTGCAGGCGCAGACGGTGCGGCTGCGCCTGCGGCGGGTGCATCGGCACCAGCGGCCGGCGGGCTCGCCTGCGCAATCGACTGGCCTGGCGCCCCGACGGACGGACCGCCCGGGCCCGTATCCACTTCCGTGCCGTTGGCGAGAAGCCGCTGGGTGAACTTCGTCGGACCGGCATTCGCACTGGCGGCCGGCGCATTGGCCGGTGCCGGGGTCGCGCCGTTGCCGGCGGCCGGTGCGGCGGCCGTCGTTGCGCCCTGCGTGGCAGCAGGCGTCTTGGCCGGTTCGACCGGAGGCTGGATGGCGCCACCGGTGACATTCTCGACCAGTTCGTCGAGTGTGGTGCGGTTCTTCCACACCGCAAATCCGCCGCCGGCCGCCAGGCAGAGCCCCACCACGGCAAGCAGGATCTTGCCATAGCTGCGCTTCGGCTTCGGCTGCACCCGGTAGGGGCGCGTCGGCATGGTCATGCCGGCCAGGTCTTCTTCATCCGGCGGCCCATCGGCAGCGCGGGCAGCCTTCGCCTCGCCATCGCGGTCATAGCCGATCAACTGCTCCAGATCATTCCAGGGATCGCCGGCGGCCGCAGCCGCCGGAGCAGCCGGCTTCGGTTCCACCTTGGCCTTGGCCTGTGCATTGAGCGGCTGAAGATAGGTCGCCAGGGGATCATGCGGCTCCGGCTCGGCCGCGCCCCTGGCTTTGGTCGCCGCAGTGGCAGGGAAATCCGGGAAGCCGGTCACCGCCGGCATTTCCACATGCGCTTCGGCACGGGCGGGCTCGTCGAAATGGGCCTCGAACAGTTCGGCCGCTTCGCGGTCATCAAGACCTGCCGCGCGCGCCGGCGTTTCGACGGAAGCAGCGGTCACGCTTTCCCAGTTCTGGTCCTGTTTCCAGCTTGTATCTTCCGGCCAATGCGAGGTCGCGGCAGACTGCGCGTGATCGTCTGCGCCTGCATCATGGGCAGGCAAATCCTGATGCGCGGAGGCATGCCAGGCATGATCGGCAGGCAACGCCTCCGCATGGCTTGTGGCTGCCACCTCGGGCTCGTCGGAGCCAAACGGCTCCTCGGCAATGCTCGGCGCAGTCGACGGCGCGTCGGGCCAGACCGGCGTTGCCAGCGAGCGCGGACGCTGCGGGCCATCATAGACAGGATAGACAGGCTCCGGACGTTCCGGCATCGCCAGCGGCGGTTCCGGCATCCGCGACGCATCGGCTCGCGCAAAGGGCGCGTAGGCCGGTTCGTCATCGGCAAAGGGGTCGCCCGATACGGTGGACACCGGCTGGCCGAACGGCGTGTCGCGACCATCGGGGCCAGAGAACTGCGCTGGAGCCGGTGCCAGGTCGTCGTGTTCAGGCTCGAACCCACGCGATGGCTCTTCAGCCACCTCGGCCGGCGGCGCATAATCCACCGAAACGGCTTCGGATGCATCGGCATAGGCCGGAGAATAGGACGGCTCCTCCGGCTCGACCCGGACAGGCTCGACCCGGACAGGCGCGGCCCATACGGGCTCCTCGTGGCGCGCCTCCCCGAAGACAGCCTGCGAAACGGGCGCCTCTGGCTCCGGCCGCACGGGCGCAGTCTCGGCCTCATCGGCATAGGCGCGATCGTACCCGGCAGCGGAAGACTCCTCCCGCGCATCGTGGACGGGCGCATCGTAGGCGGTCGGCTCCACGTGCTGCGGGGCAGAATAGGCATCCTGCTCTGCCGGTGCAAAATCCCGCTGCGGTTCGGCGTCAGGCGCGGCGACCGGATCGACATGGGCGGATGGCGCAGGCGCGGCATAGACCGGCTCATGCTGCTGCTCTGGCTCGACAGCCGTCTGGGGCTGCGCGGGAAAGGCAAGCGCAGCGGGCGCTGGCTCGTCCAGGGCAGGCAAGGCTTCCGCATGTTCGGCCTCGACCTCCCGGATCGCGGCCTCCAGCTTTTCCATCTGGCGACGCAGCATGTCATCCGTCGGGCGCGGCTTCATGTTCTCCAGCTGCCGCTGGACGGCGCCGCGTGCCTTTTCGTAAACCCGGATGCGCATCTCGGGTGTATTGTTCGCCAGCCCGTCCACGGCCCGGCGAATAACCGCTACAAAATCAGCCATTGATACTTTCTCTTGATCACCGGCTCGACGGCCGAGTGAAAAGGTAGATAGCGCTGAACCTTAGTCTTCAAACGGGTCGGTCACAAGTATGGTGTCGTCCCGCTCCGGGCTGGTGGACAACAGCGCCACCGGGGCCCCGATCAGCTCTTCCACCTGACGCACATACTTGATTGCCTGCGCCGGCAGATCCGCCCATTTGCGGGCGCCGACGGTCGATTCCTTCCAGCCTTCCAGCGTGATGTAGATCGGCTCGACGCGGGCCTGCGCAGCCTGCGCGGCCGGCAGATAGTCGATTTCCTGGCCGTCCAGCCTGTAGCCGACGCAGATCTTCAGCTCGTCGAGACCATCGAGAACGTCGAGCTTGGTGAGCGCGATGCCGGTGATGCCGTTGGTGGCGACCGACTGGCGCACGAGCGCCGCGTCGAACCAGCCGCAGCGGCGCTTGCGGCCCGTCACGGTGCCGAATTCATGGCCCTTTTCGCCGAGGAACTGGCCGATCTCGTCCTTCAGCTCGGTCGGGAACGGGCCCTCGCCGACGCGGGTCGTGTAGGCCTTGGTGATGCCGAGGATATAGCCGAGCGCGCCCGGGCCCATGCCGGAGCCAGCGGCCGCCTGACCGGCCACCGTGTTGGACGAAGTGACGAAGGGATAGGTGCCATGGTCGATGTCAAGCAGCGAGCCCTGCGCGCCCTCGAACAGAATGCGCGCGCCCTTGCGGCGCTCCTTGTCCAGCATGTTCCACACCGAATCCATGAAGGGCAGCACCTGGTCGGCGATGGAGGTCAGCTCCTCCATGATCGTCTTGTGCTCCACTTCGGCGGCACCGAAGCCGCGGCGCAGCGCGTTGTGATGGGTGAGGATCCGCTCGACCTTGCCTTCCAGCGCGTCGAGATCGGCGAGATCCATGACGCGGATCGCACGGCGGCCGACCTTGTCCTCATAGGCCGGGCCGATGCCGCGGCGGGTGGTGCCGATCTTGGTGCCGCTGTTGGTGGCAGCATCTTCGCGCATGCCGTCCAGTTCGCGGTGCAGGGAGAGAATCAGCGTGGCATTTTCGGCGATGCGCAGATTGGCCGGGGTCACTTCGACGCCCTGCACCTTCAGGCGGCCGATTTCGGCGATCAGCGCATGCGGATCGACGACAACGCCATTGCCGATCACGGCCATCTTGCCCGGACGCACGACGCCAGACGGCAGAAGCGAGAGCTTGTAGCTCACGCCATCGATGACCAGGGTGTGGCCCGCATTGTGACCGCCCTGGAAGCGCACCACGATATCGGCGCGCTCGGAGAGCCAATCGACAATCTTGCCCTTGCCCTCGTCACCCCATTGCGAACCGACTACCACGACATTCGTCATATCTTAGCTTTCCTGCTCCGTCGCGAGGCCTCTGGCACCCGCCCAAACCGGCGCATCTATACTGTGTCATTTACGGGAATGCGACCCGTTTGTGACCTTTTCGCCCGTTTTTGCGTGACAGGCCCGCACATCAGCGTTTATTGCGGCAACAAAACGACCGGAAGGCACCGATCTTTCGCGTCAGGTCCGGGAGGGACGCCTTGCATATCAAAGCCTATGCCTACCTCATCGTCGCGACGCTCTGCTGGGGCGGCAATGCCGTGGTGGGCAAGCTCGCCGTCGGACATGTGAGCCCGATGATGCTGACGATGTGGCGCTGGGCGCTGGCCTCAGCCATCATTTTCGCCATCTCGCTGCCGCAACTGAAGCGCGACTGGCCGGTGGCCAAGAGGCATCTGCCGGTGCTGATCTTCCTCGGCGCGGTGGGCTATACCACCTTCAACGTGCTGCTTTACAGCGCCGTGCACTACACCACCGCGATCAACGTCACGATCGAGCAGGCCGGCATTCCCTTTCTGATCTTCCTCGCCAATTTCATCCTGTTTCGCATCCGTGTCTCGCTAGCGCAGGTTCTTGGCTTTTCTCTGACGCTGGTCGGCGTGGCGCTGACAGCCTCGCATGGCGACCTGAAGACGCTTCTTTCGCTCTCCGTCAATTTCGGCGACGGGCTGATGCTGATCGCGGTCGCGGCCTATGCCGCCTATACGATTGCGCTGCGCTGGCGGCCGCAGGTGGACTGGCGCACGCTGATGGCGATCCCGGCCCTGGCAGCGCTTGTCTGCACGCTGCCGCTGGTCGCCTGGGAACATGCGCGCAACACGATGATGTGGCCGGATGCACCGGGATGGATCGCAGTGCTCTACACAGCCGTCTTTGCTTCCCTGGTGGCGCAGATCTTTTATGTGCAGGGCATCATCCATATCGGTGCCAACCGCGCCGGCCTGTTCATCAACCTGGTGCCGGTCTTCGGAACACTGTTGTCGGTGGTGATCATCGGAGAGGAACTGCACCTCTTCCACGTGGTGGCGCTGGTGCTGGCGCTCGGCGGCATCGCCCTTGCCGAACGCGGAAAACCGGCGGAACGATAATCCCGCCGGTTGCTGGGTTTGACAGGCCGCGGCGGCTCAGGCGCCGGGCATGCGGTTGTCCAGAACCATGGTGCCGTTCTCGCTGTCGAGCACCAGAACCCGTTGCATGAAGCCATCGGCGTCCATGAGATAGCCGATGCGAAGGCTGTCTTTGGGCGCACCACGGCGAATCATCTCGTCCTGCTTGATGCGGGCGCAATCGCTGCAGAGGCCGGCAGGCGCGCGATCCCCGGCAAAGCCGTCGAAATAGGAATCCAGCGCGCCAAAACTTTCGTTGACGGCGATGTTGAGGCTCTGCACCGCGGCATAATCCGTCTCGTAGGGTTTTGGCGCGGGCTTGACCGAGGCGACCGCCGCCTGCGGCATCACCCCATGAAAGGCGGAGCGTGCCAGGCCACCCGGCCCTGCGGCCTCGGCCATGCCGGCGATGGAAACGGTCAGTCCCAGGATCGCTGCAGTCAGGAAAGAGGTCTTCATCATGGTCGCCCTGTCGTGTCGAACGGCGTTCTCACCGTTTCGTTTCGGTTCAACGACCCTTGTCTTCCGGGTCGCCCGGAGCCTCTGCTCCAGCCATGGCACAGCTATAATCCCTTTCTTTTTGAAGGGCGTTTAAGCGGATGGCCGCAATTTTAGCGAAACCCGATTTTTTCCCGAATCGAGAATGAGCACAGGCGGCAGTCTGAAAGCGCGCGCAAAAAGGCAACGAGCCGCACGGAATTTGGCGCTTTTCGCATGCGCTCAGATTGGCTTATCGAGGGAGGGTCGCAGAAGGAGAACAGCCATGGGTGAGGCAAAGCGCAAGCCGTTTTACTGGAACGAACTCAACACGCATGATTTTGCAGCCCTTGCGCCGGACACGACGATCGCGGTGCTGCCGATCGCCTCCACCGAGCAGCACGGACCACATCTGCCGATCGCCACCGACGTTGCCATCGCCAACGGCATGCTGGCGGAATTGCAGCGGCAATTGCCTGAGGATCTCGACATCCTGGTGCTGCCCACCCAGGAAATCGGCAAGGCGAACGAACACATCTATGGCCCCGGCACGCTCTCGCTCGGCGCCGACATCCTCATCCCTGCCTGGACGGCGATCGGCGGCAAGGTGGCGGAAGCGGGCCTGCGCAAGATGGTGATCGTCAATTCGCATGGCGGCAATCTCGATATCATGAACATCGTGGCGCGCGAGATCCGCGTGCGGTTCGGCATGGCGGTCGTTGCCACCCAATGGGCGCGCTTCGGCCATCCCGATGGCATGATCAGCGCGCACGAACAGGCCTTCGGCATCCATGGCGGCGAAGTGGAAACATCGCTGATGCTGCATTTCCGCCCCGAGCTGGTGCGGATGGACAAGGCCGAGGATTTCCGCTCGCGGGCGGAGGAGATGAAGGCGCAGTCCCGCTTCCTGCAGCCGCTGCCCCCGCATTCGCTCGCCTGGATCGCCCACGATCTCAACCCGCATGGCGTGGTCGGCAATGCGAGTGCCGGCACCGCCGAAAAGGGGGCCGCCATCTGCCGCCATCAGGTGGCGGGCTTCATCGAACTGCTGCGCGATCTCGAACGCTATCCGCTGTCCAATCTCTACAGCCGCTGACAGCCGCAGGCCTCAGCGCGTCTGCTCGTCCCGCAGGCCTGCCGCGCCGCCCGCCTGGCGCGGCACATGGCCCTTCGCCTCCAGTTCGGCGACCTGCTGGCCAAGCTCGGCCAGCAGGAATTCGATGAACAGGCTCGCCGCCGCATCGAGCGTCGCCCGCGCCCGGGTAAAAATCTTCATCGGCTGGTGCCGGCGACAGGATTCCGACAGAGGCCGGAACACCAGTTCGCCGCGCCGGCATTCGCCCAGCACATCGAGCGGGTTGAGGAAGGTGAGGCCTGTCCCGCGCTTGACCAGATGGCGCAGCGTTTCCGGCGCGCCGGTTTCCACCACGGGCTCCACCGGCACCGGCAGCGGCGCCAGGATGAGGTTGATCATGGTGCGCAGGCTCATGCCGGGCTGGGCGAGCACCAGCGGCTCCTGCACCACCTTGGCAAGATCGATCGGCCCTTCATCCTGCGCCAGCCGATGATCGGGCGGCAGCACGACGCCGATCGGAATATCGAAGCTTGCCAGCGTCCGGAGGCCCGGCGTCGCCGGAATGTTGAAGCCGATGCCGATCTCCACCTCGCCCGACAGCACCGGATTGGCGGTGGTGGTGGCGCCGTCTATGGCAAGCTGGATGCGGATGCGCGGATGCCGCTCCACGAAGCGCGCCACGATCTCCGGCATCGGCCCTGCGGCCAGACCGACCGTCGACACCATCGAGACGCGGCCGGCCTGCGGCATCTTCAGGCCGCGCACCCGGGTTTCCAGCTTGTCATAAGCCTTCAGCACCTCGCGAATATGCTCGATACACAATTCGCCCGCAGCCGTCAGGCGCAGGCCGCGCGGCATGCGCTCGAAGATCGGCACGCCGAGTTCCTCCTCCAGCGCCAGAATCTGGCGGTTGATGGCAGAGGAGGCGACATTCAGCCGAGCCGCCGCCTTGCGGATGGAGCCGCAGCGGGCAATTTCATCGATATACTGGAGCTTGCGGGAGTGCAGCATCGGAAGTCCATTGCTTAAATTTTGTCCATGGCGCACACTTTATGCAAGCCTGCAGCCAGCGCTGCCTGAAAGGCATCAATCCGTGCGAATTTTGATGCTTTTCAAAGCGCGAAAGCAATGGCTGAAATGGAAAAAAGGATGGCGCAGGGACGCGCCACACCACAACAAGGGAACGGTCGGATGGAACAGCTGCGAAAGACACACGCATATCTGGCAGGCCTGGCGCTTGCCTTCGGCCTTGCCGCCGCCGGGTCGGCACATGCGCTGGATGAGGTTTCCTATGGCACCAACTGGCTGGCCCAGGCGGAGCATGGCGGCTTCTATCAGGCGGTTGCCGACGGCACCTACGAAAAATACGGCCTGAAGGTGAAGATCGTGCAGGGCGGCCCGAACGCCGCCAACCGTGCGCTGCTGATTGCCGGCAAGGTGGATTTCTACATGGGCGGGCCGCTGGGTGACATGGACGCCGTCAAGGAAGGCATTCCGATGGTGTCGGTCGCCTCCATCTTCCAGAAGGACCCGCAGGTTCTGCTCGCCCATCCCGGTGTCGGCGTCGACAAGTTCGAGGATCTGGCCAAGCTCGACACCATCTTCATGGGCAAGGACGGCTACGTCACCTACTTCGAATGGATGAAGAAGAACTTCAAGGGTTTTCGCGAGAACCAGTACAAGCCCTACACCTTCAACCCGGCGCCGTTCATCGCCGACAAGAAGTCCGCGCAGCAGGGCTACCTGACCTCCGAGCCCTATGAGATCGAAAAGCAGGCCGGCTGGGCACCGAAGGTCTTCCTGCTCGCCGATGCCGGCTACAGCCCCTATTCCACGATGATCACCACCACGCAGGGCATGATCGACAAGAAGCCGGATGTGGTGCAGCGCTTCGTCGATGCCTCGATCGAGGGCTGGTACAATTACATCTACGGCGACAATAAGAAGGCGAATGACCTGATCAAGAAGGACAATCCGGAAATGACGGATGGTCAGATCGCCTATTCCATCGCCAAGATGAAGGAATACGGCATCCTGGAATCCGGCGATGCGCTGACCAAAGGCATCGGCTGCATGACGGACGCCCGCTACAAGCAGTTCTTCGATGAAATGGTCTCGATCGGCGTCGAGCCGAAGGACCTCGACTACAAGAAGGCCTACACCACCAAGTTCGTCTGCAAGGGCGTGGGCATGGCGCTGAAGAAGTAAGGGGATCGGTATCGCTCGGCGGTGCGCAATGACCTCCTCTGTCCGGCAGGACAGAGGAGGTGAGACGCCCTTACCTTCCGGAAGAACAGCGAAGGCCCGCCCTTTGATCGCGTGACGGAATGACAGATTTGCAATCGCTCGACATACCGCCCGGCTCCTCCCACAAGCGTCCGCTGGTGGTGATGCGCAACGTTTCCAAGAGCTTTTCCAGCGGCACGCTGGCGCTCTCCGACATGTCGCTGACCGTCGAGGGCGGCGAATTCGTTAGCCTGCTCGGGCCGTCTGGCTGCGGCAAATCAACGGCGCTCAGGATCATCGCGGGCCTCGGCGACACGACGACCGGCACCATCGACTGGCCGGCCTCGCGCATCAATGCCAGGGGACTGCCGGAAGGCGATATCTCCTTCGTCTTCCAGGAACCGACCCTGATGCCGTGGCAGACGGTGTTCGGCAATGTCTACCTGCCGCTGCGCCTGCGTGGGGTTTCGAGGGCCCATGCTGCCGATGCCATCATGACGGCACTGGACACCGTCGGCCTCAAGGATTTCGCGAAGGCCTATCCGCGCGAACTGTCCGGCGGAATGAAGATGCGCGTCTCGATCGCCCGCGCTCTGGTGACGAAGCCGAAGCTGCTGTTGATGGACGAGCCCTTTGCCGCGCTCGACGAAATCACCCGTCAGAAGCTGAACGATGACGTGCTTAAGCTGTGGCGGGATACCGGCATCACGGTCATCTTCGTCACCCACTCCGTGTTCGAGAGCGCCTATCTGGCGAACCGCATCGTGGTGATGAAAGCAAGGCCCGGCCGCGTGCATGCGGATTTTCCGTTGCAGACCAGCCTCGAACGGGGGCCGCTCTACCGTGCCTCGGAAGACTATCGCGCGGCCTGCGAAAAGGTGTCGGCCGCCCTCCTCGACGCCATGGGCGGCGAAACCATGGAGATGCACTGATGAGCACGGCCTCTCCCGTCCCGACCGCCGCTTCCGCCGCGAAAAACCGCGAAACGCTGCTGCGTATCCTGATCCCGATCCTTGTCGTCGTGGCGCTGGTGCTCCTCTGGCAGGTGCTGGTGACCGCAACCGGCGTGCCGCAATATATCCTCCCCGGCCCCGGCGCCGTGGCGCAGTCCCTCGTCAAGGACTGGGGCACGCTCGCACCGGCGCTGTGGGTGACGACGCAGATCACCATGGCCGCCCTTGGCCTGGCGCTCATCGGCGGCGTCGGGATTGCCATCTTCCTCATCCAGTCGAAATGGATCGAGACGGCCTTCTATCCGATCGCGGTGATCCTGCAGGTCACGCCGATCGTGGCGATCGCGCCGCTGATCCTCATCTATGCGCCAACCACGCAGGTTGCCCTCCTCATCTGCGCCTTCCTCGTCGCCTTCTTCCCCATTCTCTCCAACATGGTGCAGGGGTTGAAGAGCGTCGACCACAACCTCTTGAACCTGTTCGACCTTTACGGCGCCTCCCGCTGGCAGACGCTGATCTATCTGAAGCTGCCGGCCTCCCTGCCCTACTTCATGACGGGGCTCAGGATCGGCGGCGGACTGTCGCTGATTGCCGCCGTGGTCGCGGAATTTGCCGCCGGCTCCGCCGGTGCCGGATCCGGCCTCGCCTTCCGCCTGCTGGAAGCACAGTACCGATTGAACATCCCGCGCCTGTTTGCCGCCCTCGTGCTGCTCTCGGCGCTTGGCGTGGTGATCTTCGGCATCACCTCCTTCATTGCATGGCTTGGGCTGCACCGCTGGCACGAAAGCAGCGTCCGGAGAGAAAACTGATGGACTTCACCGATCTTCCGAAGGCTCCGCACTTCGTTCTTGCCAATGCCACCCTGCCCGCCATTGCCGTGGAAGGCTTTGCGGCGCCGGCCAAGGAAGGCCTCGTATCCGCCGATCTGGTGATTGCCAACGGCCGCGTCGATGCCATCCTGTCTCCCGGCACGGCGCCCGCCGCGCTGCCGCGCACCGATCTGCGCGACGGCATGGTCTGGCCCTGCTTCGTCGACATGCACACCCATCTCGACAAGGGCCATATCTGGGAGCGCCGCCGCAACCCGGACGGCACCTTCATGGGCGCGCTTGAAAATGTCGGCGCCGACCGCGCTGCCCGATGGACGGCGGAGGATGTGCGGGCGCGCATGGAATTCTCGCTGAAGACGGCCCATGCCCACGGCACCGGCCTGATACGCACGCATCTGGACAGCCTGCCGCCGCAGCACCGTATTTCCTTCGAGGTGTTTTCCGAAATCCGCGAGGACTGGAAGGGCCGGATCGCCCTGCAGGCCGTCTCGCTGCTGCCGCTCGACGCGGTGCTGGACGAGACTGTGTTCGGCGACATTGTCGCGGTGACGAAACGCCATGGCGGCCTGCTGGGCGGCGCGACCCGCATCCTGCCCGACTTCGAAAAGATCCTGGAAACGTTGTTCCGCGCCGCCAGCGACAACGGCCTCGACATCGACCTGCATGTGGACGAGACCGAGGACAAGCAGGTCCTGACGCTGAAGACCATTGCCGAGATCAAGCTGAAGACCGGCTTTGAGGGCGCAGTCACCGTCGGCCATTGCTGCTCGCTGGCGAGACAGGACGACGAGCTCGCCAAACGCACCATCGACCTCGTGGCGGAGGCCGGGCTTTCGGTCGTGTCGCTGCCGATGTGCAACATGTATCTGCAGGACCGCCATGCCGGGCGCACGCCGCGCTGGCGGGGGGTGACGCTGTTTCACGAACTGGCGGCGGCCGGCGTGAAGACCGCCGTCTCTTCCGACAACACGCGCGATCCCTTCTATGCCTATGGCGATCTCGATGCCGTGGAAGTGTTTCGCGAGGCGGTGCGCATCCTGCATCTCGACCACCCGCTGGATGAGGCCGCCCGCGTCGTCACCACCACGCCGGCCGACATTCTGGGCCGGTCGGATCTCGGCCGCATCCGCGCCGGTGCACCCGCCGATCTCGTGCTGTTTTCGGCGCGCCGCTGGAGCGAATTCCTTTCCCGTCCGCAGGCGGACCGCATCGTGATGCGGAATGGCATGGGCATCGACCGCCGCCTGCCGGATTACCGTGACCTTGACCCGATCATGAGCGAGTGACGACATGGCCGATTACGCGAAAATCAAGCAGGAACTCGATGGCATCGCGGTGGAGGACAATCCGGCGCTGGTGCGCCAGAAGAGCCGGGATTTCTACTGGTATTCGCCGATCCTGAAGGCCGAGCTGGACAATGTCACCGCCGATCTCGTCGTCTCGCCGAAATCGGAGGAAGAGGTCATCCGCACGCTGAAGGTCGCGTTTGCGCATGGCGTGCCGGTCACGCCCCGCGGCGCCGGCACCGGCAATTACGGCCAGGCCATGCCGCTGTCCGGCGGCATCGTGCTGAACCTCATCAACATGAACAAGGTCAAGGAAATCCATCCCGGCCGCGTGATCTGCGAACCCGGCATCATCATCGCCGAACTGGACAAGCAGACAAAGGCGCATTCCGGCCAGGAACTGCGCTTCCACCCGTCGACGGCCCAGACCGCCACCATCGGCGGCTTCATCGCCGGCGGCTCCGGCGGCGTCGGCTCCATCCACTGGGGCGGCCTTCGCGATCTCGGCAATATCCTGCGCCTGCGTGTCGTCACCATGGAGGCCGAGCCGCGCGTGCTGGAACTGACCGCCTGGGACCTGCAGAAGGTCAGCCACGCCTATGGCACCAATGGCATCATCACCGAGGTGGAAATGCCGCTGGCCCCGGCCTATGACTGGGTAGACGTGCTGGTCGGCTATGACGACTTCATGGATGCGGTGCGCTTTTCCGACGTGCTGGCCCACAAGAACGGGCTGCTGCTGAAGGAAATCGCACCGATCGCCGCCCCCATCCCTTACGACTATTTCCCGCGCCACAAACCCTTCATCCGCCATCGCGGCCAGTCGATCGTGGTGGTGATGGTGGCGCCCCATTCCATTGATGCATTTACGGCGCTGACAGAGCGCATGAAGGGCGAAATCCTGTTCCGCTCCGACAAGGTGGAGAGCATGAAGGGCATTCCGCATGCCTATGAACTTGCCTGGAACCACACGACGCTGCGCGCGCTGAAGGTCGATCCCACCTTCACCTATCTGCAGGTCCAGTATCCGAGCCCGGACCATGTGGCCAAGGTCGGCAAGATGGTGGAAATCTTCGGCGACGAAGTGCCCGGCCATCTCGAGTTCATCAAGTTCGACGGCAACATGCAATGCGCCGGCCTGCCCCTGGTGCGCTACACGACGAAGGAGCGGCTGGAGGAGATCATCAAGATCCACGAGGATCACGGCTGCCCGATCTTCAACCCGCACCGCTACACGCTGGAGGAAGGCGGCATGAAGCAGACCGACGAGGTGCAGCTTGCCTTCAAGAAGGAAACCGATCCGCAAGGGCTGCTGAACCCAGGCAAGATGATTGCCTGGGAGAACCCGAGCTTCGATTTCAAGGCGGGCAAGAACTATCTCTTTCCGGGTTTGCAGGCGTTTGCGGAAGCGGGGGAATAGGATCGCGACCGCCTTATCCGGGGGGATACCACAGGCACAACCATCTGAGAACACCACAGGAAAACCGCCAACCCATCCATTCCGAAGGTACTCCCGGCCGGCTCCGCCGGCCCATGCGTTCACGCACATGGCATCGTGTCTCTCTCGGCTGGGCGGCGAGGGAATGCGGTGCTGGGACAAACGGCGCGGAAGTTTTGACTTGAACCCCGATCGGGCCGGAAAGCGGCAGCCGGCGGGCAACAACTTGGAGCTTTTGACATGCGCGTACTCGTTCTGCATTCCCATCCCGTCGAGGAAAGCTACGGCAAGGCCCTGTTCCGCAAGACCTGCGAGAGCCTGGCGCGGGCCGGCCACGAGGTGGATGCCTGCGATCTTTATGCGGAAGGCTTCGATCCGGTCCTTTCCGCCGACGGGCGGCGCATCTATCACGATCATCCGGAAAACATGGCAGGACTGGAAAGCTATGTGGAACGGCTGAAAGCCGCGCGGGGCCTCGTGATCTGCACGCCGGTGTGGAATTTCGGCTTTCCCGCCATGCTGAAGGGCTATTTCGACCGGGTCTGGCTGCCGGGCGTGTCCTTCGCGCTTGAGGATGGCAAGCTGACGCCGACGCTGCGCCACATCGAGAAACTCGCCGCCGTCCTCACCTATGGCGGCACGCCGATGCGGGCCTTTCTGGTCGGCAACCCGCCGAAAAAGGTGATCACCCGCGTCATCCGCGCCCAGATCAAGATCGGCGCGCCGGTAAGATTTCTCGCGCATTACGACATGAACAACTGCACGCCGGAAACCCGCGCCGCCTTCCTCTCGAAGGTGGAACGGGAAATGGAGAATTTCTGACACTTTATCATTTAAACGTTTAATTAAATCTTTCCCGCTAGATCCGATGTAGGAACAAGAGGTCTAGCGATGCGTTATGCGTTCTTCATCGCCCTTCTGGTTCTTGCCGGTTGCGGCACGGCACCCAGCAGGATCGACAATATCTGCGCCATTTTCGCGCAGAAGGACGGGCTCTTCAACAATTGGGCGCGCGAGGCCAATACGGCATCGCAGCGTTACGGCGTGCCCGTGCCCGTGCTGATGGCGACAATCTACACCGAATCCGGTTTCCGCGCCCATGCACGCCCGCCGCGCACCATGCTGCTGGGCTTCATTCCCTGGACGCGCCCCTCCTCGGCCTATGGCTATGCTCAGGCACTGGACGGCACCTGGGAAACCTACAAGAACGAAACCGGCCGCTGGGGCGCAAGCCGCTCGGATTTCGGCGATGCCATCGATTTCGTCGGCTGGTATCATCGCAAGAGCCATGACCGCAACGGAATCGCCCTGACGGACGGCTATCGCCTCTACCTCGCCTATTATTCCGGCCATAACGGCTATGCGCGCGGCGATTTCTCCTCCGGCACCCGCGCTGCGGCGGAACGCTCCGCAAGCATAGCCAGCCGCTATGAAAACCAGTTGCGCGCCTGCGGCTATCGGTAACAATACCGCCCGCTCTTGCGCTGACGCAAAGACAGCACGCTCTCCGTCACACCATCGTCACCTCCGCATCGCAGCGTCTCACCAGCGATGCGGAGACCGATGATGCAAAACACAGCCACAGACCTGAACCAGCTTCCCACCCCTGAAACCGCAGAGGATGACGACCTCGGCGCACTCTTCGCCGACATGCTGTTCCTGCGCCAGTCGATCGCCAAGGAAACCGCGCCGCTCGTCGAGCAACTGGCAGCCGGGGCCGAGCTGCCGTTTGCCGACGAGGCGCGGCTTGCCAATCTGGCCGATTACCTGACGCTGCGGCGCCGCGACATCCGCCCGCTGCAGCGCCGCCTGATGCGCCTCGGCTTCTCCTCGCTCGGCCGGCTGGAAAGCCGCGTGCTGCCGACCTTCGATGCGACGCTGGCAAGCCTTGCCGCCGCAGCCGGTCGCCCGGCCCCCTTTGTCCGCCCGACGGAGGAAACCTTCTTCCGCGGCGAGGCGGATCTGGTGACGGCCACCGACGACCTGTTCGGCGAAGCCCCGGCAAATCGTCGCGGCCGCATCATGGTGACGCTGCCGAGCGAAGCGGCCGCCGATCCGGATCTCATCCTCGATCTCGTGCGCCGCGGCATGAACATTGCCCGCATCAACTGCGCCCATGACGACCGCGCCGCCTGGATGGCAATGACCGCCCATGTGCGGGCAGCCGGCGAAAAGCTCGGCGTGCCGGTGCGCGTGCTGATGGACATTGCCGGCCCGAAGATCCGCACCGAACAGATCATGCCCGAGAAGAAGGGCAAGCTGCAGGTCAACGATCTCTTCCGCCTTGTGGCAGACGGCGAGCCGGCGCTGACCGGCGGCGTCACCGCCTGCGCCTCCGTCTCGCTGCCGGAAATCGTCACCCGCCTCTCGGTCGGCGACCGGGTCCGCTATGACGACGGCAAGCTGGAAGGCGTGGTGGAAGCCCGCACGCTGACGGACGCGATCATCCGCGTGACCCACTGCAAGACCGGCGGCACCAAGCTGAAGCCGGAAAAGGGCCTGAACCTGCCCGACACGGCGCTTGGCCTTTCGCCGCTCACCACCAAGGACGAGGCGGATCTTTCGACCGTCGTCGAATGCGCGGACATGCTGGGCTATTCCTTCGTCAGCCGGCCGGAAGACATCGATCTGCTGGAGGCAGCGCTTGCCCGCAGCCTTCCGCGTGAGACACCGCTCGGGCTCGTCGCCAAGATCGAGCAGCCGGAGGCGGTGCGCAACCTGCCGGCCCTGATCGCCGCAGCCTTCCGCCACCAGCGCCCCTTCGGCGTGATGATTGCCCGCGGCGATCTCGCCGCCGAAATCGGCTTCGATCGCGTCGCGGAAATGCAGGAGGAGATCCTGTGGATCTGCGAGGCCGCCTCGGTGCCGACCATCTGGGCGACCCAGGTGCTGGAGGATCTGGTGAAGACCGGCCTTCCCTCGCGCGGCGAAATGACCGATGCGGCCATGGCCGCCCGCGCCGAATGCGTGATGCTGAACAAGGGGCCGGCCGTCAGCGAAGCCGTCTCGCTGCTCGATCATCTGCTCTCGCGCATGGACGGGCACATCTTCAAGAAGACGCCGATGCTGCGGGCGCTGAAAAGCTGGCAGGCGTGATATCTGCCGGGGGCTTCGGCGGTCGACGCCGGAGCCCGCTTCCGACCTTTACATCACCTTCGCCGCCGTCACCTCCACCTCGACCAGAAATTCCGGCCGGGTGAACCCGCCGACCACGATCAGCGTGGAGACAGGCTTCGGCTCCAGCGTGTAGCGGTCGCGCACGGCCATGTAGGGGGCGAAATCCTCGCGCTTCGTGACGAAAGCGGAAATGCGGATCACGTCCGCAAAGCTCATGCCGGCCTCCGCCAGAATGGCCTTGATCGCCTCGAAGCAGAGTTCCGCCTGGCCCGTCACGTCAGGCGGAATGGTGTCATCCGGCGCAATACCGAGCTGGCCGGAGGTGACCAGCAACTGGGCACCCGGCGGCACCAGAAGCCCGTGATTGTAATGACCGAAGGGTTTGCGAACGGAGGGTGGGTTGAAGACCTGCTTTTCCGACGACGCCATGCCGCCCTCTCCTGATTCTGTGGGTATCGAGGAAAGTATAGCGACGGCAAGACGGGCCGGAAGGGGAAATGCTGCGGCGCATCAGACGCCGCAGCATTTCCCCCATCAGGACTGACGAACTGCGGAAGGTGGGGCGATTTGAGGAGCCATCAAGCCCCGTAAGGCGCCAGAAACCGCTTCACCGCCTCGATCTCGTTGCTGCGGATCTCGTGGCCGCCGGGGTGCCAGTCGAGGGTAACCTCCTCGCCTTGGGCGGCGAAATAATCGGCGAGAGACTGCGTCAGCGGCACCGGGCAGATCGGGTCGCGCTCGCCGGCGGTGATCAGCACCCGGCCAGCCCCCGCCCGCGGCTGCGGCTGGAAGGGGATCAGCGGATGCATCAGCACCGAGGCGGCAAACAGGTCCGGATGCGCGATCACCACATTGGCGAGAATGTTGGCGCCATTGGAGAAGCCGAGGCCGATCACCGGGCCGGCGGCCGCCGCATCCCGATGGGCAGCGACGAAGGCCGCCATCTTCTCCGTGGCCCGCGCCAGATCCTCCAGATCATAGAGACCTTCGGCCCGGCGGCGGAAGAAGCGGGCCGCACCATGTTCCGACACATCGCCGCGCGGCGAGATCACCGTCGCCTCCGGCAGCAGGCGACTGCCGAAGTCGAAAAACTGGTTCTCGTCGCCACCGGTTCCGTGGAGGACGAAGAGAATGGGCGCGCCCGGTTTCCCGGGGCGCGCGTGGTGAACATAGGCATTCGTGCTCATGATCTGTCCTCAGCCTTCCAGCTTTTCCAGGTGCTGTTCCAGATAGGAGCGCAGATGGGCATGCTGGGTCGGCAGTTTCAGCGCTTCGCCGAGATGGGCGGTGTCCTCATCGCGGTCGAAGCCCGGTTCGTTGGTGGCGATTTCGAACAGCACGCCGCCCGGCGTGCGGAAGTAGATCGCCCAGAAGTAGTCGCGGTCGATGACCGGGGTGACCTGATAGCCGGTATCCATCAGGGCCTTGCGGACCTCCAGCTGCTTTTCACGGTTTTCGACCGCAAAGGCGACATGGTGGACGGAGCCGGCACCGAGATTGGCCCGCGCAATGTTCGGCATCGTTTCGATGTCGATGGTATCGGCACCGTTGCCGCCGGGAATGGCCAGCCGCGTGACGCCATCCTTGTGGTCGACCTGCTCGTAGCCCATGAACTTCAGCAGTTCGACGGTGGCGCCTTCATCGCGCAGCCGCATGGAGGCCGAGTGGAAGCCGCGAATGGCATGATCGACATCGACACCATTGCCGGTCCAGGGTGCGCGGGCATCGTCCTTCACCTCGACCAGCGCGAAACCGTCGCCATCCGGGCCGAAGAAGTTCAGGCGCTTTTCACCGAAGGCTTCATCGGCCTTCAACTCCAGGCTGCCCTTCGAGGCGAGGCGCTCACCCCAGTAGCCGATCGAGCCCTCAGGCACGGAAAAGACGGTGGTGCCGACCTCGCCAGTGCCGGGACGGCCCTTCGCGATATGCGGGAACGGGAAATAGGTCATCACCGAACCCGGCGTTCCCACTTCGTCGCCATAGTAGAGATGGTAGACATCCGGCGCATCGAAGTTGACGGTCTTCTTGACCCGGCGAAGGCCGAGCGTATCGGTAAAGAACTGGTTGTTGGTGCGGGCGCTCGCGGCCATCGACGTGACGTGATGCAGGCCCTTGATCTGGTTCAACATGGCTTACCCCTTTGTCCTCAGGATCTGCGGGCCGGCGATCGGTCCGCTTGTCTGGGGTGAAGATGGTCGCTTTTATCCTTGGCGCATAGAGTGAACAATCAGAACGGATTGTTCACAAAACAAATCTTGCAGCCCTTCAGGCGTCCTGCACCGGCGCAACCGGAAGCTGCCAGTCGATCGGCTCCCGGCCATTCGACACCAGATAGGCATTGGCCTTGGAAAAATGGCCGGAGCCGAAAAAGCCGTTATGCGCCGAGAGCGGCGAGGGATGCGGCGCCTTCAGCACCAGATGCCGGCGCTGGTCGACGAAGGCCGCCTTCTTCTGGGCATAGGAGCCCCACAGCAGGAAGACGACATGGCTGCACTCCTCGTTGACGGCGCGGATCACCGCATCGGTGAAGCGCTCCCAGCCCCGGCCCTGATGGGCGGCAGCGCGCCCCTCCTCCACGGTCAGCACGCTGTTGAGAAGCAGCACGCCCTGCCGCGCCCAGTGCTCGAGAAAGCCGTGCTGCGCAGGCGCAATGCCGAGATCCGTCTGCATTTCCTTGTAGATGTTGACGAGCGAGGGCGGGATGCGCACGCCCGGCCTGACGCTGAAGCAGAGCCCGTGCGCCTGCCCCGCGCCGTGATACGGATCCTGCCCGAGGATCACCACCTTCACCTGAGGCAGCGGCGTGAGATCAAGGGCGCGAAAATACTCGCTGCCCTTCGGGAAAATGCGCTTGCCCGCCTCCTTCTCCGCCGTCAGGAAACGGCGGAGGTCGGCCATGTAGGGGTCGGCGAACTGCGGCGCGAGAACCTGTTTCCAGCTGTCTTCAAGCTTTACGCCACCCTCTGCCATACTCTTGCGATCCTTTTGTTATTGCAGGTGAAAATTGGCCTTGGAATGCCAGTCCCAGGCCGAGCGGATGATGTCGTGCAGGGTATATTGCGGCTCCCATCCCAGCACGGCCTTCGCCTTTTCGTTATTGGCCACCAGCGTGGTGGAATCGCCATCGCGACGGCCGACATATTCGACCGGGAACGGCTTGCCGGACACATCCGAAATGGCGGCCAGCAGTTCCTTCACCGTGGTGCCGGTGCCGGTGCCGAGGTTGAGTTCCACCGTCTCGCCGCCGTTGAGAAGATAATCCACGGCGCGTACATGCGCATCGGCGAGATCGAGCACGTGGATGTAATCGCGCACGCAGGTTCCGTCGCGCGTCTCATAGTCCGAACCGAACACCTTGAAGCCCTGCCGGCGGCCGAGCGCCGCCTCGATGGCAAGCGGGATGGCATGCGTTTCCGGCGTATGCCATTCACCGATGCGACCTTCGAAATCCGCGCCCGCCGCGTTGAAGTAGCGCAGCATCACCGAGCGCAGACCCTTATAGGTGCCGTAATCCTTCAGCGCCTGCTCGATGATGAACTTGGTGCGGCCGTAAGGGTTGATCGGCGCCTGACGGTGTGTTTCGTCCATCGGCACCTGTTCTGGCAGGCCATAGGTCGCGCAGGTGGAGGAGAAGACGAAGGCCTGAACGCCCGCATCCATGGCCGCCGACAGCAGCGTCAGCGCACCGATGACATTGTTGTCGTAGAAGGCGACCGGGTTCTTCACCGATTCGCCCACCTCGATGAGAGCTGCGAAATGCAGCACAGCATCCGGCTTATGCTTGGCGAACACCTCGTCTAGGCGCGCGCGGTCACGGATATCGCCCTCTTCCAGCGGACCCCATTTGACGAATTCCGAATGTCCGTTGGACAGGTTGTCGAACACGATGGGCTGATAGCCGCGCTCGGCAAGCAGCAGGCAATTGTGCGAGCCGATGTATCCGGCACCACCGACGACCAGAACCTTCTTCTGAGACATGAAAGACGACACTCCGTTCAACATTGCGGCGCACTATAGTGTGGACGGCACGGATTGCCAGCAGCAACAACAGCAGAACGAATGGTACAGGCTGAGGATTACATCCTGTGTGGCATGCGCTATGGTCGCGGCACGGAAAGGGATGCGGGGATGCGAATTCTATTGATGGGCCTCGGCTGGCTGTTCGTGGCGCTCGGCATTCTCGGCGCCTTCCTGCCGCTGTTGCCCACCACGCCCTTCCTGCTTCTGGCGGTGGCCTGCTTCACCCGCTCCTCACCAAGGCTGGAGGCCTGGCTGCTGAACCATCCCCGCTTCGGGCCACCTCTGCGAAACTGGCGCGAACACGGCGCGATCTCCCGCCGCGCCAAGGTGGCGGCGGTCGGGCTGATGGCGGCCAGCTATGCGATCTTCGTGGCGAGCACCGCGCCGCCACTGTGGCGGGCGCTGCTGGTGCTGGCTATCCTGCTCTGCTCGTCACTGTTCATCGTCACGCGGCCGGATGCCAGCTGAGCAAAATCAGGCGGAAGCACCGTGGCGGGCCTGCGGCAGGATGAAGGGAATATGCGCGGCCGGCATGCGCCCGACGGCACCGCGGATGCCATAGACGGTCGCAATCGTGGCATCGCTCAGCGTCTCCACCGCCGGACCTTCCGCGGCAACCCGGCCCTTGTGCAGCACCACAATCCGGTCGGCAAATTCCGCCGCCAGATTGAGGTCATGCAGGATGGCGAGCACGATCCCGCCCTCGGTCGCAAAGGCGCGTGCCGTTTCCAGCACGCCGATCTGATGGCCGAGATCGAGGCTGGCGGTCGGCTCATCGAGAAAGAGCGCGCGGGCGATCCCGGCCTCGACGGGACGCGGCACCTGCGCCAGCGCCCGGGCAAACTGCACGCGCTGCTGTTCGCCGCCAGACAGCGAGGGAAAGGCACGCCCCTCAAAGCCGGAGAGGCCGACGCGGGCAAGCGCCGTGCGCGCGGCGGCCGAGGGATCGAGCGCGCCTTGCGCGACCGCCCCCATCCGCACGATTTCCAGCGCCGTGAAGGGAAAGGCGAGTTCGCTCGCCTGCGGCAGCACGGCCCGGCGCGCCGCGAGTGCCTGCGGATCATGCGCCGCAAGCCGCACTCCGTCATAGGTCACCGCCCCGGAGGACAGCTCAAGTTCACCGGTCAGCGCCTTCAGGAGGGTGGATTTGCCCGCACCATTGGGGCCGATGATCACCGTCATCGTGCCGGGCTCCAGTGTCAGGGAAACGGAATCCAGAAGGCGCCGGCCGGCGCGCTCGACGGTCACGGCATCGGCGCGGATCATGCGGCATCTCCCCGGTGGTGATGGCCCTTGCGGCGCAGCAGCAGAAGCAGGAAAACGGGCGCGCCGAACAGCGCGGTGATGATGCCGATCGGCAGTTCGGCGGGCGAGACGACGGTGCGCGCCACGCTGTCGGCCAGCAGCAGCAGCGCGCCGCCGCCGATCGCCGAGGCCGGCAGCAGGAAGCGATGCGCCGGGCCGATCATCAGCCTCAGCAGATGCGGCACCACGATTCCGACGAAGCCGATGGAGCCGGCGACCGCCACCGTCGCGCCGCAGGCCGCTGCCACGGCCAGGATGACCAGCCGTTTCAGCCGCTGCACCGGAATTCCCATGTGGAAGGCGGCGGCATCGCCGAGAATCAGCGCATCGAGACCCCGCGCCACGAAGGGGATGACGACCATGACCAGGGCCACGAAAGGCAGCACGGAGAGGACGCGGGCAAAGGTGGCGCCGCCCAGTGAACCGAGGCTCCAGAAGGTAATGTCGCGCAACTGCCGGTCATCGGCCATGAAGATCAAGAGGCCGGTCAGCGCGGCACTCAGCGCCCCGACCGCAATACCTGACAGCACCAGCGTGGTGGTATGCGTCTGGTTGCCACGGGTCGCGATGCAATAGAGCAGCCACGTGTTCAACAGGCCGCCGAAAAAGGCCATCAGCGGCAGGAACTGGCTGCCCAGCGCCATCGAGACGGGCGCCAGCACACCATGACCGAAGACGATGCCGGCGACCGCAAACAGCGCCGCACCCGAGGTGACGCCGACGACCCCCGGATCCGCCAACGGATTGCGGAACAGGCCCTGCATCATGGCGCCCGATACGCCGAGCCCGGCCCCGACGAGAATGCCGAGGGCCGTGCGCGGCAGTCGCACCGCCTCCAGCACCACCCGTTCCTGCACGGCGAGCGCCTCGCCCCGGCCGGTAAGATAGAGCCAGAGATGGCCGAGATTGACGCCCGTCGGCCCGCTGCCCAGCGAAACCAGGCAGGCGAGCGCGAGGAGAAGAAGAAGGAGGACAAGGCAGAGCACGCCCTGCCCCGAGCGATCCCCATCATCGCGTCTGAAGCGTGCCGGCAGCGTCAGCGCCCGCATGGCTCAGAAGCTCCCGGGATAGAGTTGGGAGGCAAGGCTTCGGGCTGCTTCCGGCGTGCGCGGGCCAAAGCCGAGCAGCAGCAGGCCATCCATGCGCACCAGCGCCTTCGCCGCCGCCGCCGGGGTGGACTGGAAGGCCGGCAGGGCGAAGACCGCCTCATTGGAAAGGCCGTGATTGCCGGATTGCATCACGAGGATCACGTCCGGCCGCGCCGCGATGACGGCCTCGTCGCTCAGTGGCTTGTAGCCGGAAATGGCATCGGCCGCGTTGACGCCGCCCGCGAGACCGATCATTGCGGCGGCTTCCGTGTCCTTGCCGCCAGCCATGATGCGGCCATTGGCCAGCGAGAGAACGAAGAGCACCCGCTTGCGCGGCTGCGGCAGCCGGGCGATATCGGCGGCCAGCGTCTTGAGGTCCGCATCGGTCTTGACGGCCAGCGCCTCGGCCTTGTCCGCCAGGCCGACGGCGGCACCGACATCACGGATCTTGCCAGCGATGGCATCGACGCGCGGCGGCGTGTGGACCGTCACCATCGGGATGGCGCTCGCCTTGAGGATCGCGACCGCATCCGGCGGACCAGCGCCTTCCTCGGAAAGGATCAGATCGGGCGTCTGGCCGAGAATGCCTTCCGGCGACAGCGCGCGCATATAGCCGATATCCGGCTTTTTCATCGCCTCCGGCGGATAGCTGCTCGTCGTATCGCGGGCGATCACCCGGTCGCCGGCGCCCAGCGCATAGAGGATTTCAGTCGCCGTGCCGCCGATCGACACGATGCGCTTTGCGGAAGGATTGGTCGCATCCGAGGCGGAGGCGGAAATGCCGCCAACCGCCGTGGCGAGCCACATGGACAAAAAACCGGCCTTGAGAACGGCGCGCATCGTCATATCATTCGATCCCGATATCGGCCGGGCGCGGGAGGACACCGACGGCGCCTCACACACCCGGATAAACTTGAGTGCATGACACCGGTTTAAGCCTTTTCAACAGGCCGGGCAACATATATCTTGAGTGCATTCCACCAGTTAGAAAGGATGTTCGATCTCATGTATATCGCGATGAACCGCTTCCGTGTCGTTCCGGGCTTCGAGGAGGCCTTCGAGGAGATGTGGCGCAGCCGCGAGCGTCATCTCTCCACCGTTCCCGGCTATCTGGAATTTCACATGCTGAAGGGGCCGAAGCAGGAGGATCACACCCTCTATGCCTCGCACACCGTGTGGCAGAGCCACGAGCATTTCACCGCCTGGACGAAGTCGGAACAGTTCCGCGCTGCCCATGCGCGCGCAGGCGAAAACCGCGGCAAGGTGGAATATCTCTCCGGCCCGCATTTCGAGGGCTTCGAGGTGATCATCCACGAGGACCGCAACGGCAAGACGGCGGAGGCCGCATGAGCCTTTCCGCAAGCATCGCAGTACCTGCGGCGGAGGCGGAGCGGCGCGCGCGGGCGCTCGCCGCTCTTGCCGAAAAACCTGATGGTGTGGTCGAAGCCATAGCGGCAAAGGCCGAGGTGACCCCGGCGGAGATTCTCTCGATCCTGCCGAAGGGCGCGTCAACTGCCGCATCGTCAGAGGATTTCGAGGCGATCTGGTCGGAAATGTCGACCTGGGGCGAGGTGCTGTTCATCGTCCATACCGATGACATCGTGCTGGAGGCGAGCGGCTCGCTTCCCTCCGGCAGCGAAGGGCATGGCTGGTTCAACATCCACGGCGACAGCCCCATCGGCGGGCATATCCGCAAGGAGAACTGCGCCGGCATCACCTTCGTCGACCGCGCCTTCCACGGCCGCCGCTCCTGTTCCGTCTGGTTCATGAACCGCAAGGGATCGGCCATGTTCAAGGTGTTCGTGCGCCGCGACGCGGCCCGCGAACTGGTGGCCGAACAGCTTGTGCAGTTCGAGGCGCTGAGAGATCGCTACGCCTGAGCGGCAAACGGATCCGGGCGGACGGCGCGCGCCTCCGCCCGGTGGTCATCTCGCATCCATGACACACTCATCACACGCTCGCGTCTGACGCGGTGTCCCTGTCGATCAGGCGAAGGATGGGCGCGCAGTTCGGATTGCTGGCGTCGAGTAGGCTGACGGGCGACGTCCAGCCGAGGGTCAGGCCGATGGCGGTGCGAACGGCCCAGACGGGCTCGCCCGTGGCGCGCTCGATCAGCCGCGGCCCTTCGGAGGCCACACATTGCTGAACCTGCTGCACCATCTGCACGGAGGCGTCAGCCTGCTGCAGCTCCTGGCGAAGCTCGGCCTGAACCGGGTTGAGAACGAAGGCGGTGATCAGCCATGCGGCAAGATCGGAGAACATGATCTGGCTCCCTGTCGGCGTCGATGTCGAGGATAAAGAGGTCCGACATCGTGGAAGCGCCGACCTTCCACCAGAGGGGCCCGGACCACCGGGTCGACGCTGATATGGGGAGCGTTGGACGGCGTTCAAGACGCGACGCATCGGCCGGCGCGAAAACCTGGCCGTGCCGGATCATCGCGTGCCATGCGGCCGTCGGTCAGGACTTCGCCACGTGTTCCGGCTTGCCCTTGCGGCTGGTAGAGGCCATGTCGTGCAGTTCCTTTTCCGACATGGATTTCTCCATGCTTTTCGATGCGCCCTGCAGCGCGCTCTTCTTGACCTCGCCGCGCTTGGCGGCGAGCGCCGCACCGGCTGCCTTCTGCTGTGCCTTGGACTTTGCGGGCATCTCTCTTCTCCCGAGTTGCGATTGACGCTCTTCCAACCGCGAAGCATCGGTCGTGGTTCCCCTTCGCGATCCACGTCGAGGGAACCGGAAGGCCGCCGCATCGGTTGTCGGGGCGAGCCGTTCGAAGCGGCGAACCGGGAAAGGATCCGACCATGGACGACAAGGACAATCTCGATGCACGGGCGAAGATGACGGAGGGGGATTCCCGCCGCTTTGCCGAGGACGACCGAGAACGGGTGGAAGACGCGCTGCATGCCCGCGAGGACGTCACGAACGTCAAGGCCGTGCAGGAGGCCGCACGCCTCGGCGGCGGCGATACCTATATCGTTGAGACGGATCTCGAAGACCTCGACGAGCGCATCGATGCGGACCAGCCGGACGGGCGACCGAGCCCGATGGCCAATGCCGATAATCCGGAACGCTGAGCAAGGCGTGTGCGAGTTCCGCCACCCCGCCCTTCTTGCAAGGAACCGGCGCGGGTCTTTTACGTTGGGCAGGCTCGAATCCCAGATCCGCGTCGGAGGCGCATCGAGCTTGACCATCCCCACCTCGACCTACCGCATCCAGTTCCGCAACGGCATGACCTTCGATCGGGCAGCCGCGCTGGTGCCCTATCTGAAGCGGCTCGGCATCAGCCATCTCTACGCCTCGCCGATCTTCACCGCCGCCGCCGGCTCCACCCACGGCTATGACGTGGCCGATGCCAACGAGATCGATCCGACGATCGGCGGACGCGAGGGCTTTGACCGTCTGAGCGATGCGTTGAAACAGCATGGCATCGGGCTGATCCTCGACATCGTGCCCAACCACATGGCCGCCTCGCTGGAAAACCGCTGGTGGCGGAGCGTGGTGGAATGGGGCGAGGACAGCCGTTTCAGCCATTTCTTCGATGCCGACTGGACAAGGCGGTTGACGCTTCCCTTCCTCGGCGAGGATTTCGAAGCCGTTGCCGGCAAGGGTGACATGGCGCTCTGCCTCGACCCGGACGCCGGCTGTCTCGCCTTTTGCTATTTCGACAGCCGCTATCCGCTGTCGCCCGCCACCTATGCGCTGGCCCTCGACGGGATCGACCATCCGCTGGCCGAACGGATCCGGCAGGCGGCAGCGCTCGCCACGCCGGAAGACGAGGACGATTTTCATGCGGAGATGAAACAGCTCGCAGCAACCGAGGACCGCGCTGGTATCGATGCGGCGCTGGCGGAGATGGCCGGCAATCCGGCCCGCCTGAAGGTTCTGCATGACGCGCAGCCCTACCGGCTGATGAACTGGCGCGATGCGCCGAATGACCTGAGCTATCGCCGTTTCTTCGAGATCACCGGCCTTGCCGGCCTTCGCGTCGAGACCGAGGAGGTGTTTTCCGAAAGCCATCGGCTCACCATCGAGCTGGTTCTCTCCGGTCAGGTGGACGGTCTGCGCATCGACCATGTCGACGGTCTCGCCGATCCGCGCGGCTATCTCGCCCGCCTGCGCGAGGCGGTGGGACCGGACTGCTACCTCGTCGTCGAGAAGATCCTGGCCCGGAACGAGAGGCTGCCCTCCGACTGGCCGGTTGCCGGCACCACCGGCTACGAATTCATCGCAGCCCTGTCCGAGGCGCTGGTGGACCGCGAGGCGCTGCCCCGCCTGAATGCCCTCTATGGCGAGGTGGCCGGGCGCACGCTCGATCCGCAGGCGGAACTGCGCGAGGCCAAGGCGCGGATGGTGGACGTGAACTTCGCCGGCGAGTTTGCCCGGCTGGCAAGGCTCGCCGGAGAGATCGCGGCCGGTCATGACGATGCAGGGCGCATCGAGGAAACCGCCCTGAAGACCGCGCTGCGGGATCTGCTGCTCGCCTTCCCCATCTACCGCACCTATGGCAGCGACATGGGGCTGGAGCCGGCGGATCGGCACCGGCTCACGGAGATCCTGGAGAGTGTGCGCGCCTTGCCCTCCCCGCCACAGCCGCAGGCGCTCGGCTTTCTCGCCCGCATCCTCGTCGGCGATGTCACCGGGAGCGAGGACGCCCGCGCCGCCGAGTTCCGCACCCGCTTCCAGCAGCTGACCGGGCCGCTGATGGCAAAATCGCTGGAGGACACGCTGTTCTTCCGGCTGAACCCGATGATCGGGCTGAACGAGGTGGGCGGCGAGCCGATGCCCGAGATCGGCGGCCTGCCGGAATTCCACCGGCTGATGGCGCGCCGGTTCGAGGAGCAGCCGGCCGGTCTGTCCGCCACCTCCACCCATGACACCAAGCGCGGCGAGGATGCGCGCGCCCGGCTTTATGCGCTCGGCGAAGCGCCGGAACTGTGGAGCGGCGCCCTTTCCCGCTGGCGCCACATGAACCGCGCCGCCGTGCAGGCGCTGCCGACTGGCCCCGCCCCCGAGCCGGAGGTGGAGTGGTTGATTTATCAGGCGCTGGCGGGTGTCTGGCCACAGGATCTCACAGCGGAGGATGTGGACGGCCTGCAACGGCTGGAAGAGCGTTTTGTCGCCTATCTCGAAAAGGCGATGCGTGAAGCCAAGTTGCGCACGGGCTGGGACCAGCCGGACGAAGCATATGAGGCGGCGGTGACAGACTATGCCCGCCAGCTTCTCTCGCCGGACGCGGTGGACTTTCGCCGCGATTTCATCGCCTTCCTGTCGCCCGTTCTTCTGGCCGGCGCGATCAATGGCATCACCCAGACGCTGATCAAGCTCTGCGCGCCCGGCATTGCGGATATCTATCAGGGCAGCGAAGGTCTCGATCTCAGCCTGGTCGATCCGGACAACCGTCGACCGCCGGATTTCGAGGCGCTGATCGCCGGCCTCGATTGCACCTGTGATCCGGCCGATCCGCAGGCCTGGCTGGACGGGCGGCTGAAGCAGCGGCTGATCCAGCATCTGCTCGCCCATCGCGGCCGGCGGCCGGATCTGTTTGCGAAGGGCGAATACGTGCCGCTGGCGGCAAGCGGAGAGAGGGCGCGCCAGATCCTCGCCTTTGGGCGGCGGACAGCCGATCAGTCCCTGCTGGTGATCGCGCCGCGCCTGATGCTGGGCGTTCTGGAGGGCCGCGGCGACCGGTTGCCGCCGCCCGATGCCTGGAGGGATACGGCCGTTCACTTGACCGAACGCTTCGGCGGGCGCCGTTTCCGCGACCTCGTTTCCGACGATATCCTCGATCCCGGCGCCGAGCTTGAGGTTCGAAGCCTGTTCGCCACGCGGCCCTTCGCCATCCTGCTCAGCACCTGACGGCAGCGTGGGCGGAGCCTTCGGGCTCCGTCCACCGTTCCGGCGCAAAAGGTTTCGGCCGGACCAACGGAAAAAGGCGCCCTCCCAAGGGAGAAGCGCCTTTTGCAGACCATTTCTTGCGAGCGGGCCCGTCCCAACAAGGCCCGCGCCTGCCGGTCAGCCGATGCCGACGAAGGACAGGACGGCAAGCACGATGACGACGGCGCCGACGAGCCACACGATGCTGTTCATGATAGTCTCCCTTGCTGCGATGGAGCGGTTGCGTTGAAGGAGCGTGCGCCGCCCCTTCAGGCAAAGCCGACGAGGTTGAGGACGGCGATGACAATCACCACGGCTCCCACGAGCCAGACGATGCTGTTCATTTTCATGCTCCCTGGTTGGTTCGCTCCATCAACGGTGGCACAGGGGAAAGGTTCCACCTGCCAAAGCTGGAACCTTTGATGGATCAAGCAGTTGGGCAAAGCGTCAGGGGCAATCCAGACTCTCGCCCGACCTCTGACGGCAAGGAATGACGATGAGCTTTCACCCCGATACCAGCAGCCTTCTGCGCGGCCCGAGGCGGCATCGGCCACAGGCGGCGAGCCCTCCGGCGCGCCCTGCACGCGTGGTGATCGTGGGGGCAGGCTTCGGGGGTCTGGCCGTCGCCGGCGGCCTTGGCAATTCCCCCATCGATGTCACCGTCATCGACCGGCGCAACCACAATCTCTTCCAGCCGCTGCTCTATCAGGTGGCAACCGCCGCACTGTCCCCCGCCGACATTTCCGAGCCGATCCGCCGCAGCCTCGGGCGCTTTCGCAATATCCGCGTGGTGCTGGCCGAGGTGACCGGCGTCGATACGGCTGCCCGCACGGTGCTCCTCGATCACGGCCTTCCCATTCCCTATGACCGGCTGGTGATCGCGACCGGCTCCGAATACAATTATTTCGGCCATGACGCTTGGCGCGCCGCAGCCCCCGGCCTCAAGACCATCCACGAGGCGCGGCAGATCCGCCAGCGGCTGCTGCTTTCCTTCGAGCGAGCGGAACTCTCGCAGGATCCCGAGGAGAAAAAGGCGCTGCTCACCAGCGTCATCATCGGCGGCGGCCCGACGGGTGTGGAAATGGCGGGCGCCATTGCCGAACTCGGCCACTTCATGATCACCCGTGATTTCCGCCAGCTTTCGCCGGAACATTTTCGCGTGCTGCTGCTGGAGGCCGGCCCGCGGATCCTCGCGGCCTTTCCGCAGGACCTGACCGACTATGCCACCCGGGCGCTTGGCAAGCTGGGCGTGGAGGTGATGACCGGGCGGCGCGTGGAGGATATCACAGCCGGCAGCGTCATCGTCGGCGGCGAGACGATCCGCACCGCCAACGTCATCTGGGGGGCCGGCGTCAAAGCCTCGCCGGCCGCCGGCTGGTTCGGGATCGAGGGCAAGGCGGGCGGGCGCATTCCCGTAGATCCAGATCTGCGCGTCAGCGGGCTGACGGATGTGTTTGCGATCGGCGATACCGCGCTGGGGCTTGCAGACGACGGTCAGCCCTTGCCGGCGCTGGCGCAGGTCGCCAAGCAGCAGGGGCAATATCTCGGCCGAGCGCTGCGGCAGGAACTGCTCGAGGGTCGCACTCCCAAGCCCTTCCGCTTTCGCAACCGGGGCAACACGGCGGTCATCGGCCGCAATGCGGCGATCTTCGATTTCGGACGCTGGCATCTCAAGGGCTATTTCGCCTGGCTGCTCTGGGCGCTGGTGCATGTCTATCTGCTGGTGAACTTCGAAAAGCGGATTCTGGTCACGGTGCAGTGGATCTGGCGCTACCTCACCCGCCAGCGCGGCGCCCGCCTGATCGACGAGACCCTCACCGTCATCCATCACGTGCCGGAACGACAGACGCAGGAGGAACAGGGATGAACACCGCCAATCCGCAATTGGAGGGTCTTTATCTCGCCGTTGCCGCGATCAATCGCCTGTTGGTGGAAAAACAGCTGCTGACGCATGAGGAAATCCGCGAGACGCTGCGCGAGGCGGAAACGCTGGTGCTTGCCAATCCGGACCCGCAATCGGTCTCGGCTGCGCATCACAAGGCCGTCGCCTTTCCCATCCGCCTGCTGATTCTGGCCAATGACGCGGCAGAGCATGGCGAGACCGCCGATTTCGAGGATCTGACCCGGCAGGTGGGCCGCAGCACCTGACAGCGTGATAGCGCGCCTTCCAAGAGAAACGGCGGCCCGCAAGCCGCCGTTTCGTCGCACATGACCCGTCTTGATCAGAGGATCGGCTTGCCGCCGGTGACCGCGATGGTGGCGCCCGAGACATAGCTCGACAGCGGATCGGCGAGCATCACATAGGCGGTGGCCAGCTCCGCCGGCTGGCCCGGGCGCTTCATCGGCACCTGCTGGCCGAAATTCTGGACGGATTCCTTCGGCAGCGTCGAGGGGATCAGTGGCGTCCAGATCGGCCCCGGAGCGACCGTATTGGCGCGGATCCCCTTCTCCGCCAGCAACTGGGCAAGGCCTGCGGTAAAGTTCTGGATCGCGCCCTTGGTGGTGGCATAGGCAAGCAGCGAGGGGTTCGGATTGTCCGAATTGATCGAGGCGGTGTTGATGATCGCACTCCCCGGCTTCATGTGCGCCACGGCCGCCTTGGTGAGATAGAACATGGCGTGGATATTGACCTTGAAGGTCAGCTCCCATTCCTCGTCCGGAATGTCCTCGATGGAGGAGAAGGTTGCCTGATGGGCGGCATTGTTGACGAGAATGTCGATGCCGCCGAGGTCGCGCACGGCGGTGTCGATCACCTCGCGGCAATGCTCGGCCGATTGCAGGTCGCCGGAAACGAGCACCGCCTTGCGGCCGGCTTCTTCCACCAGGTGTCTGGTGTCCTCGGCATCCTCATGTTCGTCGAGATAGGAAATCAGAACATCCGCCCCTTCGCGGGCAAAGGCGATGGCGACCGCGCGGCCGATGCCGCTGTCGCCGCCGGTAATCACCGCCCTCTTGCCCGAAAGACGGCCGGAGCCGCGATAACTCTGCTCGCCGTGATCGGGAGCCGGATTCATCTGGCCGGTGCGGCCGGGCATCGGAATCTTGTCCTGCGGGAAGGGCGGCGTCGGATACTGCTGAGACATGGTGCGATGCCTTTCTGTCTGGGAAAACACCTTTGCGGAACTGCCGCCCTCCGCTGTTGTTCCCGGCAAAGCCTTTGCGCCCATGCCATACGGCAGCCGGGGCCCGCCGACAGGACGGCAGGTGCGCGCGAACAATTTGTCATCGGGCTATGATAGGGACGACACGGTTCCTAGGATGAACTGCACGCGAATCGACCTTTTCCTCACCGAACGGAATGCCATGATGGATACGACGCCCGGCCTCGACCTCTATCACGACGGGCACCGCACCCGCCTCAAATGGCACCGTCTTCGCCTGTCGCTCTCGGCGCCGCTGTTTTCCGCCGAGACGATGGCGAAGGGCTTTGCCGTGGGTGCCTCGATGGAGCTGGACCTCAGGGTACGGGCCGATGGCGGCTTCGTGGTGCTGCATGACAAGACGCTGGACGGCGAAACCGACGGCCACGGCCGTGTGCGGGAGACCGCTCCGGAGACTCTGCGCGGCCTTGTCATGAAGGCAGGCGGCACGCCGCCCATTCTCAGCGAGGATCTGGCACGCCTGCTGACGACGGCGCATCCGGACGCACTGCTGCAATTCGACATGAAGGACGATCTCGCAACGATCGGCGAGGCGGGACTTGCGCATCTGCAAGCGCTGTTTGCCGATGCAGCCGGCGCGATCATCATCAGCGGCGGCGATCTCGATCTCATTGCTGCCTTGAAGACGCGGCTGCCTCGCATTGCCCGCGGCATCGATCCGACGGACACGCTCGTCGCGCTCCTCGCCGCCGAAGGGCCGGCGGCAGTGGAATCCGCACTGGAGGCCAATCTTGCCGGCCCGACCGAGCCGGACACCGTCTATCTGTCCTGGCCACTCGTTCTCAGGGCGGCACAGGCCGGGCTCGATCTGATCGCGATCTGCCACCGCCATGGCTGCAAGGTGGATGCCTGGACCTTCAACCTCGCCGACCCTGATGCCGGTTTCAGCGACACCGAATGGGCGCGGTTTTCGGCCCTGATGGCGCTGAAGCCGGATCAGATCACCACCGACGAGGCACCGGCCACCGAACGGGCCTGGCGGGCGCGTATCACCCCCGGAAGATGAACGAGGCGCCGACCGCGATCAGCGCAAAGCCGATCGCATGGTTCCAGGTGAGGTTTTCTCCCAGCCAGAACACCGAGAAGCCGGAGAACACCAGAAGCGTGATGACTTCCTGGATCGTTTTCAGCTGCGCGGTCGAATAGACCTCCGAGCCGAGGCGGTTGGCAGGCACCGCCAGACAGTATTCGAAGAAGGCGATGCCCCAGCTGGTGATAATGGCAATCCAGATGGCAGTGCTCTTGTGCTTGAGGTGTCCATACCAGGCAAAGGTCATGAACACGTTGGACGCCAGCAGCATCAGGATCGGATAAATCGCGGCGGGGGAAAAGGAAAAAGGCATGGGCGGGGCTCATCATCAAAGGGAGCGGCGACAATGCCGGAACGTCAGCGATTGCTCAAGCACGGAAATTGCGCGTGAAAGATGCGCACCGGCGCCGTTCCCGGAGCTGGCGGAGGCCCCGGACACGCCCGAAATCCTAAATTAGTTCAGTGGATTCTACACAGACACTTAACCAATTTGAGAGAGTGTCCGATTTGGCAGAATGATAAAAATTGATCTTTGCGAAAAGCAATTCTCTGCCACCCGCCCCTGCAGGAGGAGACAGGAGGTCACCTCGCTTCAGCATCCCGCCATTCAATGGTTTGACGATGTTACGACACATGTCGATTCGGACGAAAATTCTGTCCGTCATCATTTTTCTTGGTCTGTTCTCTCTCGCCGGCATCTTTTATCTCAGCCTGCGTTTCGACACGGTGAATGACCGTTACGCTGCCTTCATTGCCAATGAATCCACCGCGGCGGTGCTGGGTGCCCGTTCCTCCGCCGGCATGTGGACGGCCGTAAATGCCATTTCGCGCGTGGCACTGAACGAGGTTGGCACGCCCGCCTATGACGAAGGCAAGGCCGCATTCCTGCGCAATCTGGATGGCGCCAGGACCAAGCTGATCGACATTTCGCAGAAGGTGCCGCAAACCAAGGCAGCGGCAGACGAACTGCTGGCCATCTCCGAACAGTTCAAGGGCGTCTTTGACAAGGTCGTCGCCGCCAAGGAAGCCGGCCGCACGGAGGATGCACTGGCGCTCGTGCGCTCGCTCGACACGCTCTCGACCAATTTCTCCAATCGCTCCGGCGCCAACAACCAGGTCCTGAGCGAACTGGTGGCCAATGGCGGCAAGACGATTTCCGCCGAAACCAGCAGCGTCATCACCAACAGCATCATTGCCCTGGTGATCGGCATCCTCGCCACCATCGTCGCTGCCTTCTACGTCGCGCGCGCCGGCATCACGGCACCGATGGAGAGGCTGCGTGCCCGCATGGTCTCGCTCGCCGCCGGCGAAACGGACGCCGCCATCGACGGCACCGACCGCAAGGACGAGATCGGCGCCATGGCCAAGACCGTGGAAGTGTTCCGCAACAATGCGCTGGAACGTGCCCGCCTGGCTCGCTCCAACGAAGCCGAACGGCAGAAGACCGAGGCAGAGCGCGCCCAGCACGAGGCCATCCGCTCGGAAGAAGCCGGCGCGTTGGCCGATGTGGTGCAGGCACTGGCCTCCGGCCTCAGAGCCCTCGCCGATGGCGACCTGTCGCACCGCATCACGCGGCCTTTCACCGATAAGCTCGACCAGCTGCGCACCGACTTCAACCACTCCCTGGAGAAGCTTGGCCAGGCCATGCGCCTCGTCGGTACCAATGCCGAGGCCATTCAGGCCGGCGCAAACGAGATCCGCTCGTCGAGCGATGATCTGTCGCGCCGCACCGAGCAGCAGGCCGCCTCCGTCGAGGAAACGGCTGCCGCCCTGGAAGAGATCACAACCACGGTGCGTGACGGCGCCAAGCGCGCCGAGGAAACCCGCCGTCTGGTGGTCGCAACCGGTGAAGACGCCCGCAATTCCGGCGGCGTGGTGCGCTCGGCCGTCGATGCCATGCATGCGATCGAAAAGTCGTCCGGCGAGATCTCCAACATCATTGGCGTGATCGACGAGATCGCCTTCCAGACCAACCTTCTGGCATTGAACGCCGGCGTTGAGGCAGCCCGCGCAGGCGAAGCCGGCAAGGGTTTTGCCGTCGTTGCCCAGGAAGTCCGAGAGCTTGCCCAGCGCTCCGCCCAGGCCGCCAAGGAAATCAAGGGGCTGATCAATACCTCGAGCGAACAGGTCGCCAATGGCGTGACACTGGTCGGCAATACCGGCAAGGCGCTGGAAGGCATCGTGACGCAGGTCCAGCAGATCACGGCGCATGTGCAGGCCATCGCCGATGCCTATCGCGAGCAGGCTCTCGGGCTGCAGGAGATCAATACGGCGGTCAACACCATGGACCAGGGCACGCAGCAGAATGCCGCCATGGTGGAAGAGGCAACCGCGACAGCCCATCATCTGTCGACCGAGGCGGAGGCGCTCACCCGCCTTCTCGCCCAGTTCCGCCTGGCGGAAGCCTCCGGCAATGTTCGGATGAATCGCGCCGCCTGACCGGCGACGTCGCAAACCGTCGAGAAAAGAAAGGCCCCGGATGTCGCCACATCCGGGGCCTTTCTCGTTGGGACGACGTCAAATGCCGGACGGTTCAGCGGGCGATCAGCACCGGCACCGGCGCCGATTCCAGCATGCTCTGCGTCACGCCGCCGAACACCCTCTCTCGCAGGCGCGAATGGCCATAGGCGCCCATGACGATCAGATCGGCGCCGATTTCGCGCGCATGCGTCTTCAGCACATCCTCGACGGAGCGGCCGCCGCTCGGCAACTGGTCGACGATCACGTTGACACCGTGACGCGTCAGGAAGGCCGCAACATCGCCGCCGGGCTCGCCGCCATTTTCATGATAGGCCGCATCCGGGTCCACCAGGGTGACGTGAACGCTGTCGGCATTGGCAAGGAAATCGATCGCTTCGCGCGCCGCGCGACCGGCCTCGGCGCGCGAGTTCCAGGCAAGAAGGACGGTCTTCACCCGGCTGGTCGCCGCATCGCCCGCCGGCAACAGCAGCAGCGGACGCTGCGCATCGAACACCGCGCCATCCACAACGGACGCCAGCAGCGGCGAAGCCGCCCGCAACTTTTCGCCTACCACCACCAGATCGGCATAAAGAGCGCGCTGGAAGACGATGCCAGGCAGGAAGGCGCGTTCGGTATAGTAGCGGTCGACATCGAAGGGGATACCGGCGGTCTCGCAGGCATGGATCGCCCGATCGGCGGCGGCCTGCACCTGTTTCATGTCATCCACCCGCGCGTCAAGCCAGATGGTGCCGACCGGATAGTCGCTCACCGTTGGCGGCACCGAAAGCTCGACCACCAGCACGGAAAGATGCGCGCCAAGCTGTGTGGCAAGCTCGATGGCGCGGTTGAGTTCGGCGGCCTCGTCGCGGCAACCGACGACGGCAAGAATGGTCTTGAACAGCATGATGGTGCTCCCTTGTCTTCCCCGGCGGCGGAAAAACCGCGAGGCATGCAGTGAGGCTAGGCCCGTCCTTGCCCCCTGCCCTTGATCTTTCTCAAAGACCTGTCGGTTTCGCGCGCCGTCAGGCGCGGGCGAGCAAGACGGCGGCCGGCGCCTCATGGGTTGCGGCGCAGGTTTCGCCGTACAGGCGCAGGATATCGGCACGACGGCACAGTTCCGTTCCCGGGCTCATGACAGCGGCAGCACCGGCGGCCACACCGAAGCGGAAGGCCTCGTGCATGCTCTCCCCCTTCGAGAGCGCCCAGACCATGGCCCCGACGAAACTGTCACCGGCGCCGACGGCCGAGCGGACCGGAACCTCGATCGCCGGCATGCGGAAGGTTTCGTCCGGCCCGACCAGCAGCGCCCCCTCCGCCCCGAGCGTGAGAGCGACATGGTGGACGACGCCGCGGCGCACCAGATCACCGGCAAAGGCCGTGGCGGCAGGCAGGTCAAGGCTGTGGCCAGCCAGCTTTTCCAGCTCGCTGAGGCTTGGCTTGAACAGGAAGATGCCGCCTCCGGCGATGGCAGCCGCCAGCGGCTCGCCCGAGGCATCCAGCACGAAGCGCCCCCCGGAGGCAGCCGTCAGCTGCGCCATGCGGGCATAGGTATCGACAGGCGCACCGCGCGGCAGACTGCCGCTCGCGACCACATAACCGGCCCGCTCTGTCTGGATCAGATTGCAGATCGGGACGATTTCCGCCTCCGACACGAGCGGTCCCTCGGGCACGAAGCGATATTCGAGATGAGTCTCTTCCTCGTAGACCATGAAGGCAATGCGCACCGCGCCAGCCATTGGAAAGATGTGGAGGTCGAGCGACAGATCTGCCAACATCGCCTCCATGATCACGCCGCTCGGGCCGCCGGAGAGGACGGCGACCTCCGGATCGCCGCCAAGCTCGGCGATCACGCGGGCCACGTTGATGCCACCGCCACCGACCTCCTGTCGCTGGTTGCGCACCCGCACCTTATGAGTGGGCACCACCTTCGTGGCATCATTGGAGAGATCGAGCGTGGGATTGAGCGTGATGCAGATGATCCGGGACATGCTGGTCTCAGCCCTCGTGATGGGGGACAGGGTGATCGGGGACATGCGCGCCTTCCTGGTCGTGACGGCGCGGGCGGTCCATTCCGCCCGCGAAGGACATCGGGGCCGCCATCGGCCCGGGCATCCCATGGCTAACACGCAGGCACGCGAATGGTTTGATCCAGCGCATCGCAAGCGCACAAATTCTCACGGTTCCGGTAGGGGCTTCGGGTTTCGCAGGCGGAAAGCCATATAAGAACAATTGAATATACTGGCGTAGCCTCATGCTAACCGGAACCTGCTAAGACAGACCGCAGGACAACCTTTCATGCGCAGAAGCGGGAAAATCTGCGTGATCGGCCGGCACACCGTGCGCAAAGGGTTGGACTCTCGCTGCGAAAGCCCTATCTATGTTGCGCTGCAGCAAATAGATTTCGTATCGCAGCAGCGTCCTTTGAGCTGATGCCCAAATTTTTCCGACCCTGGTCGGCACTACCAAAGGAGTACCCATGACATTGTCACAGACAAACTTTGCAGAAAGCAAACCGGTTTCGACGGCCCAGGTCATCGGCGAAAGCCGGCGCGCCTCTGGCTACAGCCTGGAAGACCTCGCTGTCACCTGCGGGCTGACGGTGCTTGAACTTCAGGCCATCGAGGCTGGCAAGGATACCGATGCCAATCATCTTCGTCGCGTCGCTGCGGCGTTGAAAATTCCGTCGCTGACGGTGTGATGCCTTGATGGGGAGCGGGTGGCGGGCCCGCTCACATCAGGCTTTCACACACGCAGGCGGTTCATGCGCTGCGAAACCTATTCGACTTTCAAGCTTTTCGGATTTTTTGGTAGCGGGGGGCGGAATTGAACCGCCGACCTCAGGGTTATGAATCCTGCGCTCTCACCAACTGAGCTACCCCGCCAGACCGCTGCCGTGATGTCAGTTCCATGAACCGTCCGGCGCGATGGGGGGCTTATAATGGGATGCTCCAACCAAAGTCAAGCACGCCCCGCTCAAAAAGCCGAGCTTTTCCAAAGCCCGTGGAACGGCGCGCCAAAGCGCCGCTCCGGACCGGTGGTCAGGCCGCAACAGGGGTGGAGAGAAGCGTCTTCAGCGAGGCTTCCGCATCGGCCGCACGTTCCGAACGCTCGATGAAACCGCCGCCCCAGACGCGCGCATCCGCCCCTTCGGCCGAATAGAGCACGCAGGCCTGGCCGGGAGCGACGCCGGCCTCACCGACGGCGAGATCGACATAGATGCCTTTTTCATTGGCAAACAGCGTGGCCGGCGTCGGCGGGCGCGTGGAGCGCACCTTGGCAAAGCAGGCAAAGCCCTCGCCGGCATCGAGATCCAGTGCACGGTCGCCGATCCAGTTCATGTCGCGCAGATAGACACGGTGGGTATCCAGCGCCTCCTTCGGCCCGACGATGACGCGGCGCGAGCGGGCATCGAGATAGACGACATAGAGCGGCTCGCCGGTCGCCACCCCAAGCCCCTTCCGCTGACCGATGGTGTAATGCACGATGCCTTCGTGGCGACCGAGCACGCGGCCATCGAGATGCACGATATCGCCGGCAAGGGCCGCATTCGGCTTCACCTTGCTGATGATGTCGGAATATCTGCCCTGCGGCACGAAACAGATGTCCTGGCTGTCGGCCTTCTTGGCAACGACGAGGCCCATCTCCTCGGCAAGCGCCCTGACCTGCGCCTTCGACATGCCGCCGAGCGGAAAGCGCAGATAATCGATCTGCTCCTGCGTGGTGGCAAACAGGAACCAGCTCTGGTCGCGGTCGGCATCGATCGGGCGATAGAGCGCGCGGCGGTTCGGATTGTCGGCGCCCGGGTTCGGGCGCGAGCGGATATAGTGGCCTGTTGCCAGCGCATCGGCTCCCAGTTCGCGGGCGGTCGCCAGCAGATCGGCGAACTTGACCGTCTGGTTGCAGGCAACGCAGGGCACCGGCGTCTCGCCCATGGCATAGGCTTCGGCAAACGGGTTGATCACCGTTTCGCGGAACCGTTTTTCGTAATCGAGCACGTAATGGGGAATGCCGAGCGTCTCGGAGACGCGACGCGCATCCTCGATATCCTGCCCCGCGCAACAGGAGCCGGCCCGGTGGACGGCCGCTCCATGATCGTAGAGCTGCAACGTGATGCCGAGCACGTCATAGCCCTGACGTTTCAGAAGTCCGGCAACGACAGAGGAATCCACGCCGCCCGACATGGCGACGACAACGCGCGTATCTTCCGGCTTCTTGTCAAAATCCAGCGTATTCACAGGAACTCTCTCGCTCGAACATGCCCAGCGATCTGTTCCGCCGGCCCAAGCATCTCTTCATCGGACGGGTTCGGCCGTCCCCAGTACTTCTGGCGGATATAGAAAGGACGCGGCCAAAACGCAAGGTTTTCGGCGCAATGGCAGGGTTGCAGCTTATGAAGACATCCTTTGCCCGGCCTCGTCATGGACTACGGAAGAGTTGGGACCGACGCCAGAAAATGCCTCGGCGCGCACCTTTGGCAGGGCTCCCGGATACTCGCGCTGGATGAAGGCCATCAGCTTCTCGCGCACCTCGCAGCGCAGGTCGAAGGTCCGGCCACCATCGGCGGCGGAGACGAGAATGCGGATCTCCATGACGCTCTCGCGAAAATCTGTGACGGCGACATTGACCACCTGCCCGTCCCACAGCGGCGAGTTGCGGGCGATCTCCTCGACCTTGCGGCGGATCTCGGCAACGGGAATAGTATAATCGAGATAGATCATCACCGTGCCGATCAGGGCCGCGCCCTCGCGCGTCCAGTTCTGGAAGGGCTTCTCGATGAAATAGCCGAGGGGCAGGATCAGGCGACGCCAGTCCCACAGCTTGACGACCACGTAGGTGGAGGTAATTTCCTCCACCTTGCCCCACTCGCCCTCGACGATCAGCGCATCATCGATGCGGATCGGCTGGGTGATCGCCAGCTGGATGCCGGCAAACAGGTTCTTCAGAACCGGCTGCAGGGCCAGACCGAGCACGATGCCGGCCACGCCCGCAGAGGCCATCAGCGAAACACCGTATTGCCGCACGGCCGGAAAGGTCATCAGCGCGGCCGAAAGCGTCAGCGCAATGATCAGCGTGGCAGCAACCCGCTCCATGATGCGCGATTGCGTGACATGCTTGCGGGCGAGCAGATTGTCTTCCGCATCGAGCTTGAAGCGGCGGAGATAGACCGTGGTCCAGATATGCAGCGTGGTGCGCGCCATCCAGCCGATCAGCACGATGAAGCAGAGCAGCAGGATATGCCGTAGAATGCCTGTTTCCTGGTCGCTCAGCGGCGCGATGCCGACAGCCGGCGCCAGCACCCAGGTGACGATGGCAAGCCGCAGCGGCTGTTCCGTGCGCGACACCAGCGAGCGCCAGAAGAGATCACGATTGGCGACAATCCGGGTCAGCAGGCGAAAGACGAAACGGTGCACAAGCCAGCCGACGATAACCGCCAGACAAAGGATGATCATGCTGAGCAGCCAGTCTGGCAGAAACCGAATGGCCGTTAAAAGGTAGAGTTCGAGACGCTGTTCCATGGTCCGGCAGTTAGGGTGCGCTGCAACAAGGAAAAGAGAGCGGCGTTGACAAAATGGTGAGTTCGCCTGTCCCATCAGGACCAGTGAGCCGCGTTTCAGCCATCAGGAGGCCCCTATGCCCGACGATCCCTTTCATCTCGCCCGCTTCGTGATGGCGCAGGAACCGGTTTACGAAACCGCGCTGGCGGAACTGGAGGCCGGTGCCAAACGCTCGCACTGGATGTGGTTCATCTTTCCGCAGATGGCGGGACTTGGCCATTCCGAAATGGCCAGGCGCTATGCGATCAGCGGCCGGGCAGAGGCGATGGCCTATCTCGCCCATCCCCTTCTCGGCGAACGGCTTGCCGCCTGTACCGCCGCCATGCTGGCGCATCGGCACCGATCGGCGCATGCGATCCTCGGCACACCGGATGATCTCAAGTTCTGCTCCAGCATGACACTGTTTGCCGCCGTCAGCGAGAGCGGCTCGCCCTTCGCTCGGGCCCTGCAGCAGTTCTGCGCGGGAGAGCCGGACGCGGCGACGCTGGCGCGTCTGTGACCTCGGCGTCAGAACGCAGGCCTACTGCCTGTCCACACTGACCGAGGATGCCTGGTGGTAATAGGTCATCGTGCCCGTCCAGCGGTCAAGGACGTAGGCATGCGGCTGGTCGCCGGCTGCGACAACCTTCATGTCGTAGCGGTTCCAGAAGGCAACGGAACCGGCCACCACAAGAACCACGACTGCCCAGAGGATCGTCCGGACCAGCGGCCTCTCCCCCTCCGCAGGCTCCTGTTCATCCCACGGCATCGACGGCAGTCCCTCCCCGGCTCCCTCATCCAGCCGCATGCGAACGACCAGCCTTTTGCATCCTGTTCAACAGTCTCATCGTAAACACTCGCGCTCTTCTGCCCGTCATCATGCAGACATGCAGCAAAAGAGGCAAGTTCATCTTGCGCACATCAATGTATCGAAAACAAAACCCGGAGCCGTCAAACAAATCCGGATGACCCTTCAGGCCGAAGACAGAGTTTTGGACAAGCAAAAGGCCCGCCGGTCGGCGAGCCTTCTCGATGTCATTCCACGCTGATGCGCCGACATGTCGTCCGCAGCGCGGCCTGTGTCAGTCAGTGCCCTGGATGGCAGAGAGCTTCCAGTCTTCGCCCGGCTTGCGCACGAAGGTCCACACCTCGGTGGTTTGCGTCGGGGTGGCAGGATCGCCCTGGGTCACGGCGCCGGTCTTGCGATTGCGCATCACGTCGATGCTCTGATAGCGCATGGCAACCGTCGCATAGTCCAGACCATTCTCGCGCCAGGATTCGGCGAGATCGCCCTGCAGAAGACGAACATCCGTCACCTCGTTGCGCACACCCTGCGTTGCGTTCTCGCCCAGTTCTTCGGCCAGATAGGACATGGCTTCCGGCGTTGCGAGGACGCGCAGGCGTGCATAGTCCTCGGCGCCATAGGCGCTCTGGACGTCGGTCAGCAGACGCTCGAACGCGTCGAGATCGCCATTGGTGATGCCAATCTCGTCGGTCGCCTTGGAAGCCACGCGCGGGCGGGTCGCCGCGGCGGCACCTGCGGCAGCGGCGCCTGCAGACCCCATCTGCGGGATCCTGAAGCCCGCCCCCTGCGCGGGCGGCGCATCATAAGAGTAACGGCTGGCGCTGCCCGTTGCCGGCTGGGTGCGGCGGGCGAACATGCGCATCAGCAGGAAGATCAGGCCGCCGATCAGAAGCATCTGGAACAGCATGCCGAACATGCCGGCCAGGCCACCGAAGCCATGCCCCATCATCATGCCGAACAGGCCGCCGAGGAACAGGCCGCCGAGAATGCCGCCGCCGAAGCCGCCAAAAAGACCACGGCGGGCTTGCTGGCCCGCAGCCTGCTGACCGGCTGCCATGCCGGGATTTGCGGCATTGGTCTGGGTGTTCGGCGTCATCGACCGCTGGATCGGGGCAGCCGTATCCGGCGCCGTGCGAGTGGTCGGCGGAGCCGAATAGGTGCGCGTGCCACGACTGCCAAAACCGCTCGAACCGGCGCGGCGCGCCTCGGCGAAATCGACCGCAGCAAGAGACACGGCCATGCCGATGACCATCACCGACAGAACGTGCTTGAAGCGCCGAAGCCTGGATAACATCTCTCTCTCCTCACAGAACCGCTTTTGGCGGGTTATGCCACCCATATAGCCATCAACGGTTGACGGTTTTAGAGGTCCGATCCGATTTTTCGGATTTGTGAAGAAATTTGACCGGCATCGCGTCGATATCGCGCTGACCGGACACGAAAAAGCCCGGCGCGTTTTCACGCACCGGGCTCATCTGTCCTGGGAGACGCCGATCAGTCGACGTTGAAGGTGAGCGGCTTTGCCTGCTTGATCGCTGCATTGGCGGTCAGCTGGTCGAGGACGGCCTTGTCCACGGCACCATCGACATAGAGAAGCGCGATGGCATCGCCACCTTCCTTCTCGCGGCCCAGCTGGAAGTTGGCAATGTTGACGCCGGCATTGCCGAGCGTGGAGCCCATGAAGCCGATCATGCCGGGCACGTCGGTGTTGGAGATGTAGATCATGTTCTGACCGACATCCGCATCCATGTTGATGCCCTTGATCTGGATGAAGCGCGGCTTGCCATCAGAGAAGACGGTACCGGCCACCGAGCGGGTCTGCTTGTCGGTCGTCACCGTCAGCTTGATATAGCCGTCATAGACGCCGGTCTTGTCACGCTTGACCTCGGAGAGCACGATGCCCTTTTCCTTGATCATGATCGGCGCCGAAACCATGTTCACATCCGCCACCTGATTGCGGATCAGACCGGCGAGCAGCGCCGAGGTGAGCGCCTTGGTGTTCATGGTGGCGGTGACGCCATCATAAAGGATCTCGATTGCCTTGATCGGGTTTTCCGTCACCTGACCGGCAAACGAGCCCAGAACATCGGCCAGACGGATGAAGGGCTTCAGGATCGGCGCTTCTTCCGCAGTGATCGACGGCATGTTGATGGCATTGGAGACGGCACCCTTGACGAGGTAATCCGCCATCTGCTCGGCCACCTGCAGCGCCACGTTTTCCTGGGCTTCCGTGGTGGAGGCGCCGAGATGCGGCGTGCAGACCACGTTCGGCAGGCCGAACAGCGGGCTTTCCTTGGCGGGCTCCACTTCGAACACGTCGAAGCCGGCACCGGCGACATGGCCGGACTTGATGGCTTCGGCAAGAGCTGCCTCATCCACCAGACCGCCGCGGGCGCAGTTGATGATGCGCACGCCGGGCTTCGTCTTGGCCAGCGCTTCCTTGGACAGGATGCCCCGCGTCTTGTCGGTCATCGGCACGTGCAGGGTGATGAAGTCGGCCTTCGCGAGCAGCTCGTCCAGCTCAACCTTGGTCACACCCATTTCCTGCGCGCGCTCGGCCGACAGGAAGGGGTCATAGGCGAGCACGTGCATCTTGAGGCCGATGGCACGCGAGCAGACGATGGAGCCGATATTGCCGGCACCGATGACGCCAAGCGTCTTGCCGGTGATCTCGACACCCATGAACTTCGACTTTTCCCACTTGCCGGCCTGCGTGGAAACGTCGGCAGCCGGAAGCTGGCGGGCGACGGCGAACATCAGCGCAATGGCATGTTCTGCGGTCGTGATGGAATTGCCGAAGGGCGTGTTCATCACGATGATACCGCGCTTGGAGGCAGCGGGGATGTCGACATTGTCGACGCCGATCCCGGCGCGACCGACAACCTTCAGATTGGTGGCGGCAGCGATCAGCTTTTCAGTCACCTTGGTGGCCGAGCGGATCGCCAGACCATCGTAGTTGCCGATGATTTCGGCAAGCTTGTCCTTGTCCTTGCCGAGCTGCGGCTGGAAATCGACTTCGACGCCGCGATCGCGGAAGATCTGGACGGCGGTTTCCGACAATTCGTCGGACACGAGAACGCGAGGTGCCACGAGAGGCCTCCTTCAGAAGAGTTCAAGCAAAAAGGTTCAGTCTTGTCTGGGAAAGCGGCTTCGCCTCACACGGCGAAGCCGAACGCACGCAATGCTTCAGGCGGCAGCCTTGGTCAGCGCGGCCTTCTGGGTCTGATAAGCCCAGGCGAGCCACGGCATGACGGCCTGCATGTCGGCGGTCTCGATGGTCGCGCCGGCCCAGATGCGAAGGCCGGACGGGGCATCGCGATAGGCGCCGATATCAAGCGCAACGTTTTCCTTTTCGAGGAGAGCGACGACGCCCTTGGCGAAGGCAGCCTGCTGGTCGGCATCGAGCGCGGCCACGTCCGTGTCAACGATCTTCAGGCAGACCGAGGTGTTGGAGCGGGTCGCCGGATCAACCGCGAGGTTGGCGATCCAGTCATTGGCCTCGACGAAATCGAAGATGACCTTGGCATTGGCGTCGGCACGCGCGATCAGCGCCTCCAGACCACCGATCGATTTTGCCCAGTTGAGCGCGTCGATGTAATCTTCGACGCAGAGCATGGAGGGCGTGTTGATCGTTTCGCCGACAAAAATGCCTTCGATCAGCTTGCCGCCCGAGGTCATGCGGAAGATTTTCGGCAGCGGCCAGGCCGGAACATAGGTGGTGAGGCGTTCGACGGCACGCGGGGACAAGATGATCACGCCGTGACCGCCCTCGCCGCCCAGCACCTTCTGCCAGGAGAAGGTCACGACATCGAGCTTGGCAAAGTCGAGACGCTGCGCGAAGGCCGCCGAGGTGGCGTCGCAGATCGTCAGGCCCTTGCGGTCGGCCGGGATGAAATCGGCATTCGGCACGCGCACGCCTGAGGTGGTGCCGTTCCAGGTGAAGACGACATCACGGTCGAAATCGACCTGCGTCAGATCGGGCAGCAGGCCGTAATCGGCATTGAACTTGCGGACATCGGCCAGCTTCAGCTGCTTGACCACATCGGTCACCCAGCCGGCGCCGAAGCTTTCCCAGGAGAGCATGTCCACGCCACGTTCGCCAAGCAGCGACCACATGGCCATTTCGACGGCGCCGGTATCGGAAGCCGGAACGATGCCAATGCGATAATTGGCCGGCACCTGAAGAATTTCGCGGGTAAGATCAATGGCCTGCTTCAGCTTGGCCTTGCCCACCTTGGCGCGGTGCGAACGACCGAGCGGGGCATCAGCGAGCGCATCAATCGACCAACCGGGGCGCTTCGAGCAGGGGCCAGAAGAAAAATGGGTATTGTTCGGACGTACGTCCGGCTTTGCGAGATCCGCCATTGTGGCTATCCTTCCAGATAGAAAGCCTCTCGTTGGGGAGAGGTGTCCCGCCGCTGGTGTTATGGGATGCCCGGCTTTCGGTCAAGTCGCAAATCAAACGATCTCTGTCTTTTTTGCGTGACCCCGGCACGCGCCCCAAAACTTGACCTGGATCAACATGAATTATTCGTGGCGAATTATGATCAGCCATCGGTTGTGAATGCGGTGCCAATGATTGCCGCGCCTGTGCGTTCCATCCGCTGGACCGGTGAGCCGCTTTTTCGGTCCGATGACCAATTCATGTTTGAGAACAAGGACCTATACCATGGCCATGCAAAGCATCTATACGCCTGTGCAGCAGCAGGAAAAGAGCCATTTCTATCTGCCGTTCCTCGCCGGCTTCTACGAACACTTCGCCCAGCCCTTTGCCTGGACGGCATTTCGCGTGGCGATCGGCGGCATGCTGATGATCGAGGGCTATCCGAAGATCATAGCGCCGATGGCGCAGGTGGGATTTGTCGAGAATCTCGGCTTTCATCCGGGTTGGATCTGGTCGCCGACGCTCGCCGCCATGCAGTTCTTCGGCGGCCTGATGATTGCGCTCGGGCTCTTCACCCGCCCGGTCGCGCTTGCCAATGCCGTGATGCTGGCCATCACCCTGTGGTTCCACTTCGCCCACCCTTACGGCCACGCGCTGCTGACGGATGGCGGCATTGCCGCGCTGAAAGCCGGTAGCGACCTGTTCACGCCGAACGCAGCTGTCCGCCTGATGGATGGCGGCGCGAAATTCCTCGAACAGGTGCAGACCAAGGCCGAGCTTGCCTCGCTGTTCTGGACCGGTGGTGCCTTCTTCTTCGCAGCCTTCGGCGGCGGCTACTGGTCGGCAGACAAGCTGTTCCTGAAGCGCGAATTCTGATCCTCCCCCGAACCAGACGCACAACGACCAAAACCCGCCCGGCGCGAACCGGGCGGGTTTTGGTCGTCCAGAAGATATCCCTTACTTGTAGACCAGCGGTGCGGGTTCGTCCTCCGCAACGGACGGCTGAGGGCAGCCGCCGAACAGATAGCGGGCGCCGATGCGGGCCTCATGCACGTCGAAGCCCTTGTCATAGCCCGGCCCGCCATTCGAGGCATAGCCGAACATGTCGCCGCCCTGCACATGGCGGTAGCGATAGCCGATATCGGCCTTGAGGTTGCAGGTCACGTCCACCGTCGCGCCGGCCATCAGGGCATAGGTGAAGCGCCAGCTTCCCTTGCCACCATGCTCCACCGTCGCATCGCAATTGGAGGGATTGCCGGTCTCGCAGGAGGTGTTGCTGAGCTTGCTCCAGTTCACATAGGTGCCGCCGATGCCGCCCCCGACGTAAGGCGTGATGGAACCATAGGTGCCGAGGTCGACATAGGCATTGGCGAGAAGGCTGTAGGCCTTCATGTGGGCGATATCCTGCGACGTACAATTGGTCACGCAGGCGCCGGAGGCCGCGCCGCCGCCGCTGGTCGAGCCATCGAAGCGGCTGCGGAACGTGTAGTCGAAGGTGAGATCGGTGCGCAGGAAGTTGTTGACCTGATAGCCGACGCCGGCACCCAACAGAAAATTGTCCTTCAGTTCGGCACGGGTGAAATCGGCCTTGCCCGCGGAGGAACCGCCCTGGAAGAAATCAGCGCCCTTCATATCCTGGAAGGCATAGCCGGCATCGCCGCGCAGGTACCAGCCGCTCGCGGCCTCCTGCACCGTCACCTCCGGTGCGTTCAGCAGCATCGGATCGATGGCGGGTTGCCGGCCAAGGTCAGCCGCATGGGCGGCGCCCGCAGCCAGCAGCACGGCCAGCGCGCCGATCAGGGTATTCCTCATGGGATTTACTCCAGGTCTCTCATGTCGACGCGGGGAGCGCCGTGAATCATTCCGGTTTGCCCCGATCATCGATCAGAAAGGTAAAGGAGCGATTAACCCTAACATACGGTGAAATCAGAGGTTTCTTCTCCGCTCGAGTTAACCGGATGCTAACGTTCCGCGCCGGCCCGTCATGCAAAAAGGCCCGCCGGCGACGCCGGCGGGCCTTGAAGCTGCAAGCAAGAGGAGCGCGATCAGGCAGCGGTGCGGACGTTGCCGATCACATTGATGAGATCGTTGACGATGCGCTCCACCTGGGTGCGGTCATCGCCCTCGGCCATCACGCGAATCAGCGGTTCCGTGCCGGAGGGGCGAATCACCAGTCGGCCCCTGCCGCCCAGCTCGGCCTCAGCACTTTCGATCGCCTGACGCACGATGATGTCCTCCAGCGGCTTGCCGCCGCTGAAACGGACATTGCGCAAGAGCTGTGGAACGGGCTCGAAGCGACGGCAGACCTCGCTGACGGTCTTGCCGGTGCGCTTCACGGCCGCAAGGATCTGCAGGCCGGCCACCAGGCCGTCGCCGGTGGTGCCGAAATCCGACAGCACGATGTGACCGGATTGTTCGCCGCCCACGTTGAAATCGTGATGGCGCATATGCTCCACCACATAGCGGTCCCCCACCTTGGTGCGCGCAAGCGTCAGGCCCTTGTCGCCCAGGAAACGCTCGAGGCCGAGATTGGACATGACGGTGGCGACAATGCCGCCGCCGCGCAGCTTCTCGTCCTCGGCCCAGCTCTCGGCGATGACGGCCATCAGCTGGTCGCCGTCGATGATCTCGCCGCGCTCATCGACGATGATCACGCGGTCGGCGTCGCCGTCGAGGGCGATGCCGATGTCAGCGCGCACCTCATGCACCTTGCGCTTCAGCGCGTCCGGACTGGTCGAGCCGCAATCGAGGTTGATGTTGGTGCCGTTCGGCGTGTTGCCGATGGTCACCACGTCAGCCCCGAGCTCCCAGAGGGCCGCCGGGGCCACCTTGTAGGCGGCGCCATTGGCGCAATCGATGGCAATGCGAAGGCCGTGCAGCGTCACATCCTTCGGCAGGGTGCGCTTGACGAATTCGATATAGCGATAGATATCGCCATCGACGCGCTTGGCGCGACCAATCTCGGCAGGTTTTGCCAGCTGCGAATAGAGATCCTTGTCGAGAAGCGCCTCAATCTCCTGCTCCAGTTCGTCGGACAGCTTGTAGCCATCCGGGCCGAAGAGCTTGATGCCATTGTCTGCGAAGGGGTTGTGCGAGGCGGAAATCATCACGCCGATATCGGCCCGCAGCGAACGGGTCAGCATGGCGACGGCCGGTGTCGGAATGGGGCCGAGCAGGTAGACGTCGAGGCCGGCTGCGGTAAAGCCTGCCACCAGCGCATTTTCCAGCATGTAGCCGGAGAGACGCGTATCCTTGCCGATCACCACCCGGTGGCGATGATTGCCGCGCCGGAAGATCGTGCCGACGGCGATGCCGACACGCATCGCGAGGTCTGGCGTCATCGGAAAAACGTTCGACTGTCCACGAATGCCGTCTGTGCCAAAATAGCGGCGTGTCATGAATGCTCCTTGGTGCTCGCGCGCTCGTTGCGCGTCTTCTGTCCCGAGCAGCAGCCGGCGGATCGCGGCCGCGCGGGACTGGCATGCTCGCTCATGCCATAGTTTGCGCTTGTGGGCACATAAATTACCGTCAAAATCCATTATATCCCGTTACCGAAGCGTAAACCCCGCTCCGTTCCCAACGAGAAAAGGCCGCCCGGTTGCCCGGACGGCCCCTGAAACAATCAGGCAGGGGTGGCCTCAGTGCGGTTGCGGTTCAAGACCGCTTTCCGGCTCGCCGTTGCCCTTCGGTTCGTCCTTCTTCGCACCGGCCTTCGGAACGGCGGTGCCGCGCGTCGTCGGGCTGTCGTCACCGGCATCGCGGGAGGGCTTCTGGCCCTTCAGCAGCGCCTTGATCTCGTCGCCGGACAGCGTCTCGTATTCCAGCAGCCCTTCGGCAAGCGCGACGAAATCGTCGTGATGGTCGGTCAGGATGCGGCGAGCCTCGGTATAGGCCTCGTCGATGAGGCGGCGCACTTCGTTGTCGATCTTCTGAGCGGTGGCCTCGGAGACGTTGCGCGACTGCGACACGGAATGACCCAGGAAGACTTCCTGCTGGTTTTCGCCATAGGCGACCTGGCCAAGGATATCGGAGAAGCCCCACTGGGTCACCATGGCGCGGGCAAGCTTCGTGGCCTGCTCGATGTCAGAGGACGCCCCGGAGGTGATGTTCTCCTTGCCGAAGGTCAGCTCTTCCGCCACGCGGCCACCCATCATGATGACGAGGCGCGACACCATCCACTTGTAGCTCATGGAGTAGCGGTCACCCTCCGGCAGCTGCATGACCATGCCGAGCGCACGGCCGCGCGGAATGATGGTTGCCTTGTGCAGCGGATCGGCCACCGGCACGTTCAGCGCAGTGATCGCATGGCCGGCCTCGTGATAGGCGGTCAGCTTCTTCTCGGCCTCGGTCATGGCGGAGGAGCGGCGTTCCGCCCCCATCATGATCTTGTCCTTGGCGTCCTCGAACTCCTGCATGGTGACCACGCGCTTGTTGCGACGTGCGGCCATCAGGGCAGCCTCGTTGACGAGGTTCATCAGATCGGCGCCCGAGAAGCCGGGCGTCCCGCGGGCAAGCGTCTTCAGATCGACATTCGGCGCCAGCGGCACGTTGCGGACATGCACCTTGAGGATGCGTTCGCGGCCGACAATATCCGGGTTCGGCACGACGACCTGACGGTCGAAACGGCCGGGACGCAGAAGCGCCGGGTCGAGAACGTCCGGACGGTTCGTCGCGGCAATCAGGATGATGCCCTCATTCGCCTCGAAGCCGTCCATCTCGACCAGCAGCTGGTTGAGCGTCTGCTCGCGCTCGTCATTGCCACCGCCGAGGCCTGCGCCACGGTGACGGCCGACCGCGTCGATTTCGTCGATGAAGATGATGCAGGGCGCATTCTTCTTGGCCTGCTCGAACATGTCACGGACGCGGCTTGCGCCCACACCGACGAACATTTCCACGAAGTCCGAACCGGAAATGGTGAAAAAGGGCACATTCGCCTCGCCGGCAACCGAGCGGGCGAGCAGCGTCTTGCCGGTCCCCGGAGGGCCGACGAGCAGCACCCCGCGCGGAATGCGGCCACCGAGGCGCTGGAATTTCTGCGGGTCGCGCAGGAATTCGACGATTTCCTCGAGATCCTGCTTGGCCTCGTCAACGCCAGCGACATCATCGAACGTCACGCGGCCATGCGCTTCGGTCAGAAGCTTGGCCTTGGACTTGCCAAAGCCCATCGCGCCGCGCGAGCCGCCCTGCATCTGCCGCATGAAGAACAGCCAGACGCCGAGGATCAGCAGCATCGGCAGAAGCGTGCCGAGATAGCTCAAAAAACCGGAAGACCCGTCCGATTCCGGCCGCGCCACGATCGTCACGTTCTTGGACTGCAGGCGCTCGATCAACGTGTCGTCAATGACGGGAGAATAGGTCTGAAAGCCCATGCCGTTCTCGGCATAGGTGCCGAGAACGCGGTTGCCGGTCACGACAACGTCACGCACGCGTCCGGAATCGACGTCGCGCAGAAACTGAGAGTACGGGACTTCCCGCGAACTCGTCTGCGTCGGCGCCGTCTGGAACATGCTGAACAGGGCGATCAGCAAGAGGGCTATGATCGCCCAGAGGGCGAAATTGCGAAAGTTTGGGTTCATCGAACTCCCCGGACAATGACGGAGGCTGTGATCAGCCGCCGCCTTACTTGTCGCATAACATAGGATTGCGGCAGGGCGTTGCCAAGGCAACACTCCCCGCCGATCCTCTTTTACGATCGAAAACGTTAAACGGTAATGGCGGAAATGGCCGCAAGCCCATCTGTTCGGTAAAACAATTTGCCAAATCCAGCTCGAAGGCAGGCAGGAATGCCCGGTAGGGCTGCAGAATCGGCTGACGGCAAAGATTCTCTCCAGTCCTGCTCCCCTCGCCACCGCTCTCCCCTGCGATGGCCGGCAGCGCCCGCAGCGCGGCAAGCGCCAGACTGGCCGGCGCCTGGGGAAATGTCCGCTCTGCGCGCACACGATCAGCCGGATGCGGGCCGACGGAAAGCTGTTCCTGTGTGCGGTTGTGGAGCAGGAAGCGGCCATCCCATTCCACCGATTCGCCAGGCGGCACCATCACGGTCGGCAGGTCACGGCTTTCGCGCAGGACGTAAAGATGATCGCCGCGTCGATCGAAGAGAACGCGCCCCGCAGTGAGGCGACCGCGCCTCTGCGTGCGCAGGAATGCGACGATCCGTCCCAGGCTCTCGCGCCCGGGCGGATGCGTGCGCCCGCCAAAGACCGCGCACAGCGCGGCAGAAGCGGCACTGAGCAAGAGGTCGTCCGCGCCGGCGAAGGTCTGGGGGTCCAGCCGCGCGAGAACACCCTCGGCCACCGACAGTCCCTGACGGAACCGGGCGGCCACTTCCCCGACAATTGCACGGCGCTCCGTCGCAGGCCGCTCCAGATCCTCGGGCGACGGACAGGATCCGGCCCCTGCGAGTGCGGCACGCATGCGGGCCCGTTCGAAACGCGGGTCGCTGTTGGAGGGGTCATCGATCCAGCCAAGGCCAGCCTCGCGCAGAAACGAGCGGATCGCCTGCCGGCGGACGCCGAGAAAGGGCCGCAGCAGCCAGTAACGACCAGACAGCAGCACCGCCGGCGCCATGCCAGCAAGGCCGAGGCCGCCCTCCCCCCCCGCGCGGCTGGCGCGCATGGCGAGCGTCTCCCACTGGTCGTCCAGTGTGTGGCCGGTGAGGATCGCATCGGCGCCGACGTCATCGGCAAGGGTGGCGAGAAGATCATAACGTGCGGCGCGCGCCGCCGCGGAGATGCCGGTGGCTGGCTTGCTTCCTTGCCAGACGCGGGTGGCATGGGGGATGCCGAGACCGGCGCACCATTCCGCAACGGCCATTGCCTCCTGCCTCGCCTCGGGGCGCAGCCCGTGATCGATGGTGGCGGCAAACAGGTGGATGTCGTGTCGACCGGCATCCTGGCGGCCAAGGTGGAATGCCTGAAGCAATCCTTTCGAATCGCTGCCGCCGGAGACGGCGACGAGAAGCCGGGCGGAGGGCGGCAGTCGAAGGAGGACATCGCACGCTGCAGCGAGCGGGGACGAGCCGGCCGCGTGCGCAAGGCCCTCGGGGGGCATGGTCAGCAACCCAGGCGCTTGACTTCGCTGGCGACCTTCGCCTGCACCGGCTTGCCGGCATTCGGATAGCGCCGGTTCACCTCGCGCAGCGTCGCACAGGCGGTCTCGCGATTGTCGAGGGCAGCGAGCGACATGCCGAGCTTCAGCAGCATTTCCGGCGCCTTCGGCGAATTGGCATAGCTCTGGTGTGCGTTCAGGAAGGTTTTCGCGGATTCGTTATATTTGCCCTGCGAATACTGGGCTTCGCCCAGCCAGAAATTGGCGTCGGCGGCGCGGGCGCTCTTCGGATAGGCGGTGATGTAGCTGCTGAATTCGGTCTCGGCGAGCGCATAGTCGCCCGAGAGAACGTGATTGTAGGCGGCGCGGTAGGCATCGCTCTCGTTGCCAAGCGATGCCGTCTTGGTCGGATCGCTGGCAGCAGCAGGCGCACTGCCGGAATCAACGCCCGGCAGGCCGGCAGAATTGCGCGCACCCTGGTTGAGCGTTGCACCGACAGGCGCACCCTTGTTGTCGACTTCCAGCGAACCGAGCGTCGTCTCTCCCGGCGCCGTCGAACGCCGGCTTGTGGCCGGTGCCGAGGGCGCGGCAGGGGCCGGCGCGTCTATGATGGAGGTAATTTCATCGTTTTTTTTTGAGCCGGCTGCCGGCGCGGCAGCGACAGAAGGAGCGGCAGGCGCACCAGACTGGCCTTTTTCAAGCTGCTGGAAACGAAACTCGTTATCCTCCTGCGTCTTGCGCATCTGCTCCTGCATCTGCAGCAGCTGGAAGCTCATTTCCTCGACGCGGCCATTCAGCTGGCGAACAACCTCTTCCAGCTGCTGGATGCGCACCGCATCATTGGCGCTCTGTACCTGCACCACGGGCGCCTCGGGCACACGCGTGACCTGGCCGGCCCTGTGTCCACCGGAAAGGAAATTGGAAAGCGAAAATGCGCTCGCCTGCCCGCTCATCGCCGCAAGCCCCAGCATTGCTGCCAAGACAAGTTTCTTCATGTCGTCCGTCCCGCTTTATGTCTCGGTGGCGCCAGGATGGCGCGCGCCGTTGCGATTCCTGTTACCAGCAAAAGGCCATCACGTTAACCATCAAAAGATAACCGAACTTCGGCCAAACTATGAACAAGCAAAAAGGGCGGCCACGAAGACCGCCCTTTCCGAAAACTTTCAATCGACGGGGACCGATCAGGACCCGGCGCCGCCGAGAACCGTGACGGCGCGACGGTTCTGCGACCAGCAGGAGATGTCGTCACAGACGGCGACCGGACGTTCCTTGCCGTAGGAGATGGTCTTCATGCGGCTGGCCGGAACGCCACGCGAGGCGAGGTAATCGCGGGTGGCGGCGGCACGGCGGGCGCCCAGCGCCAGGTTGTATTCACGCGTACCGCGCTCGTCGGCATGGCCTTCGATGGTGATCGCATAACGCGGATAGCGCTGCAGCCACTGGGCCTGACGGTCGAGCGTCTGCTGGGCGTCGGCGCGGATCGAGGTGGAGTCCGTATCGAAGAAGATGCGGTCGCCGACGTTGACGGTGAAGTCCTGGCTGGAGCCCGGGGTTGCCGCACCGGCGCCGCCGGCGCCAAGGCCGAGTTCGCCGGCGCTGTTCGGCATGTTCTTCTTGTTGGCGCAACCGGCAAGCGCCAGCGCGAGCGTGAGCGCGATGACGGCGGGATTGCGTGCGAGGCTCTGCATGCGGCTCATCGCCGGGGTATGGGTACGGCTCATGGCCGATCTCTCCTTGATCAACATTCTGGCGTTGCCGAACCGTAACTGCACCTGGTTAACGGCCAGTCAATGCCTATGGTTAATAATCTGCTATCAACGGCTATTTCAGCGCAAATTCAGGCAATTGCCCCGCACGCAGCCGAAACGCGCCCGTGCGGGGCACGGTGAGGCCCTACTCGAGAAGCGGAGACCAGGCCGGGTCGGATGCGAAGGCCGGCGTCTTGATCATCTGTTCGTTGTACCCTGTCAGGTCGATGGAATAAAGCTGCGGGCCGCCGGCACCTGCCGCCTGGCGGAAGAACATGATGACGCGGCCGTTCGGCGCCCAGGTCGGGCCTTCATTGTGGAAGCCGGTCGTCAGGATGCGCTCGCCCGAACCGTCCGGCTTCATCACGCCGATCGAGAACTTGCCAGCCGACTGCTTGGTGAAGGCGATCAGGTCGCCGCGCGGCGACCAGACCGGCGTGGAATAGGAACCATCACCGAAGGAAATGCGGGTCTGGCCGGTGCCATCGGCATTCATCACGTAGAGCTGCTGGCGGCCGCCGCGGTCACTTTCGAAAACAATGCGGCCACCATCCGGCGAATAGGAGGGCGAGGTATCGATGGCAGCGGTGTTGGTCAGGCGCGTCGTCGTGCGCGAGCGCAGGTCCATCGTGTAGATGTTGGAATTGCCGTCCTGCTGAAGGCTCATGATCACCTTCTGGCCATCGGGCGAGAAGCGCGGCGAGAACGTCATGCCCGGGAAATTGCCGACGACTTCACGCTGCCCGGTTTCCAGCTGCAGCAGGTAGACGCGCGGCTGCTGGCCTTCGAAGGACATGTAGGTGACTTCCTGCCGGTTCGGCGAGAAGCGCGGCGTCAGCACGATATCCTTGGAATTGGTCAGCATGCGGACGTTGAAACCGTCCTGGTCCATGATGGCCAGCTGCCGCTGGCGTGCCGTCTTCGGGCCGCTTTCGGAAACGAAGACGACGCGGGTATCGAAGTAGCCGTTTTCGCCCGTCACCTGCTTGTAGATGGCGTCAGCGATGATGTGGGCCACGCGGCGCCAGTTTTCAGGCTGGGTGAAGAACTGCTGGCCGGTCATCTGCTGGCCGGCAAAGGTGTCCCACAGGCGGAACTCGGCGCGCAGGCGGCCATCGCCTTCGCGGGTCACGCGGCCCGTGACCAGCGCCTGGGCGTTGATCGCCTTCCAGTCCTCGAAGCGCGGCATCTGGTTGGGGTCGGTGATCTTCTGGATGAACGCCGCCTTGTTGACTGGGGCGAACAGGCCCGAGCGCTGCAGGTCGGCGGCAATCACCGACGAGATCTGCGCCCCGATATCGTTGGCCGACTGGAAGTCGGTGACGGCAATCGGGAGCGGTTCGACATTACCCCGATTGATGTTGATTTCCACGCGCGCCTGCGCCGGGGCCGCGAACATCACGGCCATCCCGGCGAGCGCAAGCAGCACGCGGATGAAAGAACGTTTCATCATGATAACAAAGCCTTTCAAAGCAGTTCGCTTGGATCAAAGTTGACGACGACTTCGCTCCAGGCGTCGTATTTGTCGGCGGGAAGATTCTTGAATGGCGACGAGCGCATGACGGCGCGCAACGCACTGGATTCCAGCGTGCGGCGGGCATTGTCCGAACCGCCGGTGGCCTTGACCTCGGGCCGTCCGATGATGGCGCCAGTTTCGTCCAGCTTCATCGTCACGGTGATGATGATGCCCTGGGCCCCCTCGATGCCGGAAATGACCGACCAATTGTTCTGGATCTGCCCACGCAGCGCGTCGATCTCGCTCTGGCTGAGCTTCGAACCACCGGTGTCACGCTTGCCGCCGAGTGCTGCCGGCGCGGACGAACGCTTGGCGCCGCCGCCGGCCGCATCCTGCTTGTTGAGCAGGGCGGCGATCTCGTCGGCATTGAAATCGCTCTGCTTGGACGAGGTCGACTTGGCGGTATCCTGCTTCTTGTCGGCCACCTTGCGGTCCGGCGTCTTTTCGGCGGGCTTCGGCGTATCGGGCTTCTTCGGCTCAGGCTTCTCGACGGGCTTGGCCTCCTGCGGCTTCGGCACGTCAGGCTTCGGGCGGGCGGCCGGCACCGGCACGGAATCCGGCGTCGGGATCTCCTCTGCCTTCTGTTCCTCGGGCTTTGGCGTAGGCTGGGGTTCCGGCTTCGGGATCGGCGGTGTCGGCTCCGGACGCGGCTGCGGGAGTGCGGCGACCTCCTGCGGCTTCGGGGCGGTTTCCTCGGGCGCCACTTCCTTGACCTTGTTGTCCTCGGTCGTCGGGTTCGGCAACGGCTTTTCGGTCTTCTGCGGCGCGGCGGCCGCTTCCGTCTGAACCGGCTTCTTCACCGGCGTCGGCGGCGTCTTCAGATCGACGTCGTTATCGCCCGAATTTTCGGCATTCTCGACGACCTTCGGCTTCTGCGTCGGCTTCGGGGCCGATTTCTCCGCCATCGGCGCCTTCTTGTCGCCCTGCTGGATCTGCGTGATCGATTCCACCGGCACGATATCGACCGGCAGAGCCTCAACGTCCCCGACCTCGAACTTGGCCGGCGCGCTCAACGAAAACAGCGCCCAGGTCAGAACCAGGAAGTGCAGGACCAGCGATGTGCCAAGGCTACCCTTCATCGCGAACGGATCACTTTTGCTGTTCTTGCTGCGTCACGAGACCGATGTTCTTGAAGCCGGCAGCGGAGATGCGCGCCATCACCTTCATGACAACGCCATAGGCGGCGGCGGTATCGCCACGCACATAGATGCGCTCGTTATAGCCGGTGGTGGCGATCGCCTCGAGCTTCGGCACCACTTCCTCGATGGCAATGGGCGTTTCCTGCAGATACACCTCACCCTGCGGATTGACGGAGATGGTGATCGGCTGGGTATCGGAATTCATCGCCTTCGCCTGGGTCTGCGGCAGGTCGATCGGTACGCCGACCGTCAGCATCGGCGCGGCCACCATGAAGATGATCAGCAGAACGAGCATGACGTCGACCAGCGGCGTCACGTTGATCTCGCTGATCGCGCCGCCGCGACCACGACCACCCCGACGACCACGCCGGCCGCCGCGCGCCGCATTGCCTCCACCTGCAGACATACCCATGTGCGTATACTCCTCAGCGTCGCGCGTTACTGCGCGGCCTGACGCGGCTGCAGTTTTTCATCGATCTGGCGCGACAGGATGGCGGAAAACTCGTCCGCGAAACCTTCCATGCGCGCGCCAAGCTTGCCGGCATCGGCCATGAACTTGTTGTAGGCCATGACAGCGGGAATGGCCGCAACGAGGCCGATCGCGGTGGCAAGCAGCGCCTCGGCGATACCGGGGGCCACGACCGCGAGATTGGTGGACTTCGAACCGGCAATCGCCTGGAAGGAGGTCATGATGCCGACGACGGTGCCGAAGAGGCCGATGAAGGGACCGGCTGAACCGATGGTGGCGAGCGAGCCGAGACGCGCCTCGTAGGTTTCGCTTTCGCGCGAGATCGTCACGTCCATGGCCCGGTCGATGCGCATCTGCAGACCGATCGGCGAACGGGCGCCGCGTTCGAAGCTCTTCTTCCACTCACGCATGGCCGCGACGAAGATGGCGGCAAGGCCTGTGTTCTGCCGCTCGGCCAGCGTACGATAGAGTTCTTCCAGCGACTGCCCGGACCAGAAGACCTGCTCGAACTGGTCGAACTGGCGCCTGGCCTTCGTGAAGTTCATGTACTTGTCAATGACGATCGCCCAGGTCCAGACCGAAGCGCCCATCAGGCCGATCATGACCAGCTTGACGATCAGACCTGCCTGCATGAAAAGCGACAAGAGGCTTACCGAGCTTGCAGCCGCCGCCAAATCCGCGTGTTCCATATGTTCACTATCCCCGAATCCCAACGCCCGGCACGCATAATACGGACCGGGTCGCAAGCGCAGTCTGTGATTTGCGCGCGTACGCTGAAGTGCCCGTATGCCTGAGGTTTCAGGAGGCCTTCTCGCCTTCAAATTTGGTCAAACGAAGGCGTGCACCGCACAATTTCCGTGGAGGCCATTAAGACAATATTATCGTTAAGAATAGGTTACGGCCGGTTCTGCATCACAGGCGTATCGCATCACGCGCCCGTGAAAGCATTGGCAAGACTTTCCGGCAGCCGCCGCGGCCGGCCGTGCCGGTTGATCACGGCGATCACCACCCTTGCAGCAATCAGCAAGGTTTCGCCCCGCCGGATTTCCTGCTGCAGCACCATCTTGGCACCGCCCGCCTTTTCCGTTCGCGTCAGGATTGTCAGAATATCATCCATGCGGGCCGGCGCCTTGAAGTCGATCTCCATGCGATGCACGACAAAGACAAGCCCCTCCTCGTCGAGCGCCAGCAACGCGCTCTGCTCGCAGCCAAGGCAGCGCAGATAATCGGTGCGACCGCGCTCGAGAAAGTGCAGGTAGCGCGCATGATAGACGAGACCGGAAAAATCGGTGTCCTCGTAATAGACCCGCTGCACAAGGCGGTGGCCGGTATCGGTCAACAGGCCGGCGAGAGAAACGGTGAGGTCGTCCATCAATTCTGGTCCGCTTTGATCAGGCAGGGATTCGGGGCGACCCTCTAGCCCCGATCGAGGTTCTTGTCATCCCAGACGAGATGCCGCGGCACCTCGGGCAGGTTTTCGATCTCGCCCGCGATGAAATAGGGCGGGATATCCAGCGCCGTCAGCGCCACCGTCGTCGCCGGCACCCACTTGAACTCCAGATCGTTGTCGCCGTCCTGAATGCGGTGCACGATGCCGTCCGCCGCAAACGGAAAGGTCTCGGGGATCTGCATGAGGTAATAGATGCCGAGTTCGTGCCAGTCGCGGCCTTCGTAATGGAAGAAGTTCTCCACGATCCACAGGGCACGGACGACCTCGACGGCGACGCCCAGTTCCTCGATCATCTCGCGTTTCAGCGTCTCTTCCGAGGTCTCGCCGATTTCCGCGCCACCGCCCGGAAAGGTCCAGAAGGTCTCGTGCGTGGCACGATGCACCAGCACATGGCCGTTGCGGAAACCGAGGCCGGCAATGCGCATCTGGAAGGTGCGCCTGGGCTTCGCCTTGATGCGGATGCGGGTCCCCTCACTCATCGTCGAGGCTCAGGCGGAACTGTGCGGCTTCCAGATCCTTCGGCGGCTGCAGGCCAAGATGCTTCCAGGCGGTGGCCGTCAGCACGCGGCCGCGGGGCGTGCGCTGGATGAAGCCCTGCTGGATCATGTAGGGCTCGATGATGTCCTCGATCGCATCGCGCGGTTCGGACAAGCCGGCGGCAATCGTCTCGATCCCCACTGGCCCCCCGCCGAAATTCACCGCGATCATCGAGAGATAGCGGTTGTCCAGCTGGTCGAGGCCCATGTTGTCAACGTTGAGGCGGGTCAGCGCCTCGTCGGCGATCTGCCGCGTCACCGCCTCGGCGCGGGCCACCTCGGCAAAATCGCGCACCCGGCGCAGCAGGCGGCCGGCAATGCGGGGCGTGCCGCGGGCGCGGCGCGCAATCTCGCGCGCGCCCTCGTCCGTCATGCCAAGCCCCATCAGGCGCGCTCCGCGCCGCACGATCAGTTCCAGTTCCTCGACCGTGTAGAAGCTGAGTCGCACCGGAATGCCGAAGCGGTCACGCAACGGCGTGGTGAGCAGGCCAAGACGCGTGGTGGCGGCGACCAGCGTGAATTTCGACAGGTCGATCTTCACCGACCTTGCCGCCGGCCCCTCGCCGATGATGAGGTCGAGCTGGAAATCCTCCATCGCCGGATAGAGGATTTCCTCCACCGCCGGATTGAGGCGATGGATTTCGTCTATGAAGAGAACATCGCGCTCTTCAAGGTTGGTGAGAAGTGCGGCGAGATCCCCGGCTTTCGCGATGACGGGGCCGGAGGTGGAGCGGAAGTTGACGCCAAGCTCCTTTGCCATGATCTGCGCCAGCGTCGTCTTGCCAAGTCCCGGCGGCCCGACGAACAGCACGTGATCCAGCGCCTCGCCACGGTTCTTCGCCGCCTCGATGAACACCTTCAGATTGGCCCGCGCCTCCGCCTGGCCGGTGAACTCGTCCAGCGACTGCGGCCGAAGGGCTGTGTCGAAATCCTCACCCTTCTTGTCCGGCGAGAGAATGGGGTTGGGCAGGGTCATGCGAGGAGTTCCATGCCAGGCACGCGTGCCGCGGCTTTTTGATCGAAGGTCAACGTCGCGGCACAACCCGCAAGACGGTTCAGTTCACTCAGGAGAGCATCGGCGAAATCGACATTGGCCATGCGGCACAGATGCAGCGCATTGCCGACGGCCTCATAGTCAGCCACGTCGAATTCACGACGCTCCAGCACCGCCTGAAGGAAGGCAAGGACAGACGGGCGGTCATAACCATAGAGGCGGCGTAGAACCCAGTTCGTCTCGAGGAGTACGGAGATATTGATATAAAGCGCATCCTCTTTCCCAAGCTTTGCCATCAGCGCCGCCACCGCTTCAGCCTGACGCCTGTCGTCCGCAACGGCGAGGCGGACGAGTATGTTCGCATCAATGCCGAGACGCCTGCTCATGGATCCTCGACGGCGACATGTGCCCGAAGATAACGATCGACCGCTGCGTCAGAGACAATGTCGCGGATATCGTCACCCTGCGAAGCCACGGAAGCAGGCGGTCGCCCCAGCATGCCGAGAAGTCCCGCCAGCGGCTTGTTGCGCGGCACGATAATCAGCTCGCCATCACGCACCCAGGCATAGCACTTGTCGCCCGGCTTCATGTCGAGTTGATCCCGAAGCGCCTTCGGCACCGTCATCTGCCCCTTGGATGTAATGGTGACATTCGTGTTCATCGCAGCACCCTTGCTCCTTACTTTTTCACAATAGTAAGGAAAGGCGCCGCAAACAAGGCGGTCATCGGGAGAGTTCCTTGAGCCCGAGGCGGATCAGCCTGGCGCTGTCGGCGCCCTCGCCGCCAGCCTTCAGCGCGGCCGCCACGGCATTGGCCGCCTGCTCGCGCGAATAGCCGAGATTGGTGAGCGCCGAAACGGCATCCGCCACGGGGGCTGCCGCAACGCCCTCCCCCAGCTCCTGCTTGAGGCCGATTCCGGCGCTGGCCTCGCCGGCAAAGGCAGGCGCCTTGTTCTTCAGTTCGGTGACGATGCGCATCGCGACCTTCGGGCCGACGCCCGGTGCGCGGGAAATCGAGGTGCGGTCCTGCAGTGCGATCGCATTGGCAAGTTCCGGCGGCGTCAGGGTGGAGAGCACGCCGAGCGCAACCTTGGAGCCGACGCCCTGCACGCTCTGCAGCAGGTTGAACCATTCCCGTTCCAGCGCGCTGAGGAACCCGAACAGCTTCAGCTGGTCCTCGCGCACATAGGTCTCGATGAACAGCACCACCGCCTCGCCGGCAGAGCCGATGCGTGCCAGGGTGCGCGACGAACAATAGGCGACGTAACAGACGCCGTGCACGTCGACCAGCACATGGTCCTCGCCGATTTCGTCAATGGTGCCCTTGAGCTTACCGATCATGATGGGGATCCGTCCGGGATGATGCCGCAGGAAAAGAAGACGCTGGCGGCCCGATTGTCAGCGCGGCTGGCCGCAACCCGGGATGCGCCCGCGCCCGGCGGAAATGCCCACCGACGCCCCGCACCCGCCCGCATCGAACTGCCGCCTGCCACCTCTGTCCCCTTACCTCGTGCCTAGAGCGCAAACTGGAACAAGTCAAGAACAAACTCAGGCGCGGGCCAGCACCCGGCGCATGCGCTCGCCGCCGCGATGATGGGCGTGGCAGATGGCGATCGCCAGCGCATCGGCGGCGTCATTGCCGGTGAACTCCACCTTCGGCATCAGGATCTTCAGCATCATGTGGATCTGCTGCTTCTCGCCGTGACCGACACCGATGACCGCCTTCTTCACCGCATTCGGCGCATATTCGGAGACGGGCAGACCGGCGCGCGCCGGCACCAGCATCACAACGCCACGCGCCTGCCCGAGCTTGAGCGTCGCCACGGCATCCTTGTTGACGAAGGTCTGCTCCACCGCTGCCTCGTCCGGCCGATAGGCATGCACCACTTCGGCCAGCCCGTCATGCAGCTGGCAGAGACGAGAGGCGAGATCCATGTCGCCATCGGAGGTCACCGTACCGGAGGCCACGAACTTGAGGCTGTTGCCCAGCGTGTCGATCACCCCCCAGCCGGTGCGGCGGAGGCCCGGGTCGATGCCGATGATGCGAATCGTCTGTGTCATGTGTGCCATCCTATCGCGACGTGACCTGTATCGACCAGACGCAACGCGAACAAAAAGAAAACATTTGCGCGAATCCCGTTAACCACCCGTTAAGGCTGGCCCATCAATCCTCGGACAGCAGCCTCAACTTCGGCAACTCTACGCACCGAATCACATTAGGTGATGTGCGTAGATCAAGACTGGAGGTCCATCATGATGATGTTCACCCGCTTGAAGAACCAGTCGATCGAGACGATCCTGCTGCTTGCCACCTTCAATCTGGTGGCCGTGGGGCTGATCGCCATCAAGGCGGCGCGTGTCTCGCCCGAAATACTGGGCTTCAGCATTGTAGCGGCGTTTGCGGCAGGTACGGCAATCGCCATCCTCGCCTTCAAGCTCGCGGACCCTTTGAACCGGCTTGCCCAGCAGGCCAGCGAATGGAACAGACCGGACACGGAGGCAGACCTTGCCGACAGGGAACGGACGGATACGATCGGCACGCTGGCGCGCGGCATTTCGGGCCTGAAGGAAGCCATTCAGGACAACGAAGCCGATCATTCGGCCGCCCGCGGCGTGCTGGATGAGGCCATGCGCCGTCTCTCCAACGGCGACGCCACGACGCTGGTGCAGCAGCCGTTCCCGGAGGCCATGGAAGGCCTGCGGGTGCGCTTCAACCGTCTCGCTTCAATGCTGAACCTGAACCTTTCGGTCATCAGCCGTGCCACGCAGGGCATGCGCGAGCAGGCCCGCTCCAGCCAGGCGGATCTCACGGTCATCGGGGACCGGCTCGTCAATGCGCGCCCGGCCATGCAGAAGGCGTTGAGCGCCATCGAGGTGATGCAGCGGGCAACCCGGCTGCGCGGCGAGGATGCACGCTTGGTCAGCCGCAGCACCGCCGAGGGTCAGCAGGCCAGCTGGCGTCTCGGCCGGGCGGCCGGCGAAGCGCATGACGCCGCTGCCGCTGCCACCAGCACCTTCGGGGACCTGTCGCAACTGATCGAGCGCGTCGGCGATCTGGCGATCCGCGCCGAAAGCCTTGCGAGCGCCAGCGAACAGCGGCTCAGGGCACCGTCAGCCTCCAGCCATCCGACGGCTGCACATGGCCGTCCAACGGTGCAGCCCATTCCCGCCGATGCGCTGCGCCAGCTGGCTGCCGACTGTACCGAGGCCGCGCGCAGCCTGATGCTGCAGTACCGGCAGGTTGACAGCCATCTGGCCGATACCCAGCATGCCCTGTCGCGGGTGCTGCGCGAGACCGACTGTGTCGGGCAGGCGCTGACGGAAATGGCCGAGCCGGCCGAACGCCTGTCGCACAACGTCGACCTTGAACACCAGCGCCTGACACTGGCGCACGAGACCGTGGGCGAGACGGCGGTGGTGCTGGAGCGCAGCCGCGAGATCGTTGCATCCACGGAGGCATGCCTCGTCAAGGTGGCCGGCGATGTCGCGATCATCGATACGCGTCTGTCCCTCTTCGCGTTCACGCAACAGGACGAGCCCGTCCGCCGCGAACGCGGACTGAAGCCGACGCTGCGCAGCGTGACCTGAGACCCCTCGCCTTTGTCCGCTGGCTGAAGGATGGCGTGAACCGTGCAGGGCTGACCGGACGATCAGACCCTCTGCAGCAGACCCGTGCGGGAAAAATCCCGCGCCCCCTTAGAATGCGGCCACGGCTTTCCTAAATGGAGATCTGACACAACATAAAGTTTGAGTGGTGACGCATGATCCCCTTTTCCATTCTCGACCTGTCGCCCGTGGCGGACGGGTCCAGCGTCAGCGACGCACTCGACCAGTCGCGGCGCCTCGCACAGAAGGCGGAAGCCTTCGGCTACCGGCGGCTCTGGCTTGCCGAACATCACGGCATGCCGGGCATTGCAAGTGCCGCAACCGCCGTTGTCATCGGTCATGTCGCAGCGGCAACGAAGCATATCCGCGTCGGCTCGGGCGGGGTTATGCTGCCCAATCATTCACCGCTGGTGATCGCCGAACAGTTCGGCACGCTGGAAGCACTGTTTCCGGGCCGCATCGATCTCGGCCTCGGTCGCGCGCCGGGGACGGACATGCGCACTGCGCGGGCGCTCCGCCGCAACCTCGAGGCCGGCGCCGACAGTTTTCCGCATGATGTGGTGGAACTGCAGCGGCTTCTCGGAGAACCGCGTGAAGATCAGGCCATCCTCGCCGTACCCGGTGTGCGTGCCGAAGTACCGATCTGGCTGCTCGGCTCCAGCCTCTACAGCGCGCATCTTGCGGCGGCGCTTGGCCTGCCCTATGCCTTCGCCTCGCATTTCGCGCCCGACATGCTGCTGGATGCCCTGGCGATCTATCGCGACCGCTTCCAGCCCTCCGCCCAGTTGGACAAGCCCCATGCCATGGTGGGCGTGATGGGCGTGGCGGCCCCGACCGATGCGGAAGCGGCGCATCTCTTCACCTCGGCGCAACAGCAGTTCATCAACCTGCGCCGCAATGTGCGCACGAAATTCCCGCGCCCGATCGAGAGCATGGACGGCGTCTGGAGCGAGATGGAACGAATGAACGTGGAGCACACGCTGCGCTATGCCGCCGTCGGCTCACCAGCCACGGTGGAGACGAAGCTTCGCGCCTTCCTGAAGGAGACGGAGGCGGACGAACTGATCATCTCGATGCCGGTGCACGACATCGAAAAGCGGCTGCGCTCCGTCGAACTGTTTGCCGGCCTGCCACTGATGCAGCATGCGCAAGCAAGGGCGGCCTGAGCGGGACCACCACACTCCCTATCCGGCGAACCGCCGGGAAGTCCGCGCCCAACAAACAGCCCGACATCAGAAACCGGCCTAGAGTTTGTCATCGCTAATCGGAATCGCGAGGGGATTCCGTTGATTTGATTTTTGTGATTCAAGATCATTGCTGGATGGGAGGCCAGCAATGATGGTGCGACCTCTTTCACTCGATTTGCGAACGCGTATAGCCGCCGCTTTGAAGGAAGGCATGACCGTTCGTGCCGCCGCGGAGCGGTTTGGGGTGTCGGCTGCAACAGCGGTCCGTATTGGGAAACTCGATCGGCTCGGTAAAGGCCTGATGCCGGCGAAGATCGGCGGGTATGTCAAACCAACACTGAGGGGCGCTGCAGCCGATGCGGTGCGCCAGCGGCTGCAGGTCAAGTCCGACTGGACGGTGCGTGCGCTGTCGGCGGAGCTGAAGTCTGCGGGGATCAACGTGTCTCATGACACCGTCTGGCGCTTCTTGCGCAGCCAGGGCAAGACCTTCAAAAAAAACGCTGATGGCAAGCGAGCAGGATCGTCCGAAGGTGGCCCGGTTGCGGATGCGATGGAAGACCCATCAACATCGGCTTGATCCGGACCGCCTTGTCTTCATCGACGAAACCTGGATCAAGACCAACATGACGCGCACGCGCGGCTGGTGTCAGCGCGGCGAGCCACTCATCGCAAAAGTCCCTCATGGTCATTGGAAGACGCTGACGTTTCTGGCCGGCCTGCGCAGCGACAGCATCGTTGCCCCATTCGTCCTCGATGGCCCCATCAATGGCATCGCCTTTACGGCATGGGTCCAGCAAAGCCTGGTCCCAACGCTGAAGGCTGGCGATATCGTCATTCTCGACAATCTCGGGAGCCACAAAGGAAAAACAGCCCGAGACGCGATCCGAGATGTCGGCGCACATCTCTTTTTCCTGCCGCCATACAGTCCAGACCTCAATCCCATCGAGATGATGTTCGCCAAGCTCAAGACGCTCGTCAGAAAGGCGGACGAGAGAACCGTGGAAACAACATGGAGACGAATAGGAGAACTCCTCAAGGCGTTCAGCCCGCAGGAGTGCTCAAACTACTTCAGACATGCAGGCTATGGTTCAATTTAAAACTGACAGACTCTAGGAGGGGCCGGGAGCAGATCAGGCGGTCGTGGCGCCCGTTGCAGGCGCTTCGGCTGTCGACCAGCTGAGATAATAATACTTGTCGCCGATCATGCCGAAATAGGCGCTCGCGCCATTTGCCTTGTCGATATAGCTGCCATCGTCGTTGCGGACATATTTTCCGCTACCATCGCGTTGCAGGTGTGCCTTCAGGAAACCGCTCCATTCAGCGGCCGTGGCAGTCGCCGGCTGGTTTGGCTTGGCATCCTTGCTGGTGGCATCCCAGGCGGTCACGCTCTTTCCACCTTCGGCATCGGTCACCGTCAGCTTGCCGGCATCCAGTGCCTTCAGCATGGATTCCGCCTGGGCGCGGGTGGCGGGAGAGTTTTTCAGTTCCGCAAGCTTGTCACGCAGCCCCTGCATGAAGGATTCGCTGCCGATATCGGCAGAAACCGTCTTCGGCGCCGTCTCGCTGCTGCTGTCGGTGGTGTTGCCGGTCAGAACATCGGCAAGGCTGTAGGTGGATGTCGAGGCGCTGCTGTCATCGCTGCTGTCGATGCCGTAATGGGCAAGCAGCGTGCTGGCCAGACTCTGCTGCTCCGTGTCCTGCTGCTCCGTTTCCTTGAACACGCGGATGGCCGTCTGTGTCGACCACAGGCGAACGGTATCGATGGAAGAAACCATGGCTGTCTCCTGTCTTGCGGGCGCTGACAGCGCTCCGGGGTTCCGGTCGAACAGACTCACGCGGCAGACCGGCTGGTTCGCCGGAACAGTTCCACCCGAAACCTGCCTCAAGCTGGAGAATCGGAGTCGGGGTCGGAAATGGCGATGCCATCCGCGACCGGCGGACTGTCCGGCAAAACGCAAAACGCCGGCCCTTGCGGGACCGGCGCCACGATCTCTCAAACCCCGCAGGATGTCAGGCGGAGAGTTTTGCCATCACCTCGTCGGACACCTCGAAGTTCGAATAGACGTTCTGCACGTCGTCATCGTCTTCCAGGCTGTCGATCAGCTTCATCAGCGACTGGGCCTTTTCCTCGTCGACCGGCACCGTGTTCTGCGGCTTCCAGATGGCCTTGACGGTATCGGCTTCGCCGAGCGTCGCTTCGAGTGCCTTGGACACTTCGCCGATGCTTTCAAAACCGCAGATGATGGTGTGGGTTTCCGCGTCCGAGACAACGTCATCGGCACCCGCCTCGATAGCGGCTTCCATCACGGCGTCGGCGCTTCCGGCCGAGGCCTTGTAGACGATTTCGCCGACGTGATCGAAGGAGAAGGACACCGAGCCCGTTTCCCCGAGCGCACCGCCGGCCTTGGTGAAGATCGAGCGGATGTTGGAGGCCGTGCGGTTGCGGTTGTCGCTGAGCGCCTCGACGATCACGGCCACGCCGCCCGGGCCATAGCCTTCGTAGCGGATCGCATCATAGCTCTCGGCATCGGCGCCGGATGCCTTCTTGATGGCGCGGTCGATGTTGTCCTTCGGCATCGACTGGGCCTTGGCGTTCTGGATCGCCAGGCGAAGGGCCGCATTCATGCTCGGATCCGGCAGACCGGCCTTGGCGGCGACGGTGATTTCGCGTGCAAGCTTGGAGAACATCTTCGACCGGATGGAGTCCTGCCGACCCTTGCGGTGCATGATGTTCTTGAACTGTGAATGGCCAGCCATGGCACCCCTTCATCGCGTAATATGTCTGGAATGGCGGGCTTATAGGCACGAAACCGGGCGCGTTCAAGAAAAAAGCGGATCGACACACCATTGCCGCCGGCGGAACAAAGCCCGGCAGGGCGACGTTCTTTCCCCGACACTTGACGAGGAAAGGATTGGCAATGGTAAGTCTGACGGAAGCACGCGAGGCACCGGCACGCCAGCTGTGGGACGAGATCAACGGCGTGCATGCGGGTATGCTGGGCATCGAAGGGTCCTCCATGCACATGCAGCCGATGGCCCCGCACGCGGACCCGAAAACAAACACGATCTGGTTCTTCACCCGCACGGATACCGATCTGGTGCAGGCCATCCGGCCCGGCACCCGGGCGCATTTCTGCGTCGTCGGCAAGAACCATGATTATCATGCCTGCCTTGCCGGCGTGATCGAGGCGCGGCGGGACACGGCAAAGATCGAGGAATACTGGAGTTCGATCACCGCCGCCTGGTACGAACACGGCAAGGACGACCCGTCGCTGATCCTTCTCGCCCTGCATGTGGACGATGCGGAGATCTGGGCCTCCACCGACAACAGCCTGAAATTCGGCTGGGAAATCGCCAAGGCGAACCTGAAGGAAGACAAGACGCCAGACATCGGCATTCGCCAGCACCTGAGCTTCGCCTGACAGACGTTGGACTGTTGTCCCGATCCGCCGGAAAATCCGGCGGATCGGCCGCCGCGTCTCACAGTCCGGGCGGCACGACGATCTGCGGCTTGCGCGGCAGACTGCGCATCGAAACCGTGATCGCATCGTCCTTGCCATAGACCACGTCATAGCGGCCATCGAACATGGCGAGGAAGCGGTCGAGCGGCGGGCCGCCCCGATGCATCGGCAGGATGAGCGAGGAACGCAGCCGCTGCACCACGCGGCTCATGCTGTCCGCGCCCATGGTCAGCCCGCCATCGGTCGGTACCATCAGCACGTCGAGCCTGCCGATTTCCGTATAATGCGCATCCGTCAGCTCGTGATGCAGATGGCCGAGATGGCCGATGCACAGGCCCGCCATTTCGAAGATGAAGATGGAATTGCCGTTTTCCTCGAAACCGCCATAGGCGCGAATGTCGGTCGCGACATTGCGCACATAGGTATCGCCGACCAGAACGTTATGCACCGCCTTTTCGCCGGGCACATCGCTCCAGCCATGCAGCACATGGGCAATGCCGGCCGGTGGCGCGAGCGTGTAATGGGTGGAATGCGCCTTGTTCATCGTCACGATGTCGGGCGTGAGCGTGGGCCGATGGACGCCGGAATAGTCTGTGGCGATGACAACGCCTTCGGGGCTTTCGATCTGATAGGTGGAATGGCCGATGAAGGTGATCTTCACCTCTTCGCGCCTGGCAAGCTCCGTGGTCTTGACGGGCCTGGCACTGGCAAATGTCGCGCGGGGAATGGTTTCGGCAATGGCCTGGCACTGACTGACAGGCATCTGCGCCCGCGGGCCGGTCGCGGGATTGCCCGGCACGCCCTGGGCAAGGGCCACAACCGGTCCGAACAGGCATGCAACAACGGCGAATGCGACAGTGCGCAGCATGATGTGCCACTCCCCCTCGTCTTCCTGCGGGAAAAAGATGAGGCAGGGTCATGGGCACGTCCAGCGCGAAATCGCGCCGGATGCTCACATTCCCGTCATTCGAAGCCAGGTCCGAAGCAAAGTCGGCTGGCGATCAGCGGCCATCGCCGTCCGCGGATGCACGCGGGTCGAGCGCTACGCTTTCCGGCGTGGCAAGCGAGGTGATGGCAGCCGGGGCGGCGGTGTAATTGTCCTTCTCCGCCGAGGACCGGGCGGCACGCATGCGGCTGCGCAGGATGGCATAGACCACCACGGAGACATGCGCGACGGCGGTTACTGCAAACAGCGCATGCGGGCCGAAATGTGTCATGACCGGGCCGCCAAGCGTCGGGCCGATGATCGTGCCGATGCCAAACAGCAGAAGCAGGCCGCCGGACACCTTCACGAAATCCTCGGGCGCCGCGAAGTCGTTGGCATGGGCAACCGCGATCGGGTAGAGCGCGTTGGCGGTGGACCCGTAGATCGCAACCAGCACCACGATCACGTAGACATTCATCGGGTGCAGCAGCACGAGCAGAATGCCGGCGGTGGCGGAGATGCCCGAGAGTGCCGCCAGCACGTAACGGCGATCCATCCGGTCGGAGAGCCGCCCTGCCGGGAACTGAATGATTGCTCCGGCAAAGATGGTGATCGACACCATCACGGCGATCGCCGCCTGTTTCAGCCCGGCCTGTGCCGCAAACACGGCGACCAGCGTGCCATAGGCGCCGTTCGCGATGCCGATCATCAGGATGCCGACGAAGGAGACGGGCGAATTGCGAAACAGGCTCGGCAGATCGAGGCTGACCCGCTTCAGAGGCTGCGGCGAGGCAGCCGTCGACAGCGTGGTGGGCAAAATGGCGACGCAGTAGAGAATGCCGCAGACCATGAACAGGACCGGTGTCGAGACATCGATGATGCCCACAAGCAGCTGGCCGCCGACGACGCCGAGCAGGGTGATCGCGATATAGAGCGAGAAGATCGCCCCGCGGCTCTCGTTCGTCGCGCGCTCGTTCAGCCAGCTCTCGATGATCATCGAGGTGCCGGCGGTGCAGAAACCGGTCACGGCGCGCAACGTCAGCCAGGCAACGTCATCCACGACGATGCCGGTGACCAGCACGTTCATGCAGATGATGGCGCCGAAACCGGAAAAGGCCCGGACATGGCCGATGCGCCGCACCAAAAGCGGTGCGACGAAGCAACCGGCGACGAAACCACCCGCCCAGCTGGTGCCGAGCAGGCCGAGCACCTCGTTCGAATAACCCTCCAGCGTGCCGCGCACCGGCAGCAGCAGGCCCTGAAGGCCATTGCCGAGAAACAGGAAGAGCGTGCCGAGCAGAAGACTGAGGACGGGCAGAAGATTACGAGGCATTTGGCGGACCGCAGATATTCCGGTTCAGGTTCAGCGAACAGTAAAGCACGCCAATCGTTAAACTTGATCCGCCAGTCCCTGCAAAAGGCAATGCATTGAGACAGCAACCGACGAAACGGCAAGCGCGCCCCGGTTTGACCAGCACAACAATGGTTCCGAATCTCGCTCCCCGCAGCTATGTGTGGTGACGACAAAAAATGTCCAGCCTGTGGCTGAGGCCATTCTGCGACAGGAAAATCATGACAAAACTTATCGGCCTGCTGCTGCTTCTGGCCATGATCGTGCAGATCATCAAGCCGCTCGGCCTGCCCGGCCTGCGCCGTCGCGCCGATTTCTGGAAGCTGGCGGTGGTGGCCTTCCTTTCGTGGACCGTCATCCTGTTGCTACGCGATTTTACCTGATGCCGGCCGGCGCGCGCGAAGCGGGCCGAAATGCAGGAAGGCCGCTCGACGGGCGGTGAAAACCGGCCTATGCTTGGTTCCTAACTCCGGCGAGGTCTGATGCGCCATGCTCACCGTCTTCCTCTGCATGCTGGCCGTTGCGGTCACCTGTCCCTTCTGGTTCCCGGCCCTGATGTGGCTGTTCGGCATGATGATGGGCGTGTTCGGCGCGGCGATCGGCCTGTTGTCCGCGCTCTTTGCCCTGGCGATCGTCGGCGGCGTTCTGGCAACCGCCTTCGTCCTGCCGGCGCTGCTGCTGCTGGCCCTGGTCGTCTGGCTGCTCTTTCCGCGTCAGAAACGCCTGCCCTCCGAGTGACTTTCCTCCCGTGACGGGCGCCGGCGGCTCAGGCAATCGGCTATCGTGACAGGACACCTTCGAAGACCGGCACACAATCGCCCGCGATGATGACGGCATGCGGCCGCCCTTCGCGCTTTTCGACGCTGACCTCGATGCGGCTGGCACGCCCCATCTCCACGCCCTGCTCGACGGTGAAATCGAAGTGGCCTTCTGCGACCGGTTCCAGCGTCGACAGGAAGGCGGACAATGCCCCCGATGCACTGCCGGTTGCGGGGTCTTCCGCCACATTGTCGAGGGGCGCGAACATGCGCGCCCGCAGCCTGAAGGGATCGGCGGGATCGCGCACGTAGAGAAACAGCGGGAAATCGCCCTCCGGCATCACCTGGTTGGCCAGCACCTGCCGCACCGCATCGGCATTGGCACGGGCACGGCCGAGGGCTTCGAGATCCACCAGTTCCGCCACGGCAAAGGCAAGCCCGACCGAGACGACGCAAGGGTGATGCCGCTCGGTGCGCACATCGCGCGGCGAAAGAGACGCGCAGGCCGCCACGGTGTCCGGCGCCACGCTCTGGCGCACCTCCAGCGGGCGGGGCGCGCGGATCGCCGCCCCGGTCACCTGCCCGTTTCGACGGCGAAGCTTCACCTCCACGAGCCCGGCCTTTTCCTCAAACAACAGACGGTCGCCGACCGGCCTGCCGAACAGTTCGGACCGCTGGCCGAGCACATAGGCCGTGCCGACATTCGGATGGCCGGCGAAGGGCACTTCCGTCACCGGCGTGAAGATGCGCACCCGCGCGTGGTTGGCAGGATCCTCCGGCGGCAGCACGAAGGTGATTTCCGAATAGCCGAATTCGGCGGCAATCTGCTGCATCCTCTGGTCATCGAGACCGCGCGCATCGACGAACACGGCGAGCGGATTGCCCTTGAAACGCTCGTCGGAGAAAACGTCGACGGTGACGAACGCGGATACGGTCATGGCATGGCCTCGCTGTCCGGTCTTGCCCGGACGTCTTGTTCGGGTTCAAGGACGGCCCGTTCCAGACGAACCGGGGACACCCTTTCCGCCTTTCGGTAGCCCGGCGCACTCCATCCATCCAGCCAAAGTTTCTGACGCAACCGATCAGAAAAAGTGAAGGGCCGCCCCATCGCTGGAGCGACCCCTCTCCTCCCCTCCATCAAATCCGGGGTCTCAGCCGACCTTGTTGACGCTGGCGCCGTAGATCTGGTCGATCGTTCCGGCAATGCTGTCATTGAATTCGGCATCGGTCATCGAAACGCGCAGGCCTTCGGTGAGGCCGCGCGAGAAACTGGCGATCATGCCGTGGTTATGGCTGAGCTTTTCGCAGGCATCCACGGTGCTGTAGCCGCCCGACAGGGCGACGACGCGGACAACCGAGCCATGGGCGACCAGCGGCGCGTAGAAATCGGCAACGGTCGGGATCGTCAGCTTGAGCATGACGGTTTCGCCGGCCGGCAGCTTGTCGAGATGCTCGCCGATCACATCGCGCAGAATGGCTTCGGCCTCGACCTTGGTCGGGCTCTTGATCGACACTTCCGGTTCGATGATCGGCATCAGGCCCTGGCCGATGATCTGGCGTGCCACCTCGAACTGCTGGGCGACAACGGCTTCGATACCGGCCTTGTCCGCATGGGCGATGACCGATCGCATCTTGGTGCCGAAAATGCCCTTTTCGCGGCCACGGATCAGCAGCGCGTCAAGCTCCGGCATGGCCTTCATCGTCTGCACGCCGTTCTCTTCGGCGTTGAGGCCCTTGTCGACCTTGAGGAAGGGCACCACGCCGCGCTTTTCCCAGAGGTAGGTGGGAACGGGCTCACCATCCACGTCCCCATCCATCGTGCGTTCGAACAGGATGGCGCCGATCACCTTGTCGCCGGTAAAGGCCGGTGCGCTCATGATGCGCACGCGCATGGCATGCATCAGACGGAACATGTCCTCTTCGGTCTGATAGTCGGACTCGGAGATACCATAGAGACGCAGGGCTCCGGGTGTTGAACCGCCGCTCTGATCCAGCGCCGCGATAAATCCGGGCGCGGAACTCATCTTGTCCAACATCTTGGCATACCCCATGCTTACACTCCTGTCCCTAAGGTCGGCGCACAACGCGTTCGTATCCCGATGGATACCATCCGCGGATAACAGAAGTTTTTTAAGAGGGAAATCCTGCGCTTAGCGCTTGAAACGATTGAATTTTATTCAATCGTTTAAATTATCTAAATTGTTTAAAGGCTGTCCACAGGCGCAAGCACTCGCGCCCAGGCTGCGGATCCGCGCATCCCTGGCGCGCAGACAGACAGCCTAGATCTCATCCGCAAGACTGGCAAGATGCAGCAGGCTCAGCGAACGCAATTCACCGTCCTCGACATATTCCAGCATCTCGTCCGGCAGGTAGCGGGCGCCGGGACGGCCCTCGCGCGCAGCAGGCGAGCTGTGGCGGATGCGGCCATGTTCGATCGCATGCACGGCCTCCACCTGGAAGGCCATGACATTGCGGGTGCCGCGCACGATCAGCAGCCGGGCTTCCGCATCATTCGATGTGGACGGCATGCGCCGCAGCCAGGCCGCCAGGTCGATGATCGTGACACCGCTGCCGCGATAGGAAAAAAAGCCGGCAATGCCGTCCGCGCGGTCGCGCACCCGCGTCACATGGGCCGGTGGCATGATGATTTCGCTCGTCTCGATCAGCGGCATGGCAAACCGCCCGCCTGCGGAAAAGACGAGGAAGGGTTCCCCCTCGCCAGCCACCCGACGGCCCCCTTCGGCGGCGGTCGCTTGCGCCTTCTGCTGCGAAAGCCTGGCGATCGCCGCCAGCCCGCACAGCCGCTCCTCACCCTCCAGCTGGCGGTGATCGAGCAGCATCACATCCGTTCCGTCGGAAAGCCGCAAGATCGCCTCCAGCAGGCTGGCATCGCCGAAAATGCCGGCGGGCGGCGCATTCATCGAGGTGCGCGAGAAGCGCAGAATGTCGATGACATCATGGATCAGCAGACCGACATGGCTGTCTGCCCCGAGACGCAGGATCAATGCCGCTGCCGACCGGACGGGACGCTCGACCCGGTCGATGCCGAGCAGGAACAACGGATCGATCACCGGCACCTGCTGCTCGCGATAGATCACCACGCCGAGACAGAGATCCGACACGACGGGCGAGGCGCCAAGCTCGGCAATCGGAAGAGTGGTGGCGACCGCATCGGCCGCCACGGCAAACACATAGCCCGCCAGACGAAACAGCAGAAGCGGCTGCGAACGCTCGGCATCGCCCTCGCGCTCCCCTCCCGACGTCTCCGGCACGCTCGGCAGACCGGGATGGGCAAGCACCCGGTGGGGACAGAGAACGGAGGCCACCCGATCCTCCAGCCGCAGCGTCTGCACCACAGGGATCGCGCCGGTGCCGCCACCCTGCTCCGGTATGACCAGATCCTCCAGCTGGTCGGCGCCGACCAGATCGATATCCCCGACACCATCGGCGAGCAGGCCGAGCAGGCGCCCCTCGCAGCGCATCACCACGATCACCCGCGCTGCCACCAGCGAGACGCCGAGCAGCCGGCCAAGATCGACAACGGGGATGATCGAGCCGCGCAGCAGCAAGGCGCCACAGACCAGCGGGCACAGTTGCGGAAAGGGATGCAGTTCGTCCGGGCGCGGCACCACCTCGCGCGTATGGTCAACGGGCAGGGCAACGAGAAGCCCGCCGGCGAGGATCGTGCCATAGGCGCGCCGACCATCAAGACGGGCCGTTGTCGCGCTTGCGGCAGCCGACAGGGCAAGCGGCATCATCTGCATGGCATCCTCCCTTCGCCGGGGCTCAGGCCGCAGCCTCCGAGGTTGCCCGCGACAGATCGTGGATCAGGCGCACCACATCGCTCGACACGGTCTGCTGCGCGCCCGTGCAGTCGGCGATATCGTGGATCGACTGGCTGGTCTGGCCGACGCTTTCCACGATCCGCTCGAAAGCGGAGCGGGCATCGCGTGACCGGGCGGTGCCTTGACCGACGCGGCTGACGGATTCATCGATCAGCTTGGTGATCTCGCGTGCCGCCTGCGAGGAGCGTTCGGCAAGCTTGCGTACCTCGCCCGCCACCACCGAGAAGCCGACACCGTGTTCGCCCGCACGCGCCGCCTCGATCGCCGCGTTGAAGGCGAGAAGATTGGTCTGGTTGGCGATTTCGGAGATGACCTTGACGATGTCGGAGATCTCGTTGGAGGAGCGCTCGATCAGTTCGATGGCGGAGATGGCGTTGGCGAGTGCCGCATAGCCTTCCTCGGCGTTCTTCTGCGTCTGCGTTGCGAGCGTCGTGGCATTGGAGGCGCTGCTGGTGATCTCCTCGATCGACTGGGTCAGATCCTTCACCACCGTCTCCATCTGGCTGGAGGTGGTGCGGATCTCCCGCTCCAGCTTGACCTGATCGGTGATGTCATAGGCATATTTGATGATCCGGACGATCTGGCCCTTCACATCCATCACCGGATTGTAGGAGGCCTGGATGAAGACATCGCGGCCAAACTTGCCGATGCGGTGGAAGCGGCCGGTCTGCGTCAGTCCCTTGTTCAGGTCGATCCAGAAATCGCGATAGGCCTGCGTCTTCACCAGTTCGGCGCTGCAGAACAGCGAATGATGCTGGCCGAGCAGTTCGCGCTTCGAATAGCCCATCACGCGCTGGAAGTTCTCGTTGACGCCCACCACATGGCCTTCCAGATCGAACTCCACCACCGCTTGCGAGCGGTCGATGGCGCTGACCCGGCTCTCGAACTCGGCATTCTTGAGCTTGCTGGCGGTCACGTCCAAGGCGAACTTCACCACCTTCTGCGGCACCCCATTGGCATCGAGAATGGGATTGTAGGTCGCCTGGATCCACAATTCCCTGCCGTTCTTGCCGAGGCGATAATATTCGCCGGAATGGAATTCACCGGCCGCCAGCTTGTCCCAGAACAGGCGATATTCGTCGGATTTGGCGTAGGATACGTCGCAGAACATGCGGTGGTGTTTGCCCACGAGTTCCGCCTCGTGATAGCCGAGCAGATCGAGAAAGTTCGGATTGGCTGCGAGGATATTGCCCTTCATGTCGAATTCGATGACCGCCTGGCTGCGGCCGATGGCCTGCACCTTGCCTTCGAATTCAGCATTGCGACGGCGCTGCTCGGTAATGTCAGTGGCGAACTTGATCACCCGAACCGGCTTGCCTTCCATGTCGAAGATCGGATTGTAGGTGGCCTGGATCCAGACCTCGCGGCCGTCACGACCGACGCGGCGGTAGATGCCGCAATCCACCTCGCCGCGCCCAAGCTTCTGCCAGAAGCGCTGATAGGCATCGGTGGTGGCAAAGAGCGGATCGCAGAACATCCGGTGATGCTGATCGACAACCTCGTCTGCCTCGTATCCCAGCGCCGAGAGAAACAGCGGATTGGCGCGCAGGACATTGCCCTTCAGGTCAAACTCGACCACGGCCTGCGACCGCTCGATCGCCGTCACCTTGCTCTCCGCCTCGGCGGCCTTCAGCTTGGTGTCCGTCACGTCCATCGCGAACTTGACGATCTTGAACGGATTGCCATTGAGATCGAAGATCGGGCTGTAGCTCGCCTGGATCCAGATCCGCTTGCCGTCCTTGCCGAAGCGCTTGTATTCACCGCTTTCGTGATGGCCCTCGGTCAGGCGCTGCCAGAAGCGCTTGTACTCACCGGACCTTACGAACTCCTTGTCGCAGAACAGACGGTGGTGCTGGCCGACGATCTCGTCGGCGCCATAGCCCGTCAGGTCGAGGAAGATCTGGTTGGCGGCCAGAACATTGCCAGCCAGATCGAACTCGATCACCGCCTGCGCGCGATCGACGGCCGCCATCTTGCCGGAGGCTTCTGCCGTTGCCTTCTTCGTCTCGGTCACGTCCATCGCGTATTTGATGACGCGCACGACCTTGCCGGAGGCATCGCAGATCGGCGTATAGCTCGCCCGGATCCAGACCTCGCGGCCATTGCGGCCAATCCGCTTGAACTCGCCATCGATGAACTCGCCCCGGCCAAGCTTCTCCCAGAAGGCGCGGTACTCGTCGCTCGCCACATGGCTGCGCTCGCAGAACAGCGCGTGCTTCTTGCCGCGAACCTCCTCGAAACTGTAGCCCATCAGCTCCAGGAAATTGTCGTTGGCCGCCAGCACCGTGCCGTCCATAGAAAATTCGATGATCGCCTGCGAGCGGCTGAGCGCATCCGCCCGGCCGCGCAGATCGAGAAGATCGGTCTTGTCGGCCTCGATCCGGGTGGCAACGAGCAGCACCGTCGAGCCCGTTTCGTCGCCGCTGACGAGATGGCCAAGCAGGCGAACGGCGTCCCCCCGGGCATCGACGGCGCGCACCGCGAGATCCTGGAACTCGCCCGCCAGCGCCTTCTCCCACCAGACGCTACGCTGGCCTTCGTCCGAGATCAGAAGGTCGGCGAAGGTGTGCCGCTTCTGCTCCGCCTCGGTTCCGCCCAGCACATCCAGCGCGTGGCGGCTGAGATCCAGCACGCGGCCGCTTTGCGTATCGAATTTGATGACGAAATAGTGCTGGGCCAGGAGGTCGCAGAGGGTTTCGAACAGCGCGCGATTGGTGTTCTTGAGCGTAAGCATCGATGGGTCCCGACAGATTGCAGCCCCTCTCGTTTAACCGCAAAATATTAGCAATCCTTTATTTAGATGAATGAAAACAGCATTGCGCTTGCATCCGCCAGGGCAGGCTGGCCGCGAACGGCGAAGGCCGCCCGTCGCGAGACGGGCGGCCTTCGGACCATGACAGACAGGATCGGCTGTGCTCAGACCTTCGAGAGCACGGCCACGCCCGGCAGTTCCTTGCCTTCCATCCATTCGAGGAAAGCGCCGCCGGCGGTCGAGACATAGGAGAAGTCGTCTGCGACGCCGGCATGGTTGAGGGCCGAAACCGTATCGCCACCGCCTGCGACGGAAACGAGTTTGCCGGCAACAGTCTGGGCCGCGGCAAATTTCGCAGCGGCAACGGTTGCGGCATCGAAGGGCGCGATTTCGAAAGCGCCGAGCGGACCGTTCCACACCAGTGTCTGGGCCCGCTCAATCCAGCCGTTGATCGCCTCGATCGACTTCGGGCCGACGTCGAGCACCATGGCATCGGCGGGGATCGCCTCGATATCGACCACTTCGTTCTCGGCACCGGCCTTGAACTCGCGGGCGACGACGCCATCGACCGGCAGGATGATGGCGCACTGGGCGCTGGCGGCTTCGATCATGATCTGCTTGGCGGTTTCGGCCAGATCATGCTCGCAGAGCGACTTGCCGACATTGGTGCCGCGTGCGGCGATGAAGGTGTTGGCCATGCCGCCGCCGATGACGAGCGCATCGACCTTCTTCACCAGGTTCATCAGGAGATCGATCTTGGTCGACACCTTGGCGCCACCGACGATGGCAACGACCGGGCGGGTCGGCTGGCCAAGCCCCTTTTCGAGCGCTTCCAGCTCGGCCTGCATGGTGCGGCCCGCATAGGCCGGCATGTGATGGGCAAGTCCTTCGGTAGAGGCATGCGCGCGATGGGCGGCCGAGAAGGCGTCGTTGACATAGATGTCGCCATTGGCAGCCAGCGCCCTGGTGAAGTCCGCGTCGTTCTTCTCCTCGCCCTTGTGGAAGCGGGTGTTTTCGAGCAGCAGGATATCGCCGTCCTGCATCCTGGCCACCGCCTCGGCAGCGGCGGGACCGATGCAGTCATCACCGAAGAGAACCGCGTGATCGAGCACCTGTTCCACGGCCGGCGCGATCAGCTTCAGCGACATGTCGGCCACCGGCTCGCCCTTCGGACGGCCGAAATGGGCCAGCAGGATCACCTTCGCGCCCTTGCCCGACAGTTCCAGGATCGTCGGCGCCACGCGCTCGATGCGGGTGGTGTCGGTCACCTTGCCGTCGGAAACGGGAACGTTGAGATCGACGCGCACGAGGATGCGCTTGCCCGCGATGTCGGAGAGGTCGTCAAGGGTCTTGAAGGCCGCCATGGTCTGGATCCGTTGTTCTGGGTTGGAATTTCGAAACGGACCATACCCCACCTGACCGGTGACGCAAGGCAGTTCAGACGGGTTTTTCGTCGCGGTCGGAGGGGGCCTGCGCCGGTGCCGGGGCCGACCTTGCCGAAGCGCCCGCAGCCCCCGCGGCCACCGCCGGAACGGTCTTGCCGCGATAGCGCCGCAACGTATCCCGCACCCGGTGGGCAATTTCGCGCATGTTGATGAAGATCGGCAGCCGGGTCGCCGGCTCCACAGCCTCCAGCGAGATACCGACGGTTTCGATATGACCATGCTCGTCGATGTCGCGCACGATCAGGATGATCGAGCCGAGGCGTACGCGGTCGGCATATTCGGCATGACCGCCGAGCCGATAGGCCATCAGGTCACCGATCGTCATGGCCTGTTCGGCCACCGTCAGGAGACCGGGACCATAGGCCGCATCCAGTTCCTTGGCCGGACGCGTGGGCGAGATGGCGAAGGCGCCGAAGAAATCGGCGTCATCCTCGTCCACCGGCGCGCGGCTTGCAAACAGCCGGTCAAGCAGGCGCGAATAACCGGGCGCGATGAAGAGATAGACATAGTCGTTTTCCCGCAGCCGGCCGGCATACTGGTAGCGCATGCTGCGGCCATCACGGATGACGAGCGAGGGCATGGCCCAGCGCGGAATGCGCTCGCCACGCAGCACGGGGCTGTCCTTGATGACGCGGTAGGAGATCAGTTCGTGCGTCGCCCGGCCCGGCAGGTCGAGTTCCACCTTGTCAACCTCACCCATGCGCGGCGGAATGATGAGGCCGAGCCGCTCGGCCACCGGCCGGATCGTCCAGCCCTGCACCATCAGCGACACGAGAACGATGATGAAGGCGATGTTGAAATAGACGTGGTTGCTATCGACGCCGCCCAGCATCGGCATGATGCCGAGCAGGATCGACACGGCCCCGCGCAGGCCGACCCAGGCGACGAAGCCGATTTCCTGCTGGGTGAAATCGAAGGGCAGCAGGCTGAGCCACACCGCGATGGGGCGCGCGACGAAGATCAGGAACAGCGCAAGCCCGACCGCCGGCAGCAGGATGGCCGGAAACTGCGAGGGCGTTGCCAGCAGGCCGAGCACCAGGAACATGATGATCTGCGCGAGCCAGGTCAGCCCGTCCTGGAAGCGGGTGATGGCCTCCTTGGCAAAGATCTTGCGGTTGCCGGCGAAGATGCCGGCGACATAGACCGCCAGGAAGCCGCTGCCGCCGACGGCACCGGTGAAGGCGAAGACGAGAAGCGACAACGTCAGCACGAAGATCGGTGCCAGCCCGCGATCGACCGGCAGGCGGTTCAGCACCGCGACGATCATGATGCCGCCAAGCAGGCCGAGCGCGCCGCCAAGCCCCATCTGCTTGACGAACATGGCCAGCAGATCGAGGTTGAAGCCGCCGGCACCATGACCGGAACTGATCAGTTCCACCAGCGCCACCGTGAGAAACACGGCCATCGGGTCATTGGTGCCGGATTCGACTTCCAGGCTGGAGCGCACCTTGTCGCGGATGTGGATGCCGCCGATGCGCAGCAGGAAGAACACCGCCGCCGCATCGGTGGAGGCGACGATCGAGCCGAGCAGCAACCCTTCCAGCCAGCTGAGGCCGAGCATCAGGGAGGCCGCGAAGGCGAAGATCGAGGCGGTCAGGATGACGCCGACCGAAGCAAGCGCAATGGCGGGTGCAGCAGCGATCTTGAAGGCGTGCAGGGAGGTGCCGAAGCCGGAATCGAACAGGATGACCGCCAGCGCCAGCGAGCCGATCATGTAGGCGGCGGGATAGTTGTTGAACTGGATGCCGATGCCATCGACGCCCGCCAGCAGGCCGATCATCAGGAAGACAAGAAGAAGCGGCGCACCGAAGCGGAAGGCGAGGAGACTGGAGAAGGCCGCCGCCAGAACCAGGACGGTTCCGACCAGCAGGATGATGTAGAATGCCTCCAAGGCTTGCGCCCTCCGTTTCCCTGTCGCCGATGGCACCGCCACCGCATGGCACCGGTGACGCGAGGCGCACCGACCCTTGACCCAACTTCGACCGCCGCCTCGAAGGCCGGCGCGACCATTCTCGTCTGACCCTGCGTGAAGAGCCTTGCGCGAAGGCTCCGCCCGCGACGCGCATCGCATACGGCTCTTTCACCACCATCGGCGCAAAGGCACCGGGCGTGACCGCTTCGGGGGCAAAGCGGGGGGCAAAAAAGTCTATGCAGATCCGGCAGATGCCGGAGAATCAGGCGATGCCCCATTAGGCAGCATCAAATCCGGCAGGAGAAGGGCGGAGCGTAAAAAACATCGCGCGTGCACCCATGAAAAAAGGGCGGCCGGATAAGCACCCGACCGCCCTGACGCAAACCCCTTTCGGGATCAGATGAACTTGGCGAAGGCAACCGCCGTGTCAGCCATGCGGTTGGAGAAGCCCCACTCGTTATCGTACCAGGTCAGGATGCGCACGAAGTTGCCCTCGAGAACCTTGGTCTGGTCTAGCGCGAAGATCGAGGAATGGCTGTCGTGGTTGAAGTCACGGCTGACCAGCGGCTCGGCAGTGTAGCCGAGAATGCCCTTCAGCGCGCCGTTGGAGGCAGCGATGATGGCTTCGTTGACTTCTTCCTTGGTGGTGTTCTTCTTGGCGACGAACTTGAAGTCGACAACCGAGACGTTCGGGGTCGGCACGCGGATCGAGGTGCCGTCGAGCTTGCCCTTCAGTTCCGGCAGCACGAGGCCGACAGCCTTGGCGGCGCCGGTCGAGGTCGGGATCATCGAGAGCGCTGCCGCGCGGGCGCGGTAGAGATCCTTGTGCATGGTGTCGAGCGTCGGCTGATCGCCCGTGTAGGAGTGGATCGTCGTCATGAAGCCATGATCGATGCCGAGCGCGTCATTCAGCACCTTGACGACCGGAACGAGGCAGTTCGTCGTGCAGGATGCGTTGGAGATGACGAGGTGGTCCTTGGTCAGCTTGTCGTGGTTGACGCCGAAGACGACCGTCAGGTCAGCGCCATCGGCCGGGGCAGACACGATCACGCGCTTGGCACCAGCCGTCAGGTGGGCGGCAGCCTTGTCGCGGGCGGTGAAGATGCCGGTGCATTCCATGGCGATGTCGACGCCGAGCTCGCCGTGCGGCAGGGTCGACGGATCCTTGATGGCCGTGACCTTGATCGGCTTTCCGCCGCCAACGATGATGGTGTCGCCTTCGACCTTCACGTCGGCCGGGAACTTGCCGTGGATCGAATCGTAGCGCAGCAGATGGGCGTTGGTTTCGACCGGGCCGAGATCATTGATCGCGACGACCTCGATGTCGGTGCGGCCCGACTCGACGATGGCGCGCAGAACGTTGCGGCCGATACGGCCAAAGCCGTTAATGGCAACCTTGACAGTCATGTGCATTCACTCCCTTGAAAATGCGCTTTTAGGGTAATGGAGGGGCGCCGGGCGGGCGCCCCCGTGCTGGCTCAGAGCTTGGCTTCGGCGGCAGCCACGACAGCCTCCGCGGTGATGCCGAAATGCTTGTAGAGGTCCTTGGCCGGGCCGGAGGCCCCGAAGGACTTCATGCCGATGAAGGCGCCATCGCTGCCGATGAAGGCATCCCAGCCCTCGCGCACCGCTGCTTCGACCGCAATCTTGACCGGCGCGTGGCCGATGATCGCCTCGCGATAGTCTTCGGATTGCTCGAAGAACAGTTCGAAGCAGGGAACGGACACGACGCGGGTTGCAACACCCTTGGCTTCCAGAAGCTCGGCCGCCTTGACGGCGATTTCCACTTCCGAACCGGAGGCGAAGATCGAGACCTTCGCATCGGCGGCCGACACGAGTTCGTAGGCGCCGGAGGCGCACAGGTTGCGTTCCTCGTATTCCTTGCGCATCGGCGCAAGGTTCTGGCGGGTCAGCGCCAGGCCGGAGGGACGCGTCTTGTCGTTGAGTGCCAGCTGCCAGCATTCCGCCGTCTCGACCTCGTCGCACGGACGGAAGACGAGCAGATTCGGAATGGCGCGCAGGGCTGCGACATGCTCGACCGGCTGGTGGGTCGGGCCGTCTTCGCCAACGCCGATGGAATCATGCGTCCAGACATGCACCACGCGGATGCCCATGAGGGCGGCGAGACGCACCGATGGACGGCAGTAATCGGAGAAGATCAGGAAGCCACCCGAATAGGGGATGAGACCGCCATGCAGCGCGATGCCGTTCATCGCCGCGGCCGTCGCATGCTCGCGAATGCCCCAGTGCATGTAGCGGCCCGAGAAGTCGGTCGGCGTGATCGCCTTCATCTGGCTGGTCTTGGTGTTGTTCGACGGCGTCAGGTCCGCCGAACCGCCGAGCGTTTCCGGCAGCAGGCCGTTGATCACTTCCAGCACGTCCTCGGAGGCCTTGCGTGTGGCAACCGTCGGCGGGTTGGCGGCAATCTTCCGCTTGAAGGCGTCGATGGCGCTGTCGAAGCCGCCCGGCAGATCGCCGGCAAAGCGACGCACGAACTCGGCGCGGGTTTCAGCCGCGGTCGTAGCCAGACGCTCTTCCCATTCCTTGCGCGCCTTGGTGGAGCGCAGGCCCGCCAGACGCCAGGCGTCCAGCACGTCGGCCGGAACGACGAAGGCTTCCGATTCCCAGTTCAGCGCCTTGCGGGCGGCCGCGATTTCCTCGGCGCCGAGCGGCGAGCCGTGCACCTTGTGGGTGCCCTGCTTGTTCGGCGCGCCGAAGCCGATGATCGTCTTGGCCGCGATCAGCGTCGGGCGATCGGAGGCCTGGGCCTTCTCGATGGCCGCCGCAATCGCATCCGGATCATGGCCGTCGATCTCGATCGTGTTCCAGTGCACCGCCTTGAAGCGAGCGATCTGGTCGGTGGAGTCCGACAGGGAGACCGCACCGTCGATGGTGATGTTGTTGTTGTCCCAGAAGACGATCAGCTTGTTGAGCTTCAGGTGGCCGGCAAGCGCGATGGCTTCCTGGCTGATGCCTTCCATCAGGCAGCCGTCGCCGACCAGCGCATAGGTGAAGTGGCTCTGCAGGTCGGAGCCGAATTCCTGGGCGAGCTTGCGCTCGGCAATCGCCATGCCGACGGCATTGGCAATGCCCTGGCCAAGCGGACCCGTGGTCGTCTCGATGCCCGAAGCATGGCCGTATTCCGGATGGCCGGCAGTCTTGGAGCCGAGCTGACGGAACTGCTTGATGTCCTCGATCGTCATGTCCTCATACCCGGTGAGGTAGAGGAGCGAATAGAGGAGCATGGAGCCGTGGCCGGCCGACAGGACGAAACGGTCGCGGTCCGGCCAGAGCGGGTTCTTCGGGTCGAATTTCAGGTAGCGGCTGAACAGAACCGTCGCGATGTCCGCAGCACCCATGGGCAGGCCGGGATGGCCGGAATTGGCCTTCTCGACGGCATCCATGGCAAGGAAACGGATCGCGTTCGCCATCCGGTTATGTTTTTCGGGAGAGGTCATGGCTAGTCCGCTGGTTCGCAGTGTCAATCACGGTCCCTGAAAGGACCACATGAGGCGCGGTCGATCCTTATCAGGTGCGACGGCCAAGTCAACAAACGGGAGGGATGCAGGCGGGTTCCCGCGCGTTTTGCCGCGCCCGGCAAGACCGCCGCGAAAGACGGCGCAGAAGCCCCGGCCGGGAGCAGAAAACCGTGTTGATCCACAGGCATGAACGCCCCGCCCGCTCCGGTTTTATTGACCCTGTGAACCACGATGCTTAGTGTCGATGGTCAAATCAGGAGCGGATGCACGCGATTCGAGCGTGGACCGTCGAGGCCGGGTAGCCCCAGAATGCCGGTGGACAAGATCTTGAATGCAGCCCTTTCCGAACTCCGGGACGCCGTGAACGGCCTGGAAAATGCCATAGACATGCGCATGGAACGCCAGCGCGAGGCTGCCGACGTGGAAAACGAAGTGCGCCGCGTGCATGCCGACCGTGCACGGCTTGCACAGGAACTCGATCAGGCGGAATTTCGGGCGAACCGGCTGGAAGAGGTGAACCGGGAAGTTTCGCGGCGGCTGGTGACGGCGATGGAAACGATCCGCGCCGTCCTTGATCGATAGTTTCAGAGGCCCGCTTCGCGAGGTCCGGTTTGACAGGCAAGAGGCAGGCATGGCGCAAGTCACGGTAATGATCGACGGCAAGGCCTACCGCATGGCCTGCGAGGAAGGCCAGCAGGCGCATCTTGAAAGCCTTGCGCTGCGGTTCGACCGCTATGTCAGCCACCTCAAGAGCCAGTTCGGCGAGATCGGCGATCTGCGCGTCACGGTCATGGCCGGCATCATGGTGATGGACGAACTGTCGGAGGTCAGCCGCCGGCTTTCCGCGGTGGAAGCCGAGCTTGCCGTGCTGCGCCAGAGCCATGACGGCGTGGAACAGCAGCAGCAGGCAAGTGACCATGCGGTCGCAGCAGCCCTCAGCGAGCTTGCAAGCCGTCTCAACGGAATCACCGCCAAGCTGAATGCCCGGCCGACCGCGCCAACGAATTGATGAATGACCTCTGGCGCAACGTTCGAACCTCTCCTATATTGCGTTTGCGGTCTGCGCTTCCCGACAGGAACCACAATCCCTGGGGCCATACTCGATCCAAAGGGAGCTGTCCCTGACCAGGCCCGTGGGCCTGGACACACGGTGCCCACCTACGTTTGTAGGCACCCAGGATCGTAAATCTCCATCGGTCGCCGTGGATCGCACCTCTTCTTCCCCTGCCCTGTTGCCAGTCAATGGCTCCGGCTGAGACAGCCGGCTGCGGGTAATGTTCGCGCAGGCGGCCTGCTTGACATCCGCCGATTGCGATCCATTTTACCGCTCAAGGGGTTAGGGTTCCGCGTACCATGCCATTTTCCAACACGAAGTTTGCGCGCTCGTCGCTGCTGATGCTGCTTGTCGGCGCAGCGGTTCTGGCGGCCATTGTCACGGCCTCCTTCATTCTGTCGCGCATGACGCAAAGCTATTTCAACGACGTGGTGAAGCTGCGCGATCTGCGCTCGGCCTCCTCCGACATGATGCTGTATCTGCGCGCTGCGGAATCCGGCCAGCGCGGCTATGTTCTGACCCGCGACAATGCCTTTCTGACACCCTATACCGCGGCAACAGAGGGCATGAACCGTCAGCGCGAACGGCTGCGGAAGAGCTATGCCAGCCAGTCCGTGGTTACCTTCCCGCTGGACCAGTTCGAAGCGCTGCTGGACAAGAAGCTCGAGGAGATGAAATCGACGGTCGATCTTGCCCGCGACGGCCAGTTCGATGCCGCAGCCGACATCGTGCGCAATTCGAGCGGACGCGAGATCATGGACCAGATGAGCGCACAGCTCGTGACCATGGTGCGCGATCTCGACCGGCGCCTGAATTCCGGCATCCAGGACCTGCGCGACACCGCCGATGCACTGCAATGGTTCACGCTGGGTGGCGGCATCGTGATCATGCTCGTGGTCGGCGGCGCAATCGTGGTCGTTGCCCAGCATGTGCGGGAACTCTCACGTGCCCACCGGGCGGTGGAGGAACTGAATACGGGCCTTGAGGAACGCGTCACCGAACGCACCGAGGACCTGATCCAGGCCAATCGCGAAATCCAGCGCTATGCCTATATCGTCTCGCATGACCTCAGGGCACCGCTGGTCAACATCATGGGCTTCACCAGTGAACTCGACCAGACGCTGAAATCGATCCGCGCCTATGTGCTCGCCGGTGACCGCCCACCGAGCGAGGAGGACATCCGCCAGGCGCGTCTGGCGGTGGAAGAAGACCTGCCGGAGGCGATCGGCTTCATCCGCTCGTCCACCAAAAAGATGGATGGGCTGATCAATGCCATCCTGAAGATTTCGCGCGATGGTCGCCGCGAGCTGAAGCCGGAGCCCGTCGATCTCAAGGATCTGATGGAGGCAACGGCAAACAGCATCAACCATCAGGTGACCGAGGGCGGCGGTGCCGTGACGATCGCCCTTGGCGGCGCGAGCCGTCTGATCACCGACCGCTTTTCGCTGGAACAGATCTTCGGCAATCTGTTCGACAATGCAGTGAAGTACAAGCATCCCGATCGCGCGCTCAGCCTGACCGTGCGGGCCCAGCCGGCCGGACGCGGCATGCTGCGCATCGAGGTGACAGACAATGGCCGCGGCATCGCGCCGGAAGATCACGAGCGCATTTTCGAACTTTTCCGCCGCTCCGGCCTGCAGGACAGCCCGGGCGAAGGGATAGGACTTGCCCATGTGCGCTCTCTGGTGCGTAATCTCGGCGGCGAGATCACCGTCCAATCCACGCTCGGCAGCGGGTCGACCTTCATCATCCGCCTGCCGACCGATCTTTCCCAGTATGTCAGGAGTAACGGGTCATGAAGGCAGCAGGCCGAGAAGTCACCATCGTGATGGTCGAGGATGATGAAGGCCATGCGCGCCTCATCGAGAAGAACGTGCGCCGCGCCGGCGTCAACAACGAGATCATACCGTTCACCAACGGCAATGCGGCCCTCGATTACATCCTCGGACCGGATCGCACCGGCGACAACATTCAAGGTCGCTACATCCTGATCCTGCTCGACCTCAACCTGCCGGACATGTCCGGCATCGACATTCTGGAGAAGGTGAAATCCAACCCGCATGCCAAGCGGCTGCCGGTGGTGATTCTCACCACCACGGACGACGAGCGGGAAATCCAGCGCTGCTACGATCTCGGCGCCAATGTGTACATTACCAAGCCGGTGGACTACGACAGCTTTGCCAATGCCATCCGGCAGCTCGGCCTGTTCTTCTCCGTCATGCAAGTTCCCTGAGGATCCGTTCCGCCGATGCCGCAGACCATACTTTACGTCGATGACGATGTTGCGCTCGGGCGCCTCGCCCAGCGCTCGCTCGGTCGGCTCGGCTATGCGGTGGACCATGTCACGGATGGTGCGGCATGCATGGCCGCGCTTCAGGCACGCCACTTCGATGCGGTGGTGCTCGACCATTATCTGAGCGCCGAAACCGGCCTTGATATCCTGCGCCGCTTCCGCGAACTGGGCTATAGCGTTCCGGCAATCTATGTCACCGGTTCCAGCGAGGCGACGATCGCCGTGGATGCGCTCAAGAACGGCGCATCCGACTATGTGATCAAGACGGTGGGCGAGGAATTCTGGTCGCTGATGGAAAGCGCGCTGCGCCAGGCGATCGCGACCGCCGAACTCAGGCGGGAAAAGGAGCGTGCCGACCAGGAGATCCGGCTCGGCAAGGAACGGGCGGAGGTGCTGCTCGCCGAAGTGAACCACCGCGTCGCCAACAGTCTGGCGCTGGTCGCCGCCCTGATCCGCCTGCAGGCGACCAACAGCCGCGACGAGACGGTGCGCGCGGCGCTCAGCGAAACGCAGGCGCGCATCACCGCAATTGCCGGCATGCATCGCAGCCTCTACACCTCCGAAGACGTGCGGCAGGTGGAGATGGACAAGTATCTGAGCACGCTCGTCAAGGAGGTGCAGGGTTCCGTCAATGTCGGAAGCCAGGGGCCGTCCATCCGCCTCGATGCCGATCCGGTGGTGCTCGCCTCCGACCGTGCGGTCTCCGTCGGGATGATCGTCACCGAACTTCTCACCAATGCGATCAAATATGCCTATCCGCCCGGGCGCGAGGGCGAGGTGCGGGTGACACTGACGCGCAGCCCCGATGGCCGCGCACTTCTGGCGGTGGAAGATGACGGCGTCGGCATCGAGGAAGGCTCGGTTCCGAAGGGCACCGGGCTTGGCAGCCGCATCATCCGCTCGATGGCAAGCACGCTCGGCTCGGCCATCCGCTACGTGCCTTCCCAACCCGGCACGCGGGCGGAATTGTGCCTGGAACTCGCCGCCGAACCGGCATGATACCGCGCGATGTTCGCGTCCATGCGTTGCAATGCGCTCCCCGCAAGGCTACATTGCCCCCACTGTCAGCCGCAGCCCGCCGGAAACCTTGTTTTTCCTTCCGGTGTTGACGCGGCAGGATTGGCCGGCTGATCGTGCCGATCCGGGAAGAACCGCAGTTGTGCGGATCTTCTTCCCTGGCGTTAACCCATGAGCGTCTCTTGATAACCGAAATTGTTATTGTCGTATTGCTGACCCTCCTCAATGGCGTTCTCGCCATGTCGGAACTGGCGGTGGTTTCGTCGCGCCCCGTGCGCCTCAGAGTGATGGCGGACCAGGGCAACAAGGGCGCAGCGCTGGCGCTGCGTCTGGCCGAGAATCCCGGCCGCTTCCTCTCCACCGTACAGATCGGCATCACGCTGGTCGGCGTGCTTTCGGGCGCCTTCTCAGGCGCAACCCTGGGTGCTCGTCTCGCCGGCTGGCTGCAGGACCAGGGCCTGTCCGCCGGGCTCGCCGATGGTCTCGGCGTCGGCTCGGTGGTCGTCGCCATCACCTATCTCTCGCTGATCCTCGGCGAACTGGTGCCGAAGCAGATCGCACTGCGCGCCCCGGAATCGGTCGCTGCTCGCGTCGCCCCCGCCATGCTCGTTCTGTCGCGCTTCGCCCTGCCGCTGGTCTGGCTGCTCGATGCCTCAGGCAAGGCCGTTCTCGGCCTGCTTGGCCAGCGCGGCCAGTCGGAAGAGCGGATGACGGACGAGGAAATCCGCAGCGTGCTCGCCGAGGCGCAGAGCGCCGGCGTCATCGAGACGGAGGAATCCGCGATGATCTCCGGCGTCATGCGACTGGCCGACCGCACCGCGCGCGGCCTGATGACGCCGCGCCGCGATGTCGAGGTGATCGACATCGAGGACGACATGACGGAAATCCGCGCGCAGCTGCGCGCCACCCAGCGCACCCGCCTTCCCGTGCGCAACGGCTCCTCCGACGAGATCCTGGGGGTCCTGTTCCTCAAGGATTTCTACGAGGCGCTCGGCCAGGGACGCGATCCGGACATCCTCAACAACATGCGCGAAGCCCCCGTGGTTTCCGACCTCACCGGCGCGCTCGACGTGATCCAGGCGCTGCGCAAGGCACCGGCCCAGATGGTGCTCGTCTATGACGAATACGGGCACTTCGAGGGCATCATCACCTCCGGCGACATTCTGGAGGCCATCACCGGCGTCTTCCAGGAAGACGAGGTGGAGGAGCCTCCGGTCGTACAGCGGGAGGACGGCTCCTATCTGGTGGCAGGCTGGATGCCGATCGACGAATTTTCCCACCAGATGGGCTTTTCCATGAAGGAGGATCCCGATTACGAAACGGTAGCGGGTTTCGTGCTGGACGAGTTGAAACGCCTGCCGGAACTCGGCGAAGGTTTCAGCCGCAACGGCTGGAGCTTCGAGGTGGTGGATCTGGACGGCCGGCGCATCGACAAGCTTTTGGTGCGCAGGCTGGCAGACGCCGCATGAGCGATCTGGTCGACCCTCAGGCCGCACCTTCGGTCGATCCTTTGTCTGCCAAGGCGCGGTTGCGCGGCGAACGGCTTGCCGCGCGCAATGCCCTTGCGCCCGACGACCGCATCGAGAAAAGCCTGCAGCTTGCCGAGCATGGGCAGGCGGCCCTGACGGTTCAACCCGGCACGATCGTCTCCGGCTTTCTGCCGATCCGCTCCGAGGCGGACATCCGTCCCCTCCTCTCGGCGCTGCGCATGGCCGGCGCACGCATCGCGGTCCCCGTGATCCTCGACAAGGAAACCATCGTGTTTCGCGAACTGGTGCCGGGCGCGGACCTGGTGCCGATGGGCTTCGGCACCTATGGCCCGGGACCGGAGGCCGCCGTGCTCGACCCCGAGATCATGCTGATCCCGTTGTCTGCCTTTGACGCACAGGGCCAGCGTATCGGCTATGGCGGTGGCTATTATGACCGTGCCATTGATCGTTTGCACAGGAAAGGCAGGCATCCCGCACTGATCGGCATTGCCTTTGATTGTCAGGAGGTGGCATCTGTTCCGGCAGAACCTCATGACATCAGGCTGGACGCGATCCTGACGGAAAGCGGCTTTAGGCCATTCAACAGTTGATCGGACAGGCATGCGACTTCTCTTTCTCGGCGACATGGTAGGCAAGACGGGCCGGACGGCCGTCTGGGAGCGCCTGCCTGGCCTCGTTTCCGACCTGAAGCTGGATTTCGTCATCGTGAATGGCGAGAACGCCGCAGGCGGCTTCGGCATCACCGAGGACATCTTCCTCGAAACCATAAATGCCGGCGCCGACGTGGTCACCACCGGCAACCATGTCTGGGACCAGAAGGAGGCGGTGGTGTTTGCCGGCCGTCACGACCAGTTCCTGCGCCCTGCCAACTATCCGGCCGGAACCCCCGGTCGCGGTTCCGGTCTCTATTATGCCCGCAACGGCGCGCGCGTGCTGGTCGCCAACATCATGGGCCGCGTCTTCATGCATCCGGAGCTCGATGATCCCTTCAAGTCGGCGGAAGCCATCCTCGCCGCCTGCCCGCTGAAGGAACAGGCGGATGCCATCGTCTTCGATTTCCACGCGGAAGCAACCAGCGAGAAGCAGTGTTTTGGCCATTTCGTCGATGGCCGCGCCAGCTTCGTCGTCGGCACCCACACCCATGTGCCGACCGCCGACCACCAGATCCTCACCGGCGGCACCGCCTACATGTCGGATGCCGGCATGTGCGGTGATTACGATTCCTCGCTCGGCATGGACAAGGAAGAGCCGCTCAACCGCTTCATTTCCAAGATGCCGAAGGGCCGGTTCGAGGCCGCGAACGGCCCCGCGACCATCTGCGGCGTCGGCGTTGAAATCTCGGATACGACGGGTCTTGCGGAAAAGATCGCGCCGCTGCGCATCGGCCCGCGGCTGACGGAGACGATTCCCGATTTCTGGCGCTGAACGAGGAGACGGCCATGAGCATCTTCGACGACGACAAGCCTGCAAAACGCCCCGCACACGAGATCGGCTGCGATCTCTCGATGCTTTCCGTCGAGGATCTTGAGCAGCGGATTGCCCTTCTTCAGGCGGAAATCATCCGGCTTGAGGGCGAGCGGCAGCGCAAGGATGCAGGCCGCAAGGCAGCCGAAAGCCTGTTCAGACGTTGAGCCGGAGGATACGAATTCCTATCGGCATCCGGAAAATCCGGTGGCATTTTAAACGCATGTTAAGCAATCCCGACGATGATCGGGACTGTCCGGTTCTGCCGGACTCAGACAGTTTCACCTTTGGGTTTCCTTGCTGTGAAGTGGTCTGATTCTCCCTGTTTTACCTTGAGAGCCGCTCCTGCGGCTCTTTTTTTTGGCGCCCTGTGTAAACTGTGGGAATTAACCCTTCCTTAAGAATTGCCTTGCGGATTTCCGCTACTGGTAGCATCTTCTGAGCCACGAACTGCGGTGTACGGAACTTTCGTCCGTCTCCGCCATTGCTCAACAAGTTGATGCGTTAGCAGGAATATCTCGATGTCAGAACAGGTATTGAATACCGTCAGTTTCGCCGGCCGTGCCGCTAACTCGTCGCAATTCAAGGCGCTCTACAGCGAGGGCATGGCGCTGGTGGAAGAAACCGCTGCCTATCTCGACGGCCCGGGCCGTGCTGCCTCGAAGGTTCTGCCGCGTCTCGCAACGGTGCTCTATGCAGCCGAATCGATGCGCCTGACCACCCGCCTGATGCAGATGGCCTCCTGGCTTCTGCTGCAGCGCGCCGTCAACAATGGCGAGATGAGCCGTGACCAGGTCGTGGTCGAAAAGAGCAAGGTTCGCCTTGACGGCTTCAATGTCGACCGCATGGCGCCGGGCTGGGGCGATCTGCCGGAAGCCTTCCGCGATCTCGTCGAGCGGTCGCTGCGCCTGCAGAACCGCGTTGCCCTGCTCGACCGCGAAATCTATCGTCCGAACGAAACCATCGTTCCGGACAACGAAAACAGCGTGCGCGCCCAGCTCGATCTGCTGCGCACCGCCTTCAGCCCAAGCTGACACCGGTTTTCCTGATCCATCTTGAAGAAGCGGGCTTTTCGTCCGCTTTTTTTGTTGCGCGCGGGCGTCCAACGGGACGAGAGGCATGCGAGCCGCTTGCCTGAGCGGGCCTGTCATGGTTAGTGCCGCAACACCAGTGCGTCGCGAGCCCCTCCATGCCGTCATTTCTGCCTCGATACCAGACCCGTCAGACCATCGTACGTTTGCTCTCGATCATGGCAAGCGCCAAGGAGATCAACCAGTATCTCAAGCGCTTCTCGCAGGTGGATGCCAAGCGTTTTGCGGTCGTCAGTCTTGATGACGCGGTGCTGCAGGATGATCTGGAAGCCATCGCCTCCTCGCTGTCTTTCCTGCAGGATGTCGGTCTCACCCCTGTCATCCTGATGGGCGCGGGGCGAAAGCTGGAAGAGGAGCTGTCCGCCATCGGCGGGACCGCCGGCGGGGACGCAACCCGCAGGACCGTCTCTCCGGACGCCCTCGCGCGGCTGCGTCGCACCTTCCAGGACCTCAATCTCCAGCTCGTGGAGGCCCTTCAGCACAACGGTGCGCGGGCAACCTCCGTCATGGGCGGCGTCTTCGAGGCGGATTACATCGACCGCGACGCACTTGGCCTGATCGGCCGGGTGACGTCGGTCAACCTCGCACCCATCGAATCCAGCCTGCAGGCCGGCTCGATCCCGGTCATCAGCAGTCTCGCCGAAACGGCAGGCGGCCAGATCCTGAAGATTGGCTCCGACTGCGCGATCAACGAACTCGTACAGGTTCTGCAACCTTTCAAGATCATTTTCCTGACCGGCGCCGGCGGTCTGCTTGATGCGACCGGACGCATCATCGATTCGATCAACCTTTCCACCGAATACGGCCAGTTTGCCCGGCAATCCCTGTCCGGCAGTGCGATCCCCTTCGAGATCGGACAGATGAAGGACATGCTGGAGCGCCTGCCGCTGGAATCCTCCATCGCGATCACCAGCCCGGCCAATCTCGCCAAGGAACTCTTCACCCACAAGGGCTCCGGCACGCTGGTACGCCGCGGCGAAAACGTGCTGCGCGTCACCCGCTGGGACGACCTCGATCTGGTAAAGCTGCGAGCCCTCATCGAATCGAGCTTCGGCCGGCAGCTTGTGGATGACTACTTTGAACGCACCAGCCTGCTGCGGGCCTATGTGAGCGACAATTATCGCGCCGCCGTGATCCTCAGCGAGGAAAACGGCATCCCGTATCTCGACAAGTTCGCGGTGCTGGACGACGCACAGGGTGAAGGCTTGGGGCGCGCGGTCTGGAAGGTCATGCGGGACGAGACGCCGAAGCTGTTCTGGCGCTCCCGCCACAACAACCAGGTGAACATCTTCTATTACGCACAGTCGGACGGCTGCTTCAAACAGGAGAAGTGGAAGGTCTTCTGGTACGGGCTTGAGACCTTCGGGCAGATCCAGGCCTGCGTCGACCATTGCGCGGCGCGGATGCCGACGCTTCTCTGATCCGCTGCGAGCCGAGCGACCGGCTTGCAATCATCAGGCAACACCCCCTCACCTTGTTTCGGCCAGGGGGATGCAAAAGCCATGACCGGTTTTGATGACCGTGGATGAAAGCCGCTTACGGCTTGCCGATGGCGGCTTCGTGAATGGTGGCGGGCTTGCGGGCCACCGGCTTGGCGGGCGCCTTTGGCTTGGCAGCCACGTCAGCCGGCGGCAGGTGCCGGTCCATCATGTCCTTCATCTGCGCATCGCGGGCCTGCGCCGTCTTGCCGCCCAGCACCACGCCGACCAGACGATGGCCGCCGCGCGCGACAGACGTGACAAGGTTGTAGCCGGAGGCCTCGGTATAGCCAGTCTTGATGCCGTCCGCACCGGCATAGGTGTTCAGCACGCCGTTATGGCCGCGCAGCTTCATGCCGCGAAACACCATGCTCTTCTGGGAGAACAGCTTGTACTCCTCCGGAAAATCATGAATCAGCGCCTGACCGAGACGCGCCATGTCGGCGGCCGTCGTCACCTGATCGGGATCCGGCAGGCCGGCGGGATTGCGGAACACGGTGCGGCCCATGCCGATCGCGCGTGCCTTCGCCGTCATCATCTGGCCGAAGCCGGCTTCCGAACCACCCAAAGTCTCGCCCATGGCGACGGCCGCATCATTGGCGGAGAGCACGATCATGCCCGTCACCGCCTCGCGCACGCTTACCGTCTTGCCGGCGCCGATCGCGAACTTGAACGGCTCCTTGCCATTGGCATTTTCCGACATGGTGATGCGCGTATCCCAGGTGAGACGCCCGTTATGCAGCGCCTCGAAGGTGAGGTAGAGCGTCATCATCTTGGTGAGCGAGGCCGGATAGTTCAGGGCGTCGGCATTTTCCTGTTCCAGCACCGTGCCGGTGGTCATATCGACCAGGACACGGGCCTCGCCGCTGAAGGCTGGCAGTGCTGCGGCAGACAGAAGCAGGCCGGACAGCATCAGGCGGGGCAGGAAACGCGACAAAGACAGCATGGAAACCTCGTAAACGAAAAGCGCGCCCGCCATTGCCGCAGGCCGGCCGGGCGCTCTAAGCAAAAAACCGCCCGAAGCTTTGGGCTTCGGACGGTTCGGATACGGTTGTCAACACCGCCGGGACGCCGCCCGGCGAGGGCATCAGAGACCGAGGCCTGCGAAGCGCTTGTTGAACTTGGAAACGCGGCCGCCGCGGTCCAGCAGCTGCTGGCTGCCACCGGTCCAGGCCGGGTGCGACTTGGAATCGATTTCCAGGTTCATAACCGCGCCTTCCGACCCCCAGGTCGAAAAGGTTTCGTATTCGGTGCCGTCGGTCATGACGACCTTGATCTTGTGGTAGTCCGGATGGATGTTGGCCTTCATGACACTCTTCCTGCTGTGCGGGGTCCATTTGTCGCAATTGCAGCGAGAGACCCTATTCCATAAATGAAGCCGTAGACCGGTCCGGCGACGGCTTCCCAATTCGATGCGGAGCCTATACAGGAAGGACTTTGAAAGCACAAGTACCCGCGCCGGAGAGTTGACGGGGCAGATCACGGGGGCATCGTGACCGATACCGCACCAACCAACGAGAAGAAACGCCGCACGCCGCAACCTCTTCTCCGCCTGATGCCCTATGTGCTGCGTTACCGGTCGATGGTTGGCGCCGCGGCCCTCTTCCTGCTTCTGGCCGCGGCCACCACGCTGGCCCTGCCGACCGCCGTCCGGCGCATGATCGACCACGGTTTCGCTGCCGCCGACGGCCAGTTCATCAACAGCTATTTCGCCATGCTGCTGGCCCTGGCCACGCTGCTCGCCGTGTCCAGCGCACTGCGCTACTACTATGTCATCACCATCGGCGAACGCGTGGTGGCAGATCTGCGCCGCGAGGTGTTTTCCCGCGTCACGGCGCTCTCTCCCTCCTTCTTCGACGTCAATCAGTCCGGCGAGATCGTCTCGCGATTGACGGCGGACACGACGCAGATCAAGTCCGCCTTCGGCGCCTCGGCGTCGCAGGCGCTGCGCAACCTGATCCTCTGTCTCGGCGCGATGGGGATGATGATTCTCACCAGCCCGAAGCTTTCGGCGCTGGTGCTGGGCGCTATCCCGCTGATCGTCTTCCCGCTGGTCGGCTTCGGCCGCTCGGTGCGCGGGCGCTCGCGCATGGCGCAGGATACATTGGCCGCCACCTCCGCCTTTGCCTCGGAAACCATTGCCGCGACCCGCACCGTGCAGGCCTTCGGCGCCGAGGAAAGCGCCACTGCCCGTTATGGCGACGCTGTGGAGGAGGCCTATCATGCCGCCCGCGCCGCCATCCGCTCGCGCGCCTTTCTCACGGGCTTTGCCATCCTCCTGGTGTTCGGCAGCATTGTCGGCGTGCTCTGGTATGGCGCGCAAAGCGTGCTGGCCGGCACGATGACGGCCGGCACGCTCAGCCAGTTCGTGCTCTATTCGGTGCTGGCCGCAAGCTCGCTCGGCCAGCTCTCGGAAGTCTGGGGCGACCTGTCGCAGGCCGGCGGCGCGGCTGAACGGCTGACGGAACTGTTGCGCGAAGTGCCGGCGATCCGCGACCCGGAACAGCCGGTCGCCCTGCCTGCCCCGGCGCGCGGCGAGGTGTCGTTCGACACTGTCTCCTTCTCCTACCCCTCCCGCGTCAGCGCCATTACCGTGCACGGCCTGTCGTTTTCGGTGAAGGCCGGCGAAACGGTGGCGATCGTCGGTCCTTCCGGTGCCGGCAAGAGCACCGTGCTCTCGCTTCTGATGCGCTTCTATGACCCGACGCGCGGTGCCGTGCGGCTCGACGGGGTGGACATCCGGCAGGCACGGCTGGCGGACCTTCGCGCCCGCATGGCCATCGTGCCGCAGGACGTGACGATCTTTGCCGCCTCGATCCACGACAATATCGCCTTCGGCCTGCCGAATGCCAGCCGTGAGGCGGTGCGGCAGGCGGCGGTCGCCGCCCAGGCCGATGAATTCATCTCCCGCCTCGACAAGGGCTACGACACGCTCGCCGGCGAGCGCGGCGTCACCCTCTCAGGCGGCCAGCGCCAGCGCATCGCGATTGCCCGCGCCATCCTGAAAAACGCGCCGGTCCTGTTGCTCGACGAGGCGACCTCCGCCCTCGATGCGGAAAGCGAAACGCTGGTGCAGACGGCGCTGGACGGGCTGATGAAAAACCGCACCACGATCGTGATTGCCCATCGCCTTGCCACCGTGCTGAAGGCCGACCGCATCCTGGTGATGGAAGACGGACAGATCGTCGAGGAAGGCACGCATGCCGAACTGGTGGCCCGCAACGGCCTCTATGCCAGCCTGGCCCGGCTGCAGTTCGATGCCGGCGCGCAAGGGTTTCTCGCGGCGCAGTAACGCGCCATCCGATCCGATGTGTCGATTTTCACCCATCGGCTGTGGCAGATGGGTGGAAAACGAAACATGGCGCGGAGCCGCCGCCAAATCTTCCGTTTCACTGTCGCATTTCCAGTGGGCGATTGCCCCTGCATCCCCCAGATTCGCGAGCGTCCGACGCCGGGTGTCGAGGAGAACGCCTTGCCGGCCGTCATCATCCCGGGAGGAATGCTGCATGTCCCTGTTCAAATCCATTCTCGCGGCCGGTGTGCTTGCCGCAACCGCTCTTGCCGGCGCGGCCCATGCCGCGTTTCCGGATCGCACCGTGACACTCATCGTACCCTTCGCCGCCGGCGGCTCCACCGATGTGGTCGCACGGGTGATTGCTGAACGCATGTCCGCCGATCTCGGCCAGCCGGTCGTCGTCCAGAACGTGGCCGGCGCCGGCGGCAGTCTCGGCGCCGGCAACGTGGCCCGCGCGGAACCGGACGGCTACACCATCCTGATGGGAACGGTCGCCACCCATGCGCTGAACCCGCTGATGCTGAAGACCAAGCCCTATGATGCGGAAAAGGATTTCGCGCCGATCTCGCTGCTGGTCGTGGTGCCGAATGTGCTGGTGGTCAATCCGCAGCTGCCAGCCAAGACCGTTGCCGAACTGCTGGCGCTGCTGAAGGCCAATCCGGACAAGTACAGCTATGCGTCATCGGGCAACGGCACGCCGCTGCATCTGTCCGGCGAATTGTTCAACAGCATGGCAGGGGTAAAGATGCAGCATGTGCCCTACAAGGGCTCCGGCCCGGCGCTCAACGATCTCATCGGCAATCAGGTGTCGATCATGTTCGACAACCTCCCCTCCTCGTCCGGGCACATCAAGGCGGGAACGCTGCGGGCGCTGGCTGTCACCACGGCGGAACGCGCGCCGTCCTTCCCGGACGTGCCGACCATGGCGGAAGCCGGCATTCCCGGCTACGAGACCTATACCTGGAACGCGCTGTTTGCGCCTGCCGGCACGCCGAAGCCGGTGATCGACCGGCTGAACGCCGCCGCCAAGGCGGCACTCGCCAATCCGGGCGTCGTCGGCCGCATGAAGGATTTCAGCGCCACCATCGTTGCCTCGACCCCGGAAGCTCTTGGCGCGCATGTGAAGGCGGAGGTCGCGAAATGGGGACCGGTGGTGCGCGCCGCCAACGTGCAGATGGATTGACGGTCGGCCAGGGGCGGCGGCAACAGCCCGCCGCCCCTGGCCTTACCGCTCGGTCAATTTCAGCTCGATACGGCGGTTCTGCGAGCGGGCATCCGGCGTATCCCCTTCGGCGATCGGCTGGTATTCACCAAATCCGGCCGCCACCAGGCGGTTGGCGGGAACACCCTTGGAAATCAGATATTTGACCACCGAGGTCGCACGCGCGGACGAAAGCTCCCAGTTGTCGCGGTAGCGCCCGGCGCCGGAGAGCGGCGAATTGTCGGTATGCCCATCGACACGCAGCACCCAGTTGATCTCCGCCGGGATTTCCTGGGCCAGTTCGATCACGGCGCTTGCAAGCTTTTCCATCTCCGCACGACCGGCCTCATCCAGGTCGGCGCCGCCCACCGGAAACAGCACTTCGGACTGGAAGACGAAGCGGTCGCCGACAATGCGGATGTTCTGGCGGTCGGACAGGATTTCGCGCAGCCGCCCAAAGAAATCGGAGCGGTAACGGTTGAGTTCCTGCACGCGCTGGGCCAGCGCCACATTGAGGCGGCGTCCGAGATCGGCGATCTTGGCCTGCGAGACGTCATCCTTGGCTTCGGAGGCCTGAAGGGCGGCTTCGACAGCGGCGATCTGGGCGCGCAGGGCGGCGATCTGCTGGTTCAGCAGTTCCACCTGGCTCATGGCCCGCGCACTCACCTGCTTTTCCTGATCGAGCTGTTCGGAGAGCGTACCGATGCGCTGGTTTGCCGCGTCGCTGGTGCCGGCGCCGCGCTCCAGAAGCGCCTGTAGCCGGGAGCGTTCGCTTTCCGACTGCGCGAGCGAGGCCTGCAGATTGGCAAGGGCATCGTCGGAATCCTGCTTGCCGCTCTTTTCCAGCGCCAGAAGCTGGGTCAGCTCGGCGATCTGGCTGTTGAGACGGGTCAGCACCTCGTCACGGCCGGAAATCTCGCGCCCCAGAATGAACTGCGCCAGCACGAACACCGTGAGCAGGAACATGATGGCAAGCAGAAGCGTCGACAGGGCATCGACGAAACCCGGCCAGTAATCGACGCCACGCTCGCGCCGGCGGTTGCGGCCAAGCGCCATGGATCACTTCCCCCCGATCTTGTCGGAGAGACGGTCCAGCGTTCGGCGCATGGCCTTGGATTCCTCCTGCTGCGCCTCGATCCAGTCGCGCAGCATCTGCTGCTCGTTGCGCATGTTCTTGACGAGGCCCTGAATGCCTTCGGCGAGGTTGTTCATGGCGGCCAGCGACTTCTCATGCTGGGCCGCCTCGCCCTTGGTCTGGGCGGCGATCAGCTTGCGCAACTGGTCGGCAACACGGCGCAGTTCGTCGGAGGCATTGTCACCCGCTACAGGGCCGGAGACCGCGAGTTCGGTGCTCACATCCGTCACGGAAGACAGCCAGTTTTCCAGCTCCGTATAGAAGCGGTTCTGCGCGCGCCCTGCCTGCAGATCGAGAAAGCCGAGGATCAGCGAGCTGGAAAGGCCGAGCAGAGACGAGGAAAACGCCGTTCCCATGCCGGAGAGCGGTGCGGTAAGTCCGCTTTTCAGCGCAGCCAGGATATCGCTGTTGTTGCCGGAATTCGGATCGAGCCCCTGGATCACCTCGCTGATCGAGCCGATGGTGCCGATCAGGCCCCAGAAAGTGCCGAGCAGGCCGAGGAACACGAGAAGGCCGATCAGATAGCGGGAAATGTCGCGCGATTCGTCGAGCCGCGTGCCGATCGAATCAAGGATCGAGCGCAGCACGGTGGCCGACAGCGCCAGCCTCTGGCTGCGACCGAGCAGCGATGCCATCGGCGCGAGCAGACGCGGCTGGCGCCCCACCCGGTCTGCGCTACCGGCGGCGCGGAAGGAATTGAACCAGCGCACTTCCGGAATGAGGCTGATGACCTGGGAGAAGATCAGGAGCACACCGATCGCGAGAACGCCGAGAATGAGACCATTGAGGCCGGGATTGGTGACGAAGGCGGTGTGGGCCTGACGATAGAGGATCGCCACGATGAAGCCGATGATGATCAGGAAGAGCACCATGGTCCACAGGAAGGGCACCGGATTGGACAGCTTGTACCCTTGTGGCCGGGGTGCCAATTCAGAACCGTTCACATCCCCGAGGGTGTCATTCGCCATGGGTTACGCAAGCCTCCGCATCACATTGCGCCGGAGGCTAGTGCAAAAATGAGACGAATTGAAGTGACGCAGGCTCGGAAACCATCGAGATTTCCAAGCCTTTCATCATCCCTTCACGAATGGACGAGACCCGTGGCGGTTGCCTGCAGGCGCAGAAGGACACCGGCGACCAGACGGCCACCGGGACGGAGAGGCCGCTTCAGACCGTCGTTCAGCGGGTGGGAATTGGCCGGTTGGCCACTTCGACAAGCTGCTTGTGGATCAGTTCGTTGCCGGCGGCCACGCTGCCATCGGTCAGCATGTCATTGCCGCCCTTGAAATCGCTGACGAAGCCGCCGGCTTCGCGAATGAGGATCAGGCCGGCAGCCATGTCCCAGGGGGAGAGACCGGTTTCCCAGAAGCCGTCGAGGCGCCCGGCCGCCACATAGGCAAGATCCAGCGCCGCTGCGCCGAAGCGACGCACGCCGGCCACTTCGCCCATCACATGCCGCAGTTCGACAAGGAACTTGCCGTGATTGCCGCGACCGAGATGCGGCACGCCACAGCCGATCACGCAATCGGAGAGCACACGACGGGCTGCCACGCGGATGCGGCGATCGTTGAGGAAGGCGCCGCCGCCCTTTTCGGCGGTAAAGAGTTCGTCCGTTGCCGGATTGAAGATGACGCCGGCAACGATCTCGCCATTGCGCTCGAGGCCGATCGAGACGGCGAACTGTGGAATGCCGTGCAGGAAGTTGGTGGTGCCGTCGAGCGGATCGACGATCCAGCGATGTGCGCCGTCGGTGCCCTTCTCCTCATCGCCTTCCTCGCCCAGGAAACCATAGGTGGGACGGGCCTTCATCAGTTCGTCATGCACGATCTTCTCGGCCTTCAGATCGGCCTGGGAAACGAAGTCGCTTGGCCCCTTCACCGACACCTGAAGGTTCTGCACTTCGCCGAAATCACGCGAGAGCGACTTGCCGGCCTTCATAGCGGCCTGAACCATGACATTGAGAAGGGCTGAACGAGCCATCGAGGGAATCCTTGGGGTATGGGGCGGCTGTCCCTGTCCGACAGGAACGAACGACGATCTGAACTTTTCTGAATAGGGGGGTTCAGAACCACAAAACCCCGAGGAATTCAAGTCACGCGGGTCCGAAGCAGCGCGAAAGGTGGCGTTGAGGGTGAACGCGCGACTATTCCTGACCCATCAGCCGGGACGAAAGCGGTTGGCCGCTTCGATCGCCTTCTTCTGCTGATCATCCTCGATGCCGAGGTAGAAATCCTCGAGAGAGGGATCCGGCAGACCGGCGCGGCGTGACAGCACGTACCACTTGGCCGCCTCCACGGGATCGGGCCGCGTGCCAAGCGCATTGACGTAGAGATGGGCAAGCTTGTTCTGCGCCACCACGTTGCCGCGCATGGCGGCGACCTTCATCCACTGGAAGCCCTGGTCGTAGTCGCGCGGACCACCGACGCCGTTGACCAGCCAGATGCCCATGTCAAGCTGGGCGGTATCGTAGCCGGCGCGCGCCGCCCGCTGCAGCCATTCGCGCGCCTTGCCCTTTTTGGCCGGATCCAGATCCTTGATGGCGATGTAGAGCTGCGCCACCGCATATTGCGAGTCGGCCACGCCCTGTTCGGCAGATTTCTCGTAGAAGGGCAGCGCCAGCTTCAGGCCTTTGTCGCCGGGATTGTCGGCAATCAGGATCTGCGCCCAGTTGAACTGGGCAGACGGGTTGCCGGCCTCGGCGGCGCGGCGCATGTAATCGTCGGCCTTGGTCTTATCGCGCGTCACATAGCGACCTTCCATCAGCAAAAGAGCATACTGGAACATCGCGGAGGGATCACCGCGCTCGGCGGCCTGACCATACCAGAAGGCGGCCGCCTTGCGATCATGCAGGATGCCGAGCCCGCGGCTCATCATTTCCGCAACCAGCGTCTGGGCCGCGGCATCACCGGACTGGGCGCGCGGCAGCGCCTTGTCGAGTGCCGTCACGTACAGCCCGCGCTGGAAGGCGCCATAGGCCTCGTCGACCGGCCCGTGATAGGGCTTTTCCGCCGGGGCCGGCGGCAGCGTTGTTCCCATGCGCTCGTAAAGCGTGATGCCCGAGGAGGGAAAGGGATCATCGCCCGGCCGGCCAGACTTCTGGTCGGCGCCATCCGTTGCGCCCTCCGGATTTTCCGGCGCCTTCTCGAAACCGCCGGTCGCGGGCGCGACCGGCCGCGTCACGGCCCGTTCCGTGCCCTGCGCCGCCGCAAGGCGCGCGCATGGCACCGCCGCCAGCGAGGCGGACAGAAGGACGAGAGAGAGGCTGGGCAGACCGGATATACGACGCATGCCGCCCTTCAAGCGCCAAACCGTGGCGCTTTTTCGTCCAGAATCGCATTGATTTCGGAAACCGCGGCGGCGGTACCGGCCGGATGTTCGAAAACGGCGCGGCGAAGGGCAACGAATTCAGCGCCCGTTTCAGCAACAGCCAACGCGGATTCGACCGCAGTGCCGCCCATGACCACGCAGGGAATTTCCACCATCGCAGCCCACCATTCGCCGAGATCGAGGTTCTTCGGATGCGCTTCCGGCTTGATGTCGCCATCCAGCTTGCCGAAGAAAATGTAATCCGGCCGAACCTCGCCCACTTCGAGCGCCGTATGGCGGTCTGCGGCAGAGCCGGCACCGACAATCAGCTTCGGGGTGAATTTTTCCACCGCGTCGGCCAGTTCCTCCACCTTGCCGGTGACATGCAGGCCGTCAGCCCGGGCGCGGCCCGCGACACGGCTGTCGCCGGCAATCATCGCCGCGGCTCCGGCTGCCTGGACGAGCGGCACCAATCGCTCGGCGCGCTTCTGGAAGTCGGAATCGCTGGCGCCATACTGCGGCAGGATGACGGAGGCCACATCGCCGCCGCGCAGCGCATGCTCCAGCTTTTCCGCCAGCGCGGCGTCGTCAGCCTCATCGGGCACGATCAGAACGAGGCGGCAGCGATCTTCCGGCAGTGTCATGGGTCCAAATCTCCTTGCGCCCGACGCGGGTCTGCGCCGGCAGGGCGCGTGCGACGGCATGCTTGCGGCGGCCGAGTCTCGATCAGGTTCCTGCAGGGGTTGAAATGCAAGTTGATCCTGGCAAGGCTCGTCTTCCCGTCACAAGTCCGATAGACCGGTCAGGCCTTCCGATCAACAGTCATCCGCAAGCATGTTCGGCTTCGACCTTCCCAGCCTCACCTTCTTTGCCGCCGCCGTTCCGGCGGTCGCCCTCGTGGGCCTCTCCAAGGGTGGCCTCGGCGGCGCCTTTGCGCTGATCGGCGTGCCGCTGATGGCGCTCGTTGTCAGCCCTGTCGATGCGGCCGCCATCTTCCTGCCCATCCTCATCCTGATGGACATGGTGGCACTGTACGCCTGGCGCAAGCATAACGACCGCAAGCTGCTGCTGGCCTTCCTGCCGGGCGGCATGGTGGGGGTCGCGCTCGGCTGGGCAACCTCTGCCTTCGTGCCGCCGGATGCGCTGCGCTTCGTGATCGCGGTCTCGATGATCCTGTTTTCCGCCCGCTATTTCTACCAGACCTACGGCCCGGGCGCCGGAACACCGGTGCCGGCCAGTGGCCACCGCACCGGCCCCGCCCTGTTCTGGGGCACGCTGTGCGGCTATGGCAGCTTCGTCGCCCATGCCGGCGGCCCGCCCTTCCAGATCTATGCGCTGCCGCTGAAGCTCGACCCCAAGGCATATACCGGCGCGAGCGTGCGTTTCTTCGCGCTTGTCAATGCCATCAAGGTCATTCCCTATGTGGCACTCGGCGCGCTTGACCGGCAGAACCTGCAGCTGTCGGTCACGCTTCTGCCGGTCGCGCTGATTGCCACAATGGCCGGCGCGGTGATCGTCCGACGGCTGAAACCGGATGTGTTCTATCCCCTCGCCTATGGCCTCGGCCTGCTCGCAGCGCTGAAGCTCCTTTGGGATGCACTGCCGTTCTGACCGAGCCGAGCGCGCCGGCCGACCAGCCTTCGCAGATGTCACAAAACTATCGTCAAGACCTCGTCTGGCGCGAACAGACAAGATCGCACGGCGCTGCAAGTAAAGCGAAAGAGGCGTCACAGATATTGCGGCGCACAAAAATAGTCTTGCTCGTCCAGCTTACTTCGCGTAGGTTGTGGACATGACAAGCTTTGACCCTTTTGCAGCCATTGCCGATCCGAACCGGCGTCATTTGCTGGAAGAGCTTCGGCGCGCCCCGCGCACCGTCAACGAACTGGCAGAAGGCTTGCCCATCAGCCGCCCTGCCGTTTCGCAACACCTGAAAGCGCTGCTTGACAGCAACCTCGTCAATGTAACGGCAGAGGGCACGCGACGTATCTATTCGCTAAACAGCAAGGGTTTCAACAAGCTCAACCTTTGGCTGGATCAATTCTGGAAGTAACGCCGCCCGAGACACTATCCGGAGACTGACCAGAAACGCCTCGCTGCCTTGCGCGGATCAGGCGCACGTGGACGGCGGAAGGAAATCCGTGAGGATTGATTGACAGCAATCGCCGCGTGGTTTCGCCTGATATTTAACGTCCGCCGCCTGCGGCAGCCCACCTGGAGCGCCACGGCGGCGAGACAGACATCACATATCGATGTCAGACACTCATAACGCGTTCGAATGCTAGTGGCGCGTCGCCTCCTTCAGCCGCTCCATCTGATCCTTGAGCTTGAGCTTGCGACGCTTGATGTCCGCGATCATGCGGTCATCGGAGGATGGGGACGCAAGTACGGCCTGGAGCTCCTCCTCAAGAGCACCATGTTTCTTTTCGAGCGATGCGATATGAGCCTGAATGGTCATGTGGCACGTCCTTCCCTTTTTCCTGCCACCAGCTCCCCATGAGCCCGTGGCTTCAGGTTTGCGAAGGAATTGTGACATGAAGCGCACCCTTTGTCGAAGGCGAAATCGTGACATCTCGGGGGCCATTCCTTGGAACTCGTTAAGCGCAAATGAAGGCATCCCGTCCCTGCCCCGTCACAGCACAGCGTGCAACACCGTGCAGCGATACGATTAGGCGTTGATTAATCGGCTTCTTTCTGGCTCGATTGACACCCGAGATTTGCCGTTCACCGCTCTAGTCGTTCGCAAGGTTTGATGGTAGGAGCTTGCGGGCATTCCCCGGCGCGACAAAGACCGGAATTTAAAGTGGGGACGAAACATATGGCCGATCAGGAACAGGCGGACATCAGGCTGGCACTGGCGCGGCTCCGTCAGGAGCACGAAGACTACGATGCGGCCATCAACGCCATGATCGAGACCGGATGCGAAGCCCTGCGCATCCAGCGCATGAAGAAGAAGAAGCTTGCCATCAAGGACAAGATGAGCCAGCTCGAAGACCAGATCATTCCCGACATCATCGCGTGAGGACGGAGGACGCAAGATTGCCGCAGGAGAGACCGCCGGTTGCCATCATCATGGGAAGTCAGTCCGACTGGGAGACCATGAAGAATGCCGCAGACACGCTGGATGCGCTGGATGTGGGATATGAGGCCAGGATCGTCTCCGCGCATCGCACCCCCGATCGGATGGTAGCCTTTGCCAAGGGCGCCCGCGAGGAAGGCTTTCAGGTGATCATTGCCGGCGCCGGCGGCGCGGCACACCTGCCCGGCATGGTGGCTGCACTGACCCCGCTGCCGGTGTTCGGCGTGCCCGTCCAGTCGAAGACCATGTCCGGAATGGACAGCCTCTATTCCATCGTCCAGATGCCGGCCGGAATTCCTGTCGGAACGCTTGCGATCGGCCGCGCCGGCGCCGTCAATGCGGCTCTGCTGGCGGCCGCAGTGCTTGCCCTTTCCGACGACGATCTGGCAGACCGGCTTGACGAATACCGGACCCGCCAGACGGCATCCGTTGCAGATTATCCCATCGACGAGGCGCCATGACGCTGTCCACCCTTGGCATTATCGGCGGCGGCCAGCTCGGCCGCATGCTGGCAATGGCCGCAGCCCGGCTGAATTTCCGCACGATCATCCTCGAGCCGCAGTCCGACTGCCCGGCCGCCCAGGTGGCGAACCGACAGATCGTGGCCGCCTATGACGACCGCGCGGCGCTTGATGAACTCGCCGCCGCCTGCGACGTGATCACCTACGAATTCGAAAACGTGCCGGTGGCGGCCGCCGAACATCTGGCGCAAAGCCGGCCGGTCTATCCGCCGCCGAAGGCGCTCGACGTCGCCCAGGACCGGCTGACGGAAAAGCGCTTCCTGAACGGCTGCGGCATCGAGACGGCACGGTTCCATGCGATCGATTCCCAGGAGGATCTGGAGCGGGCGCTTGCCGATTTCGGCGGGCGCGGCGTGCTGAAAACCCGCCGGTTCGGCTATGACGGCAAGGGCCAGCGCGTGTTCCGCTCGGCGCAGGACGATGCGGCCGGCGCCTATGCCGCGATGGGAAGCGTGCCGCTGATCCTCGAAAGCTTCGTCGCCTTCGAGCGCGAGGTTTCCGTAATTGCCGCGCGCGCAACCGACGGCACGGTAAAAGCCTTCGACGTGGCGGAGAACGTGCATCGCAACGGCATTCTCCACACCTCCACCCTGCCGGCCCGAATCGGCCCCGACACCGCCGAGGCCGCCATGCGTGCCGCCGAGCGCCTGTTGACGGCGCTCGATTATGTCGGCGTGATCGGCATGGAATTCTTCGTCATGGCCGATGGCACGCTGATTGCCAACGAGATCGCGCCGCGCGTGCACAATTCCGGGCACTGGACGGAAGCCGCCTGCGTGGTCTCGCAGTTCGAGCAGCATATCCGCGCCGTGACCGGCCTGGCGCTTGGCAACCCCGCACGCCATTCGGACTGCGTGATGACGAATCTGATCGGCGACGACATGGCCGCGGTGCCGCACTGGCTCGCCACCCCGGATGTGCTGGTCCATCTCTACGGCAAGAGCGAGGCCCGGCCCGGCCGCAAGATGGGCCATGTGACCCGGCTTTTGCGGTGAAATCCCCTGCCCCGCCGGCCCCCGCGGTTGACAGAGGTGTGACGAACCTGTATCAGCCTCCCATCCTAAAGAAGGGCGCCTCCGGCGCTCTTTTGATTGTCAGAGACATGAGTGGGCCAGGCGCCCGTCGAATACGCGGATCAGAACAATGAAGATCAAGAACTCGCTCAAAGCGCTTAAGGCCCGTCATCGCGATAACCGTCTGGTTCGCCGCAAGGGTCGCGTTTACATCATCAACAAGCAGAACCCGCGCTTCAAGGCTCGCCAGGGCTGATCTGCGGTTGGGCCAAGGCTCACCGGATCACTTTGTCGAAACCTTTCGAATCTGGGTTTCCCATCAGGCGCATGCGGTTTAACATCACCGCATGCGCTTTTTCTATTTTGTTCCCGTTCTGATTCTGGCCGCGCTGGCTGCATCCCCTGCCCCGGCAGAGGAGCCCGTAACGGATGCCACGGTTGCATCCGCTCCAACGCCGGAGACATTGGAAAGCAAGCTGTTCGACGCGCTGAAGCGTGAGCGTGATCCGGAGAAAGCCCGCAGCATCGCCAGCCAGATCATGGCCAGCTGGAAGGATTCCGGCAGCGCGACCGTCGCCTTCCTGATGCAGTGGGCCGACACCTCCATCGATCAGAAGAAGAATGCCGCCGCCCTCGATTTCCTCGATCAGGTGACGGTACTGAAACCGGACTATGCGGAAGCATGGAACCGGCGCGCCACCCTTCATTACGCCATGGGCGACACACGCAAATCCATGGCTGACATCAACGAGGTGCTGAAGCGCAATCCGCGCTACTTCCCGGCCATTGCCGGCATGGCCACCATCCTGACGGAGTCCGGCCAGGACGAACTGGCGCTGAAGGCCTGGGAACGGTATCTCGACATCTATCCCGCCGAGCGCGAGGCACAGCAGGCCGTGGAAAAGCTGTCCGAAAAACTGGCCGGCAACCGCACCTGACGCCCGCAATGCCCGTCCTAATGCTTCTCCTGCTCTCTCTCGTCGCCCTCGTTGTCGCTCTTGCCTTCGGCTTCACCGCCTGGCAGACGCTGCGGATCGAACGCCGCTTTCCCAACATTGGCGAGATGACGGATGTCGGTGGCTATCGGCTGAATGCGCTGCATGTGCCGGCGGGTCCGACGCCGGATCTGCCACCCATCGTCTTCATCCACGGCGCAAGCGGCAATCTGCGGGATCAGGCGGGCGCCTTCCTCACGCCGCTCAAGGGCCGCGCAGACCTGCTGTTCGTGGATCGCCCCGGCCACGGTTATTCCGAGCGTGGCGGCCCGGAAAACGACTGTCCCGACGGGCAGGCCGCGGCCATTGCCCGGTTGATGGCAGCCAAGGGAATCGAGCGGGCGATCATCGTCGGCCATTCCTTCGGTGGAGCGATTGCCGCGAGCTTTTCGCTGTTTCATCCGGACAGGACCATCGGCACGCTGTTTCTCGCGCCCGCCACCCATCCCTGGCCGGGCGGCATCGACTGGCATTATCGGCTGACGGCAATGCCGGTGATCGGCTGGCTGTTCAGCCATACGCTGGTGATGCCCTCGGGCCTCGCAATCATGGACAAGGCCACCCTCGGCGTGTTTGCCCCGAATTGCCGCCGCGCGCGCTATCTGGAGGATGGTGCGCCGGCACTGGTGCTGCGGCCGAGAACCTTCCGCCACAATGCCCGCGACGTCGCGAACCTGCTCGCCTATGTCACCCGCATTGCCCCCCGTTACCGCGAGATCGAGACGCCCGCCGTGATCATCACCGGCGATAGCGATCCGATCGTGCTCGCCGACATCCACTCCACCGGGCTGAAGCGGGATATCGCCCGCGCGCAGCTCGTCTGGATAAAGGGTCTCGGCCACAAGCCGGATTATGTGGCGACCGATCTGGCGATTGCCGCCATCGAGACGCTGGCAGGCCAGGATCGCGATCTGCAGGAGATGGCACGGCAGGTGGAACAGCGCATCGCTGCGGAAAACACCGAACCCTGAGCACCTTACCGCTTCCCATAAAAAAGGGAGCCGAAGCCCCCTTTTCATCCGTGTGCCGGCAGGACCGGATCAGACGCCCGACTGGCCGTCCGGGCCGATATAGGCGATGCGCAGCATGTTGGTGGCGCCCGGCGTGCCGAGCGGAACGCCAGCGGAGATGATGATGCGGTCGCCCGGCTTGCCAAAGCCTTCCGACGCCACGATCCGGCAGGCCTTGTTGACCATGTCGTCGAGATCCGTCGGCTCCTGAGCCACGACGCAATGCATGCCCCAGCAGACGGACAGACGGCGGGCAGTCTGGACGATCGGCGAGAGCGCGATGATCGGCACCTGCGGACGCTCGCGCGAAGCGCGCAGGCCGGTCGTGCCCGACGAGGTGTAGGTAACGATGGCCGCGAGGTTCAGCGTCTCGGCGATCTGGCGGGCGGCGAGCGAAATGGCGTCGGCGCCGGTCGCTTCCGGCTGCGGGCGCTGCGCATAGATGATGTTGGAATAATAGGGGTCGCGCTCGACGGTGCTGGCGATCGAGGCCATGGTCGAGATGGCTTCCACCGGATACTGGCCCGAGGCCGATTCGGCCGAGAGCATGATCGCATCGGCGCCTTCGAACACGGCGGTCGCGACGTCCGACACTTCGGCACGGGTCGGAACCGGGGCAGTGATCATCGATTCCAGCATCTGGGTGGCAACGACGACCGGCTTGCCGGCGCGGCGACACGCACGCGTCAGCTGCTTCTGCAGCCCGGGCACCGCTTCCAGCGGCATTTCCACGCCAAGATCGCCGCGCGCCACCATCAGCGCATCCGACAGTTCGATGATTTCCTCGATGCGATCGATCGCCTGCGGCTTTTCGATCTTCGACATCAGGCCGACACGGCCGCGCGAGATCTTGCGCACTTCGGCCAGATCTTCCGGGCGCTGCACGAAGGAGAGCGCCACCCAGTCCACCTCTTCCGTGGCAAGCACGGCGTCGAGATCGGCGCGGTCCTTGTCGGTCAGAACGCCGACGCCAAGCAGGGTGTCGGGCAGGCTGACGCCCTTGCGGTCGGAAATCGAGGTGCCGGCGACAACGGTGCAGACGATGCTCTTGCCATCGCACTGTTCGGCGCGCAGCTGCAGCTTGCCGTCATCGATCAGCAGGCGATGGCCGGGCTTCACCGCTTCCAGAATTTCCGGATGCGGCAGGAAGACGCGGGTTTCATCGCCCAGCGTCTCGTTGTTGTCGAGCGTGAAGGTCTGGCCGGGCTCCAGCGTCACCTTCGTATTGGCAAACTTGCCGACGCGCAGCTTGGGACCCTGCAGGTCGGCGAGAATACCGATCGGGCGGCCGTTGCGGGCCTCGACGGAGCGGATACGGGCAATCAGCGTGCGCATCAGGTCATGGCTGGCATGGCTCATGTTGATGCGGAAGAGATCGGCGCCGGCCAAATGCAGCTTTTCGATCATCGCCTCTTCGGAGGACGCAGGTCCGAGGGTTGCGAGGATCTTCACTTTGCGGTTGCGCTTCATCAGTTCTGGCCTTCTTGCGTGCCCGGCGCATCAGAGAGCTGGACCATCCAGCTTCCCTGGCGACCGGTGTCATATTCCTTGAATCCCATGCGCTGGTAACCCCGCGCAAAGCAGTCGCCGACACCCACGATCTTGAACTCGTTCTCCGCGACGCACATGTTCACGTCGCCCGTCCAGCGGCCGCCGCGCGCGGCATCCTCGGCATAGAGATAATAATAGCGAGACTGCAGCTCGCCCTCGATCAGCGTGGCGCAGCTGGAGGCGGGAACCTGCCACCAGCCCTCCGAGATCCAGCCATCACCCGCGCGGTAGCCGATCGCCACCCCGACCAGATTCGGCGTGCCGTTGCAGACGCGGAAATCCGCATGCGCGACATTGGCAAACAGGATGACGGGAGCACTGACCACGGCAAGGGCAAGCGACGGCAGCAATCTCAGAGAGATTTTCGACAATAGGCTTTTCGACACGGCTTCCGTTGGGACTCCATGAGATTTGATATGCACTGTCTTCGCCCGCCGCCTTTCGAAAGTCAATGAAATCTAATCGATTATAATCGCTTGGTTACCGGTTGACTTCACAGGGTTTCGGCTTGCGCCGCCACCCCGCAGCGTGCGAACAGCAATGCCAGACACATGCAAATTTCGGCAAGCGGATGGCAATGCAGGCATTCTCCTCTCATGAAATCATAGCCGGTCATCATGACAGGGGCATGGTGCTTCTCGCGGACCACGCGATGAACCGCCTGCCCGCGCCCTATGGCACGCTCGGCCTCGATGACGCGGCCTTTGCGCGGCACATCGCCTATGACATCGGCGTGGAAGGGCTGACCCGGCGGCTTGCCGCGCGGCTCGGCGTGCCGGCCGTCCTCTCCTGCTTCTCGCGGCTGCTGATCGATCCCAATCGCGGCGAGGACGATCCGACCCTGATCATGCGCATCTCCGACGGCGCGATCATTCCCGGCAACCACCCGATTTCCGAGGCGGAGTGGCAGCACCGCCTCGACACCTATCACCGGCCGTATCACCGAGCAGTGGAAACGGAAATCGCCGCGGTTGCGGAAGCAAGCGGCAAGGCTCCGCTGGTGCTGTCCCTGCATTCCTATACGCCGGCCTGGAAAGGCGTGCCCCGCCCCTGGCATGCCGCCGTGCTGTGGGATACCGATGACCGCGCCGTTCTGCCGCTGCTGTCCGGCCTTCGCGCGCCCGGCGATATCCTTGTCGGCGACAACGAGCCCTATGACGGCGCGCTGAAGGGCGATACCATGTATCGCCACTGCATGGTGAAGGGCATTCCCCATGCGCTTCTGGAGGTGCGTCAGGACCTGATCGGCGATGAGGCCGGCATCGCGGCCTGGGCCGAGCGGCTGGCACCGATCTTTTCCACCCTGAATGCCGATCCGGCCCTGCACGAATACCGTATTTTCGCCTCACGCACCGGGCCCTATGCCTGAGCGACGCCACCGACACGGAGGATACCGATGAGCGACCTGACCGAACAGCAGCGCCTGGAACTGGAAGCGGCTGCCTTCCGCCGTCTCGTCGCGCATCTGCGCACGCGCACCGACGTGCAGAACATCGACCTGATGAATCTCGCCGGCTTCTGCCGCAACTGCCTCTCCAACTGGTATCGCGAGGCCGCCGAAGAGCGCGGCCTGCCCGTCAGCAAGGATGCCTCCCGCGAGATGGTCTATGGCATGCCCTACGAGGACTGGAAGCGGCTTTACCAGAACGAGGCGAGCGACAGCCAGAAAGCCGCCTTCGCCGCGAACAACCCGCACAAATGAAGGCGGCTTGCCGCGAAACGCCTTGACCTTGCCTTCCGTTCACGGCAGGTGACTGCACCCACTCAAATTGTCCGAAAGACAGGAGGCCCCGATGTCTGATGCCCATGGCGTCGCCCGCGACCAACTCCGCGCCTTTGTCGAGCGCATCGAACGACTCGAAGAGGAAAAGAAGACCATCGCCGACGACATCAAGGATGTCTATGGCGAGGCAAAGTCCATGGGCTTCGACACGAAGATCCTCAAGAAGGTGATCGCGCTGCGCAAGAAGGACGAGCAGGAGCGCATGGAAGAGGACCTGATCCTCGACACCTACCTGCAGGCGCTCGGCATGGTGGTTGCCCCGGACGAAGACGCCGCCTGAACGGCGACGTTCACGCAAAAACCGGACCGGAATGCAAAAATCCCGTCCACGCCTGCCGGTGTGGACGGGATTTTGTTTTTGGAGACGGCCGTCAGCCAGCCCGCAACAGGTCAGGGCTTGGCTGTGTTTCCACCGCTGAAGCGGTTGGGATCGATGTTCGCCGTAGTCGACACGGGCTTGAAGCCCTCGCCATAGGCAGCCGAATATTCGCTGCTGATCGCCCGGGTGATCAGGCGCGGCGCCTTCATCGAGGCAACCGCGTCGGTCCGCTTGGTGGCAGTGGCCCAGGCGGCCAGCATATTACCGGTCAGAACCTTGGTGCCGGGATTGGCGGGGGTTCCGCCCAGCTTCGTCACCGCGCCACCCTTGACCACCTTGCCAGGAGTGGTGGCTGGCGACGGTTTGGGGGGATCAAAGCCATCGTTGAAGATCATGCGGCCCACCTCGTCATTGGCAGAGGGCTGCGCGGCCGAGGCGACTTCGACATTGGGATCAGCCGTGGACTGAACGGATGCGGGCTGATGCGCGGCGGTTCGATAATAGTTGGCGCTGCGGGCCACCTCGGCCAGCATGCCTGGCGTCAGCACCGGCTGACGGGAGAGCGGCGGAACCGCTTGCGGTCCCGTCGCGACTTCGGCAGACGACAAAGCCGCATCCGGACGATGCGCCGGCAGCGGCACGGCGGCCAGCATGGCGGCACCGGTTTCGGTGCTGTTGACGGAGGCGGTCACGATTCTGGCAGGCTCGGCTTCGCCCTGCTGGCGGCGCGGACCAAGAAGCGTGGGCACCGGCACGACCATGCCGGCCAGATCGACCGGGCGAGCTTCATCCGGCCGCGCCATCGGCGTTGCGGGCGTTGCCGGAAGGGCCGCCTGCAGCGCCTCCTGCGCCGCATTGCGCGACGAGGGCAGAAGCGCCGTGGCAAGACCGCCGCCCTGCGGCGCCTCGCGGAAGGCCGGGCGCGCCAACGGAACCGGGGCGGTCATGTCAGGAGAAAGCGCGGCAACGGCTACGGGAGCCTGAGGCGGTGCGGCCTGAACGGGCGCGGCCTGCATCGGCCTTGCGGGGGTGGAGGGCTGCGCGGGCGCGCCTTCCTCATCCGCCTCGGCCGCGGCCTGAACGGGCGCACGGGCGCCAGCGGCTGCACGCGGTGCCGGAGCGGAAATGGTTTCGGCATCCTCATCTTCGTCGCCGCCGCCAAACAGCATGGCCATCAGCGTATCGCCGCGCTTGCGCTGGCTGGAGGAGCCGACACTGCCGGCCGTACCGGCGATCTGGATCGAATCGGCGCCGACACGACGCTTGTAATCGGCAACAGCCTGCTCGTAGCCCGGCAGCGGCTTGCCATCGGCGGGAATGTGCATGGTATTGCCGTTCGGGAACAGCTGCACCAGTTCATCGCGCTGCATGCGCGGCCAGGCACGCACGCTGCCGACATCAAGATGCACGAAGGGCGATCCGGAGGTGGGATAGAAGCCGACGCCGCCCACCTGCAGCTGCATCGCCGTGCGGCGCAGCGTGGCAAGCTTCACGCCCGGAATGAAGAAGTCCATCGCCTTGCCCTGCATGTGCTGGCTGTTCTTCGCCACGCCCTTGGTGCGCGACCGCAGCATGCCGTTGGTGGTGGGAGAACGATAGGCAGAGACGACATGGATGTAATCGGTGGCGCCGACGCGGCGATAGACTTCCCAGACCAGATCGAACAGGCGCGGGTCCATGCGGGTCGGTTCGTTGCGCCGCCAGTCCCGCAGGAACTGGTTCAACTGCTGCAGGCCCTTCGGATCGAAACGGCCATTCCGCTTGAAGGTGATTTCCGCATATTCGCCCGTGTGGACGAAATAAAGTTTCAGGCTCCGGGTCTCACCCGCAGCCGCGGCCTGGCCGACCTGCACCGACACAGCAGTGACGCTGAGCGCCAGCGAGAGGAAGGCAACCGCGACGCGCTTCAAGAAGGCTTGAAGCAAGCGCCTGACAGGCCGCCATCCGTTGTCACCCGAAGGCGTTGAAACTGCATACTGATACGGCAAGTCGTTCCCCGTCTGACAGACAACATCAGGCGTTGTCTCACATGACCGTGAATTGCGGTTACACGATGGCAAATCTGCCACACGTTCACAAGCCCTTCCTTCATAGTCAACAAATCCCTACCGAAAGGTTGACGAAGGATGACCGAACATACTTGCCCGAGAATGAATATGCGAATTTTCGAAGGCAGGCTCAGTGGGTGTGAGGCGGCGTGGGGGTTACGCCGCCTCCTTCAAAGGGTCGTCAGGATCGATCCCGTAATCCTTGAGCTTGCGGTAGAGCGTCGAACGGCCAATGCCGAGCTTGCGCGCCACCTGACTCATCTGGCCGCGATAGAATTTCAGCGCGAAGCGGATGAGTTCCTCCTCCACATCGGCAAGCTTGCGAACCTCTCCTGTCTCGTCGGTGCTCACGATGATGTTCTCAGGTCCCCCGAACATCGGATGCGCGAGCGCCGATTCGGCGCGGGATTGGCGATAGGCCTCGGCAAAGCCGGCGTCTGATTCGTCGGCGTCGTCGGCATTGAGCGGCTCTGCCGCGGTTGCCAGAAGTTCCGGGCTCTGGAAGTCCGGGATCTGGGCGGCGATCTGCGGAAAATCCTTTTCCGTCAGTTCCGGCCCTTCGGCCAGCACCACGGCGCGGAAAATGGCGTTTTCCAGCTGGCGGATATTGCCCGGCCAGTCATAGGCGGTCAGAAGCGCCAGCGCACCCGGACCGACATGCAGCGCATGCTCCAGTTTCTGTTCTCCCGAAAAACGCTCGGTGAACACGCGGGCGAGATGCGGAATATCCTCCTTGCGCCGGCGCAGTGCCGGAATGGTGATCGGGAAGACATTGAGCCGGTAGTAGAGGTCTTCGCGGAAGCGGCCGGCACGCACTTCCTCGATCAGGTCCTTGTTGGTGGCGGAGACGAGACGCACATCCACCTTCTGCGTCTTGCCGGCACCGACGATCTCGATCTCGCCCTGCTGCACGGCGCGCAGAAGCTTCACCTGCACGTCAAGCGGCAGGTCGCCGATCTCGTCGAGGAAGAGCGTGCCGCCATCGGCCTCGACGAACTTGCCCACATGGCGTTCCGTCGCACCGCTGAAAGCCCCCTTCTCATGGCCGAAGAGCACGCTTTCCACCATGTTGGAGGGAATGGCACCGCAATTGACGGTGATGAAGGGCTTGGAGGCACGCTCGCCGCCGGCCTGGATGGCACGCGCGATCATTTCCTTGCCGACGCCCGATTCGCCTTCCAGCACCACGGGAATGTTCGATTGCGCAGCACGCTGGGCGAGATCGATGACCCGAAGCATTTCGGGGCTTGCCGAGACGATGTCGCCGAAGCTGACGCTGGTGCCGCGATCACCGCGCACCGCCCTTACCTTCGCCTCGCGATGATCGACCTTGAGCGCATTGGAAATCGAGGCTGCGATCCGCTCCGGCGACACGGGCTTCACGACGAAATCGAAGGCGCCGGCCCGCATGGCCTGAACGACGGTATCGATGCCGCCCTGGCCGGTCTGGACGATCACGGGAGTGTCGATCCCCATCTCGCCCGCCGCCTGAAGGAAACCGAGGCCATCGAGTTCCGGCATCATCAGGTCCAGCACGATGACGTTGAACTGGCTTGGATTGCGCTTGAGGAACTCCAGCGCGATCCGGCCGTTCTCGGCCAGATGGGCGGCATGCCCGTAGCGCTCCACGGCGTTCTTCAGGAGGCGCCGCTGAACGGGATCATCGTCGACAACAAGAATATGGGCCGTCATGCTCGCTCCAGAATCATGTCTTTGTCCCACAGCGGGACCCAGTATGCAAGGTTGTCTCAGGCAGGCTTAAACATCCCGTTTTGAGAAATGCTTGCATTTTACCCGCCAGCCATGAAAACAACCAGAGACCCGAATATATCAGAGATTACAAGGGAGCCAGATCGTGTTATCCGCCTTTTCCGCCAGTCACAGCAACCTTTTCAGGCATATTCCCTTTGTATCGAATGGAGCCACCTCCGCAAGTCCGTCCGATGCCGATCTTGGCGATTTGCCGAGCTGGAAGCTCGAGGATCTCTATCCAGCGCGTGACAGTGCCGAATTTGTTAACGATCTTGCCCGCTCCATGGAGATGGCCCTTGCCTTCGAGGCGAAATGGAAGGGCAGACTTTCAGACGCCGCCGCCCGCACGGGCGCCGAGGGACTGGGAGCGGCAATTGCCGAATACGAGGCGCTGGACGATCTCGTCGGCCGCATCGGCTCCTTCGCCGGCCTCACCTATTATTCGGATACGGCAAGCCCGGCCAACGGCAAGTTCTTCGGCGACGTGCAGGCAAAGCTGACGGATCTCTCCGCCCATCTCCTGTTCTTCCCGCTGGAGCTGAACCGCATCGAGGATGCGGTGCTCGAGGCCTGCCTGAAAGCCGATGAGGCCGCTGCCCATTATGCGCCCTGGCTGCTCGACCTGCGCAAGGACAAGCCCTTCCAGCTGGACGACCGGCTGGAACAGCTGTTCCTGGAAAAATCCATGACCAGCGCCGGCGCCTTCAACCGCCTGTTCGACGAGACGATGGCAGACCTGCGCTTCGAGATCGACGGGGAGACACTGCCGCTCGAGCGCACGCTGAACCTTTTGCAGGAACCGGAAGAGGGCAAGCGCCGCAAGGCTGCCGAAGCCCTCTCCAAGACCTTCGGTGAAAACCTGCGTGTCTTCACGCTGATCACCAACACGCTCGCCAAGGACAAGGAAATCGGCGACCGCTGGCGCGGCTTCGAGGACATTGCCGATTCCCGCCATCTCGCAAACCGCGTCGAGCGCGAGGTCGTGGATGCGCTGGCGGCAGCCGTGCGCGAGGCCTATCCGCGCCTCTCCCATCGCTATTACGCGATGAAGGCGAAATGGCTCGGCATGGAGCAGATGAATTTCTGGGATCGCAACGCGCCGCTGCCGGAAAGCCCCACCGCGCTGATCCCCTGGAATGAGGCCAAGGACACGGTGCTGTCGGCCTATGGCCGCTTTGCGCCGGAAATGGCGGCGATTGCCGGCCGCTTCTTCGAGGAGGGCTGGATCGATGCCCCCGCCCGCCCCGGCAAGGCGCCGGGCGCCTTCGCCCATCCGACCGTGCCCTCCGCCCACCCGTATGTGCTCGTCAACTATCTCGGCAAGCCGCGCGACGTCATGACGCTCGCCCATGAACTGGGGCATGGCGTGCACCAGGTGCTGGCCGGCGAACAGGGCGCGCTGATGTGCCAGACACCGCTGACGCTCGCCGAAACCGCCTCCGTGTTCGGCGAGATGCTGACCTTCCGCGCGCTGCTGGAGCGCACCACCGACCGGCGTGAACGCAAGGCCATGCTCGCCCAGAAAGTGGAGGATATGATCAACACGGTCGTGCGACAGATCGCCTTCTATGATTTCGAGCGCAAGGTGCACACGGCGCGACGCGAGGGCGAGCTGACCGCCGAGCAGATCGGTGAACTCTGGCTTTCGGTGCAGAGCGAGAGCCTGGGACCGGCAATCCGCATCTCGGAAGGCTATGAAACCTGGTGGACCTACATCCCCCACTTCATCCACTCGCCCTTCTACGTCTACGCCTACGCCTTCGGCGACTGCCTGGTGAACTCGCTCTACGCCGTCTACCAGAACGCCGAAAGCGGCTTCCAGCAGAAGTATTTCGAGCTGCTGAAGGCCGGCGGCACCAAGCACCATTCGGAGCTGCTCGCCCCCTTCGGCCTCGACGCCACCGATCCGGCCTTCTGGAGCAAGGGGCTTTCGATGATCGAGGGGCTGATCGACGAGCTGGAACAGGCCTGATTGCATCTTGACAGCATCTTCCCGCACAGGCTGAATTGGCCGAAACGGGGGGGATGCCATGGATCTGGATCAGCGATACGGCAGTGCCGTCCCGCCGCAGGCGCACGGCCTGCGGCAAGGGGAAGACATGTTCGCCCCCAGGTCGCTGGTCATGCTGGCAGAGACGGACGATGCGCCGGGTATCGTCGGTTTCATGCGCGCCGTTCAGGAGAGTTGCGCGCTTTCAGGCTTTTTAAGCGGCGGCGTTACCATCCTGTGGATCATCGATCGGGAGGGCGCGCTCCGCATCGCCGTCGAGGAAGCGTTTTCAGACGGTGACCGGCGAATACCGCTCATTAACGACATCAAGGCTATGCTGCAGCAGTCAGGATGGAGCAAGCTCGGCCACCCGTCCTTGCTCAATGAAGACAAGCTTGGACGGATCGCAGGCGAGGCAACCTTTCTGCCGGGGGACAATGTCTGGGAGATCAACAATCTGTCAGGCCGCTATGGATTGGGACTGGATCGCACCGCTACCCATCTTGAAAATGTCGCAGGCATCTTGCGTGCCTCTGGGCTGAGGATCATAATCGATTTCAATCAATTGAGGATGGCGTAATGGCGTTCCCGGACGACGGGCCATACATCTCCCGCAAACTGCGCTTTTCCGGCGCGCAGAGAGACCGCCTCAGATCGCGCTTCACGGGGGATAAAACTGCGACCCGGCAGTTCATCGATGAACTGTGGGATACCATCGCTCCGGACATGCCGGGCGCTGGCTGGCCGGACGAGGATTTCTATGTTCTTGGCGTGCAGGTCGCCGATATCCTGCCGCATATGTCGGTGGGCGAAATCACCGCCGCCTTTCCGAACATCCAGACCCACGCACTCTACAATCCGCGGCTGGCATCGTTTCTGTTTGGCTTTGGCGGGCAGGAATTCGGCAGGCTGGCCGATCCGGACGCGATTGCCGATATGGTGCGGCAACTCGATACCGAATCGTCATACCGGGTCGCTGCCGCGGTGGCTGGCTGACGGGCGCCTTGCCGGTGGAACGCGGGCACGCTATGAGCCCGCCACCTTCCGGCCGAGATTGGTGAAACGATCCCTTGCAAGCGCCCTCCCCTTCCGCCTACGCCCTGTTCCGCGATGACCGGGCCCAGAAGAGCCTGCTCTTCACGCAGCCGGTGGAGATCGTCGTCGCACGCCGTGCGGACGAGATCCTGCCGGCGCTGGCACGGCTGGAGGCGGCACGGCGCGCGGGGTTCTGGCTGGCCGGCTACATCTCCTATGAGGCAGGGCATATCTTCGAGGAGAAGCTGCGGCATCTGATCGTCGCCAATCGCGAGACGCCGCTGATCTGCATGGGTCTGTTCGAGCACCCCGCAACGCCCGACCATCCGCTGGCAGCACCGCCGGACGGGACGATGGCGGAGGACGAAGCCGCCCCGTTCCTCACCGAGCCGCGGGCCGCCTGGGATTTTCCGGCCTACCGGACACGCTTCGACATCCTGCACCGGCATCTCAGACAGGGCGATTGCTATCAGGCGAACCTCACCATGCCGATCACCGCGCGCTTCCGGGGCGATCCGCGCCGCGCCTTCTGGTCGCTCGTCGAGCGCCAGCCGGTCCGCTACGGCGCGCTGATCGATCTGGAGGCGGAGCGCAGCGGCCCCGTCATCCTGTCGCGTTCGCCGGAACTGTTCTTCAAGGTCGATGCGGCGCGGATGATCGAGACGCATCCGATGAAGGGGACAGCAGCCCGCGGCACCGATGCGGCCGAAGACGAGGCGATCATTGCCGCCATGCTCTCGGACGAGAAGACCCAGGCCGAAAACCGCATGATCGTCGATCTGCTGCGCAACGACATCTCGCGCATCACCGAGGTCGGCACGCTCTCCGTGCCCAAGCTGTTTGCCATCGAGACCTATCCGACCGTGCACCAGATGGTCAGCCACGTTCAGGCGAAGCTTCGGGCGGAGATCGGCCTGCCGGAGATCCTCGACGCGCTGTTTCCCTGCGGCTCGGTCACGGGCGCGCCCAAAATGTGGGCCATGCAGATTCTCGGCAGACTGGAGACGGGCCCCCGCGACGTCTATTGCGGGGCGATCGGCTGGTGCGATCCGGCCGGACCCATGCGTTTTTCAGTGGCCATCCGCACGCTGACCCTTTTCAAGACGGGCAATGCCGTCTTCAATGTCGGCGGCGGCATCGTGTTCGATTCGAAGGCCGAGACGGAATATGAAGAATGTCTTCTAAAAGCGCGCTTCGCAGTAAACCGGCAGCGGATTTCCTGCTGATCGAAACGCTGCGCTGGGAACCGGAACAGGGCTTTCTGAGGCTCGACCAGCATGTGCGGCGCCTGACGCGCTCGGCCGATGCGCTGGGCTTTCGCGGGCCGCAGCAGGTGCTGGAGCAGCTGAAGGAGCATGTGTCGGGTTCCGACCCGATGCGCGTGCGCCTCACGATGACTTATCGCGGCAAGATCGAGGTGACGGCCACGCCCTTCGTGCCGGAACCCGAGGGCAAGGTCTGGCGCCTGCGGATCGCCAGTCACCGGATGGTGTCCGACGATGCGCTCTACCGCCACAAGACGACGCGGCGCGAACCCTACGAGATCGCACGCGCCGAGTTTTCGTCCGAGGAGGCCGACGAGGTTCTGCTGCTCAACGAGCGCGGCGAGGTATGCGAGGGCACCATCACCAATCTCTTCGTCGAAGCGGCGGACGGGCAGCTGGTGACGCCGCCGCTCAACAGCGGCCTGCTGCCGGGCGTGCTGCGCGCCGAACTGATCCGCGAGCGCAGGGCCCGCTCGGAAGTGCTGCTGCCGAAGGATCTGGAGGGCGCCAAGCTCTTCGTCGGCAATTCGCTGCGGGGCCTTATCCCCGCCGAGCTTGCCGCTGCCGGCTGAGACCGTACGCGTGCGCCCCACCTCCAGGAAAACGCCATGCCCACCTATACCCCCTATGACGGCTCCGCGACGCCCTTCACCATAGGGCTTGCGCAGCTTGATCTGGCCGACTGGATCGAGCCGGATGGCGATCTTGCCGCCTATCTCGCGGAAAAGCGCCGGTTGCTCGCCAGCCACCGCGACATGATCTTCAAGGCCGAGGCCGGCACGGAAGGGGCGCAGGCCGAGGTGCTGGCGCTGCTTGCCGCCTACCTGCCGGAGCGTCATCCGGGCATTTACCGTAGAACGGAGGACCGCATCGAGATCGAGGCCGGACCGGCGGTGACCCTTGCCGATGCCGCCCGGCCCGCCCTCGAAACCGCAGGGCTTCTGGTGCAGGACGATCTCGTCCTGATGCGCCGGGGAGATGCCGGCTGGCGCATCGCCGCCGCCTTCGTCGCCTTTCCCTCCTCCTGGTCGCTCGAGGAAAAGTTCGGCCGCGTGATGGACGAGGTGCATGCGGAGGTGCCGGATTTCCAGGGCGGCAGCCGCAATGCGGACCTCATCAACCGCATGTTCGACCGCCTGCCGGCCGATCGCGCCGTCAAGCGGCTCAACTGGTCGCTGAACTGGACGGACGAATTGTTCCTGCCCAAGGCGAAGAGCCAGCGGGTGATGCCGGACCTGCCGCCGGAGGAGGCGGTGCTGCGTGTCGAGCGCCAGACGCTGCGCAAGCTGTCGGAGAGCGGCGACATCCTGTTCACCATCCGCATCTATCTCGATCCGATCGCAGCCCTTGCCCGCGAGGCGGACGGCGCAGGCCTGATGCGCGCCCTTGCCCAACAGCTTGGCGCAATGAGCAAGGAACAGGCCGCCTACAAGGGTCTGTCGCGCAAACGCGAGGCGTTGATCACACGGCTGACGGAGGAGGCCGAAAGCCTCCAACTTTCACAGGTTCTGCCATAGGCCTGTTGTGTTCGCCCTCTTTATTGTGTGAGCGATTTGTGGTCTAGACGCCGCATACGCGCACGTAACCTTGCCGCAACACGGCCCTCACTGCTTGAAGATCCGAGGGACCGAAGGAGCTACAGATGACTGAAACCACCCATCCGGTTTATGCCGAAATCACCGGTCCGATCGTCATGATCGGCTTCGGCTCCATCGGCCGCGGCACGCTGCCGCTGATCGAGAGGCACTTCAAGTTCGACAAGAGCCGCATGGTGGTCATCGACCCGCGTGACGACGACAAGGCGATCCTGGAACAACACGGCGTAAAGTTCATCCAGGCGCATGTCACCAAGGACAATTATAAGGAGCTGCTGAAGCCGCTGCTGACCGAAGGCGAAGGCCAGGGCTTCTGCGTCAACCTCTCGGTCGATACCGGCTCGCTCGATCTCATCAAGTTCTGCCGCAAGCTGGACGTGCTCTATATCGACACCGTCGTGGAGCCCTGGCTCGGCTTCTACTTCGACAAGAGCATGAAGAATGCCGACCGCACCAATTATGCGCTGCGCGAAACCGTGCGCCAGGAAAAGAAGAAGAACCCGGGCGGCACGACGGCCGTTTCCTGCTGCGGCGCCAATCCGGGCATGGTCTCCTGGTTCGTCAAGCAGGCCCTGCTGAACGTCGCCAAGGATGTCGGCCTCGAGATCGAGGAGCCGGCCTTCGATGATCGCGAAGGCTGGGCCAAGCTGATGAAGAAGGTCGGCGTCAAGGGCATTCACATTGCCGAGCGCGACACCCAGCGCACCAAGAACCCGAAGCCGCTCAACGTGTTCTGGAACACGTGGTCGGTCGAAGGCTTCATCTCGGAAGGCCTGCAGCCCTCGGAACTCGGCTGGGGCACGCACGAAAAGTGGATGCCGAAGAACGCCAAAAAGCACAAGAAGGGCTGCAAGGCCGCCATCTATCTGGAGCAGCCCGGCGCCAATACCCGCGTACGCACCTGGTGCCCGACGCCCGGCCCGCAATACGGCTTCCTCGTGACCCATAACGAGTCGATCTCGATCGCCGACTTCTTCACCGTCGAGAAGGATGGCGAAGCCGTCTACCGCCCGACCTGCCATTATGCCTATCACCCGGCCAATGACGCGGTTCTGTCGCTGCACGAAATGTTCGGCAATGGCGGCAATGCACAGCCGGTGCTGCATGTTCTCGACGAGAACGAACTGGTCGATGGCGTCGACGAACTTGGCGTGCTGCTCTACGGCCACGACAAGAATGCCTACTGGTACGGCTCGCGCCTTTCTCTCGAAGAAACGCGCCGGATCGCCCCCTACCAGAACGCCACCGGTCTGCAGGTCACCTCTGCCGTGCTCGCCGGCATGGTCTGGGCGCTGGAAAACCCGCAGGCCGGCATCGTGGAAGCCGACGAGATGGATTACAAGCGCTGCCTCGAAGTGCAGTCGCCCTATCTTGGCCCGGTTGAGGGTCACTATACCGACTGGACACCGCTCGATGGCCGCCCGGGCCTCTTCCCCGAGGATCTGGACGAGAAGGATCCGTGGCAGTTCCGGAACATCCTGGTGCGGACGTAAGTCCTGCCTCCGGGATCGGGATACGGCCCTGAATGTCCGCGGGGCGGCCCCTGTCAAAGCGGCCGCCTTGCATTAGATTAGCGTTCGCGCCATCGTCGGGCCTGACGATACTGCGCTCGAATCGCGGGAGACGAAAGAATGAAGATCAAAGGGAGCCTCGCGCTCGTTGCTGCCGCCATGATGCTGTCGGCCTGTGTATCATCCCCGGAGCCGCGTCCGATGCCACCCGCGCAGCCGCAGGGTGTCGAGGGTGCCTGGGTCGATCCGAACGGCATCGTGTCCACGTTCCAGGGCGGCACGTTCAACACGCGCTCCACAGACAACAACGCCCTTCTCGCCTCGGGCACCTATATCAATACCTCGCCGACGCTGGTGGAAATCAACATGACGTCCATCGTGCGGCGTACCCAGTCGCGCGTCAATTGCGCTCTGGTCACCCCGACGCAGCTGAACTGCACCTCCGACACCGGCTCGCAGTTCTCGCTGACCCGCCGCGGCTGATCATCCACAATTCCCGCATGCCCGAAACCCCGCTCCGGCGGGGTTTCTGCTTTTGGTTGCACACCCACAAACACCTCACCACTGTCATATTTCGCTTGAAGTCGCGTGACCGCGATGAAAACATGCGTCATGGCATGCGTGTCACAAATCACAACTAAGAAGCAGGCGGAACGGGCGCATGGGACGTCGCCCAGGCAAAAGGAGAATATCGGGATGATCAAAAGAGTAGGTTTCAGTATCGTGGCCGCGGCGACCTTCGCCCTGTCCACCGGCGTGGCCTTTGCGGACTACCAGCTTGACATCCTCCACATCAACGACCTGCATTCACGCATCGAAGCGATCAACAAGTACGATTCAACCTGCACTGCAAAGGAGCAGGAGGCGAAGGAGTGCTTCGGCGGCATCGCCCGCGTGAAGAGCGCCATCGACGGCTTCCGCAAGGCCAAACCCGGCGCCAACGTGCTGGTTCTCGACGCCGGCGACCAGTTTCAGGGCTCGCTGTTCTACAGCACGTTCAAGAGCGCACCCGTTGCCGACTTCATGAACGGCATCGGTTTCGACGTGATGGCCATCGGCAACCACGAATTCGATGACGGTCCGCAGGAACTCAACAAGTTCATCGGTGCGCTGAAGTTCCCGATCATCTCCGGCAACACCGTGCCGGCCAAGGGCTCGCTTCTCGACGGCAAGTACAAGGGCTACGTGATCAAGGAGATCGGCGGCCAGAAGGTGGCTGTTGTCTCTGTTCTGGCAACCGACACCGCCGAGACCTCCTCGCCCGGTCCGGACATCAAGTTCGAGGACGAGGTCACCTATCTGAAGGCGGCGGTGAAGGAGATCCAGGCGCAGGGGGTCAACAAGATCATTGCGCTGACCCATGTCGGTTACAACAAGGATCAGGAGATCGCCGCAGCCGTGGACGGTATCGACGTCATCGTCGGCGGCCATAGCCACACCTATCTCTCCTCCACCGATTCCAAGTCTTCCGGCCCCTACCCGACCATGGTGAAGAACCCGTCGGGCGTCGAGGTTCCGGTCGTTACCGCCTATGCCTATTCCAAGTATCTCGGCGAGCTGACGGTGACCTTCGACGACAAGGGTGTGGTGAAGTCCGCGACCGGCGCACCGAAGCTGCTCGATGCCTCCGTGACACCTGACGAAGCCTACACCGCCAAGGTGAAGGAACTCGGCGCACCGCTCGAAGAGCTGAAGAAGAAGGTGGTCGGCGTTTCCGAGGCCACGATCGATGGCGACCGCAAGACCTGCCGCGCCGTGGAATGCACCATGGGCAATCTGGTTGCCGACGCCTCGCTTGACCGCGTCAAGAACCAGGGCATCACGATTGCCATCGTCAATGGCGGCGGTCTGCGTGCCTCCATCGACCAGGGCGACGTGACCATGGGCGAAGTGCTGACGGTACTTCCGTTCCAGAACACCATCGCCACCTTCCAGATCAAGGGCGCCGATATCCAGGCGGCGCTCGAGAACGGCGTCAGCCAGATCGAGGATGGCGCCGGTCGCTTTGCACAGGTCGGCGGGCTGAAATATACCTTCGACCGCTCCAAGCCGGTCGGCAGCCGCGTCAGCAACGTCCTGGTCAAGGAAGGCGATGCCTTTGTCGCGCTCGATCCGGCCAAGACCTATGGCGTCGTCACCAACAACTATGTCCGCAGCGGCGGCGATGGCTTCAAGATGTTCGCCACCAATGCCGTCAACCCCTACGACTTCGGACCGAATCTGGAGCAGACGGTGGCCGACTACCTGACGGCACACAACCCCTACAAGCCCTATACCGATGGCCGTATCACCGATGCGACGCCGGCCGGCTACGTGGCGCCGAAGAAGTAAGACCTTTTGTCACGAGGTTGCCGACGGCCCGGGGCTTCCCCGGGCCGTTTTTTATTCCTAGATAAAACCGTTCGCATCCGGATTGCGTATTCAGACCGGATACTCCCCTTGCGCCCAGGAAAACCGAAATGATCAATGCCTCCGCCGTCCACCTGCCCGCCGATCATCCTGAGGTCCGCTTCGGCAAGGTGGGCGTCCTGCTCGTCAATCTCGGCACGCCGGATGGCACGGACTACAAGTCCATGCGCCGCTATCTGGAGGAGTTCCTTACGGACCGCCGCGTGATCGAATGGTCGCGCCTGTTCTGGTATCCGATCCTCTACGGCATCGTCCTGAACAAGCGGCCGCAGAAGGTCGGCAAGGCCTATGAGTCGATCTGGAACAAGGAACTCGACGAGAGTTTTCTGCGCACCTACACCCGCAACCAGGCGGAAAAGCTCGCCGAACGCTTCAAGGACATGCCGCATGTGCATGTGGACTGGGCGATGCGCTACGGCCAGCCGGCGATCCAGGCCAAGATGAACGAGATGCAGAAGGCGGGCTGCGAGAAGATCCTGCTCTTCCCGCTCTATCCGCAATATGCCGCTGCCACGACCGCCACCGTCAATGACGAGGCCTTCAAGGCGCTTCTGAAGATGCGCTGGCAGCCGGCGCTGCGCACCGTGCCCCGCTATCACGACGACCCGGTCTATATCGATGCGCTGGCGACCTCGATCGAGAAGCATCTCGCCACGCTCGACTGGGAGCCCGAGATCGTGATCACCTCCTATCACGGCATCCCGATGTCCTATTTCAAGAAGGGCGATCCCTATCACTGCCAGTGCTACAAGACGACGCGCCTGCTGCGCGACCGGCTGGGCTGGTCGAAGGAGAAGCTGATGGTCACGTTCCAGTCCCGCTTCGGGCCGGAGGAATGGCTGCAGCCCTATACCGACAAGACCGTGGAAAAGCTGGCCAAGGACGGCGTCAAGCGTATCGCCATCCTCAATCCCGGCTTCGTCTCCGACTGCCTGGAAACGCTGGAGGAAATCGCCGAGGAAGCCGGCGAGGATTTCCTCCACAATGGCGGCGAAAAGTTTGCCCACATTCCCTGCCTCAACGACAGCCAGGAGGGCATGGCGGTGATCGAGCATGTGGTGCGCCGCGAACTGATGGGCTGGGTATAAGACCGGCATCCTGACCACCGCGCCGATTGACGAGGCGGCAGAGGATCCGTCACCGTGGTGCCGGAAACATGATCTCCTCTGCGTCCGCAGGAATGCGCAGGCGATGGTCTCCAAGGCCGTACGCCTTAGCGGCGGCGCGAAGATCGGCACGGCTCACCGTCGCATGATCGAGTGAATCCATGTGCGTGGCGACCACGGTGGCAAGCGGCGCCGCCTCGCACAGGGCGACGGTTTGCGCGGCGTCCATCACGATCAGGTCCTCGCCCCAGTATGCCCCGCAGGCATGGCTGACGATGACCTCTGGCGCGGTTTGCCGGATCGTGTCGAGTACCGGAGGATAGAGCACGGTGTCTCCCAGCCAGTAGAGGTGCGGCTCCCCTGCCGCCGTCAGGCTGAAGCCCATCACTGAGCCCATCTCTGCCAGCACAGCTCCAAGGCCATGGCTGCCATCCCGTCGGGTGATCGTGATGCCGTTCCAGTGAAGTGCCGTCGCAAGCGGAGTGACATCGACGAAGCCCGCCGATCGCAGCGTCTCCTCGTCCCCCGGCTGACACAGGATTGGCATGTCTTTCGGCAGACGTGCTCTGGCAACCGAATCGAAATGATCGGAATGCAGATGCGAGACGATGACCAGGTTGACATCCTGCAGGATCGCCTCGACCGGCATCGGCAGATCGACCAGTGGATTGTTCGATCTGCCCGCATAGGAGGGCAGGCTGTGTTTCGGCGCAAAATAGGGATCGATCAGGATGACACGACCGGCATAGGCAAGCCGGAGCGTTGCATTGCGGATCAGTTGCAGCTTCATGAAAGCATTCCGATGGCAGGATCGCCTGCGCAAGGCGCAGAGGCGAGAAAATGCGTGAGCGTCAGCACATGCTGCAGGCCGATCGCCTGGGCAAGCTGCACAGAGGGCCGGTTCGTTTCTTCCACCACATAACGCCCCTGGACACCGCGCCTTGCAAGTTCGGCGATCGCGGAGCCGACGACGCGTGCGGCATGGCCCTGACGCCGACGATCCGGCCGCGTCGAAAGCCCGCCGACTTCCCAGATATGACCGTGGTTCTGGAAGGCAAAGCAGACCGATGCGACATCATCGCCATGGCTATCTTCCACCACGAAGGCATGGCCCGATGCCAGCAGCGGCATAAGCCAGTCGCGCTGATAGCCCCGCGCCTCCAGCAGGGACCAGGCCTGCGGCAGCGGATCGTCCGTCATCGGCAGCCGTGGATCTGTCTGGAGAGATGGTGCGCCAAAGCTGCCGGTGAAGGACAGGAAGCTTGTCGTGCGTCTGAGATCAAACCCCTCTGCCACGACAGCGCGATCTGCCTCTGCTGCCAGCTTGAAGACGACGCTCACGCCGCATGGCACATGGTCGAGCAGCCGGCGCGTCAGATTGGGGCCGTCGCTCGCGATGAAACAGACGAATGCTGCGCCCGGATAGGTCTCGCGGTCATAGGGGCTGGCCGCAACCTGCAAAAGCACCAGCACGGCCTCCCCCTCCTCTCCGCGCACGTGAAAGCTCTCGGTATCCTGCGGATAGGACTGCAGATACTTCAGGAGCGAAATCGACGTGAACGGATCGCGGCTCAGATAGGTGTAAACGTCACACATCATGGGTTCCAGCACGGCTTTGGGGCAGACTGCGCCGGACGGCATTGATGGTCCAATCAAGAGATGGAATGCAAACGCCCGTTCAGACGCCGCGCCGGTTGCCCCACAGCACCACATGCAGTTGCGGCAGCACGGTCGCGGCAAACCAGCCCTCGGCCATCACCCGGTCCACCAGCCAGTGCATGCGCCCCATGATGCCATCGAGGTCGATCACCGCATCCTCGGCTTCCGGCGGCGGGGGCGTGTGGTTGCCGGGCTGCAGATAGACGGGCAGCGAGCGACAGAGCGCGGCGACCTCCCACGCAAAGGCGAAATCCGCCTCATCGAAGATGACGAATTTCAGCACCGTGCGCGGGCCGCCGGATGCCGCCTCGACAGAGGCCAGCAGAGCTTCCGGATCGAACGCCATGCCGCTGGAAGGCGGCTTTGGTGAGAGCACCAGCACGTCAAGATCGGCAAACCAGTCCCGAGCGATAGACCCCTGCGTTTCCAGCGCGAAGCGATAGCCGCGGGCATGACCATGGGCGATCAGGCCGCCGAGTGGCTGGATCGCCGGATTGCCACCGGACAGCGACACCATCAGCGGACGTCCCCCGGACAGCCTCTCGACCTCGCTCCAGATCGCCGCGACGCTCATCGACTGCCAGTCGGCGCGAAAGCGGCTTTCCACCGCATGCAGGCTGTCGCACCAGACACAGCGGAAATCGCAGCCGCCGGTGCGCACGAACACCGTCGGCTGGCCGATCAGCACGCCCTCGCCCTGGATGGTCGGCCCGAAAATCTCGCTGACGCGGATCAGCGATCCCTCGGCTTCCGTCACGGACGATACTCCGCCCAGGTCTTCGGCGTCTCGCTGACCTTGACCGCCGCCGTTTCCGGAAAGCGTGCCTTGCACCAGTCGTAGAAATGTCGGGCCAGGTTTTCCGCCGTGCTCATCGAGGAGCCCAGCACCTCGTTCAGATGCCGGTGATCGAAATGCTCGTCGATATAGGTCTTGAGCACCTTCAGCTCGTGATAGTCGCGCACGAAGCCGTCGGCATTCAGCGTCTCGCCGGCCAGCTCCACCACCACGATGTAATTGTGGCCGTGCAGGCGGGCGCACTGGTGATCGGCCGGAAGATGCGCCAGCTGGTGCGAGGCGGAAAAGTGAAATTCCTTGGTGATGCGGTACATGGGCGATCAGACCTCATCCGCGCGGAAGCCGGCGGTGGCCGCCTTCCAGAAATCCGGATCGTCATAGACGGTCGGGTCCTCGACGCCGGCCAGATGGAAGGCCTCGCGCCGCTCCACGCAGGTGCCGCAGCGGCCGCAATGCCGCTCGCCGCCCTTGTAACAGGACCAGGTTTCGGCAAAGGGCGTGCCGACGTGCGCGCCTTCGGTGACGATGTCCGCCTTGGAGCGCATCACGAAGGGCGCATGCAGCACCACATCGGCATAGCCTTCCAGCGCATGGTCCTGCATCACCTGGAAACTGTCGATGAAGCCTGGGCGGCAGTCGGGATAGATGAAGTGATCTCCGCCATGCACGGCAATCGCCACCGCCTCCGCCTGGCGCGCGGCGGCAAGGCCGAAGGCAATCGCCAGCATGATGGCATTGCGGTTCGGCACCACGGTGACCTTCATGGTTTCTTCGGCATAGTGCCCGTCCGGCACCGCCACATCATCGGTCAGCGCCGAGCCGGAGAGATGCCGGCCGATATTGGAAATGTCGATGATCTCATGCGGCACGCCGAGCCGTTTTGCCGCGAGAGCTGCGAATTCCAGTTCCTTGCGATGGCGCTGGCCGTAATCGAAGGAGATCAGGCCGATCAGGGTATGTTCAGCCGCCACCTTGTAGGCAAGCGACACGGAATCCAGTCCGCCGGAGCAGACGACGAGGGTTTTCATGGCAGGTATCCTTGTTTTGACCGGGTAGGCTGCGACCGGAGAGTAACCTTCGGGGCCTTAGCCGAATTCCGGTCCCCTTGCAAATCACGAGCGGAATTCGGGCCCGGTACTAGTCTCGCGCCACCGGAAACCATACATCCTGGTTAACCGCAGGAACGCTTGGAGGGATTTATGCCGCTGTCCGGCTTCGACATCGTCGTCATTGCGCTCGTGGTCTTCGTCATTCTCGTGCTGTTTGCGGGGATCAAGACGGTGCCGCAGGGCTATCGCTACACGGTGGAGCGTTTCGGCCGTTATACCCGCACGCTCGATCCGGGCCTCAACCTGATCCTGCCCTTCATCGACAAGCTCGGCGCCAAGATGAATGTGATGGAACAGGTGCTGACCGTGCCGACGCAGGAGGTGATCACCAAGGACAATGCCAGCGTCTCGGCCGATGCGGTGGCCTTCTATCAGGTGCTCAATCCGGCCCAGGCCGCCTACCAGATCGCCAATCTGGAAAACGCCATCCAGAACCTCACCATGACCAATATCCGCTCGGTGATGGGCTCGATGGATCTCGACGAACTCCTCTCCAACCGCGACCTCATCAACGAGCGCCTGCTGCGCGTGGTGGACGAGGCGGTCGGCCCCTGGGGCATCAAGGTGACCCGCGTCGAGATCAAGGATATCCAGCCGCCGCGCGATCTGGTGGAAGCCATGGCCCGCCAGATGAAGGCGGAGCGCGAGAAGCGCGCCCAGGTGCTGGAAGCGGAGGGCTCGCGCAATGCGCAGATCCTGCGCGCCGAGGGCGCCAAGCAGGCGGCCGTACTGAAAGCCGAAGGCGAGCGCGAGGCCGCCTTCCGAGAGGCCGAAGCCCGCGAACGTCTGGCCGAGGCAGAAGCCAAGGCAACGCTCGTGGTGTCTCAGGCGATTGCCGGCGGCGAGGTCAACGCCATCAACTACTTCGTCGCGCAGAAATATACCGAGGCGCTTGCCGCGATCGGCACCGCCTCGAATGCCAAGATCGTGCTGATGCCGATGGAGGCCTCCTCGCTGATCGGCTCGCTCGGCGGCATCGGCGCGATTGCCCGCGAGGTGTTTGGCGAGACCGCGCAGAACGGCCAGCCGGTGCCGCCGCGCACCGTGGCCGCCCCGCGCAGCACGCCGGCGGTCAATCCTTTCAACCGGCCGGGCAGCGAGGGTTAAGGCATGATCCCGCAAATGGTCGTGGCACTCGGCCCCTGGAGCTGGATTATCATCGGGCTGGTTCTGCTCGCGGCGGAACTTGCCGCGCCCGGCGTCTTCCTGATCTGGATCGGGCTTGCCGCCATGCTGGTGGGCGCGCTCTCCCTGCTTTTCTGGGAGCAGAGCCTGTGGAGCTGGCAGCTGCAGCTGGTGATCTTTGCCGCCCTTGCGGTCGCCATCACGCTCATCGGCCGCCGCCTGTTCGCCCATGCGCATGGCGAAAGCGACGAGCCGATGCTGAACCGGCGCGGCGATAGCCTCGTTGGCCGCACCGCAACGCTCGCCGAGCCGATCCGCGAGGGCCGCGGTCGCATCAAGCTGGATGACAGCTCGTGGTCGGTCTCCGGGCCGGACCTGCCGGCCGGCATGCGGGTGCGCGTCGCCGCCTGGACCGGCACGGAACTGATCGTGGAACCGGTCGTCGGCTGAGCGACGGGCGGCCAAAAGCCGTCGTCAGGCGACGCCGATGCGCAGAAGATCATGAAAATGCACGAGGCCGATCGGCTTGCGCGCCTCGTCTATGACAATCAACGCGCCGATATTGTGCTTGTTGATCAATCCAAGCGCTGCCGTCGCAAGCGTCGAGGCGACAATCGTCTTCGGCGTTACCGTCATCACGTCATCGACGCAGAGTTCGCCGAGATTGCGGTGCAGGTTGCGCGCCATATCGCCTTCCGTGACGATACCCGCCAGCGTGCCATCCTCATTGAGGACGATGACGCAGCCGAAATGCTTGTGGGACAGTGTGCGCACCGCGTCGGGCATCGGCGTTCCACGTGCCACCAGCGGCAGGCGCTCGCCGGTATGCATGATGTCGCCCACATGGGTGAGGCTCGCTCCCAGCTTGCCGCCGGGATGGAAGACGTGGAAATCGGTTGCGGTAAAGCCGCGCGCTTCCAGAAGCGCCACCGCAAGCGCATCCCCCAGCGCCAGTTGCATCAGCGTGGAGGTGGTCGGTGCCAGTCCGTGCGGGCAGGCCTCCTGCTCGGCCGGCACCAGCAGCACCACGTCGCTCTGGCGGGCCAGCGAGGCCTGCGGCGCGCAGGTGATCGACACCAGCGGAATGGAGAAACGGCGCGTATAGGCGATGATGCTTTTGAGCTCCGCGCTTTCGCCCCCCTTGGAAATGGCCAGCACCAGATCATTGCCGGCAATCATGCCGAGATCGCCGTGATTGGCCTCGGCTGCATGGACGAAAAAGGCCGGCGTGCCGGTGGAAGCGAAGGTTGCCGCAATCTTCGCGCCGATGTGGCCGCTCTTGCCGACCCCCGTGACGATCACGCGGCCGGAAATGCCGGCGATCATCGCGATCGTCTCACGCAGGGGTTCCGCGAGCCCGTTGCCGAGGGCCGCCTCGAGCGCGCTCAGCCCCTGCTTTTCGATGGATATGGTGCGCAGCGCCGAGGCAATCACATCGGCCTGATCGGGGAGAATGGCTTTGCTGTTCATGCCGCTGCCATAGCGCGGCGGACGGCGGAAGTCCATGCGGCACCCGGTCCCGGCGGTGCAAGGAACCACAAGCGGCCCGCAACCAAGGATTAACCCTGTTCCTTTAGCATTTGCTCACCATGGCGTCGCGCCACGACCCGCAGTGCATAAGGCTGTTCATGACCCGCATCCCTCTCCGTCACGGCAACCCGGCCCGGCATTTTCGGCCGGTGGCGCTGCTCGTGACGGCGGCGGTGCTGCTGGTGCCGGCGCTTGCGTCCGCGCAATCCCTCGTCACCGACGGCGGCGATGCGGGGACAACGGATGCGGCTTCCGCGGCCGGCAGCCCCCCGAACCCGCTCGGCGCAACAGTGCTGCGCATGGGGCTGCGGCAGGACGTGCCGCTGAGAAGCGACGGCACGGATGCCGATGACCTGAACACGCTGATCGAGGGGACGCAGAACCTGCCGGAACCGGCAATCGACGGCGACAATGCAGGTCGCACAGCGGATGACGGTACCGGTATCCGGCTCGGCAGCTTCATGCTGCGACCAACAATCAACGAGAGCATCAACGGCGAGCGCACCCGCAATGGCGGCAGCGAGACACGCCGCACCTATGCCGCCACCGCCGTCAACGGCACGCTGTCCTCCGACTGGTCGCGCCATGCCCTGACGGTGACGGCGGAAGGCACCCATGAGCGCAATCTGAGCGGCAATGCCAGCACGAAGCCGGAAGGACGCATCGACGCCGACCTGAGACTCGATCTGGCCGATCAAACCGTGGCGCATCTCACCGGCGGCTATGCCTTCCAGCGGGAATCGACCAGCGATCCGAACGCGGTGAGCGGCGCCACCACCCAGGCCGGCGTCAACCGCTATAGCACCGGCGCCTCCCTCTCGCGCGATTTCGGAATTCTGCGCGGTACGGCCAGTCTCGCGGCCGTGCGCTCCACCTATGGTTCGGCGCGCTTTGCCGATGGCAGCCGTCTTTCGCTTGGCGACCGGGACCGCTGGGCCGTCGAGGGCCGACTGCGGCTGGGTTACGAACTCTCCCCCGCCCTCATTCCCTTCATCGAGGCAAGCCTCGGCCGGGCGATCTACGACGATGCGCGCGATAGCTCCGGCTATGCCCGCTCCTCGCACAGCTATGGTGGCCGCGGCGGCCTGCAGTTCGATTTCGGCGAGAAGCTGCGCGGCGAATTCGGGATCGGCTACGCCACCGTCGATTACGAGGATGCCCGTCTCGCCTCGCTCGGCGCCGTCACTCTGGACGGCACGCTGTTCTGGTCGCCGCACCGGGGCACCGATGTCGATGTCGGCCTGCGCACCACCCTGCAGGATTCCACGGCCGCCGGCGTCAGTGGCTGGCGGGAATACCAGTGGACGGCCGGCCTCTCGCAACAGGTGCTCACCCGCCTGACCGCCCGCCTCACCGGCTCCGTCACGCAGCGCAACTTTTCCGCAAGCCCCGACGAGACTGACTGGCAGACCGGCTTCGGCCTGATCTGGAACCTCAACCGCTATTTCGATCTCACCGCCAATCTCGGCTACGAGCATACCGGCAATGCGAGTGGCCCGGACAGCAACTTGGTGCGCGCCGGCATCGGCGTCAGCCTGCGGCGATAGGGCGTCCCCTCTCTCGCGAAGAGATAAAATGGCAACAAAAAACCCCGCGGCGTCCGCCACGGGGTTCCTGGATTGCTCGTGCGGAGCGGATCATAGACCGGCGGTCAGCGCCTTCAGCGGGCCTTCGATCAGCGGGCGGATGTCGCCACGCTTCAGCGCGAAGGCGAGGTTCGCCAGGATGAAGCCGTCCTTGGCGCCGCAGTCATAGGTCTCGCCCTTGAAGTGGTAAGCGGCAAATTCCTGCGACTTGGCCAGCGTCAGCATGCCGTCGGTCAACTGGATTTCATTGCCGGCGCCGCGCTCCTGGGTTTCCAGGATCTTGAAGATCTCCGGCTGCAGGATGTAGCGGCCGTTGATGAAGAAGTTGGAGGGAGCAGTGCCCTTGGCCGGCTTTTCCACCATCTCGGTGATCTTGAAGCCTTCCTCGCCGACCTTGTCGCCCACGCCGACGATGCCGTACTTGTGGGCCAGTTCCGGTGCGCATTCCTCAACAGCGAGAACATTGCCGCCGGTCTTGTCGTAAAGCTCGACCATGCCCTTGAGGCAGCTCTTGTCCGACGACATGATCATGTCGGGCAGCAGAACCGCGAAGGGTTCGTCGCCCACGATATCACGGGCGCACCAGACGGCATGACCAAGACCCAGCGGAACCTGCTGGCGGGTGAAGCTTGCCGTGCCGGCCTTGGGAAGAAGATCCGCAAGCAAGGTCAGCTCGGCATTCTTGTTGCGCTCGCGCAGCATCTGTTCGAGTTCGAACTGAATGTCGAAATAATCTTCGATAACACCTTTGCCACGGCCGGTGACGAACACGAAATGCTCGATCCCTGCTTCCGCGGCTTCATCGACAACGTACTGGATGACCGGCTTGTCAACGACCGTCAGCATTTCCTTCGGAACAGCCTTCGTGGCTGGAAGGAAGCGGGTTCCCAGTCCTGCGACGGGAAATACGGCCTTACGGATTTTCTGTTGTCCCACTCATGCCTCCTAAAGCACTTACAATCATTGCGGTGCGGAATCGCACTTATCCGATAATCACCACATAATCACAAACAATGACAGATCAGTGTAGTGATGGTAAAGAATTTGTTGACACTGTCTGCCGTATCCTGCCGTGACAGCCAGGGCGTGGTTCCCGATCCTGGCGAATTTGAGACCGGAAAGCACAAGGAACACGACAGCCGATGAGATTTTTTACCCCACATCGTTTCGCCGGACTTGCCCTCTCCGTGATCGCGGCCATGATGCTGATCACCACTGCCATAGATGCCCAGGCCGAGCCTGGTTTCAAGGCGTGGGTGGCCAATTTCTACCGCACTGCAGCAGAAAACGGTATCACGCGTTCCACATACAACAAGGCCTTTGCCGGCGTCACGGGTCCCGACGAGGACGTGCTGCGCAAGGCGAACTATCAGCCGGAATTCAAGACCGAGATCTGGCAGTACCTGGATTCACGCGTCAATCCGTTTACCGTGCGCAACGGGCGCGAGATGCTGGCCAAGCACGGCAGGCTTCTCGATGCGCTCGAGCGCCGCTACGGGGTGGACAAGCACGTTCTGCTCGCCATCTGGTCCATGGAATCCAATTACGGCGCAGTGCTGTCCCAGCCGGAGCGGCTGCACAACATTCCGCAGGCGCTGGCAACGCTGGCCTGGGCGGATCCGAAGCGGGCAAAATTCGCCCGCACGCAGTTGATCGCAGCGCTCAAGATCCTGCAGAGCGGCGAAATCTCGCCAAGACACCTGACCGGCTCCTGGGCCGGGGCCATGGGCCATACCCAGTTCATCCCGACGAGCTATCTCCTCTATGCCGTCGATGCCGACGGCGATGGCCGCCGCGACATCTGGAGTTCCGTTCCGGACGCGCTCGCCACTGCCGCCAACCTGCTGGCGCAGAACGGCTGGGAGAATGGCCGGGCCTGGGGCTACGAGGCGCTTCTTCCGCCGACGGTGACCCGTTATGCCGGCCAGACGAAGACGCTTGCCCAATGGGCCGCCCTCGGTGTTATCCGCGCCAATGGAAAACCCTTCCCCCGTGGCAGCGATCGGGCGGAACTGAAACTTCTCGCTGGCGCCGAAGGCCCCGCATTCCTCATGCTGCGGAATTTCTTCGTGGTGAAGCGCTACAATGCCGCCGACAGCTATGCGCTGGCCGTCGGCCTTCTGGCGGACGAAATTGCCGGTTATGGCGGCATGGTTCAGCCCTGGCCGCGCCCGCACGGCACGCTGGACGTGAAGGAAAAATTCGAGCTGCAGCGTCGGCTGAAGGCTCTTGGCTATTATGATGGCGAGATCGACGGTAATTTCGGCTCGGGCTCGCGGGCGGCCATCAGTGCCATCCAGTCGCGCCTCGGCATGGAGGCGGATGGCGAGCCGTCGCAGACGCTGCTGAAGCGGCTGCGCAACTGATCGTCGTTCAGGGGCTGGAACGGCGGTCAGAGTCTGCCCGCGGTTGAGAAGGCGCCGATGCTCCATCCTTCGGATGGCCGGCGCCTTTGGCGTTGGAAAGGCTCCATCAGGGTCAAAAGCCGATCAGGTGAGTGTTCTGCCCCTGACGCGAAGGACGGATACGATGACGGAAGGCAATGGCAAGGGAAAACGGGCGGCGTTCGTAGCCTTGTGCGTCCTGCTGCTCGCTCCGCTCGACATTGCGCCCGCAGACGCGCAGGAGCGCCGCACCCTGATGGACATGCTGTTCGGTGATCGTCACCAGATTCAGGAGCGAGCTACCCCTTCTCCCGAAAGGCCGCGACGGCGCACACCGCCCCGGACGGCCGCGCCCGGCGAGAGCCGTCCGGCAACGTCGCAAACCGCGCGTCCGGACGAACCGGCGCCGGTGGAGAAGATGGAGGATGCCCGCAAGATCCTGGTGATCGGCGACTTCACGGCCATGAGCCTCGGCAAGGGCCTCACCGAAGCCTTTGCGCAGGATCCTTCCGTCGCAATTGTCGAACAGGGCTCCGGCTCGTCTGGCCTCGTGCGCGAAGATCACCTCAACTGGCCGCAGCAGTTGCAGCAATTGCTGGCGCAGGAAAAGCCGAAGCTGGTGGTGGTGATGATCGGCGCCAATGACCGGCAGGCCATGCAGGTTGACGCCACGCGCGAGCGCTTCCGCAGCGAAAAGTGGCTGGCCGCCTACGAGGCTCGCATCGCACGGCTGGCGAAGCTGGTGACCGATGCCGGTCTGCCGCTTCTCTGGGTGGGACTGCCAGCCTTCGAGTCGCCGTCCCTCACCACCGACGCCGTGACACTGAACGGCATCTACCGCCATCAGGTGGAGAAGATGGGCGGCGAATTCGTCGATATCTGGGATGGCTTCGTCAGCGAAAGCGGTGCCTTCATCGTGACAGGCTCCGACATCAACGGCCAGCCGGTGCGCCTGCGCAGCGCCGACGGCATCGGCTTTACCGATGCGGGCAAGCGCAAGCTCGCCTTCTACGTGGAAAAGCTGGCGCGACGCCATCTCGGCGATCTCAGCATCACCGACATCATCCGGGGCGATGCCGCCAATCTGCCGCAGCTTTCCAGCCTGCCGCCGGCAGCGGAACCCAGCGTCAAGACACAGCCGATCAGCCTGACCGATCCGGAACTGGACGGTGGCGGCGAACTTTTGGGCCAGAAGACATCTGAGGCGCCAAAACCGGCAGCGGGGGAGACACCGCGCGAGCTTCTGGTCAAGCGCGGCGAACTGCCGGAGGCACCGGCCGGCCGCGTCGATTATTACCGCACCGAGATTACCGGCTCGACCCGCTGAGCAAGACGCAGCCCGTCAACGTCGAGCCTGTGAACAACGGACGGCCTTACGCCGCCTGCTCGTCGCGTCGTTTTGCAAGCACCGAAAGGCATTCTTCAAAGGCCGTGAGATCCGTGTAGACGGCATCAGCCGCCGCGGCATGGATGGCAATATGGCCGCCGCGCCGTTCGATGCCACCATGCAGCATGAGGTTCTCGATCATGTCGAAATCCTCAAGCGAAATGCCGTCCGGCCCGCGCTTGCGGCCATCCGCCCCTTCCCGCACCTCACCGCCGTAATAGGCGCTGGTGCGGGCAAAGTGATTGGCCGCCACATTGGTATAGGCCGCCACCAGCTTGCCCTGGGCGCACATGTAACCCAGTTCGAAGGCCGTTCCGACATCGGCCGCGATGCCGCGGAACGGGGTCAGGTTGGCGATCACGCCGTCGGCGCGGTTCATCATGCCCTCGTCCACCGCGCTGATCTTGAGGCCGAATTCGTGGCGGGTCGGGGCGGGTTCGATGGAGATGTCGCCGGGGCAGATCGGCTCGAAGCCATAGGAACGCGCCATCGCCGCCTTGCGGTCGAGCATGTCACGGGCATTGGGCAGGAACACCTCCGGCCCGGCAAGATAGAGTTTCAGGGTCATGGGCCGGTCTTCCGGTAAATGCGCTGGCGATAAGGCGGCGGCAAAGGGATTGTGAAAAACAGATCGGCCCGGTTTCCCGAGCCGATCCTGATCTGTCGCTATCAGGCGGGCAGCACGGTGCTGCCCATCAGGGCCTCATCCACGGCGCGTGCCACCTGACGGCCCTCACGGATGGCCCAGACCACCAGCGACTGGCCGCGGCGCACGTCACCAGCCGTCCAGAGCTTGTCGACCGAGGTCTTGTAGTCGCGGTCATTGGCGACAACATTGGTCGAGCCGCGGCGGTCGACATTGAGCGCCAGCTTGTCGCCCAGATCCTTCAGAACGCTATCCTTCGCCGGACCCGAGAAGCCGATGGCGATGAAGGCGAGATCGGCCTTGATGATGAAATCCGTGCCGGCGATCGGCTTGCGGCGCTCATCCACCTGGCAGCAGCGAACGCCCGTCAGCTGGCCGTCCTCATCACCGACGAATTCCAGCGTTGCCACCTGGAACTCGCGCACGGCACCTTCGGCCTGCGAAGACGAGGTGCGCATCTTGGTGGCCCAGAACGGCCAGACAGCCAGCTTGTCTTCCTTTTCCGGCGGCATGGGACGAATGTCGAGCTGGGTCACCTTCACGGCACCCTGGCGGAAGGCCGTGCCGACGCAGTCCGAAGCCGTATCGCCGCCACCGACGACGACGACATGCTTGGCACCGGCGAGGATCGGCTCCGACGGCCAGCCGACGCTGTCGATGTTTTCGCGACCGACGCGACGGTTCTGCTGCACGAGATAGGGCATGGCATCATAGACGCCGTGCAGTTCCACGCCCGGAATGCCGGCCGGGCGCGGCGTTTCGGAGCCGCCGCAATAGATGACCGCATCATGCTCGGCCAGCAGCTTTTCCATCGGCAGATCGACGCCGATATTGACGCCGCAATGGAAGGTGACGCCCTCGCCCTTGATCTGCTCGACACGGCGGTCGATGAAGTTCTTCTCCATCTTGAAGTCCGGAATGCCATAGCGCAGCAGACCGCCGGGCTTGCTCTCCCGCTCGTAGACATGCACCTCGTGACCGGCACGGCCAAGCTGCTGGGCAGCCGCGAGACCGGCAGGACCGGAGCCGATGATGGCGACCTTCTTGCCGGTGTGGATGGTCGGCGGCTGCGGCGAGATGAAGCCCAGCTCATAGGCCTTGTCGGCAATCGCCTGCTCCACCGTCTTGATGGCGACGGGGGCATCTTCCAGGTTCAGCGTACAGGCTTCCTCGCAGGGCGCCGGGCAGACGCGACCGGTGAATTCCGGGAAGTTGTTGGTGGAATGGAGGTTGCGGATCGCCTCTTCCCACTTGTTGTTATAGACGAGGTCGTTCCAGTCCGGGATCTGGTTGTGAACCGGACAGCCGGTCGGGCCATGGCAATAGGGAATGCCACAGTCCATGCAGCGGGCTGCCTGTTTCGTCACCTCGGCATCCGACATCGGAATGGTGAACTCGCGGAAGTGGCGAATACGGTCCGACGCAGGCTGGTATTTTGCCACCTGCCGGTCGATTTCCATGAAACCCGTAACCTTGCCCATGTTTCATCCCTCACTTCAGACTGGGAACCTTCAGGCTCCCTGTATCGACCGTCGCCATTTGCGCCCTCGCCGATACGATGAAATTCCCTTCGATCTTTCCGTTCGCAAAGGCCAGCGTGGCATTCGCGAACGGCTTGATCAGTGAATGATCGGTTGCGGCGACTTACTCCGCCGCAACGCCCATGCGCATGCGTTCCATTTCCTCCAGAGCACGGCGGTATTCGACCGGCATGACCTTGCGGAACTTCGGACGATACTCGGTCCAGCGATCCAGGATCTCCTTGGCGCGGGTGGAGCCCGTGTAGTGGAGATGGTTGGAGATCATCTGGTAGAGGCGCTCCTCGTCGTGGCGCGTCATGTCCTCGGACACATCCACGCGTCCCTTGTGCATGAGGTCGCCACCGTGATGGTGGAGCTTCTCCAGCATGTCGTCTTCTTCCGGCACCGGCTCCAGCTCGACCATGGCCATGTTGCAGCGCTTGGCGAAATCGCCGCTCTCATCGAGAACGTAAGCCACGCCGCCGGACATGCCGGCTGCGAAGTTGCGGCCCGTTTCGCCGAGAACCACCACGATGCCGCCCGTCATGTATTCGCAGCCGTGATCGCCCACGCCTTCGACGACGGCAATCGCACCGGAGTTGCGCACCGCAAAGCGCTCGCCTGCCACACCGCGGAAGTAGCATTCGCCGGTGATCGCGCCGTAAAGCACCGTGTTGCCGACGATGATCGACTGTTCAGCGGCAAGCTTCGAGTTTTCCGGCGGGCGCACGATGATGCGGCCACCCGAGAGCCCCTTGCCGACATAGTCGTTGCCGTCACCCACCAGATCGAACGTGATGCCGCGGGCAAGGAAGGCGCCGAAGGACTGGCCGGCCGTGCCACGCAGGGTGACATGGATGGTGTCGTCCTTGAGACCCTTGTGACCCCAGCGCTTGGCAAGCGCGCCCGAGAGCATGGCGCCAGCCGAGCGGTCGACGTTCTTGATCGGCACCTCGAAGACCACCGATTCCTTGCTTTCCAGCGCCGGCAGCGACTTTTCGATCAGCTTGCGATCGAGAATCTCGTCGATCGGATGCTTCTGGCGCTCGGTCCAGTAGGTCGCCTCCTTCGGAGCCTCCACCTTGTGGAAGATGCGGCTGAAATCGAGCCCCTTGGCCTTCCAGTGCGCCAGCATCTCATCCTTCTCCAGAAGTTCGGAAGCGCCGATGATTTCGTCCAGCCGGGTAAAGCCCAGCGAAGCGAGGATTTCGCGCACTTCTTCGGCCACGAAGAAGAAGTAGTTGATGACGTGTTCGGGCGTACCCTTGAAGCGCTTGCGCAGAACCGGATCCTGCGTGGCAACGCCGACGGGGCAGGTGTTCAGATGGCACTTGCGCATCATGATGCAGCCGGCGGCGATCAGCGGCGCGGTCGCGAAACCGAACTCGTCGGCGCCCAGCAGCGCACCCACAATCACGTCACGACCCGTCTTCAGGCCGCCATCGACCTGCAGCGCGATGCGCGAGCGAAGACCGTTCAGCACCAGCGTCTGCTGGGTTTCGGCAAGGCCGATTTCCCAGGGGCTACCGGCATGCTTCAGCGAGGTGAGCGGCGAAGCGCCCGTGCCGCCATCGAAGCCGGCGACCGTGATATGATCGGCGCGCGCCTTGGCAACGCCGGCGGCAACCGTGCCGACGCCCACTTCCGACACCAGCTTGACCGAGATATCGGCCGCCGGGTTGACGTTCTTCAGGTCGTAGATCAGCTGCGCCAGATCTTCGATCGAATAGATGTCGTGGTGCGGCGGCGGCGAGATGAGGCCGACGCCCGGCGTGGAATGGCGGGTCTTGGCCACCGTCGCATCCACCTTGTGGCCGGGCAGCTGGCCGCCTTCGCCGGGCTTGGCACCCTGCGCCACCTTGATCTGCAGCATGTCGGCATTGACGAGATATTCCGTCGTCACACCGAAGCGGCCGGAGGCGATCTGCTTGATGGCCGAACGCTCGGGGTTCTGCGACCCGTCCGCCAGCGGCATGTAACGATCGCTCTCTTCGCCGCCCTCACCCGTGTTCGACTTGCCGCCGATGCGGTTCATGGCAATCGCGAGCGTGGTGTGCGCCTCGCGGCTGATCGAGCCGAAGGACATGGCACCGGTCGAGAAGCGCTTGACGATATCCACCGCCGGCTCGACCGCATCGATAGACACCGGCTTGCGGCCGATCGCCTCTGCCGACTTGATCTTGAACAGGCCGCGAATGGTGTTCATGCGCAGCGAGGTCTCGTTCACCATGGCTGCGAATTCGCGATAGCGGTCCTGGCTGTTGCCGCGCACTGCATGCTGCAGCGAGGCCACCGCATCCGGCGTCCAGGCATGGCTTTCGCCGCGCATGCGGTAAGCATATTCGCCACCGATATCGAGCGTGGAGGCCAGAACCGGGTCCTTGCCGAAGGCAGCCTTGTGGCGGGCCACGGTTTCCTCGGCAATTTCCGCCAGACCAACGCCTTCGATGGTGGTGGCGGTGCCGAAGAAGTACTTGTTGACCAGTTCCGAAGCGAGGCCGATGGCATCGAAGATCTGCGCGCCGCAATAGGACTGGTAGGTCGAGATGCCCATCTTGGACATGACCTTCAGGATGCCCTTACCCACGGCCTTGATGTAGCGATAGACCACTTCGCTCGCATCGACTTCCTTGGGGAATTCGCCGCGGGCATGCATGTCCGTCAGCGTATCGAAGGCGAGATAGGGGTTGATCGCCTCGGCGCCGAAGCCGGCGAGGCAGCAGAAATGATGGATCTCGCGCGGCTCGCCCGATTCCACGACGAGACCGACGGAGGTGCGCAGCCCCTTGCGGATCAGGTGATGGTGCACGGCAGCCGTCGCCAACAGCGCCGGGATGGCGATGCGGTCCGGGCCGATCTGGCGGTCGGAGAGAACGATGATGTTATAACCGCCCTTGACCGCCGCTTCCGCACGCTCGCAGAGACGGTCGAGCATTTCCGGCATGCCTTCGGCGCCCCGCTCCACATCATAGGTGAAGTCGAGCGTCTTGGTGTCGAAGTGATCTTCCATGTGGCCGATGGAACGGATCTTTTCGAGATCGCCATTGGTCAGGATCGGCTGGCGCACTTCCATGCGCTTGGCCTTGGCCATGCCCTCATGGTCGAGAATGTTCGGGCGCGGGCCGATGAAGGAGACGAGGCTCATCACCAGCTCTTCGCGGATCGGGTCGATCGGCGGGTTCGTCACCTGCGCGAAGTTCTGCTTGAAATAGGTGTAAAGCAGCTTCGACTTCGACGACATGGCCGAGATCGGCGTGTCGGTGCCCATGGAGCCGACGGCTTCCTGGCCGGTGGTCGCCATCGGCGACATCAGGATCTTGGTGTCTTCCGAGGTGTAGCCGAAAGCCTGCTGGCGGTCGAGCAGCGACACGTCGCGGCGCAGCGCGCGCGGCTCCACGGGCTTCAGGTCTTCCAGAATGATCTGGGTGCGGTCCAGCCAGTTGCGGTAGGGATGCTTGGTGGCAAGCTCGTTCTTCACTTCCTCGTCGGAAACGATGCGGCCCTTCTCCATGTCGATCAGCAGCATCTTGCCGGGCTGCAGGCGCCACTTCTTGACGATGGTTTCTTCCGGAACCGGCAGCACGCCGGCTTCGGAGGCCATGATCACGCGGTCGTCGGAGGTGACGACATAGCGGGCCGGACGCAGGCCGTTGCGGTCGAGCGTCGCGCCGATCTGCTTGCCATCGGTGAAGGCAACCGCTGCCGGACCATCCCACGGCTCCATCAGCGCGGCATGGTATTCGTAGAAGGCCTTGCGCTCCGGGCTCATGGACTGGTTGCCCGCCCAGGCTTCCGGGATCAGCATCATCACCGCATGGGCCATGGAATAGCCGCCGCGCACGAGGAATTCGAGCGCGTTGTCGAAGCAGGCGGTGTCCGACTGGCCCTCGTAGGAGATCGGCCAGAGCTTGGAGATATCGTCGCCGAAGAAGGGCGAGGAGACGGACGCCTGACGCGCCGCCATCCAGTTGACGTTGCCGCGCAGCGTGTTGATTTCGCCGTTATGGGCCACCATGCGGTACGGGTGCGCCAGCTTCCACGACGGGAAGGTGTTGGTCGAGAAACGCTGGTGCACGAGGGCAACCGCGGATTCGAAGCGCGGATCGGACAGGTCCTTGTAATAGGCACCCACCTGATAAGCCAGGAACATGCCCTTGTAGACGATGGTCGAGGACGACAGCGACACCGGATAGAAGCCGGTCTCCTGACCGCCGAACTGGTCGTAGATGCGGTTGGAGATCACCTTGCGCAGCAGGAAGAGCTTGCGCTCGAAGTCATGGTTCGTCGCCGCATCGCGGCCGGCGCCGATGAAGACCTGACAGTGATAGGGTTCGGTTGCAGCGATATCCGGCGCCTTGGAGAGCGAAGAATTATCGACCGGCACATCGCGGAAGCCGAGGAACTGCTGACCTTCTTCGGCGATAACGTCGATCATCACCTTCTTGAAGTGGGCGATCTGTTCCGGGTCGCGCGGCATGAAGATATGGCCGACGGCATATTCGCCAGCCTTCGGCAGCGTCACACCCTGCTTGGCCATTTCCTCGCGGAAGAAACGGTCGGGGATCTGCACGAGAATGCCCGCGCCATCGCCCATCAGCGGATCGGCGCCAACAGCGCCGCGATGGGTGAGGTTTTCCAGGATGAACAGGCCGTCCTTGACGATCTGGTGCGACTTCTGGCCCTTCATGTGGGCGATGAAGCCGACGCCGCAGGCGTCGTGCTCGTTGCGCGGATCGTAGAGACCCTGCGCCATGGGCAGACCGGGGAAGGACGGACGAGCCGGAATGACGGCTTTCACGGTCTCGCCTTCGGCGCCATGGGGTCTTTCAGCCTCGGTCATCATTCGTCCTCCTTATCGGCCGCCGGAGCGGGCAAGGGTTGATCTCATAAGGCGCACAAGGCGCCACACAGACTTACACAGCGCAGGTGAACCGCAGACGACAAGACCTCCCGGACGGGAGGTTAACGCTTCGTTACGGCCTTTCGCGGCGAATTAGGACAGAATGACTGTCCTAGTTTTCATTTTCTATGACAGAAATCAGGGTCCCGCGCAAGGGCGCGGCAGGGAAAAAGAGCACCCCTCACAGCTGGAAAATTGCCGTTCCGCCCCACATTCACGCAAGAAAATTATCGAAAGCGAAGCTCTTCTTTCCACTTCATGCCCCAAAATCGGGTCCGCCGGCGCCAACCCCATAATGCTATTGATCCGCAGGACGAACGGCCGCATCTTTCCGCGCATCCTGACCCCTCTTGCGAGAAATGCCTCATGTTCTTTGCCTCGGACAACTGGGCTGGCGCTCACCCCGCCATCAACGAACGCCTGCTGAAAGAATCGACGCGCTTTGCCGCAGCCTATGGCACGAGCGAACTGGACCGCGCCATCGAACAGCGCTTCAACGAGATTTTCGAGCGCGAGGTCGCCGTCTTCTTCGTGGCGACCGGCACGGCCGCCAATTCGCTGGCGCTGGCGAGCCTCGCCAAGCCGGGCGGCGTCACCTTCGCCCATTCCGAAGCGCATGTAATCGAGGACGAATGCGGCGCGCCGGACTTCTTCAGCGGCATGCGCATGTCGCCCGTGCCCGGGGCGCTTGGCAAGATGGACCCGAAACAGCTGCGCAGCCGCATCGCGCGCTATCCGCAGGATGCCGTCCACCACGGCCGCGCCACCGCCATCACCATGACGCAGGCCACTGAAGTCGGCAGCATCTACAGCCTCACCGAGATCGAGGAGATTGCCGGGATCGCGAAAGAGCATGGCCTGCCGCTGCACATGGATGGCGCCCGCTTTGCCAATGCGCTCGTGCAGCTGGGCGCGACACCCGCCGAGATGACCTGGAAGCGCGGCGTCGACGTGCTTTCCTTCGGCGGCACCAAGAATGGCTGCTGGTGCGCGGAAGCGATCGTCTTCTTCGATCCGGAGATGGCGCGGGAACTGCCCTTCATCCGCAAGCGCTCCGCCCAGCTGTTCTCCAAGTCGCGCTTCATCGCCGCGCAGTTCGAGGCCTATCTGCAGGACAATCTCTGGCTGGACCTCGCCCGTCACGCCAATGCCATGGCGGATCGTCTGCGCGCCGGGCTCGAGGCCTCCAACAGCGCAAGGCTGGCCTGGCCGACAGCCTCCAACGAAGTCTTTGCCGTCATTCCGAAATCCACCGCCCAGGCGGCCGAGGCCAGGGGCGCCAAGTTCTATGACTGGCTGGAGCCGCACGACATGCCGGAACCGGTTGCCGAGCACGACCTGCTGATCCGTCTCGTGACAAGCTTTGCGACCGAGCCCCAGGATGTGGATGCGTTTCTCGACGTGATCGCCGCCGGCTGAAGGATCCGCCACAAGGAGCGCCGGCTGGCAGGTCCGGCGCCTGTCTCAACCGAACGATATCATGAGGCGCATGGCGTGCCGCTCAGGGCGCACCATGCGGCCGGATGCGCTGGACGATCAGGCTCGACAAGGCCTCCGTCAGCGCCGTATCTGCGCCGCGGCGCGCAACCAGCACGAATTCCACATCCTCCAGAACCGGCAGGCGATCGCCTGCCACCTCCCTCAGACCATCCGGCGCCATGCTGCGGGGCTGCACGAGAACGCCCATGCCGGCCCGCGCAGCGGCTGTGAGGCCGGCGAGACTGCCGCAGGTGCAGACAATGCGCCAGGGCAGACCTGCCCTGTCGAGCACCTCCTGCGCCACGCGACGTGTGATGCTGGGCGTCGGAAAGGCAATCAGCGGCACGGGATGGCCCGGCTCGACCTGCAGGAGATCCGGGTCGCGCGCCAGCCAGACGAGCGGCTCGCGATAGAGCAGACGTCCGTGGGTTTCGCCGATGTGGCGCTTGGCCAGCACCAGATCCAGATCGCCCACATCCTGCATCTGGTAGAGGGAGGCGCTGAGCGCCACCGTCAACTCCAGATCGACCAGAGGATAGAGGCGGATGAAATCCTCCAGAATGCCGGTCAGCCGGTTGGCCACCACGTCTTCGGAGACTCCGAGCCGCAGGCGTCCCCGCAGCCGGCTCTCCCCGAACATCGACATCACCTTGCCGTTCAGGTCCAGCATGCCGCGCGCGTAGCTGAGAAGCGCCTCCCCTTCCGTCGTCAGCTTGACGCGATGCGTGGTGCGATCGATCAACTGCCGCCCAAGGCTCTGCTCCAGCCGCTGGATATGGTGCGTGACTGTGGACTGGCCGACGCCCAGCTGCTCGGCCGCCAGCGTGAAGCTGCCGGTTTCATGCAGGCGGACGAAACTGGCCAGATGGACGAGATTCAGCATTTTATCATGAACCACAATAACTGTTAGTCTTTGCATTCTGTTTCATGATAGCGCATGCGTAAAGGCCAGATCAGCTGACAGGAACGACCATGCGCCGGTTTTTGCCCGATACCTTCACCCTGATGCTGGTGACGACGGTCATCATCGCATCCTTCCTGCCCGCCAAGGGCGCGTTTGCCACGTATTTCGGCTATGCGACAGACTGCGCCATTGCGCTTCTCTTCTTTCTGCATGGCGCAAGACTGTCGCGGGATGTGGTCATTGCCGGCATCCTGCACTGGCGCCTGCACCTGACGATCCTTGCCGTCACCTATGCGATCTTCCCCCTTCTCGGCCTCGGGGCGGGCTTCATCCCGTCGACGATCCTGAAGCCGGAACTGTATGTCGGCCTCCTTTATCTCTGCGTGCTGCCGTCGACCGTGCAGTCCTCGATCGCGTTCACCTCGATTGCCGGCGGCAATGTGCCGGCGGCCATCTGCTCGGCCTCGGCTTCCAACCTGTTCGGCATGTTCCTGACGCCGCTCCTCGTCGGCCTTTTGATGACGACGAGTGGTACCTCCGGCTTCTCGCTTGATGCCTTGGAGACGATCCTGCTGCAGCTGCTTGCCCCCTTCATCCTTGGCCAGTTGCTGGAACCCTGGATCGGCGGCTGGGTGCGCGCCCGCAAGAAGCTGCTGATGCCGGTCGATCGGGGTTCGATCCTGATGGTCGTTTATCTCGCCTTCTCCGAATCGGTGAACGAGGGCCTGTGGCACACCTTCTCGATCACCGATATCGGCGTCGTCATCGTCATGGATGCACTGCTGCTGGCGCTGGTACTGTGCATCACCATGTTCGGCAGCCGCCTGCTCGGCTTCAACAAGGAAGACGAGATCACCATCACCTTCTGCGGTTCGAAGAAGAGCCTGGCGTCCGGCGTGCCCATGGCAGGCGCCATCTTTGCCGGCCAGAGCATCGGCGCCATCGTTCTGCCGCTGATGCTGTTCCACCAGATCCAGCTGATGACCTGCGCGGTTCTTGCCCAGAAATATGCCGCGAAGCGCGCAGCGCGCCAGGCTGCCGCCGTGACGGCCGCAGCCTGACGGACCCGTCGACGGCCAAACGAAAGCCCCCTCCCGAGACGCTCGGGAGGGGGCTTTTGCGTCAGCAGACAATGTCGGGCAGGCAATGACGCCGCGCCGAGATCCGGTCAGTTGACCTTCTGCGGATCCGGCTGGGCCTCGATCGTCTTCGGCGTGCTGACGACATCGGCAGCGATCGCGATGCGGCGCGGCTTCAGCGTTTCCGGAATGTTGCGCAGGAGATCGATGTGCAGCAGACCGTTCTTCAGCGAGGCGGCACGCACTTCCATGTGATCGGCCAGCTGGAAGCGGCGCTCGAAGGCGCGCTTGGCAATGCCGCGATAAAGATACTCGCTCTTGTCCGATGTTTCTTCCTCGGACTTCTCGCCCTTGACGGTCAGCACATGGGCATGTGCCTCGATGCTCAGTTCCTTTTCATCGAAGCCGGCGACCGCCATGGTGATGCGGTAGGTGTTTTCGCCGGTGCGCTCGATATTGTAGGGCGGGTAGGTCTGGGCCTGCTCGGGCTGGCCGACACCGTCCAGCATGGAAAAGAGGCGGTCGAAGCCGACGGTCGAGCGATAGAGCGGCGAAAAATCGATGTGACGCATGGTGTCCTCCTGTGAAGCGACGTTTGCGGTTTTTTCAATCTCGGAACGGCGCCCCATCTGGCGGCGCCGGCCCCTGGTGCGGACCCTTGCGGCGTCCGTGACCCTGAGATGGGAGCGGCAAAAATCGGCTTCAAGAGCCGTGACGTCGAAAAATGACGCCCGCTCAACACGCCGGACGTCCCATGGCTGAACCCTGGCTGAAGGGGTGGTTCGACTGCCGTTCAGGCGCTTCCGGTCAAAGCGGACATTGCCGGCCCGCCCTCATGCATGCCGACGGCTGACGTCCGTCCCGTCTCGCCAGCCCTGCTGCCGGTACCGGAAAACAATCTCCGGTTCCGGCTTTTTTCTTTGACGAGAGCGGATGCAGATCCTATCCGTGGACAGGCATAGCAGGTGGCGAGCCGATGGACGACATTCTCTTCCCCACGCCGGACAATCCGCTGCCGGAGGATTTTACGGCAGGCTTCCTGACGGCCCATGACGGCGTGCGGCTGCGCTATAGTCTGTTCCGTTCCGCCGTGTCGCCGGCGCGCGGCACCGTGGTGCTGCTGCAGGGTCGCAACGAATTCATCGAGAAATATGCCGAGACCATCCGCGATCTCAATGCCATGGGGTTGTGGGTCGCGACCTTCGACCTGCGCGGCCAGGGCGGATCGGGGCGGCTGCTGAAAGATCATCGAAAGGGCCATGTGCGTCGCTTTGCCGATTACGAGCGCGATCTCGACCTGTTTCTGCAAAAGGTGGTGCTGCCGGATGCCCGCCTGCCCTTCTTTCTGCTCGCCCATTCCACCGGCGCGCTGATTGCGCTGTCGGCGGCGCCGCGGCTTGCCAACCGCATCGAGCGCATGGCGCTGCTGGCGCCTTACGTGGCGCTTGCCAACCAGCAATTGCCGGAGCCGTGGATCCGCCGCCTGGCGGCCGGTTTCTCGGCGCTCGGTTTCGGGCGAAAGTCCATGGGCCAGGATCGCAGCCAGCGTCCCTTCGCCGACAATCCGCTGACGGGGGACGCCACCCGCTTTGCCCGCAACGCAGCCTTCATCGCCGCGCATCCGCAGCTGACGGTCGGCGCTCCAACGGCGCGCTGGCTGCACGAGACGCTGACAGCGGCAAGCCGCGTCAGCCAGCAGGCACATCTGACGCGCATCACCATTCCAACACTGCTGATCGCGCCGATGCGCGATGGCGTGGTGCCCTATCTGGCGCAGGAAAACCTGTCGCGCAATTTTCGCGCGGCACAGCTGATCCCGGTCACCGGTGCCCGCCACGAGATTTTGCAGGAACGCGACATCTACCGCGCGCAGGCACTCGCCGCTATCCAAGCCTTCATGCCGGGCAGCGAGACCATGCCACCGCTGTCCGACGCAGTGGCCTGAGCAAAGCCATCAGGCGAGCAGCGCGCGCGCCTCTTCATAGACAGCGCGGCTGCCGGCGGCGATGATGTCGCCGCCCTGTTCAGGCCGGCCGCCATCCCAGGTGGTGATGATGCCACCCGCCTGCTCGATGAGCGGGATCAGCGCGCCGACATCATAGGGCTTCAGGCTGTTTTCAATCACGAGATCCACATGGCCTGCCGCCAGCAGGGCATAGGCATAGCAATCCACGCCGTAGCGGAACAGTCGCACCTTCTCTTCCACGGCCCGGTAGCGGGCGAGCGCTTCGGCTTCGAAAATATGCGGCGAGGTGGTGAACAGGATGGCATCGGAAAGGCTGCCGCAATCGCGGGTGCGGATCTGCCGCTCGCCATCCGGCCCGCGATACCAGGAACGCTCGCCATCGGCAAAATAGCGCTCACCGGTAAAGGGCTGGTCGACCATGCCCATATGCGCGCGGCCATTGGTATAGAAGCCGATCAGCGTGCCCCAGACGGGAACGCCGGAGATGAAGGCGCGCGTGCCGTCGATCGGATCGATCACCCAGACATGATCGCGATCAAGCCCGAAGCTTTCATGCTCCTCGCCCAGCATGCCGTGCTCGGGAAAACGGCGGGCCACCTCGGCGCGGATCGCCAGTTCCGCGGCTCGATCGGCCTCGGTCACCGGATCGAAGCCGGAGGCGAGCTTGTTGGTGACGGAGGTGCCGGCGCGAAAACGCGGCAGGGTCTCCTGGCTGGCGGCGTCGGCAAGAACATCGAAGAAGGCGCGATCAGGCAGCATGAACAATCCCGCAGGCGTTGAAACACTGCTTTCCTTCTAGAGTCTGTCGTCACAAAGGGAAACCCGGTTTTCCGGAAAAGAGAAAGGGATCGCCGGGGCCATTGCCGCCGTGTGGCAGGGGTCGCGCCAGCTGACAGGCCGGTGCGGTCCACGCGACCGCAGTGCAACATGCCTTTTGAATAGTCAGCGCGATTCATTGCTTGACAATTGGGCAATTCGATTTTAACAATTTGGTTACAGTCGTTTGACTGTAAATACCCTCCTTGGGTGTTTCCTCCCTAGACTTAGCCGCGCCCACAGGCGCGGTTTTTTTTGGCCGGCACATCGGATGCGCGGCGAAAGTCCAAGGAAAACAAAGGAAAAGGGCGCGATTTATTCGGCCGCCAGGGCCGAATCCACGCTGAAGCCGATGGAGAAATCCACCATCTGGCGGACGAAGGTGGACAGCGCGGCGGCGATCAGATCGAATTCCGGCTTCTTGTCCAGCGTCATCTCGTCCACGTAGAGCGCGCGGTTCACCTCGATCTGCAGCGCATGCAGACCCCGCACCGGGCGGCCGTAATGCTCGGTAATGAAGCCACCGGCATAAGGCTTGTTGCGCACGGCGTTGAAGCCCATGTCCTGCAGGATGTGCAGCGCCGCGCGGGAAAGCTCGGCCGATGCGCTGGTGCCGTAGCGGTCGCCGATGATGAAATCGGGCCGCACATCCGAGCCGGAGAGGCGAATTGTGCCGGGCATGGAATGGCAGTCGATCAGGATCGCCAGCCCGAAACGGGCATGCGTGCGGGCAATCAGCCGGCGCAGGCATGCGTGATAGGGCTTGTAGATGCCTTCGACGCGGGCCAGCGCCTCCTCCACCGGCAGGCGGCGCGCATAGATTTCCATGTTTTCCGCCACGATGCGCGGCACGGTGCCAAGACCACCCGCCACCCGCATGGAGCCGATATTCGCATAGGAGGGAAGCGGCCCCTCGAACATGCGCGGATCAAGCTCATAAGGCTCGCGATTGACATCGAGATAGGCACGGGGAAAATGGGCCAGCAAAAACGGCGCGCCAAAGGACGGCGCATCGCCGAAGAGTTCATCCACGTAATGGTCTTCGGAACGGCGGATCGCCAGCGCATCGAGACGGGACGCCGCAAGAAAGGTCGACGGATAGAGACGCCCGCTATGCGGCGAATTGAAGACGAAGGGGATGGACTGGGTTTCAGGCTCCCGCACCTCAAAGGGGTCAAAATCGCCCGTCACCCAATCCATGCGGCCTTTACCATGTCGTGAACTTGTCGTAACGCCATGTTGCCAGTTGCAGACTGCGAAGTCCATACTATCTGAAAGCCCCATTCCGCATTGCTGGCGGCCCGCCATTCACCTGTTTTTTACGGCAAATGGGCTAGGGCTCGACCAGGCGTAAACCCGAGAACCCACAAACGGTCCTGACGATGCACAAAATCCTTCTTGCCGAAGATGACAATGACATGCGCCGCTTCCTCGTGAAGGCGCTCGAAAAGGCCGGCTACAAGGTGGCGTCCTTCGACAATGGCGCAAGCGCCTATGACCGCCTGCGCGAAGAGCCCTTCGCCCTGCTGCTGACCGATATCGTGATGCCGGAAATGGATGGCATCGAACTGGCGCGCCGCGCCACCGAACTCGACCCGGACCTCAAGGTGATGTTCATCACAGGCTTCGCCGCCGTGGCGCTGAATTCCGATTCGAAGGCGCCGAAGGATGCCAAGGTGCTCTCCAAGCCCTTCCACCTGCGCGACCTCGTGGACGAGGTGAACAAGCTTCTTGCCGCCTGAGCCCGGATTTCCGGGCTTCCGGAGGTGACTGTCAAAAAACAGTCATGACCGGTGAAAAAAGCGGTTGACGGGCCGAGCCTGTTATGGTCTATGCCGCGTCACGGAAGGGCGTGTAGCTCAGCGGGAGAGCACTACGTTGACATCGTAGGGGTCACAGGTTCAATCCCTGTCACGCCCACCATTCCATTCAAAACGTTGAGAAATCCGCTTCGGCGGATTTCTCCGTTTATGGGCTTTCCCAATCTTTTCAGCTCCTGTTTCTGCCTTGCGGCGATCGCCGAATCACACCCCGCAGCGGCTTTGTTGTTCTGCCCGATCTGCACCCCGGTTTCAGGCGCTGACGGCCACGCAAGCTGCACCGGGCCTTCATTTTTGCCAGCCCCTCCCTACATCTCATCGCAAAAAGCGAAAAGGGAGAGAGCACCATGGGACTGTTCGACGGCTTGCTGGGGCACGGCTCCAGCGTGGACCCTGCCGATCTGGGGAGACGCCTGCAGGACGTGCTGATCGACGGCGAGGAGGCGCGGATGGCCTTCCGGATCGTGCGGGACTTTTTCGTGTTTACCCAGTATCGCCTGATTCTCGTCGACATCCAGGGCGTCACCGGCAGCAAGGTCGAATATACCACCATCCCCTATCGCGCGATCACCCGCTTTTGCGTGGAAACGGCAGGCACTTTCGATCTCGATTCGGAATTGAAGATCTGGGTGTCGGGCAGCAGCACGCCCATCCAGCGCACGCTCGGCAAGGGGAGCGATGTGCGCGGCATCCAGAGGGCGCTCGCTTCCGGCATCTGCCGCTGACGACAGCACCGCCCCGCATTGCCGAGGGCTCGAACTTGGCGAAAAAACGCAGCATCGCCGGACTCATCACGTTTCCGTGACCCTGCCTCCACAACCGAAACAAGAACAACAGGCACGACGTTTCAATCGTGCTCACGTTTTTGCAAGATGGAGGAGACCATGCATAAGTCCTTGAGCATTCTGATGATCAGTGCTGCAGCGGTGGTGCCCGTTCCGGGCGCCTTTGCCCAGTCGCCGGATATCGGCGTCTCCGTTGGCGGCGTCAGTGCGGGCGTCAGCGTCGATGCCCGTGACGGGGTGGGCGTCGGCGCGGATGTGTCGGTGGGAGGCGACAACGGGGTGAACGCGGGCGCAGAGGCCGCTGTCGGTCGCGGCAGTGTGGCGGACACCGATGTCAGCGCATCGCTCGGCGGAGACCGCGGCGTCAACGCCGATGTGAATGCCAGCGTGGACGGCGGCAACGGCATTGATGCTGGCGCAACCGCCTCGATCGGCGGCAGCCGCGGCATCAACGCGGATGTGGGGGCAGGACTTGGCGGCGGACGCGGTGTCGATGTGGATGCCAATCTGGGCATTGGCGGCGGCACAGGCCCGGCAGGGCCGGGAACCGGGAGCAATCCGGGCGCCGGCTCCGGGAGCGGCACCAGCCTGACACCGGCCCAGCGACAGGCGCTGCGTTCCATGTCCGAGCGGGAACGCGAGGAAATGCTGATCCGCTGTCGCTCGGTCAATGCGGCAAGCTATGATCCGGGGCTGGTCAATCTGTGCCGCCTGCTGCGTCAGACCGCCTCGCGCTGAGAAGCACCGCCTTCGCCGCTGCGAATCGCACTGCCCCACGGAGGGATCTTCAGGAAGGTGGCGCCGGACCGCGCCACCTTTATGTATTCTGACCGGACGAGACAACTACCAGCGCGGACCGTCCCAGTGCGCCCGAGGCGGCGGACCCCAGCCCCAGGCCGGCGGCGGGGGTGGCCGGTGCCAGTGGCGCGGCGGCGGTCCCCAACCCCATTCGGGCGGCGGGGGCGGGCGATAGTAACGTGGCGGCGGGGGCGGCCGGCGCGGCACGCAGTCGCCCCAGCGGGTGAGCCTCCACCCCGGACCACAGGCATAATCGACCTGCTGCACGAGGCCAGGCGCGGCCTGTGATGCGGCAATGGCAGGCGGCGCAACGGGTCCGGCAAGTGCCGCGCCGGCACCGGCAAGCGACAGGACAATGGCAGACACGAACATCTTCATGGCATGTACCTCAATTCCGAGATGGCGAGGGCAAGAATTCGCCCGGCCGCCTGAACAGCGGCTGAACCGGCCATTCATCAGATTGCAGCCATTGTTGCCGTATAAGGACAGGGCCAAAGCCGGGTCTGCACGGTGCGCACGCGTACTGTCGCACGGCCGGCCGGAGATCCGAACGGCCGGTTCCGGTCTCCATAAACCTGCTTGAAACGACGACACCCTTCATGCTTTTACCTGCCGAGGATACAGAGGGCGCGCTGCCCCCGAAGACCACCGCAGCCCCGGCCGGCGCGGACGGGCCCGCGTGGCGGGCAGAGGCGGGCCGGAACCAGAGCAGGAGGGTGGACCGCCCGATGAAGACCCTCTCCAACATCCCGCTGCTGCGCCTTGGCCATGCCTGGGGCAAGCTGATCAAGAAGAAGGCCTTTGCCCGCGGCAGCGAGCTCGGACTGATCTTCTCGGCCATGCTGATCGGTCTCGCGGCCGGCGCCGCCGTCAGCGGCATGAGCTGGATCTCGCGCAGCCTGCACAGCCTGATCTTCGGCATCGGCAGGCTGGACTGGCTGAGCGCCTCGATCATCGACAACAAGCTGATCGTCCTGACCGCCCCCATCATCGGCGGCATGCTGCTGGGTGTCGTTCTCTTCATCCTGTCACGGCGGCGCAGGCGCGCCATCGTCGACCCCATCGAGGCCAATGCGCTCTATGGCGGGCGCATCTCGCTGACCGACAGCTTCATCGTGGCCGGCCAGAACCTGATCTCCAACGGCTTTGGCGCATCGGTGGGCCTGGAAGCCGGCTATACGCAGCTGTCTGCCGGCCTTGCCTCCAAGCTCGGCAGCAAGCTGAACCTGCGCCGCGAGGACATGCGCATTCTCGTCGGCTGCGGCGCAGCCGGTGCGATTGCCGCCGCCTTCAACGCGCCGCTGACCGGCGCCTTCTATGCGTTCGAACTGATCATCGGCACCTACAGCATGGTGGCGCTGGCGCCGGTGGTGATCTCCGCCATCATCGCCACCTTCGTGGCGCGGGCGCTCTCCGGCGACAGCTTTCTCATCGAAGTCGGTGAAATCGGCACCATCACGCCGGCGGATTATGTGCCGGCCATCCTGCTCGGCGCCATCTGCGCCGGCGTCGGCATCGTCATCATGCAGGGCGTCGCGTTCATCGAGGAACTGGCCCGCAAGAGTTCCATCCCGCCCTATGTGCGCCCGGCGCTTGGCGGCATCGTCGTCGGCCTGCTCGGCATGGTCACGCCGCAGGTACTGTCGGCCGGCCACGGCGCGCTGCATCTCAACCTGGACAGCGATGCGCCGGTGAAAATCCTGATCGGCATCTTCCTGCTGAAATCGCTCGCTTCGGCCGTCTCCATCGGCTCCGGCTTCCGTGGTGGCCTGTTCTTCGCCTCGCTGTTCATGGGCTCGCTGATCGGCAAGATCTTCGGCATGCCGGCGGACATGATCACCACCGGTTCGCTGACACCGACGGTGCTGGCCGTGGTCGGCATGAGTGCGCTTGCGGTTGCCATCATCGGCGGCCCGCTGACCATGACCTTCCTGGCGCTGGAAATCACCGCCGATTTCCCGATCACCGCGCTGGTGCTGGCCGCCGTCATCACCTCCTCTCTCGTGGTGCGCACCACCTTCGGCTATTCCTTCGCCACCTGGCGCTTTCACCTGCGCGGCGAAAGCATCCGCAGCGCCCACGATGTCGGATGGATCCGCAACCTGACCGTCGAGAAGCTGATGCGCTCCGACGTGAAATGCGCAAGGCTCGGCGTCTCGCTGGAGGAATTCCGGGAAACCTTCCCGCTTGGCGCAGCCAAGCGCGTGATCCTGCTCGATACGTCGGATCGCTATGCCGGCGTCGTTTCGCTGCCTGAACTCTATGCCGAGGAAGCCGATACGGCGCGGCCGCGCACGCGGCTTGAGGACTTCCTCACCCACCATAACGATTTCCTGCTGCCGCAGATGAATGCCAAGCAGGCGGTGGAAATCTTTGACCAGTCGCGTGCCGAAGCGCTGCCTGTCATCAACAACCTGATCGACCGCCGCGTCATCGGCCAGTTGAGCGAAGCGCATACGCTGCGCCGCTACAGCGAAGAACTGGACCGCCGCCGCCGCGAGGCCGTCGGCGAAGCCTGACCCTGCCTTTTGCCGCACGCCCGGCCAGCAGCCGTCCGCCCCGCAGGATCCTCATAAGCAAAACGGCACCGGATCGCTCCGGTGCCGTTCGTCATGTCGGTGATGCCAGGTCTCAGGCAGCTGCGGAAGCAGCCGTCGGGACTTCGGCGATCGTGGCAAGAACGCGCGAGGCAATCGCGTAGGGGTCGCCCTGGGAGTTCGGACGACGATCTTCCAGATAGCCCTTGTAGCCGTTGTTGACGAAGGAGTGCGGAACGCGGATCGAGGCACCACGGTCAGCCACGCCGTAGGAGAACTTGTTCCACGGAGCGGTTTCGTGCTTGCCGGTCAGACGCAGGTGGTTGTCCGGACCGTAGACGTCGATGTGCTCTTTCCAGTTCTTGGCAAAGGCAGCCATGAGGGCTTCGAAATATTCCTTACCGCCCACTTCGCGCATGTAGGTGGTGGAGAAGTTGCAGTGCATGCCCGAGCCGTTCCAGTCGGTATCGCCGAGCGGCTTGCAGTGGAATTCGACGTCGATGCCGTACTTTTCGCAGAGACGGAGCAGCAGGTAGCGTGCCATCCAGATCTGGTCGGCGGCCTTCTTGGAGCCCTTGCCGAAAATCTGGAATTCCCACTGGCCCTTGGCCACTTCGGCATTGATGCCTTCGTGGTTGATGCCGGCGGCGAGGCAGAGGTCCAGGTGCTCTTCAACGATTTCGCGGGCAACCGAACCGACGTTCTTGAAGCCGACGCCCGTGTAGTACGGACCCTGCGGAGCCGGGTAGCCCTGTTCCGGGAAGCCGAGCGGACGGCCGTTTTCGTAGAAGAAGTATTCCTGTTCGAAACCGAACCAGGCGCCTTCGTCATCGAGAATGGTGGCGCGGCTGTTGGACGGATGCGGCGTGACGCCATCGGGCATCATGACTTCGCACATGACCAGCGCACCATTGGTGCGGGCCGGATCCGGATAGATGGCGACCGGCTTCAGAACGCAGTCGGAGCTATGACCTTCGGCCTGCATCGTGGAGGAACCGTCGAAGCCCCACAGCGGCAGCTGCTCCAGCGTCGGGAAAGCGTCGAATTCCTTGATCTGGGTCTTACCGCGAAGATTCGGCACCGGCTTGTAGCCGTCGAGCCAAATGTACTCGAGCTTGTATTTCGTCATAGTCATCTCTCGTTTCTACACTGCGAGGTTTTTGCAGATCCAGGTACGCGCCGCTTCGTCATGAAGGTCGCCTCCGGGACTGCCAGATGAAATGCATTTTGCGTGCCAGATGCACGCGCGCCCGGAAAAACATCGACCCTTGCCGGCCAACGGCAAGGACCGCACCGCGATTCAGGGAGACGTCGTGCCGGAACCGATCGGGCAGCCGAGTGTTGAGAGGATGCGGCAGGGCCGTAACAACAGAACAGCCCTCATTCCTCAATCCTCAGTTATCGCAGTTGCAGAATGTCTAGATTCTAGGCATAATGCACACACAGTAACCAGACGATAAGATGCAAATGAATGCATCAAGCGTAAAATATAGGCAAATTAGCGCCTGGAATGGAAGAATGCACAAAGGATAAGGCCATGACCCCAGCAACCGAACGACCCACAGCCCAGATCATTCCCTTCCCCGTCGGCGGCATCCGTCGCCTGCGCGAGCGCGCGGACAGACAGGAGGCGAAACGCCCGGAGGAAGCGGCGCGCTACTCCGACCTGGCCTTTGGCGGATGCTGGTATCATGAGGAAGCGCTTACGCCGCCACCCCAGCCGAACGGCAAGATCAGCTGAACCTTCTGCACAGCACGCAGGCATTGACGCACAAATATTAGGCGAAAGCCTCAGCAGTAAGCAGCATGGACGGCGCCCTGTCGGGCGTCGCCTTTTTACGGGCGATTGCCAGCCTGTTTATGGGGCAGCACGAAGCAATATCAGGCAGTCACACCACTTCGACAAGGATTGGCCCCGCCGGTCGAAATGCAGCCCGCGCTGCTGCACGCCGCATTGCTGCCTTTCCGTTCGCCATTGCTTTATCAGCATTTTCCAGCGTCGCGGGATAAGCGCGAAACCGCCTTGCTTTATTGTCGTGCATTGCACAAACTCCGGGCCTTCGTGCGCGCCGGGCCCATGAGAGCGGGTCCGACTAGGAGTTCCATGTCGATCAAGGCCAGTATCTATCACCTGACGCATTACAAATATGACAGGCCGGTCCGCCTTGGGCCCCAGATCATCCGGCTGAAGCCTGCCGCCCATTCCAGAACCCGCGTCATCAGCCACGCGTTGAAGGTCTCCCCGGCCAATCACTTCGTCAATCTTCAGCAGGATCCCTACGGCAACTACCTTGCCCGCTATGTCTTTCCCGACCCGGTGACGGAACTGAAGATCGAGGTCGATCTCGTCGCCGACATGACGGTCTATAACCCGTTCGACTTCTTCGTTGAGGAAGAAGCCACCAAATGGCCCTTTGATTATCCGGTAACGCTTGCCGAGGATCTGTCGATCTACCGCACGCCGGAACCGGCCGGCGAGAGGCTGGCAGCCTTCCTCGCAACGCTGGACAAGAGCCCGGACCAGCCGACCGTCGATATGATCGTCGGCCTCAATGCCCGCCTGCAGCGCGAGATCGGCTATGTCATCCGCATGGAGCCCGGTGTGCAGACGCCGGAAGAAACGCTGGAAACGGCCCGGGGCTCCTGCCGCGATACCAGCTGGCTGCTGGTGCAGGTGCTCAGGCACCTGGGGTTTGCTGCCCGGTTCGTCTCCGGCTATCTCATCCAGCTGACGCCGGACCTGAAGGCGCTCGACGGCCCCTCCGGCACGGAGGTGGATTTCACCGACCTGCATGCCTGGGCGGAAGTCTATCTGCCCGGCGCCGGCTGGATCGGGCTTGACCCGACCTCCGGCCTTCTGACCGGTGAAAGCCATATTCCTCTGGCGGCCACGCCGCATTTCCGCAACGCAGCGCCGATCTCCGGCGGCTATTACGGCGAGGCGGAAACCGAATTCGCCTTTGACATGCGAGTGGAGCGGGTTGCCGAACATCCGCGCATCACCAGGCCGTTCTCCGATGACAGCTGGCAGGCGCTGAATGCGCTCGGCGAGCGTGTCGACGATGTGTTGACGGCACAGGATGTCCGCCTGACCATGGGCGGCGAGCCGACCTTCGTCTCCATCGACGATTTTCAGTCGGACGAATGGAACACGGCGGCCGTCGGCCCCACCAAGCGCGACCGTGCCGACGTGCTGATCCGCCGGCTGCGCGAGCGCTTTGCGCCGGGCGGCTTCCTGCATTATGGCCAGGGCAAGTGGTATCCGGGCGAAAGCCTGCCGCGCTGGACCTTCTCGCTCTACTGGCGCAAGGACGGCCTGCCGATCTGGAGCGATCCGTCGCTGATCGCCGTCGAAGGCCGCCGCTACGACGTGACGGAGGACGATGCCGGCCGCCTGCTGACCGCGATTGCGGGCGAACTGGACATCACGCCCGACATGGTGGTGCCGGCCTTCGAGGATCCGGGCGAATGGATTTTGCGCGAGGCAAACCTTCCAGACAATGTCGATCCGGCGAACTCCAAGCTGAAAGACCCGGAAGAGCGCAATCGCCTGGCCCGCGTCTTCGAACGCGGCCTGACCCGGCCGTCCGGCTATGTCATGCCGGTGCAGGCCTGGAACAGCCGGGCAAGCGGCCGTCGCTGGATCAGCGAGAAGTGGCGCACGCGCCGCGGCCGCATTTTTCTTGTGCCCGGCGACAGCCCTGTCGGCTACCGCCTGCCGCTGAACGCGCTGCCATACATTCCGCCCTCGCAATACCCCTATATCAACCCGATGGATCCCAGCATCCCGCGCGCGCCCCTGCCGAATTTCCAGGAGGATGCCGGACGCCCGCTGCAGGCCGCGCATTTCGAGCCTTTCGCACCCGATCACACGCCGCAGCCGCGCAGCACGGAAGAGATCGGCGGTTACGTGCGTACCGCCATGTCGGTGGAACCGCGCGATGGCCGGCTCTGCGTCTTCATGCCGCCGACCGTCTCGATCGAGGATTATCTCGATCTCGTCGCTTCCGCCGAACGCGCTGCCGCGCAGCTCGGCCTGCCGGTCCATATCGAAGGCTATGCGCCGCCGCATGACGAGCGCATCAACGTGATCCGCGTGGCGCCCGATCCCGGCGTCATCGAGGTCAACATCCATCCGGCCTCCAGTTGGAAGGATTGCGTCGACATCACCACCGCGATCTACGAGGAGGCGCGCCAGAGCCGTCTTGGCGCCGACAAGTTCATGATCGACGGGCGCCATACCGGCACCGGCGGCGGCAACCATGTGGTGGTCGGCGGCGCCAATCCGAACGACAGCCCCTTCCTGCGTAGGCCCGACCTTTTGAAGAGCCTGGTGCTGCACTGGCAGCGGCATCCCTCGCTCTCCTATCTGTTCTCGGGCCTGTTCATCGGCCCGACCAGCCAGGCGCCGCGCATCGACGAGGCGCGGCATGACAGTCTCTACGAGCTGGAGATCGCGCTCTCCCAGGTTCCGGCGCCCGGCGAAGGCCTCCCGCCCCTGCCCTGGCTGGTGGACCGCCTGTTCCGCAACCTTCTGACGGACGTCACCGGCAATACCCACCGCTCCGAAATCTGCATCGACAAGCTGTTTTCGCCGGACGGGCCGACGGGTCGCCTGGGACTTGTGGAATTCCGCGGCTTCGAGATGCCGCCGAATGCCCGCATGTCACTCGCCCAGCAGCTTCTGGTGCGCGCGCTGATCGCGCGTTTCTGGAAGAACCCGGCCAAGGGCTCCTTCGTGCGCTGGGGCACGGCGCTCGCCGACCGCTTCATGCTGCCGCATTATGTCTGGGCCGATTTCCTCGACGTTCTGCGCGACCTGCGTGAAAACGGCTTCGACTTCCGCCCGGAATGGTTTGCCGCCCAGCTGGAATTCCGCTTCCCCTTCTTCGGCGAGGTGGAATACGAGGGGGCAAAGCTGGAGCTGCGGCAGGCGCTGGAACCGTGGCACGTGATGGGCGAGCAGGGCGCCATCGGCGGCACGGTGCGCTATGTCGATTCCTCCGTCGAACGCCTGCAGGTGAAGCTGGAAACCGGCAATCCGGAGCGCTACCGGGTGGCCTGCAATGGCCGCGCGGTGCCGCTGGCGGCCATCGGTGCTTCCGGCACGGCGGTGGCGGGCGTGCGCTTCAAGGCCTGGCAGCCGGCCTCCGGCCTGCATCCGGTGTTGCCCGTTAATTCGCCGCTCACCTTCGACATCTATGATGTGTGGTCGCAGCGCTCCATCGGCGGGTGCGTCTACCATGTGGCCCATCCCGGCGGGCGCAATTACGAGACTTTCCCCGTCAATGGCAACGAAGCGGAAGCCCGCAGGCTTGCGCGTTTCGAACCGTGGGGGCATAGCGCAGGCCGATATGCATTGATGCCGGAACAGGTCTCGCCGGAATTCCCCCTGACGCTCGACCTGCGCCGGCCAATAGGAGTCTGATGTGGCAGTGATCCCGGCACCTGATATCCGCGAGGAAGACGAGGCCATCGGCGACGACCCGATCCTCGGCTACCGCGCCCTGCCGGGCATATCCGACGAGATGCTGGACCGCGACGGGCAGATCCGGCCGGTCTGGCAGCACCTGATCGATTCGCTCGGCCACATGTCGGAAGCGGAACTGCACGAGCGATTTGCCCGTGCGGACCGCTATCTGCGCGATGCCGGCGTCTTCTATCGCAGCTATGGCGGCCAGGGCAGCAGCGAGCGCAACTGGCCGATCTCCCACATTCCCGTCCTCATCGACGGCAAGGAATGGGAAAAGGTTTCCGCCGGCCTCGTGCAGCGCGCCGAACTGATGGAAAAGATCGTCGCCGACATCTATGGCGACAACATGCTGGTGCGCGAGGGCATCGTGCCGCCGGCGCTGATTGCCTCCAATCCAGAATTCCTGCGCCCGCTGGTCGGCGTGAACCCCGCCAACGGCCATTACCTGCATTTCTGCTCCTTCGAGATCGGTCGCGGGCCGGATGGCAACTGGTGGGTGCTGGCCGACCGCACGCAGGCGCCGTCGGGCGCCGGCTTCGCGCTGGAAAACCGCGTGGCGACCACCCGCGCCTTTTCCGACATCTATGCCGAAAGCCACGTGCACCGGCTCGCCTCCTTTTTCGGTGCCTTCCGCAACGCGCTGCAGGCTCACAAGAAGAGCCCGGACGACCGCATCGCGGTTCTGACCCCCGGCCCTGCCAACGAGACCTATTTCGAGCACGCCTATATCGCCCGCTATCTTGGCTTCATGCTGCTGGAGGGTGAAGACCTGACGGTGGTGAACGACAAGGTGATGGTGCGCACCGTGGCAGGCCTGAAGCCGCTCGGCGTTCTCTGGCGCCGTCTCGATGCCTCCTATGCCGACCCGCTGGAACTGAACCAGAATTCGCATATCGGCACGCCCGGCATGGTGCAGGCGCTGCGCGCCGGCTCCGTCACCATCGTCAATGCACTGGGCTCCGGCGTGCTGGAAACGCGCGCGCTGCTCGCCTTCACCCCCACGATCTGTCGCCGGCTGCTGGGCGAAGACCTGAAGCTTCCCTCGATCGCCACCTGGTGGTGCGGCCAGAAGACGGAACGCCAGCACGTCGCCGACAATTTCGAGCGCATGGTGATCGGCCCCGCCTATTCCTGCGCGCCCTTCTTCGACGACAACGGCCAGTCGGTGCTGGGCGTGCGCCGCAAGGGCACCAAGGCCAGCATCGAGGAATGGCTGGCGAGCGAGGGCAACCGCCTCGTCGGCCAGGAGGTGGTGACGCTCTCGACCACCCCGGCTTACGTGGACGGCAAGCTGCGGCCCCGGCCGATGTCGCTACGTGTGTTTGCCGCCCGCACTGAAAAGGGCTGGCAGATCATGCCGGGCGGCTTTGCCCGCATCGGCTCGGGCGACGACGTGGCGGCGATTGCCATGCAGGCCGGCGGTTCTGCCGCTGACGTCTGGATCGTCTCCGACAAGCCTGTGGAGCGCCAGACGCTGCTGCCGCCGGAGGAAAGCTTCTCCCGCAACATGCCGGGCAGCCTGCCAAGCCGCGCGGCCGACAATCTCTACTGGCTCGGCCGCTATATCGAGCGGGCGGAAGGGGCGCTGCGTATCCTGCGCTCCTGGAACATGCGCTATGCCGAGAGCGCCGATCCCGACCAGCCGCTGCTGGCCGACGTGACGCGCTACCTGAAGAGCATCGACATGGACATGGCCAAAGCCGTGCCCGAACCGCTGATCCGCAACATCGACAGCGCCATCTATTCCGCCAGCAATATCCGCGACCGCTTCTCGCCGGATGGATGGCTGGCATTGAACGATCTCGCCAAGACCGCCAAGCGTTTCCATGAGGCGGTGCAGGCGGGTGACGATGCCGCGCATGCCATGACCGTCCTGTTGCGGAAGCTCGCGGGCTTTGCCGGTCTCGTGCACGAAAACATGTATCGCTTCACCGGCTGGCGCTTTCTCTCGATCGGCCGCTATCTGGAACGCGGCCTGCACATGACACGCCTGCTCGGCCACATGTCCGGCCCGGATGCCCCGGACGGCGCGCTCGACATGCTGCTGGAGATCGGCGACAGCGTGATGACCCATCGCCGCCGCTACAACGTCAACACCGCGCGGCTGACGGTCACCGATCTTCTGGCGCTCGATCCGCTCAACCCGCGTTCGGTTCTCTTCCAGCTGAACGAGATCCGCACCGAGGTCGAGCAGCTGCCGCATCCTTATGGAACCGGGCAGATGTCGGCGCTCGACCGCGAGGCCATGCGCCTGCATTCCGGCCTTGCCGTGATGACGCCGGAAGCGATGAACGAAGAGATTTACCGCAAGCTGGAGACGGAGATGGAAAAGCTCTCCGACCTCATCGGCCAGACCTATTTCGGATAGCCCATGCTTTACGATCTCTCGCTGCACATGGGCTATCATTACGAGGTGCCGGCATCGGGCGCGCGCCATCTTCTGCGCGTGATGCCGCTGTCGCTGACCGATCGCCAGCGGCTGATCGCCGGTTCGCTCAGCGTCTCGCCGACCGCCGACGAGCGCGGCACCTTCACCGATTTCTTCGGCCAGCAGACGACCTCCATCCTGTTTCGCGGCCCGCATGCAGCGCTCGACATCCGCATGCAGGCGCGCGTGCAGGTGGAGGCCACGCCGCTGACGGCCGATCTCTCGCCTGAACTGCCGAAGCTCAGGCAGGAACTGGCCGATCTCTGGTCGATCGATGCGGATTCGCCGCATCACCTGGCGGGACCGAGCCCCCGCCTTGCGAACAATGCCGACATCGCCGCCTATGCAAGGGACTGCGCCAGGCCCGGCCAGACGGTGCGCGAGATCGCGATCGCGCTTTGCACCCGCATCCACAAGGACTTCAAATACGATCCGGAGGCGACGACCGTCGATACCAGTCCGCGCGAAGCCTTCCAGCTGAAGCGCGGGGTGTGCCAGGATTTCAGCCATGTGATGATCATCGCGCTGCGCAGCCTCGGCATTCCCGCCGGCTATGTCAGCGGTTTCCTGCGCACCATTCCGCCGCCCGGCAAGGAGCGGCTGGAAGGGGCAGATGCCATGCATGCCTGGGTGCGCATCTGGTGCGGCAAGGCGGCCGGCTATATCGAACTCGACCCCACCAACAATATCCCGGCAAGCGCCGATCACATCGTCGTCGGCTATGGCCGTGACTATTCCGACGTGGCACCCGTCATCGGCGTTCTCAAAAGCTATGGCAGCCACCGTACCGTGCAGGCCGTGGACGTGATCCCCGTCAAGGGCTGACAGGCAGCCCGGCGTACCGGCGGCGGCTCGACCCGCTTTCGGCCGCTTCGTTCAAATGCCACCGATTTTCGTGAGGCTTCGTCAAGGGATCCCCGCTTATCCAGAACCTGACATCCTGATGCGAGGAAACGGGTTCCACGACGATGACCGGCTTTTCCCTGGCCCGGCTGCTCGGCGATCGCGGCGGCAATTTCGGCATGATGACCGCGATCCTGTTGCCGGCCCTGATCGGAGGCGCGGGCATGGCGGTCGATCTCACCAACGTTCTGCAAAAGAAGGCGGCGCTGCAGGCGGTTGCCGATTCCGCCACGCTGGCGGCTGCGGCGAAGATGTCGAACGACGACATCAGCGAGGCGGATGCCATGGCGATGGCACGCAGTTTCCTCGTCGGACAGTATATAGAGGATCTGCGCCGCCGGGGCGCCGGTCAGGCGGAGATCGACGCCGCAAAGGCGGCGCTGGAGGCGAGCAGCAAGGCGATTGCCACCACCAGCGCCGGCACTGGCGCGTCCAAGGCCTTCCAGGTAACACTCGACACATCGGCACCAGTGGAACTGAGTGCGCTGTCCCGGCTGCTCGGCTTCGACAGCGTGTCGGTCAGCGTCCACAGCGTCGCCCAGAGCGCGCGCGAGGGCCATGCCCTGTCGATGTATCTCGTTCTCGACGAATCCGGTTCCATGGGCGAGGACACCACCACCGTCGATCCGGTCAATCCGACCAGGACCACCACCCAGGCGGTGCTCGGCTATTATGATTGCGGTCGCCGCCGGCAGTGTTACGGCTGGTACAACCAGACAGTGACCGTCGCCAACTACGTGACCAAGATCGCCGCCCTGAAATCGGCGGCAGCGGTCATGTTTGCCGAACTGAAGAAGGCAGCCGCCCCGAGCGGCGCGTCCACTTCCGTTCAGGAAACCGCAGCACGCGACCTTATCCGCATCGGAGCCATTTCCTACACGCATGAGACAAAGACGGCACAACACCCGGCCTGGGGCACGAGCACCGCCGCAACCTATGTGACCGCCCTGCCCGCCATCCCCTCCGGCGGCACCGATGCACGTGGCGCCATGGGCATTGCCTATGCGGATCTCGTTTCGACCAATCCTGCCGAGGCGCAGGCGCACAAGACGAAGGGCAACCTGAACTTCGCGCGCTTCGTCGTGCTGATGACGGATGGGGAGATGACCGGCTACAGCAACAGCTGGAACAAGTCGATCGATGATGCCGTGCGGTTGGCCTGCGCACAGGCAAGGAAAGACGGCATCACCATCTTCACCGTCGCCTTCATGGCGCCGGATCGCGGCAAGGCGCTGCTGCAGGCCTGTGCGAGCAACGCCGACAACTATTATGAATCCGACGACATGACGGATCTGGTCACAGCCTTCGGCGAAATCGGTCGCAAGGCCGCCAGGAGCGCCGTTCGCCTGACAAACTGACGCAAGACGCGTTTTGCTCACCGGCCGGAAATGGCCAGCCTTGCCTGCTGCCCATGCTTTGATCACGGGCGGATTTTGCCTTTTTCTCCAGCGGCTTGCAGACCAGCCATGCGCTGGACGCAGGAAGTCGGCAAACTATTGCACAGGATGATTGCATGTGTCTGTGAACGATGCATAAACTGTAATCCGACAGAGTGCCGCATCGTTTTCAAAGACCATTCCCTTCTCGTTCAAGACAGCAAAGTGGGCGACCTCATGAACAACACTCTTTCTCCGGTCGATATTCCGCAGCCGGCCCCGCGCAGTTCCAATCCACGGATCATGGCGGAAGAGATCATCGAACGGCTGACCTACCGGATCGGCAAGGATGCCAAGGTTGCCAAGCCCCATGACTGGCTCACCGCCACCATTCTGGTGGTGCGCGACCGCATCATCGATCGCTGGATGGAGTCCACCCGCAAGGTCTACCGGACGGGCGACAAGCGCGTCTATTATCTCTCGCTGGAATTCCTGATCGGCCGCCTGATGCGTGACGCCGTCAGCAATCTCGGTCTGCTGCAGGAAATCCGCGATGCCCTTTCCTCGCTTGGTGTGGACATCGAGGTGATTGCCGGGCTGGAGCCGGATGCGGCCCTCGGCAATGGCGGTCTCGGCCGTCTCGCAGCCTGTTTCATGGAAAGCATGGCGACCGTCGATATTCCTGCCTATGGCTACGGCATCCGCTACGTACACGGCCTGTTCCGCCAGCAGATGGCCGACGGCTGGCAGGTGGAACTGCCGGAGACCTGGCTCGCCCACGGCAATCCCTGGGAATTCGAGCGCCGCGAAAGCTCCTACGAAATCGGCTTCGGCGGTTCGGTGGAAAGCGTCGGTGCCTATGACGAGCCGCCGCGCTACGTGTGGAAGCCGGCCGAGCGCATGATCGCCATGGCCTATGATACGCCGATCGTCGGCTGGCGGGGCGCGCGCGTCAACACGCTGCGCCTGTGGTCCGCCCAGCCGATCGACCCGATCCTGCTCGACGCCTTCAATGCCGGCGACCATATCGGCGCGCTGCGCGAGAGCAACAAGGCCGAGACGCTGACCCGCGTTCTTTATCCGGCCGATGCCAATCCGGCCGGCCAGGAACTGCGCCTCCGGCAGGAATATTTCTTCTCGTCGGCCTCGCTGCAGGACATCCTGCGCCGCCATCTGCAGCAGTATCCCGACTTCACCAACCTCCATGAGAAAGTCGCGATCCAGCTGAACGACACGCATCCGGCGGTGTCCATCGCCGAAATGATGCGCCTGCTGTCCGATGTGCACGGCATGGATTTCGACGAGGCCTGGGACATTACCCGCCAGACCTTCTCCTACACCAACCACACGCTTCTGCCGGAAGCGCTGGAAAGCTGGCCGGTGCCGCTGTTCGAGCGGCTGCTGCCACGCCACATGCAGATCATCTACACGATCAACACCAAGATCCTTCTGGACGCGCGCAAGGAGAAGAAGTTCGGCGACGGCCAGATCCGCGCGATCTCGCTGATCGACGAAAATGGCGACCGCCGCGTGCGCATGGGCAACCTGGCCTTCGTCGGCTCCCATTCGATCAATGGCGTCTCCGCCCTCCACACGGAACTGATGAAGGAAACCGTGTTCGCCAACCTGCATGCGCTCTACCCCACGCGCATCAACAACAAGACGAACGGCATCACGCCCCGCCGCTGGCTGATGCAGTGTAATCCCGGCCTCACCGATCTCATCCGCGAGGCGATCGGCGACGCGTTCGAAGATGACACCGAGAAGCTGACGGCGCTGGATGCCTTTGCCACCGACAAGGCGTTCCAGGAAAAGTTCGCCGCCGTGAAGCGCGCCAACAAGGTGAAGCTTGCCAACCTGGTCGGCAGCCGCATGGGCATCCGGCTCGACCCTTCGGCCATGTTCGACATCCAGATCAAGCGCATCCACGAATACAAGCGGCAGCTGCTCAACATCATCGAGGCGGTGGCGCTCTACGACCAGATCCGTTCGCACCCCGAACTGGACTGGGTGCCGCGCGTCAAATTCTTCGCCGGCAAGGCAGCGCCGAGCTATCATAACGCCAAGCTGATCATCAAGCTTGCCAATGACGTGGCGCGCGTGATCAACAACGATCCGGCCGTGCGCGGCCTGCTGAAGGTCGTCTTCGTGCCGAACTACAACGTGACGCTGGCCGAAACCATGGTGCCGGCCGCCGACCTTTCCGAGCAGATCTCGACGGCCGGCATGGAAGCCTCCGGCACCGGCAATATGAAATTCGGCCTGAACGGCGCGTTGACCATCGGCACGCTGGATGGTGCCAATGTCGAGATGCGCGACCATGTCGGCGCCGACAACATTGTCATCTTCGGCATGACGGCGGACGATGTGGCAAAGGCGCGCGCCGACGGCCACAATCCGCGCGCCATCATCGAGGGGTCGCGCGAACTGTCGCAGGCACTGTCGGCAATCGCCTCCGGCGTGTTCTCGCCCGACGACCGCTCTCGCTTCGCCGAACTGATCGACGGGCTCTACAATCACGACTGGTTCATGGTGGCCGGCGATTTCGATTCCTATGCCAAGGCGCAGCGGGACGTGGACCAGATCTGGTCCGATCCGGTGCTGTGGTACGAAAAGACCATTCGCAACACCGCACGCATGGGCTGGTTCTCTTCCGACCGCACCATTCGCCAGTATGCCTCGGAGATCTGGAGAGCCTGATGAATCAGACGCCCAAGGAACTCGGCACGGACGGACAGAACAGCCTGGAACTTCCGCTTGCCGAGATCGAGGCGATCATCGGTGGTTCCCACGGCAATCCCTTTGCGGTCCTCGGCCCCCACAAGATCGGCGGCGGCACCATTGCCCGCTGCTTCATTCCCGGCGCAGACGGCGTCACCGCCCTTGCGCTGGACGGTTCGGAAATCGGCGAGCTGATGCTGCGCCACGAGGCAGGCTTCTTCGAAGGTGTCGTGTCTCTCGCCCAGCCGAAACCCATCCGCTACCGCGCCCGTCGCGGTGATGTGGAATGGGCGCTGACCGACCCCTACAGTTTCGGCCCGGTTCTCGGGCCGATGGATGACTACTTCGTCCGTGAAGGCTCGCATCTGAGGCTTTTCGACAAGATGGGCGCCCACCCGATGAAGCATGAGGGTGTCGAGGGCTTCCACTTCGCGGTCTGGGCCCCCAATGCGGCGCGCGTTTCAGTGGTGGGCGATTTCAACGGCTGGGATGGCCGCAGGCATGTGATGCGGCTGCGCGTCGATACCGGCATCTGGGAGATTTTTGCCCCGGATGTGCGGGCGGGCGCCACCTACAAGTTCGAAATCATCGCCGCATCGGGCGCCATGCTGCCGCTGAAGGCAGACCCCTATGCCCGCCGCGCCGAGCTTCGCCCCGCCACCGCCTCCGTCGCCGCACCCGACCTCACGCAGAAATGGGAAGACACGGCCCATCGGGAGTTCTGGGCCAAGGCAGACCACCGTCGCCAGCCAATCGCCATCTACGAGGTGCATGCCGGCTCCTGGCGCCGGCGTGACGACGGCACCTTCCTGAGCTGGGACGAGCTTGCCTCCGAGCTGATCCCCTACGTGGTCGACATGGGCTTCACCCATATCGAGTTCCTTCCCGTCACCGAACACCCCTACGACCCCTCCTGGGGCTACCAGACGACCGGGCTTTATGCGCCCACCGCCCGCTTCGGCGAACCGGAAGGCTTTGCCCGCTTCGTCAACGGCTGTCACAAGGTCGGCATCGGCGTGATCCTCGACTGGGTGCCGGCCCACTTCCCGACCGACGCGCATGGCCTGAAGGAATTCGACGGCACCGCGCTTTACGAACATGCCGACCCGCGCCAGGGCTTTCATCCGGACTGGAACACGGCGATCTACAATTTCGGTCGCATCGAGGTTCTCTCCTACCTCATCAACAACGCGCTCTACTGGGCCGAGAAATTCCATCTCGACGGCCTGCGCGTCGATGCCGTCGCCTCCATGCTCTATCTCGACTATTCCCGCCGCGACGGCGAATGGGTGCCGAACGAATATGGCGGACGCGAAAACCTGGAGGCTGTGCGCTTCCTGCAAAAGCTGAACACCGTCAACTACGCCACCCATCCTGGCGTGATGACCATTGCCGAGGAATCGACCTCCTGGCCCAAAGTCTCCCAACCGGTGCATGAAGGCGGGCTCGGCTTCGGCTTCAAGTGGAACATGGGCTTCATGCACGACACGCTGAGCTATCTGAAACGCGAGCCCATTCACCGCAAGCACCACCATAACGAGCTGACCTTCGGCCTGCTCTATGCCTATTCGGAGAACTTCGTGCTGCCGCTCTCCCATGACGAGGTGGTGCACGGCAAGGGATCGCTGATTGCCAAGATGGCCGGCGACGACTGGCAGAAGTTTGCCAACCTGCGCGCCTATTATGGCTTCATGTGGGGCTATCCCGGCAAGAAGCTGCTGTTCATGGGCCAGGAATTCGCACAGTGGAGCGAGTGGAGCGAGGCGCGCGGCCTCGACTGGAACCTGCTGCACTACCACCCGCACGAAGGCATGCGCCGCCTGGTGCGCGATCTCAACTTCACCTACCGGTCGAAGAAGGCGCTGCACCAACGCGACTGCGAACCGGAAGGCTTCGAATGGCTGATTGCCGATGACGCGGAGAACTCCGTCTATGCCTGGCTGCGAAGGGCGCCCGGCGAAAAGCCGGTGGCTGTCATCACCAACTTCACACCTGTTCTCAGGGAAAGCTACCGCGTGCCGCTGCCTTCGGCGGGACGCTGGCGCGAGGTGCTGAACACGGATGCGGAAATCTATGGCGGCAGCGGCAAGGGCAATGGCGGCCGGGTGCAGGCGGTTTCGGCCGGCGGCAGCGTGCATGCCGAGGTGACACTGCCGCCGCTGGCGACAATTATGCTTGAACCGGAAACTTAATGGCATACAGGGAGGATATTCCATGACGACAAAGAGAGTTCAGCCGCTGGCGCGTGACGCCATGGCCTATGTGCTGGCCGGCGGTCGCGGCAGCCGCCTCAAGGAACTGACGGACCGGCGCGCCAAGCCCGCCGTCTATTTCGGCGGCAAGGCCCGCATCATCGATTTTGCCCTCTCCAATGCCCTCAATTCCGGTATCCGCCGCATCGGCGTCGCCACCCAGTACAAGGCCCATTCGCTGATCCGCCACCTGCAGCGCGGCTGGGACTTCTTCCGCCCGGAGCGAAACGAGAGCTTCGACATCCTGCCGGCTTCGCAGCGCGTTTCCGAAACGCAGTGGTATGAAGGCACCGCCGATGCCGTGTACCAGAACATCGACATCATCGAGCCCTACAATCCGGAATACATGGTCATCCTCGCCGGCGACCATATCTACAAGATGGACTACGAGCTGATGCTGCAGCAGCACGTGGATTCCGGCGCTGATGTCACGATCGGCTGCCTGGAAGTGCCGCGCATGGAAGCGACCGGCTTTGGCGTCATGCACGTGGACGGGACCGACCGCATCATCGACTTCGTGGAAAAGCCGTCCGATCCGCCGGGCATGCCGGACAAGCCGGATTTCGCGCTGGCTTCCATGGGCATCTATGTCTTCCACACCAAGTTCCTGATGGAATGCCTGCGCCGTGACGCGGCCGACCCGAATTCCAGCCGCGACTTCGGCAAGGACATCATTCCGTGGATCGTCGCGAACGGGAAAGCCGTGGCGCATCGCTTCACGCAGTCCTGCGTGCGCTCGGACTTCGAGAAGGAAGCCTACTGGCGCGACGTCGGCACCATCGACGCCTACTGGCAGGCCAATATCGACCTGACGGCGATCGTTCCGGAACTCGACATCTACGACAAGTCCTGGCCGATCTGGACCTATGCCGAGATCACCCCGCCGGCAAAGTTCGTGCATGACGACGAGGATCGCCGCGGGTCCGCCGTGTCGTCCGTGGTCTCGGGCGACTGCATCATCTCCGGCTCCTCGCTCTACAACAGCCTGCTGTTTACCGGCGTGCGCGCCAATTCCTATTCGCGCCTCGAAGGGGCGGTCATCCTGCCCAATGTGCGCATCGGCCGGCGCGCCCAGCTTCGCAATGTCGTCATCGATGCCGGTGTAACCATTCCGGAAGGACTGGTGGTGGGCGAGGATCCGGAGCTTGATGCCAAGCGCTTCCGGCGCAGCGAAAACGGCATCTGCCTGATCACCCAGCAGATGATCGACAAACTGGACCTCTAGGTTTTTTCGGGGAAAACTGGAGACCGGTTTTCCCGAGCAGACAACCCAAGACACAAGGAAACCAGAGTCTGTCCGGTTCAGATCGAACCCGACAGACTCGAGGACGGGCAGCAGACACACGATGAAGGTTCTCTCGGTCGCCTCCGAAATCTATCCCCTCATCAAGACCGGAGGGCTCGCCGATGTGGCGGGCGCTCTGCCGCTGGCCCTGTCGGGCCGGGGAGTGGCCATGCGAACCCTCATCCCCGGCTATCCGGCCGTCAAGGCAGCCCTCGGCACCACCCGGCATCTCCTGCATTTCGAGGACCTGATTGGCGTACCGGCCGATGTGCTGGAAGCGAAGGTGGCGGGGCTCGATCTTCTTGTTCTCGATGCCCCGGCCCTGTTCGAACGGGCCGGCGGACCCTATCTCGACACCGATGGCAAGGATTACAGCGACAACTGGCGGCGCTTTGCAGCGCTGTCGCGGGCCGGCGCGGAGATCGCCTGGGGGGCGCTCGGCGACTGGCAGCCCGATCTCGTGCATGTGCATGACTGGCAGACAGGCCTCGTACCCGCCTATCTCCGCTATGGCGAGCGCCCGGCGGTGCCAAGCGTGATGACCATCCACAACATCGCCTTCCAGGGCAATTTTTCCGCAGCCGTCTTTCCGGCACTCGGGCTGCCGCCGCATGCCTTTGCCATGGAGGGCGTGGAATATTATGGGCAGGTCGGCTATCTCAAGGCTGGCGTACAGACCGCCTGGGCGGTCAGCACCGTCAGCCCGTCCTATGCCGAGGAGATCCTGACGCCGGAATTCGGCATGGGCCTGGAAGGCTTGCTGAACCGCCGCGCCTTCGATCTGCACGGCATCGTCAACGGCATCGACGTGGATGTCTGGAACCCGGCCACGGACAGCCTGATCGCGACCAATTACAAGCTGACCGATCTCCGGAACCGCAAGGCCAACAAGCGCGCGGTGGAACGGCATTTCGGCCTCGTGGAGGATGACGGGCCGCTGTTTTGCGTGATCTCCAGGCTCACCTGGCAGAAGGGCATGGATCTGGTGGCCGCCGCCGCCGACGATATCGTGGCGCAGGGCGGCAAGCTTGCGGTGCTTGGGTCCGGCGATGCGGAACTGGTGGCCGCCCTCCAGACGGCAGCGGCGCGCCATCCCGGCCGTGTGGCGATCACCGTCAGCTATAACGAACCGCTCTCGCACCTGATGCAGGCGGGTTCGGACGCCATCCTCATTCCCTCGCGCTTCGAACCCTGCGGGCTGACGCAGCTTTACGGCCTGCGCTATGGGTGCGTACCGGTCGTCTCCCGCACCGGCGGGCTGAATGACACGGTGATCGACGCCAACCCGGCCGCACTTGCCGCAGGATCCGCCACAGGCGTGTCCTTCGGACCGGTCACGCTCGACAATCTGAGACGCGCGATCCGGCGCACAATTCGCCTGTATGGGGATCCCAAAATCTGGACGGAGATCCAGAAAAAGGGCATGAAGTCCGATGTATCCTGGGACAAAAGTGCCGCCCTTTACGCAGACTTGTATTCCAGCCTTCTACCGAAAGGTGAGTATTGACCATGAAGACCGTTTCCACCACGCCGTATAACGACCAGAAGCCGGGCACGTCTGGCCTGCGCAAGAAGGTTCCGGTGTTCCAGCAGCCGAACTATGCAGAAAACTTCATCCAGTCTATTTTCGATAGTCTGGAAGGCTATGAAGGCAAGACGCTGGTGATCGGCGGCGACGGCCGTTACTACAACCGCGAGGTCATCCAGAAGGCACTGAAGATGGCCGCGGCCAGCGGCTTCGGCAAGGTGATGGTCGGCAAGGGCGGTATCCTGTCGACGCCGGCGGCCTCGCATGTGATCCGCAAGTATGGCGCCTTCGGCGGCATCGTGCTTTCCGCCAGCCACAACCCCGGCGGCCCCACCGAAGATTTCGGCATCAAGTACAATATCGGCAATGGCGGCCCGGCCCCGGAAAAGATCACCGATGCGATCTTTGCCCGCACGAAGGTAATCGACAGCTACAAGATCGTGGACGCCGATGATGTCGATCTCGATACCGTGGGCAGCGTCGATCTCGCCGGCATGACGGTCGAGATCATCGATCCGGTCGCCGACTATGCCGATCTCATGGAAACCCTGTTCGATTTTTCCGCGATCCGCGCCCTGATCGGCTCCGGCTTCCGCGTGGTGATCGACAGCATGAGTGCGGTCACCGGCCCCTATGCCGTGGAAATTCTCGAAAAGCGTCTCGGCGCGCCGCAAGGTTCGGTGCGCAATGCCGAGCCGCTGCCGGATTTCGGCCACCATCATCCGGACCCGAACCTGGTGCATGCCAAGGAACTTTATGACGACGTAATGAGCGCCGACGGTCCGGATTTCGGCGCCGCCTCCGATGGCGACGGCGACCGCAACATGGTGGTCGGCAAGGGCATGTTCGTCACGCCCTCCGACAGCCTTGCCGTCATTGCCGCCAATGCGACGCTGGCGCCCGGCTATGCCGGCGGCATTGCCGGGATCGCCCGCTCGATGCCGACCAGCGCCGCTGCCGACCGCGTGGCTGAAAAGCTCGGCATCGGCATCTACGAGACGCCGACCGGCTGGAAGTTCTTCGGCAACCTGCTCGATGCCGGCAAGGCCACCGTCTGCGGCGAGGAAAGCTTCGGCACCGGCTCGAACCACGTGCGCGAGAAGGACGGCCTGTGGGCCGTGCTGTTCTGGCTGAACATCATCGCCGCCCGCAAGGAAGGCGTGAAGGACATCATCACCAAGCATTGGGCGGAATTCGGCCGCAACTACTATTCCCGCCACGATTACGAGGAAGTGGATACGGATGCCGCCAATGGCCTGATGGCCAATCTGCGCGACAAGCTGGCCACCCTGCCGGGCCAGAGCTTCGGTGCATTGACCGTCTCGACCGCCGACGACTTTGCCTATAACGACCCGGTCGATGGGTCCGTCTCGAAGAACCAGGGCATCCGCGTTCTGTTCGAGGGCGGCAGCCGCGTCGTGTTCCGTCTTTCCGGCACCGGCACCTCGGGCGCGACGCTGCGCGTCTATGTCGAGCGCTACGAGCCGGATGCCGCTCGCCACGGCATCGAGACGCAGGAGGCGCTGGCCGACCTGATCGCGGTGGCCGACGAGATCGCCGAGATCAAGGCCCGCACCGGCCGCGACGCACCGACGGTCATTACCTGATCGCGTCGGAGGGGAGTTCTTGAGACCTCCCCTCCTTTCACCGGCTTACCGGATCTCCGGCTCCACCAGCAGGGCCAGCAGGCCAAGCGACTCCTGCCAGCCGAGATAGCAGGCGGCTTCGGGGATGACGTCCGGAATGCCGTCCTGGGTGACGGTCAGTTCCGTGCCGACGGAGACCTCGCGAAAGGTGATGGTGGAGACCATTTCGCCGGGAAGGGCCGGATCATCGAAGCGGTCGGTGTAGCGGATCGTCTGGTCCGGCACGATCTCAAGATAGCGGCCGCCGAAGGAATGGGTTTCCTGCGTGGTGAAATTGGTGAAGGACATGCGGAATTCCCCGCCCTTCACCGGATCGAAGGCATGCATGCGGGCGGTAAACCCATGCGGCGGGTTCCATTTCACCATGGCATCCGGATCCATGAAGGCGCGGAACACCCGGTCGACCGGGGCCTTCAGCACCCGATGCAGACGAACAGTGAAGGGCACGGCTTTTCCTCCTCGTTAAGCGCGTCACTCTATCGTCGCCAGATAGGGCGGTTGCGGCGGAAGTCCCTGCCCCGAAGAGAGAAAGTAAAGCCGCGGCCCGCCCGCCCGACCGATTGCCGGAGTGTTCATGACCGACCAGAGACAGGACGCCATACCGGAGGCGATTCCGGGAGCCGTGCCCCACACACGGGGCGTGCGCTTTGCCGTATACTCGGCCCATGCAGAGGCGATCGATCTTTGCCTGTTCGACGGCGAGAACGAGACCCGGTTGTCGCTGAACAGGACCGCCACCGATCTCTTCGCGCTCGACGTGGCAGGGCTCAAGAGCGGCGCCCGCTACGGTTTTCGTGCGCAGGGCGTTTACGATCCGGATAGGGGACTCTGGTTCGATCCCTCGAAGCTTCTGGTCGATCCCTATGCCCGCGAACTGGATCGCCCCTTCCGGCACGATGCCCGGCTTTCAACCTTCGGCGTGGACACCGCATCACTGGTGCCGAAGGCGATCGTGACGGAAAGCCGGCCGGTTGCACCGGCGGCACCCCGCCTGCCGAAAGGCGGCCTGATCTACGAAGTCGCCGTGCGGCCCTTCACGCTGCTGCATCCGGACGTGCCCGCGGCGCTGCGCGGCACGGTGGCGGCGCTCGCCCATCCCGCCGTGATCGCCCATCTGAAGCGGATCGGTGTGGATGCCGTCGAGCTTCTGCCGATCACCGCCTGGATCGACGAACGGCACCTGCCGCCGCTCGGGCTCAGCAATGGCTGGGGCTACAACCCGGTCGCGATGATGGCGCTCGATCCGCGCCTCGTGCCGGGTGGCATGGCGGAACTGGCGGCCACCGTTGCGACGCTGCATGAAAACGGCATCGGCGTCATTCTCGATCTCGTCTTCAACCACAGCGGCGAAAGCGACCGTCATGGCGCGACGCTCTCCATGCGCGGGCTGGACAACCTCACCTATTATCGCCATGTGCCGGACGCGCCGGGGCTGCTGGTCAACGACACGGGCACCGGCAATACGCTCGCCTGCGACCACCCGGTGGTGCGCCGGCTGATCCTCGATACGCTCCGCCACTTCGTGCGGCAGGCCGGCATCGATGGGTTCCGCTTCGATCTCGGCACCATTCTCGGCCGCAGTGCGCAAGGCTTTTCGCGCGAGAGCGAGACGTTGCGAGCGATCCTCTCCGACGCGCTGCTGGCTGACCGGGTGATGATTGCCGAGCCCTGGGATATCGGGCCCGGCGGCTATCAGCTCGGCCAGTTTCCCCCGCCCTTCCTCGAATGGAACGACCGCGCCCGCGACGATATCAGGCTCTACTGGCGCGGCGACAGCTGGAGGACCGGGCGGCTGGCCCATGCGCTGGCCGGCTCCTCGGAGATCTTTTCCGCGCACGGGCTCGGCGAAACGCGCAGCGTCAATTTCCTCGCCGCCCATGACGGCTTCACGCTGATGGACCTCGTCTCCTACTCCCACAAGCACAACGAGGCGAATGGCGAGGACAACCGCGACGGCCACAACGACAATCATTCCTGGAACAACGGCGTGGAGGGCGAGACACGCGATCCCGCCATCCGCGACAGCCGGCGCCGCGATGTCCAGGCGTTGCTCGGTACGCTGTTTGCCACGCGCGGCACGCTGATGCTGACGGCCGGCGACGAAGGCGGCCGCAGCCAGCAGGGCAACAACAATGCCTATGCGCAGGACAATGCGCTCACCTGGCTCGACTGGACCACGCTCGATGATGACCTCGTGACGCACACCGCCCGGCTTGCCCGTTTGCGCCGCCGCTTCGATGTGTTTTCCGAGAGCGCGTTTTTCACGGGGCAGGATGGCGATGTGCTCTGGCTGAACGAACAGGGCAAGCCGATGACGACGGCGGACTGGGAGCAGCCGGACCGGCAGCAGCTGACCATGCTGCTGAAAACCCGCGACCGCGAGGAGGATCGCGCCACCCGCCTCGCGGCGGTCTTCAACCGCAGCCACGATGCCCTTGCGGTGCATCTGCCGGGCGGTCCATGGCAGGATCTGTTCACCAAGGACCACGTCTTTTCGCCGGTGTTGCCCCCGCGCACCGTCATCTGGTTGAGAGAGCTTGCCGATCCGTCCGCACGTGATAAGGAAGCGGGCGAGAGCTGACGAACCGGAAGCTCCGATCCAAGTCAGGGGTATTCATGCCGCACGAGATCTCTCTGAGGGACGTGAAGGATCTGGTCGGACAGGAAATCGGAGTATCGGACTGGATCACGGTGGATCAGACGATGATCAACCAGTTCGGGGATGCCACGCTCGATCATCAGTTCATCCATACCGACCCGGTGCGCGCTGCCGCGGAAAGCCCCTTCGGCGGCACCATTGCGCATGGTTTTCTCACGCTGTCGCTGCTGTCAGTGATGAACTTTGGCTCGCTGCCGCGCATTCGCGAACAGACCATGGGCCTGAACTACGGCTTCGACAAGCTGCGCTTCGGCTCGCCGGTGCGCACTGGCCGCCGCATTCGCGGGCGTTTCACGCTGACCGAAGCCCGCCTGCGCGGCGCCGGCATGCTGATGACCACCTATGACGTGACCGTCGACATCGAAAACGAGCGCAAGCCCGCCCTCACCGCCCAGTGGACGACCATCGTGCAGTTCGACCCGAAGGACCGGCCGGACGACTGGTGAGCTAAGGTTTTCCGCGATTCGCCGCGATGGACTGAGCGCTGCCGGATCAGTCGCAAACTGGTTCTTGTTGGCAAAACACCACCCTCGAGCTGTACTCCCGAGACCGCTGCACGCCGTTCTGAATTTTCTTTCTAGGACTTAAGTCTAAGGACGGACGTCGGGAATGCCGCACTGCAAAAATGTAAAACCGATCAAAAACAAGGGCTTTTATGATTCTCTCCGTGGAATTCCTGTTTTTTGTCAATTAACAATCACTAAAACATAGAGCCCTCAAATCCGCGTGCAAACAAGACGTGGGGCTAAGACAATGCAATTTCGTTCCATCAAGATGAAGATCGCCGTGCTGTCAGGGCTCAGCGTTCTTTCGGCTGTCGGCGGGCTTCTGGGCTATGGCATTCTGGCGACCTCAAACAGCCAGCGGTTCGTCAGCCAGAACATGTCCGAGCTGACACGGTCCATGACGACAAAGAGCCTGAAGAGCATCGCGTCCACACAGGCCGGCTCCATTCAGGGCACGCTCAACGAGGCATTCGATGCCGCCCGCAACATCGGCCGCAGCTTCGAGGCCATGGCCGGCAGCGGCGCCATTCCGGCCACGGAACGCCGCAAGCAGTTCAATGCCGTTCTGCTGAAGGTTCTTCAGGACAATCCGCAGTTCAACGGCACCTACAGCGCCTGGGAACCGAATGCGCTGGATGGCGATGACGAGGCCTACCGCAACAACAAGAAGACCGGCTCCGATGCCACGGGCCGCTTCCTGCCCTACTGGACGCGCGGCGCCAATGGCGGGATCGAGATCCAGCCGCTCGTGGAATACGACAGCCGTGAACTGCATCCGAATGGCGTGATGAAGGGCGGTTGGTATATCGGACCGCAAACGGGTCAGGGCGAAAGCATCCTCGACCCCCTTCCCTATATCGTACAGGGCAAAAGCGTCTATCTCGCCACCATGTCCGTGCCACTGACGATCAACGGCAAATTCGCCGGCGTCGCGGGTGCCGACTTCGATCTTTCCTTCGTGCAGAAACTGGCGGAAACGGTGAAGGGGGGCCTGTTCGGCGGCAAGGCGTCCGTCAGCATCATCAGCCACAAGGGACTGGTGGTCGCCTCCAGCGAAAAGCCGGATCTGGTCGGCGCCTCCATGGAGAAGCTCAATCCCGCCCTTGGCGAGCTTCTGCCGAAGATCCAGTCTGGCAATGAGGAAGCCATAGAGGATGGCAAGACCTTCCGCGTCCTCTCGCCGATCAAGCTCGGCCGCACCAAGACGCCATGGGCGGTGCTGATCGAGGTTCCGGCCGAGATCGCCCTTGCCCAGGCCACTGCGCTCGATCAGGCTCTGATCGCCCGCAACACGTCCGATGCCTGGACGCAGACCGGCGTCGGCCTCGGCGTGCTGATTGCCGGCGTTCTGGCCATGTGGCTTGTCTCGCGCTCGATCTCCCAGCCGATCGCCACCATGACCGGCACCATGCAGAAGCTGGCTGAAGGGGATCTTGGCGTGGACGTGCCGGGCACGGAGCGAGTGGATGAAATCGGCCAGATGGCAACGGCCGTGCAGATCTTCAAGGAAAATGGCCTTCGCGCACGTACCCTCGAGGAAGAAACGGAACGCAATCGCCATCTCGGCGAAGAAGAGCGCAACCGCGTAGCCGCCCTCGACCGCAAGCGGGCGGATGACATGCAGCACGCGACAACCAGCCTTGCCCATGGCCTGAAATGCATCTCCTCCGGTGACCTGACCTTCAGTTTCCATGAACCCTTTGCCGCAGATTTCGAAGGACTGCGCAGCGATTTCAACGCGGCCGTTCTTCAGCTTCGCAACGCCATGAACTCCGTCGCGACTACGACGTCGGCGATCGACAGCGGGTCGCGGGAGCTGAGCCAGGGCGCCAACGACCTCTCCAAGCGTACCGAGCAGCAGGCCGCCGCGCTGGAGGAGACAGCGGCCGCGCTGGACGAGATCACTGCCAACGTGTCGAACTCCACCCGGCGCACCGAGGAGGCCCGCAGCGTGGCACAGCGCGCCACCCGTGCCGCAACAGAATCGGCCGAGGTCGTCTCGCAGGCAGAGCTCGCCATGTCCAAGATCGAGGATTCCTCGCAGCAGATTTCCAACATCATCGGGGTGATCGACGAGATCGCCTTCCAGACCAATCTGCTGGCCCTGAATGCAGGCGTGGAAGCGGCACGTGCCGGAGATGCCGGCAAGGGCTTTGCCGTCGTCGCCCAGGAAGTGCGCGAGCTTGCCCAGCGTGCAGCGACCGCCGCGCGGGAGATCAAGGGCCTCATCCAGAATTCGTCCACGGAAGTGGAAAATGGCGTGGATCTGGTGCGCAATGCCGGCAGCGCGCTGAAGACCATCGGCGATTTCATTCTGGAGATCAACGGGCATATGGAAGCGATCGCCACCTCCTCGCGCGAGCAATCCACCGGCCTGATGGAGGTCAACCAGGCCGTCAATGCGATGGACCAGACGACGCAGCAGAATGCGGCCATGGTGGAAGAATCGACCGCCGCCTCCACGGCGCTTGCCGCCGAAGCCGCCCGGCTGCGCGGACTGGTGGAGCAATTCCGTATCGCCGAGACACGCCACGATGCGCAGGCCCTCAGAGAGGTCGCACGCGACATGGCGACCGCCCCGGGTGCTGCGCAGGGCCGCAGTCCACGCCGGCTGGCTGCCACAGGCACCGGAGGGGCGCGGACACAGGAATGGGGTGAGTTCTGATCAGAACAAGGGGCGCCGGCCGTTCCCGGCGGGCGCCCCTGATGGCATTGCGCAGACGAGGACCGCGCCTCAGATCTCCGCGTCCGTCGCCGCTTCGGCCAGAAGGCCGAAGGCATAGTCTGAAAACGAGCGCCAGCATTCCAGCCGGAAGGCATCCGGGCCTGTGCGCAGCAGAACCACCTCGATCTTGCCGAACAGGGTGCGGGCGCAGGCGCCGACCGGAAAGGCCTTCAGCGAGAGGTCAAGCGGGCAGCCGGCATTCAGCGCCTGGGAAGCCCCGGGACCCGACACCAGGATCGCCGTGTTGCGGTGGGAGACGTCGGTGGCCGAGTGCACGGCCCCGGAGGCGGCTGTCGCCTGCATCAGGCCGCCATCGCCGTCATCGATCACCAGCCATTCATCCGGGCCGAGCCAGAGAGCCGTGCGGCCGCCGCCCGTGGCCGAGGTTTTGGGCGCGGTCGGCAGAGACAACCCGAGCGCAGCGGACAAAGCCTCGACAGCATCGGGGCGGGCGCGCAGAGAAATGCGGGCCGCCGGACGAGCCGGCTGCAGCTGCACCGCAGGCGATCCGCCATAAGCGCCGGCAAGCGGCAAGGTGCGGGTGGCAAGCTCAGCCATGGATGCGGCCTCCTTCCTTGTCGAAGAACACCATGTCGGTCACTTCGACGGCAATCGTCTTGTCCTTCATCGGCACGTAGAGCGTCTCGCCCATCCGCGCCCGGCCATTGGCAACAAGGCCGATGGCAATCGAACGGCCGAGATTTTCCGACCAGTAGGCGGAGGTCACGTGACCGAGCATGGTCATCGGCTTCACCTGGTTGGGGTTCTCCACGATCTGGCCGCCCTCTTCCAGCACCTCGGCCGGATCCCTGGTGAGAAGGCCGACCAGTTGCTTGCGGCCCTCGCGCATCAGGTCCGGGCGTTTGAGGCCGCGAATGCCGACGAAATCCGGCTTCTTCTTCGAGACGGCCCAGCCATAGCCCGCATCATCAGGCGTCACCGTGCCGTCCGTATCCTGGCCGACGATGATGTAGCCCTTTTCCGCGCGCAGCACGTGCATGGTTTCCGTGCCATAGAGGCAGCCTCCCATGGCCTCGGTCCTGCTCCAGATCGCCTTCCAGACGACAGCACCGTAGTCGGCGGGCACGTTGACTTCGAAGCCGAGTTCGCCGGTAAAGGAGACGCGGAACAGACGGGCCGGAACGCCCATCACGGTGCATTCCGCCACGCTCATGTGCGGGAAGGCCTCGTTGGAAAGATCGAGCCCTTCCACCAGCGGTGCAATGATCTCACGCGCCTTGGGACCCTGTACGGCAATCACCGACCACTGTTCGGTGGTGGAGGTGAGCCAGACCTTGAGATCGGGGAATTCCGTCTGGAGATAATCCTCCATGTGGTGCAGCACGCGCGGTGCACCGCCCGTCGTCGTCGTCACATGGAAGCGGTCTTCCGAGAGCCGCCCGACGACGCCATCGTCATAGACGAAACCGTCCTCGCGGGTCATGATGCCGTAGCGGCATTTGCCGGGTTTCAGATTGTCCCAGGCATTGGTGTACATCAGGTTCAGGAATTTTGCCGCATCCGGACCGACCACCTCGATCTTGCCGAGCGTGGAGGCATCGAACACGCCGGCCACCGTGCGCGCCGTGCGGCACTCGCGATTGACGGCCTGATGCATGTCCTCGCCGCGCTTCGGAAAATACCAGGCACGCTTCCAGTTGCCGACATCCTCGAATTCGGCGCCGGCTTTGACCAGCTCGGCATGCAGCGGCGTCTTGCGGGCGGGGTCGAAAAGCGCCCCCCGCGAATGGGCGATCAGCGTGCCGTAGGTGACGGGCGTGTAGGGCGCGCGGAAGGTGGTGAGGCCGACCTTGGGGATCTCCTTGCCAAGCATTTCGGCGGCAATCGCCAGACCGTGCATGTTGGAGAGCTTGCCCTGGTCAGACGCCATGCCATTCGTCGTGAAGCGCTTGATGTGCTCGATCGAATGCATGCCTTCGCGCACGGCAAGGCGGATGTCCTTGGCCGTCACGTCGTGCTGGAAATCGACGAAGGCCTTGACGACCTTGTCCTTTCCGGCCCCTTCGGCGGCACCGATCATGCCGCCCGTCCAGGCAAAGGGAACCTCGCCCGAAAGGCTGAGCGCACCCCCGCCCGCTGCCGCGGCGTCGGAGAGCAGCGTGTTCAAATCATCCGTGCCGTTGCAGGCGCCGACAGAGACGCAATCCTGCACATGCACATCCGGCAGGAAGCGTTCGGTCGCCGCGTCGAACTTCAGCTTGCCGCGCGACTGCGAGAAGAGATGCACCGAGGGCGTCCAGCCGCCGGACATCAGCAGCGCATCCACCGGGATCTTGCGGTTGTTGCTGGAACCGTTGCGCGCCACCGTCATCGAGGAGATGCGCAAATGCCCCGCCGTATCGATGACCGAATAGCCGGTCAGCACCTCGATGCCGAGGCTGCGGGCGGCAGAGACCACCGCTTCGCCCGGCTTGGCGCGGCAATCGACGATGGTCACCACATCCACGCCGGCCCGCTTCAGGTCGATCGCTGCCTCGTAGGCGGAATCATGGGCGGTGTAGACACCGACCTTAGAGCCGACGGCAACGCCATAGTGATTGAGATAGAGCCGCGCGGCGGAGGCGAGCAGGATGCCGGGGCGATCATTGTTGGCAAATACCATGTGGCGCTCGATGGCGCCGGTGGCAAGCACCACCTTCCTGGCGCGCACCTGCCACAGCCGCTCGCGCGGCAGCGCCGCATCCGGGCTGGCGAGGTGATCCGTGACCCGCTCCACAAGACCGAGGAAATTATGGTTGTAATAGCCGAACACGGTGGTGCGGGTCAGCACCCGCACATTCGGCATGGCCGTCAACTGCCGGAGCACATCCTGCGCCCAGTCATAGCCCGGCTTGCCGTCGATCGTGACGGCGGTATCGAACAGCAGCGCGCCGCCGACCTCCGCCCGCTCGTCGACGAGGATGACGTCGGCGCCGGTTTGGGCAGCAGACAACGCGGCCGTGAGGCCGGCCGCCCCGCCACCCGCCACCAGCACGTCGCAATGGGCAAACCGGTTGGCGTAGTGATCGGGATCCGCTTCCTTCGGCGCAACACCGAGACCGGCGGCCCGACGAATGATCGGCTCGTAGAGTTTTGCCCAGGCCTCGCGCGGCCACATGAAGGTCTTGTAGTAGAAGCCGGCCGGGAAGAAGGCGGACAACAGGTTGTTGAAGCCGCCGATATCGAAGGACAGGAAGGGCCAGCGGTTCTGCGAGCGAATGATCGCACCGTCGAACACCTCCTGCACGCTGGCGCGCACGTTCGGCTGCCGGCGGGCGGCATCGCGGGAAACGTCGAGCAGCGCATTCGGCTCCTCCGGGCCAGCGGTCAGAATGCCACGGGGACGGTGATACTTGAACGAGCGGCCCATCAGGTGCACGCCATTGGCAAGCAGCGCGGAGGCAACCGTATCGCCTTCCAGCGCAGTGTAGATCTTGCCGTCGAAGGTGAAGCGGGCGGTGCGGGCCGGCGTCAGGCGTCCGGCACCCTTGATACGATGGGTGGTCATGCGACACCTCCTTCAACGGCCGGCGCGGCCGCAGGCTCGGAGCCGGGCACAGGTTGACGCGGCAGCCCGGCCTTGTAGCTCAGCAGGAACTTGTCGCTGACGGTATCGCGGATCGCGTTGAAGAAGCGGCCGCAGCCATGGATGTGACGCCAGCGCTCCCAGGCAATGCCCTTGGTGTTGTCACGCATGAAGAAATACTCGGCGAATTCCTCGTCGGAGATCGCCGAAATGGTGTCCGGGCGCGCAATATGCGCCTCGCCGGCCCAGCGGAACTCCAGTTCGGAGCGGTCCTCGCCACAATAGGGGCAGTGGATCAGAAGCATCGTGGTCCCCTCGTCAGTGCGCGACGGCGGCGGCGGCCGCTTCGTCGATCAGGCGGCCGGTGCGGAAGCGGTCGAGCGTCAGGCCGGCAGCCAGCGGATGCGGCTCGCCGCGGGCGATCAGGTGGGCGAACAGATTGGCCGAGCCGGGTGTCGCCTTGAAACCGCCGGTGCCCCAGCCGCAATTGACGAAGAGGTTCGGCACGGGTGTCACGCTCTGGATGGCGGAGCGATCCGGCGTGTTGTCGGTGATGCCGCCCCACTGGCGCATCATCTTGACGCGGCGGAAGATCGGGAACAGCTCGCAGATCGCATCCAGCGTGTGGGTGATGATCTGCAGGCCCCCGGTCTGGGAATAGGAGTGATACTGGTCGGTGCCGGCGCCGATGACAAGTTCGCCCTTGTCCGACTGCGAGATATAGGCATGCACCGTGTTGGACATCACCACGCAGGGAAAAATCGGCTTCAGCGGCTCGGAGACGAGCGCCTGCAGCGGATTGCTGGTCAGCGGCACGCGCACGCCGGCCATCTGCATGACGACGGAGGAGTGGCCTGCAGCGGAGACGCCGATCTTCTTCGCGCCAATGAAACCGCGACTGGTTTCGACGCCCGTGACTTCGCCACTCGGCCCGCGGCGGATGCCGGTCACCTCGCAATTCTGGATGATGTGCACACCGCGATCGGAGGCCGCGCGGGCATAGCCCCAGGCCACCGCATCGTGACGGGCCGTGCCGCCACGCTTCTGCAGCGCAGCACCGTTGATCGGGTAGCGGGCGGTCTTGGAAATGTCGAGCGGCGGACAGAAGGCCTTTGCCTGCTCCGGCGTCAACCATTCATTGTCGATGCCATAGAGCCGGTTGGCATTGATGTGCCGCTTGAAGCTCTGCATGTCATGGGTATTGTGCGACAGCATCATCACGCCGCGCGGCGAATACATGACGTTGTAGTTGAGATCCTGGCTGAGGCCTTCCCACAGCTTGAGGGAATGCTCGTAGATGTCCATGCTCTCTTCATAGAGATAGTTGGACCGGATGATCGTGGTGTTGCGGCCGGTATTGCCGCCGCCAAGCCAGCCGCGCTCGATCACCGCGATATTGGTGATGCCGTGCTCCTTGGCGAGATAATAGGCGGCGCCGAGACCATGTCCGCCCCCGCCGATGATGATCACATCGTAGGAGGAACGCGGTTCGGGGGAGACCCAGTGCGGCTCCCATCCCTTGTGGCTGCGCATGGCCTCTTTGACCAGCGCGAAGACCGAATATTTGCGCATATGTGCCTATAGCTCCGTCGAACCCAAGCCCGTGGGTAGAGCCATACTGATCGCAAATCAACCGGCGTCGCAATGGCTGCTTTGCGACGCATTCAAACCCTTGTTTCGACACGCGGCACCTTTCCACCGCGCGTCACGCAATCCTCCCTCAGCCGGCGAGGCGAACGAGGACCTTGCCCTTGCGGCCGCTCTCGGCGGCAGCCCGCATGGCCTGCGCCGCATCGGCGATCCCAAACACGGCATCGGTCTGCAGCCTCATCTGGCCGCTTGCCGCGCGGGCCACCAGTTCGCCCACCAGCCGGCGCATCTCCTCCGGCGGCATGGTCTCCATCATCTTGCCGAGCCAGAAACCCTTGACCACCGCCTGCTTGAAGATCATCTCGCCGGCGGAGATCTGCATCGGCTGACCGGACATGGCGCCGAACGCGACCAGTTGCCCATGCTCACCCAGCACGGAAAGCAGATCGCCGGACGCCGTGCCGCCGACGCCATCGACCGCCACCGCAATCGGTGCGCCGCCGGTCAGCGCCGAGACCTCCTTCTTCCAATCCCCCGCTGTGACCACGACATTGCCGATGCCAAGCGCCTCCAGTTCGGCCACCGCCTCCGCCCGCCGCACGAGATTGACGACATGCACGCCGCGCACCTTTGCAAGCTGTGCCAGCACCTTGGCTACCGCACCGGTTGCCGCGTTCTGGACCAGCCAGCTGCCCGGCTGGATTCCGGTGAATTCGAGAAGCGTCAATGCGCTCAGCGGCATGGCGATCAGTTGCGCCGCCGTTTCGTCATCGACCGTATCCGGCAGCGGCACCAGCGAGGCGGCACGCGCCACGACCTCTTGCGCCCAGGCGCCCTTCAGGCCGCTCACCGCCACGCGCTGGCCGGGCGCAATGCCGGAGACGCCCTCACCCAACTGGTCGATGACTCCGTATCCCTCGCTGCCGCCGACGGCGGGCAGCGGCGGCTTGTATCCGTAATTGCCGGCAATGGTGATGAGATCGTGATTGTGGATCGGCGACAGATGCATGCGCAGCCTGACCTCGCCGGGTCCGGGCTCCGGGCGCTGAGACTCGGCAAGTGTCAGCACCTCCTCCGGCTTGCCGAAACGGGAATAGGACAGGACACGCATGACAGGCTCCTTGAGACTCGGGGTTTCCGTGTGCCTGAAACATGGGGAAGACTGCGCAAAAAGCCAATGGAAAAGCGGCACTACCGGGGGTCGGCGACAACGCAGAAAGCCCGGTTTGCAAGGCTTCCGGCGGTTTTCGAAGAATTTCGACAGCCCCGCTTTCAGCCCGCTGGACTTCACCAAAACCTTCTGTTATGTGCCTTCTCCAATTGCACGGCTGTTGGCCGCGCTTAACCCCCTATTGTTTCGTTCTGGACTGGACAGTTCCGGGGCGGTCAACTCGAAAAAACCAAAGGATCGGGATTCACGTGCAGGTACTTGTCCGCGACAATAACGTCGATCAGGCTCTCCGCGCTCTCAAGAAGAAGATGCAGCGCGAAGGCATTTTCCGTGAAATGAAGATGCGCGACTACTACGAGAAGCCGTCTCAGAAGCGCGCCCGCGAAAAGGCTGAAGCCGTTCGTCGCGTTCGCAAGCTGGCCCGCAAGCGCGCACAGCGCGAAGGCCTGGTTGCAGGTCCCCGCGCCGGTCGCTAATTGGCCGTCTTTTCGACGTTTTTTCGTGCTTTCAAGGCGGGGGCGAAACATTTCGCCACCGCTTTTTTGATTTCCCGGATCTGACATTCCGCTGATTGACACGAGGATCTGCGCCTGATGGCCGTCAAGACCACAGCCCTTTCGCCTGCCGCCCGCTTTTCGTCCATGCCCGTCGGCCGCACCAGGCAGATCATGTCCCTGCGATCGGGTGTCGCACTCCTGCTGGCCGGCCTGGCACTGACCGGCTGCCAGACGCAGAGCACCGACGTCATCCGGCTTGATCGCGCGCAGGGCTCCGAGCAGAATATCGCCTCGCTGTCGTCGGTCATCAATTCCAATCCGCAGGATCCGGAAGGTTACAACGTGCGCGGCACCGCCTATGGCCGTGCCGGCGAATTCCGCAAGGCCGTGGACGATTTCAACCGGGCCCTCCAGCTGAACCCGCGTCTCTATCAGGCCTATGCCAACCGCGCTCTGGTCTATCGCAACATGGGCAAGCCGGCGGATGCGGTGAACGACTACAATGCGGCGCTGCAGATCAACCCGAACTATGACGTGGCGCTGATCGGGCGCGGCAACATCTATCGCCAGGCCGGTCGCATCAACGAGGCCTTCAGCGACTTCAACCGGGCGATCCAGCTGGAAACCACCGATGGTCGCGCCTGGCATAATCGCGGCCTGATCTACCAGATCCGCGGACAGCACAATCAGGCGATCGAGGACTTCTCCAAGGCGATCTCGCTGTCCCCCTCCTCGCCGGAACCGTATAACGGCCGCGGCGTTTCCTACCTCGCGCTGAACGACGACGAGAATGCGTTCGCGGACTTCAACCACGCCATCGACCTCGACGAAAAGCGGGCGGAATCCTGGGCCAACCAGGCGCTCGTCTATGAACGTCGCGGTGATATGGTGAAGGCCTTCAAGTCCTATAACCACGCCGCCCGCCTCGATCCCAACTACAAGCCCGCACAGGATGGCGTGGCCCGCACCCGTTCTGCATCCGGCAACAGCGGCGCCTGACCCGGCAAAACAGGCTCGATCGGAACTCGCAGGCCTCTGCTGCGTTCGCTCTCCAACCAAGGGAGAGATCGATGCCGGGTTGCATGACGCCGAGACTTCTCACTGTTGCCGCCCTCTGCGGCGGCCTGTCGGCTCTCGTCGCGCAGGCTCAGACCGAGGCACAGACGGAGGACGAGAGCCGCATCGCGGTCGGAACGCTTGTCTGCACCTCGCCGGATCCGGAGGCGCAGGCCTTCGACGCGAAGACACCGCTGATGTGCAATTACAGCCCGACCGGCAGCAATGACCGACAGAGCTATACCGCAAGGCTGAGCCGCAGCAGCATGAAGGGCACGGCGCCGGATCATTCCGTGATGAGCTGGTCGGTTCTGGCAAGAAGCGGCACCGGCGTTGCCGGCCTGTCGCTGGCCGGCACCTATCGCAAGCCAAGCGCGGAGATGCTGCCACAAATGCCTGATGCCAGGGGAACCGGCCTGATCGGCGGCGCACAGGGCGCTTTCATCCTGCAGCCGCTCAATGCACAGGGAACAGCCGGCACCGATCTCGAACCCGCCGTCGATCAATTGATTCTCGAACCGGCCCTCTGATGGCTACAGGCTGTGCGACAGACAACGCCTCGGCAGGGCAGAAGCCCTCGCCATCATCGGCGCGTGGACGCGGAACGCCGGAGTCCGCGCAATCAGCGCAGCAGATAGAAGCCGGCGGCGTTCAGGATGATGAAGAGAAGCAGGCCGCCCAGCAGGCCACCGCCCGCAAAGAAGCCGGCGGCCATGGCTACCATCAGCACGACGACCATCATGGTGCCCCACTTGGCCCCGGCCAGAAACAGGGAATAGGTCTTTTCGTGCTCCCGGTAATCCATGGGTGCACCCGTTTCGACCGGTCCGCTGTGATGATGGTCCATCAATAACTCTCCCCTGAGGGTCGCTGGCCGGCGTGGCGCCGCCTGTGACCGTATTCCTGCCTCTCTACTAGATCTACACAAACTGGCCGAAAAGCGCAATGCAGCCGGCTGTTGCAGGGCCGCGGAGAAGAGCGCGGCATCCTGCCGCTCGTCGTTCCAAAAACGGTAAGCCGGGTTCCATTGCTGCGCGCGAGCCGGCAAGGCGCGCAACGAATGACAAAAGCTTCGGGCCACGACGTTCGTAGCGTTGCGTGAGAGGGCATTTTCGCCTTAGAGAAGATACAAGAACAAGAAAGCGTGGGGGAGTGCATGTTGAGCAGTCTGCTTGCGGTCAGCCGTGGGATCGACCGTGTCAGTGAAGCCGTCGGCAAATTTTCGGGATATCTGGTTCTGGCCTGCTGCCTTGTCAGCGCCGGCAATGCCATGATCCGCTATGCGTTCAACTACAGTTCGAACGCATGGCTTGAAATCCAGTGGTACATGTTCGGTTTCGTGGTGCTGATGGGTGCCTCGCATACCCTGCGCTGCAACGAGCATGTGCGCGTGGACCTTGTCTACGGCGCCTTGTCGGAGCGCAAGCGGCTGTGGGTGGATGTCATCGGCATCCTCGTCTTCCTTCTGCCGGCCTGCCTCTATCTCGCCTGGCTGTCCTGGCCCGTCTTCGTGCTTTCCGTGAGGGAAATGGAAATCTCCTCGAATGCGGGCGGCCTGATCCGCTGGCCGATCAAGCTGGTGATCTTTGCGGGTTTCGCGCTGCTCGCCCTGCAGGGCATCTCCGAACTCATCAAGCGCATTGCCGGCCTGATGGGCATCATCGATATCGACACGAAATACGAAAAGCCGCTGCAGTAAAGCGATCCGGGGGGATACGGCATGTTTGATTTTGGCATCATCCCGCCGGCGATGTTCGTCGGCATGATTATTTTCATGCTCTACGGCTTTCCGGTGGCGTTTTCGCTGGCGGCCGTTGGCCTGTTCTTCGGTCTGATCGGCGTGGTCACCGGTCATTTCGAGCAGGCCTTCCTGCAGGCGCTGCCGCTGCGCATCTTCGGCATCGTCTCGAACGATCTGCTTCTGGCGATTCCCTTCTTCACCTTCATGGGCGCGATCCTCGAACGCTGCGGCCTTGCGGAAGATCTGCTTGAGGGCACCGGAAAACTGTTCGGCTCGATCCCGGGCGGCCTTGCCTATGCGGTCATCCTCGTCGGTGCCGTGCTGGGCGCCATCACCGGAACGGTGGCAGCCTCGGTCATCACCATGGGCGTGATCTCCCTGCCGATCATGCTGAAATACGGCTACAATCCGCGCCTTGCCACGGGCGTCATCGCCGCCTCCGGTACCATCACGCAGGTCATTCCGCCTTCGCTCGTGCTGATCGTGCTGGCTGACCAGCTCGGCCGCTCCGTCGGCGACATGTATCTCGGGGCAATCGGCCCCTCGATCCTGCAGATCGCGATCTTCCTGCTGTTCATCCTGGCCATGTCGATCATCCGGCCGAAGGATCTGCCCGCCCTGCCGCCGGAAGCGCGCGGCGAGCTGAACATGGCCCTCGTCTGGCGCGTGCTTGCCGGCATGGTGCCGTCCATCGTGCTGATCTTTCTGGTGCTCGGCACGATCTTCATGGGCCTTGCCACACCGACGGAAGCCGGTGCGCTCGGCGTCGTCGGTGCCATGGCGCTCGCGGCCATGCACCGGCGCCTCAGCTGGGATCTGGTGAAGCAGGGCATGCATTCCACCATGCACATCACCGCCATGGTGGTGTTCATCCTGGTCGGCGCCACCTGCTTCAGCCTCGTCTTCCAGGGCATGAACGGCGGCCTGTGGATCGAGCACATGCTCTCCCACGTGCCGGGCGGCGCCGTCGGCTTCCTGATCTTCGTCAACTGCTTCATCTTCGTGCTGGCCTTCTTCCTCGATTTCTTCGAGATCGCCTTCATCGTCATCCCGATGCTGGCGCCGGTCGCCCAATCGCTCGGTATCGACCTGATCTGGTTCGGCGTGCTGATCTGCATCAACATGCAGACAAGCTTCATGCACCCGCCCTTCGGTTTCGCGCTGTTCTACCTGCGCTCGATTGCGCCCCGCAGCGTCAAGACGACGGATATCTACATGGGCGCGATCCCATGGCTGTGCATGCAGCTGATCCTCGTTGCCATCGTCATCTTCTGGCCGGAGACGGTCACCTACTGGCTGGACCATACGCCGAAGGTCGATCCCAGCACGGTCAAGATCGAAGTGCCGCTGTTCGGCGCACCGGGCGGCGGAAACCAGATGCCCAATTTCGGCCTGCCACCGATGAATCTCGGCGAGCCACCGAAGATCAATCCCTGAGGTTGAACGGAAAACGCGCAACCTGCTTTTCCGGAGAGATCCAAAGGTTGATGCTTCACTCTTTCGGCCGAAGGCGTTGACCGCCTTCGGCCGAAACGCATTCTGTCGTTCTCAAGCACAGCTCGGACGAAAAAGCCTCCGGAACCCGAGGGCTCCGGAGGCTTTCGTTTGGTCCAGGGCTGCGGACGCTCAGAGTTTGCCGCTGCGCTGCTGAATCATCATGAAGGTATCGTAGGTATATTCCGACAGCTGGTTCCAGAGATAGCCTTCGCGCTTGTAGGCCACCTGATCCTCATAGATCTTCTTGAACCACTCGTTCTTGGCGCTGATATCGGCATAGACCTCCATCGCTGCCTTGAAGCAGGCTTCGAGGATTTCCTGGCTGAACGGGCGAAGCACGGTGCCCTGGCCGACCAGTTCCTTGATGGCGATCGGGTTCTTGGTGTCGTATTTCGCCATCATGTTGGTGTTGGCGTAGGCGCAGGCATCCTCGATGATCGTCTGGTAGGCCTTCGGCAGGGCCTCGAACTTCTGCTTGTTGACGAAAGCATGGATGACCGGGCCGCCTTCCCAGAAGGCCGGATAGTAATAATACTTGGCAACCTTGTAGAAGCCGAGCTTCTGGTCGTCATAGGGACCGACCCATTCGGCCGCATCGATGGTGCCCTTCTCGAGCGAGGGATAGATGTCGCCGCCGGCGATCTGCTGCGGCACGACGCCGAGCTTTTCCACCACGCGGCCGGCAAGGCCGGCAATGCGCATCTTGACGCCCTTGAAGTCATCGACCGTGTTGATTTCCTTGCGGAACCAGCCGCCCATCTGCACGCCGGTATTGCCGGCGATGAAGCCCTGCAGGCCATGGGTCGCGTAGAATTCGTTGAGCAGCTTGTTGCCATTGCCCTGATAGAACCAGCCATTGGTCAGGCGGGCGTTCGGGCCGAAGGGAATGGCGGTGCCGATTGCGAAGGTCGGATCCTTGCCAACATAGTAGTAGGAGCAGGTGTGGCACATTTCCACCGTGCCGGCCGAAACGGCGTCAGCCGCCTGCAGGCCGGGAATGATTTCGCCGGCGGCGAAGGTCTGGATGGTGAAGTTGCCGTCCGTTGCGGCCGCAACCCGCTTGGCGATGTCCTCCGCGCCGCCGAAGATCGTGTCCAGCGATTTCGGGAAAGACGAGGTCAGACGCCAGCTGATCTTCGGCATGGACTGGGCAATGGCCGGAGCCGCGAGCGTGGTGGCAGCAGCGGCGCCCGCACCCGTAACAGCCGCCTTCTTGAAAAATGAACGACGATCCATGAATAAAACCCTCCCGTTGTTTCAAGCCGCAGCAGTCCCGTTCCCCTATGCGCGGCCATGTCTGAAGTAACCATGCCGCCAGACGCCACGCAAGAAGCGCGCTAATATTCCTGCGTCGCAAATCCGGCGTTTGGCCGATACTTTCGTCTAATAAGCCTTTGACGACCGAAAGATGCGGCCCTGATCTGCACACTCGTCCGACCCGTGCATCCGGCGCGACCGCCGAGCCGCCCGCCGCCATGCCGGGTCTTGACTTGACCCCGGCCTCGGATCAAGAACGCGGCGCTCAATGTGGAGACGCCCGCATGCCTGCCCCCATCATCGCCATCCCCGCCGACATTCGCCATCTCGACAAGGCCGACTGGCACGCCGCGCAGACGCAATATGTCAATGCCGCGGTGAAGGTGGCGAAGGTCATCCCCCTGATCGTGCCCGCCCTTGAGGACGGGCATGATCTCGACGCGGTTCTCGACCGGGTGGACGGGGTGCTCATCTCCGGTTCGGCCAGCAATGTGCATCCCTCGCTCTATGGCAAGGTCGCGACCGAGGCGGACGGGCCCTTCGATCCGGCCCGCGATGCGACCAGCCTGCCGCTGATCCGCAAGGCGATCGAGCGCGGCATTCCGCTGCTGGCCATCTGCCGTGGCCTGCAGGAACTGAACGTTGCGCTGGGCGGCACGCTGGCCAGCGAAATCCAGGAACAACCCGGCATCTGGGATCATCGCAAGCCGCCGGTGGACAGCCGCGACGAGATGTATGCGATCCGACAGCCGGTCTTCGTGCAGGAGGGCTCCTGCATTGCCCGCCATCTCGGCCTTGCCGGCGAAGTGCAGGTGAATTCGCTGCACCGGCAGGCGATTGCCGGGACGGCGCCCCGCCTGCAGGTGGAGGCAACCGCCGCGGACGGCACCATCGAGGCCGTGTCCGTCATCGATGCAAAAGGCTTTGCGGTCGGCGTGCAATGGCATCCCGAATACTGGGCGGAGACGGATTCACCGTCCCGCGCCCTGTTCGAAGCCTTCGGCGAGGCTGTGCGGGCCTATGCGGCCCGCCGCTGAGGCTCAGCCCTTCACCGGCGTTTCGGCAACCGGCGTCACCACCTTGCCGTCCCTGAACCAGCCGATCAGATTGTCCACCACCAGATCGGCCATGTCGTTGCGCGTCGGCACCGAGGCCGAGGCGACATGCGGCAGCAGCGAGGCATTCGGCAGATCGAGCAGGCCGGCCGGCACCTTCGGCTCGTGATAGAAGACATCGAGGCCGGCGGCGGCAATCGTGCCGGCCTTCAGCGCCGCCTCCAGGTCCGCCTCGTCCACGCTCGTGCCGCGGCCGACATTGATGAAGACGCCGTTCGGCCCAAGCGCCTGCAGGACGTCCGCATTGATGATCTTGTGCGTTTCGGGCGTCGCCGGAACGATGGAGATCAGCGTATCGACCGAGCGCGCCAGGTCCAGCAGCGAGGCCGCATAGGTGTACGGCACGCCCTCGCGCGGGGTGCGGGTGTGATAGCTGATCTTCACCTTGAACGGCTCCAGCCGCCTGGCGATCTCCAGCCCGATGCGGCCAAGCCCGAGCAGGCCGACATGGCGATTCTTCAGCGACAAGGGCGTCAGCGGGAAAGGACCTTCCTTTTCCCAGCGCCCCTCGCGCAGCCAGGTTTCGGCCACGGGAAGCCGGCGCACGGTGTTCAGCAGCAGGCCGATCGTTGTATCCGCCACCTCGTCGTTCAGGACATCAGGCGTGTTGGTAACGAGGACGCCCTTCGACCCGGCATAGGCCGCGTCAACCCCATCGTAGCCGACGCCGAAATTCGAGATCACCTCGAGGGCCGGCAACTGGTCGATCCAGGCGGCCGGCATGCGGTTCAGCGTAGCGGCGCCACGGATACGGCTCTTCTGCTCGTCGGACAGGTCCATTTCCGCACCGGCGCTGGTCTGGATGACGTCGAAGGCGGCCTGAAGGCGCTCCAGCGCGCGCGGATGCATGCGGCCCGGAACGAGCACGGTGATCTTGGTATCGGTCATCTGTCTATCCTGTCGTGTCAGGCGCGGGGATGGCAGGGTCCGGTGGACTGCCGGATGCGCATTTCGGGCTTGATGAGGTGCATGCCATCGGGCTCGTGGCTGCCTGCCAATCTATCCAGAAGTGCGCGCGCGGCAAGACGTCCGACCTCCGTCTGGCCGTTCCAGACGGTGGTGAGCGCCGGAGTGGCGATGGAGGCCTCCTCCAGATCGTCATAGCCCGTCACCGAAATGTCGCGGCCCGGCTGCAGGCCGGCGCGCGCAATGCCGTTCATCAGGCCGATGGCGACCAGATCGTTCCAGCAGACGGCGGCCGTCGGCTTTTGCGGCAGGGAGAGGAAGTTGACCGCCGCCTCGAAGCCGCCCTGCTTGGAGCGCGGCCCGGGAATGCGCAGGTTCGGATCCACCTCGATGCCGGCCTTGCGCAGCGCGTTGACATAGCCCTGGTAGCGGTCACGGCCGGTCGATGTCTGGTCCGTGCCGCCGATCATGGCAATCGTGCGATGGCCGAGCCCGATCAGATGGTTGGTGGCAAGCGATATGCCGTAGGAATCATCGCCGCGATAGGTCGGCAGATCGACGCCATCCATGGAGCGGGCCACCAGGATGGCCGGCATGCCATTGGCTTCCGCAAGCTTCACATCCTCCATCGGCGTGCCGATGGCCGGCGACATGATCACGCCATCGCCGCCCAGTTGCAGCAGCGTCTCGATGAAGGTGCGCTGCTTCTCCACCGAGTCATAGTGATTGGACAGGATGAAGGTGTGGCGGCTGCGGTCCAGCTCGCTTTCGATCGCCTTCAGGATTTCGCCGTAGAAGGGGTTCATGATGTCATGCACGACAACGCCAATGATGCCCGAACGCGAGGTTCTGAGACTGGCGGCGCGGCGGTTGTAGATATAGCCGAGCGTACGCGCCTGTTCCTTGATCTTTTCGCGCGTATCGACCGCCACCAGGGGGCTGTCACGCAGGGCGAGCGAAATGGTTGCCGTCGAAAGCCCGAGACTTTCGGCGATCGTGGAAAGCTTGACCTTTTGAGCCACGTCCCCTCCCTGGTGGATCCGTCCTGCCGTTCTTAAATTTTATTTAAACAGTTTAATCGAGGGAGGCAATCCCGCGTCACAATTGCGTCACGATTTAAAGAACGCACGATTGACTCACTCCTCCTCCGGCTCCGGCGCCTCCACGCCGTGCAGATTGCGATCGAGCGCCTTCAGGAGCTTCAGCAGCGTGCGCACCTCTTTCTCGGAAAAGCCCTGCAGAGCCAGCTGGCTGCTGTCATCGATCGCCCGGTGAATGCGCTCCACGCTCTGGCGGCCCGTCTCCGTCAGATGCACCTTGATCAGCCGTCCGTCGCCGCCATCCGGCTTTCGCTCCACAAAGCCCTGCGCCTCCATGCGACCGACGGTGCGCGTCATGGTCGGGGCCTTCACGCCAAGGCGCTGGGCGAGTTGCCCCGGTGTCAGCCCCGGATCCTGCGACAGCTGAAGAATGACGCCGTCCTGCCCGGCATAGAGCCCGCCATCGGCGAGATTGCGCGACAGTGCCGTGCGCAGCGAACGGGCCGCCTGCGTCAGCGCGGGTGCGAGGTCGCCAACGGAAACGCTACCCTTTTTCTTGGCGCCCTTTTCCTTCTTCTCGTCCTTCTTGTCGCCCTTCTTCTTGCTCATTCGCTCCGCCCGGGTTTTCCGCCATGCCCGGGACCGCTATATGCAATCCCGATGCCCATCCATAGCGAATGCAGGACATGACCGCCAGATGCCGTTGCCCCAGCCCCGCTTCGACGACAATGACCGCCGGCTGACGCCGAACGACCGCGCCGACTGGATCGCGGTTCTGCCGCTTGGCGCGCATGAGCAGCATGGGCCACACCTGCCCTTCGAAACCGACAGCCTGATCGCCGCCGGGTTGGTCAACCGGCTGATCGCGGCCAAGCCGCAGGACCTGCCGGCGACCTTCCTGCCGGTGGAGCGGATCGGCTATTCCATCGAGCACATGGATGTGGCGGGCACCCGCACGCTCACCTTCGCGCAGGCCGTCAACCGCTGGCTGGCGATTGCCGAAGGGCTTTCGGAGCTTGGCATCCGCAAGCTGGTGATGCTGAACGCCCATGGCGGCAATGCGCCGCTGATGACGATCGTGGCAACCGAGGCGCGGGTGCGCTTCGACATGCTGGCGGTTGCCACCAGCTGGACCCGCTTCGGACAGCCGGAAGGCTGGATCGCGCCGCAAGACAAGGCAATCGACATTCATGGCGGCGACATCGAGACGTCGGTGATGCTGGCGCTCTGGCCGGAGCGGGTGGATATGTCGAAAGCCGCCGCCTTCTCGTCGCGCCAGTCGGACTTTGCTCAAAACTTCAAGCATCTGCGCGCCTATGGCCCGCATGCCTTCGGCTGGAAGATGGCCGATCTCAACCCGCTCGGCGTCGCCGGCAACGCATCCGCCGCCACCGCCGAACGCGGCGAGATGCTGGTCGCGCATGCGGTGACCGGCATTCTGGAACTGCTGGACGACGTGCATCGGTTCGATGTTGCAACACTGACGTGAGATTGCGAAGATCGGCAGAACAGCCTATCTTTCGCTTGGAACGGAGGATTGCGACATGCAGATATCCGTGAAAGATGCGCAGTAAAACCTAGCCGAACTGCTTGACCGCGCAGAAAACGGCGAGGACGTGTTGTTGACGCGCGAGGGCCGCGTTGTCGCGCGGATCGTCGCGACAGATATGGCCTCGCGGCCAATGCTGGCGCCGGAGGCACAGCCCACGCTCCGGGACATTCAGGCACGCGTACGCCAAAAACTCGATCCGTTCCCGGAGACATCCGCTGCGCGCAGCCAGGATTTTCTCTACGATGAAAACGGCCTTCCCCGGTGATCGTCGTCGATACGTCCGCACTCATCGCCATCCTGAAAACAGAGGATCAAGCAGCGGCTTGCGAGGCGGCCTTGAACCGGGCCACCACATGTCTCATCTCGGCGGCAACGCTGACGGAGGCCTTGATCGTGTCTGCACGACGGAGGTTTGACGCAGAAATGAAGGAGCTTCTGTCTCTGTTCAGCCCTGAGGTCATCGACGTTACGACGGCGCGCGCCGAACAGGCCGCAGACGCCTATCGCCGGTTCGGCAAAAACTTTCATCCCGCCAGCCTCAACTTCGGCGATTGCTTCGCCTATGCGACCGCCAGGGAATTCGGCTGCCCGCTCCTCCATATCGGCGAGGACTTTGCCAAGACCGATCTCGTCTCCGCCCTGTCAGTCGCCCAGCCGTGATCTTATAACATACAATTGCCCTTTGAACTGCTGCGGCGTTGGCCTTATATGATCGCCAACCGCTGCCGCTCCATTCGTCGAGCGCACCCACTCCCGGAGGTTCAAATGGCCGATACCGCCCCCCAGAAGCCCATTCCCGTGACCGTTCTGACCGGCTATCTCGGCGCCGGCAAGACGACGCTGCTGAACCGGATTCTCTCCGAAAGCCACGGCAAGAAATACGCCGTCATCGTCAACGAATTCGGCGAGATCGGCATCGACAACGATCTGATCGTCGAGGCGGACGAGGAAATCTACGAGATGAACAATGGTTGCGTGTGCTGCACGGTGCGCGGCGACCTGATCCGCGTCGTCGAAGGCCTGATGCGCCGCCCCGGCCGTTTCGACGGCATCATCGTGGAGACCACCGGCCTTGCCGATCCGGTGCCGGTCGCCCAGACCTTCTTCATGGACGATGACGTCCGCTCCAAGACCGAACTCGATGCGGTCGTGGCGCTCGTCGATGCCAAGCACCTGCCGCTGCGCCTGAAGGACAGCCGCGAGGCCGAGGACCAGATCGCGTTTGCCGATGTGGTCGTGGTCAACAAGACCGATCTCGTGACGCCGCAGGAACTGGCGACGATCGAGGAGATCGTCCGCGCCATCAACCCGACCGCCCGCATCTACAAGACCACCCGCTCGGGCGTGGATCTGGCCCGCGTTCTGGATCAGGGCGCCTTCAACCTGGAGCGTGCGCTGGAAAACGATCCGCATTTCCTCGAGCACGGCCATGAGGATCATGTCTGCGGCCCGGATTGCGACCATCACCACCACGATCACGACCACCATCATCATGATCATGATCACCACCATCACGACCATGATGATCATCATGACCATGGGCACGATCACGACCATCATCACCACGCAGCGCCCTCCGCGATCCATGACGTGACGGTAAAGTCCATCTCGCTGCGCGGCGGCGAGATGAACCCGGACCGCTTCTTCCCCTGGATCCAGAAGGTGACCCAGACGGACGGCCCGAACATCCTGCGCCTCAAGGGCATCATCGCCTTCAAGGGCGATGAGGAACGCTATGTGGTGCAGGGCGTGCACATGATCATCGAAGGCGATCACCAGCGCCCGTGGAAGGACGGCGAGAAGCGCGAAAGCCGCCTCGTCTTCATCGGCCGCGACCTCGACCGCGAGAAGATCGAAAAGAGCTTCCTCGCCTGCCAGGCAGACCAGACCTGATGCCGACGGTTGCGCCCCTGGATCTGGAAGGTCACGTCGTCGCGGCGCACTTCCTCGGCGACACGCCCTTTTTCGCCACAGCCGCCGGAGAGATCCGCCGGCTGGATGGCGGCGAGAAGGTGACCGAAGCCCATAACGGCCTGCTGACCTGCGTGAAGGACCCCTTCAGCGCAGCTTTGCTGACCGGCGGCGAGGATGGAAAGGTGATGCGCATTGCCGGCGACGGCACTGCAACGCAGATCGCCGAAGCGCCGCGCAAGTGGATCAATGTCGTGGCCGGCGGCCCGCAGGGTGCGGTCGCCTATGCGCATGGCAAGTCGAGCGTCGTGGTTCTCGCCGACGGTAGCGTGAAGGAGTTTGCCGAGGAGCGCACGGTCGAGGCACTGGCCTTTGCGCCGAAGGGCCTGCGGATCGCAGCCGCCCGCTACAACGGCGTCTCGCTGCACTGGGTCAACACCCAGCTGCCGGCCGCCGATCTCGACTGGAAGGGGGCCCATACCGGCGTCACCTTCTCGCCCGATGGCCGTTTCCTCGTCACCACCATGCAGGAAAATGCGCTGCACGGCTGGAAGCTGGACGGCAAGGCGGGTGAGGCGCGCCATATGCGCATGACCGGCTATCCGTCCAAGGTGAAATCCTATTCCTGGTCGCCGAAGGGCAAGTGGCTCGCCACCTCCGGGGCGCCGGCTGCCATCGTCTGGCCCTTCTCGGCCAAGGACGGGCCGATGGGCAAGGCACCGCTGGAGCTTGGTACCCGCGCCAATATTCTCGCCACCTGCGTTGCCTTCCATCCGGTGGAAGAGGTGCTCGCCATCGGCTTCATCGACGGCATGATCCTCGGCGTGCGGGTGGGCGACGGCAAGGAAGCCCTGCTGCGCCGCCCCGGCAAGGGCGCCATCACCTCGATGAGCTGGAGTAGCAACGGCAAGCTGATCGCCTTCGGCTCCGAAGCCGGCGATTGCGGCGTCATCGATATTTCGGCTTGATAACATTTCGGCTGCTTGGCGGATAAAAGTCCGCCTCTGGCTGCCGCCATCTCCCCGCGCGGGCGGGGGATGGCATATGGGGAAACCCCCTCTGCCCTGCCGGGCATCTCCCCCACGAGGGGGAGACCCCTGGAGCCTGCGCCTTGCCCCATTTCCACGGTGGCGAGACGGGTACCTTCGAAGCGGGGGACGATGACCGGAGACCGGCCAAGTGCCATTGGCCAAACCGCGCTTGTTCGGCGAAGGTCTTCCCGTTCTGCGGTCTCCCCCCTTGTGGGGGAGATGGCGGCAGCCAGAGGGGGCAAAAGCCGCCCGCGCAAGGCGCCCTTATGCCACGTAGATCATCTTCTTCGTCATGCCGCCGTCCAGAACCAGCACCTGCCCGGTCATGAAGCCGGCGCCGACCAGATAAACCACAGCATCGGCCACATCCTCCGGCCGCCCGACGCGGCCGGCGGGGTGCTGCGCATGGTCTTCGGGCAGAAGCTCGGCATCACCCGAAATCCAGCCGGGCGCGATCGCATTTACCCGGATATCAGGACCCAGACTGACCGAGAGCGCATGGGTGAGCGCCACGAGACCGCCCTTGGACGCGGCATAGGCTTCCGTCTGCGGTTCGGACATGAAGGCGCGGGTGGAGGCCATGTTGACGATGCTGGCCCCCTCGCCCATCAGCGGCACCGCCGAACGGGTCATCAGGAAGGCAGCCGTCAAGTGACTGTCGGTCACCCGCCGCCAGTCGGCGAGCGACAGATCCTGGATCGGCCCGTTCACCGGCCCGGCAATGCCGGCATTGTTGACGAGAAGGTCGAGGTGTTGCCAGCCGAGTTCGGCAAAGGCACCGGCAACGGAGGCCTCATCCCCGACATCGCAGAAGACAGACCGCAGGCCCGCCTCCTGCAGATCCTGTGCGCCATCCTTCATGTCGAAGGATGCCACCCTCCAGCCGGCATCGAGCAGACGCCGGCAGATCCCTGTGCCGATCAGGCCGGCACCCCCTGTAACAATCGCGTGCTTCATGCGAGGGGAGATAGGTGCTCCGCCCGCCATTTCCAGAGCGACGGCGAGCATCCGGCACCGTCAAAAGTCAATCGAATCGTTCCGGCCACGCCCGTGCGCCATGCACGACGGCCAGAACTTCAACCGTATGCATCACACGATAGACGACGATGTAGGAGGTCTTGCTGATCACCAGTCGCGGGTTCGGGCAACGCGTCCCCGACGCCCAGCCTCCGGATTGTCGGAAAGAAGGCGCTGCGTCCTGTCCAGAATATTTCCAACGAGTTCATGTGCCGCCGCCGGATTGTGTTCGGCAACAAAGTCACCGATCGCTTCGAGATCACGCAGAGCCGGCAGCGTCCATGAGACAAGCATTCAGGGACACCGCCTCATGAGGACCGGTATTTGCCTCTCAACCTGTCAATCTCGGCAGGCGTCGCAAATGCGCCGTCCTCGGCCGCGGCAATCCCGCGGGAAACCTGCTCCACGAACCGCTCCTGCCAATCCAGCGAATGCCCGTTCTGAAGGGCATCCTCGATGACGGCAGAGACGGACCGCCCGGATCGAGCGGCAATACGCTCGACCCGCAGCTTCACATCCGGCGAGAGTTCAAAGGTCGGATCCATGCTTAGACTATGCCATGCCCATTTCCGCGCGGGAAGAGGCATCGTCCGGCATGGGGCTCACCCCCGGCGCGTCGTCGCGATGATATCGGAGAGAAGGGCGTGCAGCTGGTCGCGGTAGCCGTTGGCGGCGGAGGGTGAGGCTTCCTGCGATGTCATGGCGACCGTCAGCGCCAGCGACGGGACGATGTAGAGCATCTGGCCGCCATAGCCCCAGGCAAAGCGCACCGGCGCGCCGCCGATCTCCCTGAGAAACCAGCCGTAGCCATAACCGTCGCCGGAATGGCGGGAGAAGGTGCGGGGTTCCCAGGAGGTTTGTACCCAGTGCTCCGGCACCACCTGCACGCCGTCTGCCGTGCGGCCACCGCGACGATAGAGTTCGCCGAAGGCATGCAGGGAACGCGTTGTCATGGCCATCTGGTTGCCACCGATCGGGATGCGCTGCGGATCGCGCGACCAGGAACCGATGCGGAAGCCCTCCACCGGCGCGAACCAGTCTTCCGCAAGCCTCTCCGTCGAGGCGGCGCCGACCCGCATCAGGATCGCCGAGAGGAGATGCGTGGAGGCGGTCGCATAGACCATGGGGCCGCCCGGATCTTCCGTGAAGGGTTCGGAGAGCGTGAAGCGCACCCAGTTGCGGCTGGCCGCCAGCCGGGCATAGCTTGGAGCAAGGCCTGATTGCATCGACAGGAGGTGGCCGATGGTGACCCGCGACAGGCGCGGATCGGGATTTTCCGGCAGTTCCCCCCTCAGCAGCGGCGCAATCGGCTGATCGACACCCTCCAACAGACCGCGCGCGATCGCGATGCCGACCAGGGCGGAGACGATGGATTTCGACGCAGATTTTATGTTGGTGGAATCGCGCGGCGAATGGCCGTGGTAGCCGCGTTCGGCAAGACGTTCGCCATCCCGCGAGATGACGATGGCCTTCAACGCAGCCAACCCCTCCGCCCGCGTCAGAATGGCCTGAAGCGTGTCGGTCTCCGGAGCCGGCGCGACAGGCGCATCGGCGGCAGGCGGATCCTCCGCAAAGCCAGGGCGTACGACCGCCAGGGCGGGCGCGGCGAGGAGGAGATGGCGGCGTGTCAGCATGCCCCTCAGATAGAGCGGCACACCGAAGCTGCGAGACAAGCGACAGCCCCCTCACGACCATGTGAGAACACCGTTCATGCAAACGGGGACCAGCGCGGTCGAAGCACTGATCCCCGTCTGTTGCCCTCATCCGAAGAAACCTGCCACGGTGCCGGATGCCCCCATCCGGACGATCCTTCGAAGAGGTATCGCTGTAGCGTCGATCAGAAGCGGTAGGTCACACCGGCGCCGATCAGCCACGGATCGAGCTTGGCCTTGCCGGACAGCGAACCGCCAGCCGTATCGGCGCTCCAGTTGGTTTCCAGGAACAGCTTCTTGACGTCGAAGTTCACACCCCAGTGCTGGTCAATCATATAGTCGAAGCCGACCTGCAGGGCCGCACCGATGTGGTTGTCGACCTTCAGGTTGCTGAAGCCCGCCTTTTCCGATTCGTTGTAGAAGAAGGTGTAGTTGATGCCGGCGCCGACATAAGGCTTGAACGCGCCGAAATCGGTGAAGTGATACTGCAGCGTCAGCGTCGGCGGCAGAAGCCAGGTCTTTCCGACCGGCGTGCCGGCCAGCGAACCACCACCGGAAATCTTCGAACTGGTCGTGCCGAGGATCAGTTCGGCGGCGATGTTGTCCGTGAAGAAGTAGGAGATGTCGAGTTCCGGCGTGATGGAATTCGAATAGTTGAGGTCCGAGCCGGCCACGCCGTTGACGGAACCCTTGTCGTTCGGCACGACGCCGAGGGCGCGCAAGCGCACCTGCCACGGGCTCTTGGCGGATACCACATCCTGGGCAACCGGGGCCTGCGGGGCGGCAGTCGTCACGTCGGCGGCGTGGGCAGCACCCGAAAGAAGGACCGATGCTGCACCCATCAGGGCGGCGAAAACGGGTCCGTTCTTGATCATGTCACTCTCCTTGAAGATCATCTGCATTGGATGATCAAGGGGTAGCAACCGGCGTCCGCCTTTCCGTTGATCTCGATCAAATCCGGTTGACGCTGATCAGCTCGACGCGTGGCCTGGCTCGCGATTGGCGACATCCCATGCACAAATGTCACATTTCAGACAATGCTCACATGAAAAACCCTTCCCCGCGTGGATGCGGAGAAGGGTCGCGACTGGAGACGTCGATGGGAGGGGCTCAGGCGGCGCGGCGCAGCACCGGGCGCGAAAGCTTGCGGCCGCTTGCGACAAGCATGCCGGCGGCACCGGAAAGCCAGCCGGGTACGAGTTCAAGCGCCAGGAAGCGATCGCGCGCAAACGGACCCGGCATCATCAGATGCTGCGTCTTGTCGGCGAAGAAACCGAAGCGTTCGTAATAGGGTGCGTCGCCCACCAGCAGGATCGCGCCGTGGCCGCGGGCCTGCGCCTCGGCAATCGCCGCCCGCATCAGCGCACCGCCGATGCCCTTGCCTTCATGCGCCGAATCGACGGCGAGCGGGCCGAGCAGCAGCGCATCGACCGGGCAGCCGGAGGCGGACACGCCGGCTTCGACATTCCACAGGCGCACCGTGCCGATCACATGGCCATGCGAATCGCGCGCGACAAGCGCCAGGCCTTCGGCCGGCACGCGGCCGCGACGGATCTTTTCCGACGACTTCTTGCGGCGATCGGCGCCCATGGCGCGATCGAGCAGCGCCTCGCGGGCAACGACATCGGCCGGGGTTTCCTCGGTGATGGTGAAGGTATTTTGCGCAAACAGAGCGCGCACAGCGTCAAGAACAGCGGCCATCTTGGCCTCCGAAGCTCAAAACCGTTCAAGCGGCACGAGAAAAAAGGGCGAGGTGCGGCTCCGGTGAAAAGACCGGAGCCGGCTGAACGTCAGATGACGTAGGCCTTCAGCGGGTCGAAACCGTTGAAGGCGACGGCCGAATAGGTCGTCGTATAGGCGCCGGTGCCTTCGATCAGAACCTCGTCGCCCACCGTCAGCGTGATCGGCAGCGGGTACATGTTCTTCTCATAAAGCACATCGGCCGAATCGCAGGTCGGGCCGGCGATCACGCAGGGCTCCATGTCGTCGCCGTCGCGCTCGGTGCGGATCGGGTAGCGGATGGCCTCGTCCATGGTTTCGGCCAGACCGCCGAACTTGCCGATGTCGAGGAACACCCAGCGATGCTCGTCATTGTCCGACTTCTTCGACACCAGCACGACTTCCGCCTTGATGACGCCGGCATTGCCGACCATGCCGCGACCCGGCTCGATGATCGTCTTCGGCAGGTTGTTGCCGAAGTGCTTGCGCAGCGAGGCGAAAATGGCCTTGCCATATTCTTCCGCCGACGGGATGTCGCGCAGGTAACGGGTCGGGAAGCCACCGCCCATGTTCACCATCTGCAGGAAGATGCCCTGCTTGGCGAGCTGTGCGAAGACGCGCTTGGCATCGGCCAGAGCGGAATCCCAGGCATCGACCTTGGTCATCTGCGAGCCGACGTGGAAGGACACGCCATAGCTTTCAAGGCCCAGCTGATGGGCGTAAACGAGAACGTCGACGGCCATCTGCGGCACGCAGCCGAACTTGCGCGACAGCGGCCATTCGGCGCCTTCGCCATCGGTCAGAACGCGGCAGAATACGCGGGCGCCGGGGGCTGCGCGGGCAACCTTCTCGACTTCCTCGTGGCTGTCAACGGCGAAGAGACCGACGCCCAGCTCGAAGGCACGCGCAATGTCGCGCTCCTTCTTGATGGTGTTGCCAAAGGAGATGCGCTCAGCCGTTGCGCCGGCAGCCAGCGCCATCTGGATTTCGGCCACGGAGGCGCAGTCGAAGTTGGAGCCGAGCGACGCCAGAAGCTTCAGGATTTCCGGCTCGGGATTGGCCTTCACCGCATAGTAGATCGCGCTGTCCGGCAGAGCGTGACGGAAGGCGGTGTAATTGTTGCGCACGACATCGAGGTCCACGACAAGGCACGGGCCTTCCGGGCGTCGGGTGCGGAGGAAATCGCGGATACGAGCGGTGGTCATTGGTCTAATCCCTATGGAGCTTCTCCGGCAAGCCGAAGGACAAAGACGCGCAGACAGGTGAGCGAGGCCCGGCCGGTGGAAATCCCGGAGCATCGTTCGCGCCTGATAGCGCAAGGGTTTGGCTCAACGCCCTGCCAGGAGCATTGAACCGGCTTTGTCTGCCATGGATTGGAGGGGATTATCCCAACCGCACTTCCGGCAATGATGGTGTGCCTCTTCAGTATTGCAAGCTGATGGAAAGCCTGCAGAGACCAGAAAGGCCCGCACCGTCGTTGCTTCAAGATGTCCTCGCATTTCCCGGTTGGCCGGAATAGCGACTGGAGGGGTTAGTTCCAGGTACCTTACCGATGACCTCACCTAATCGAGGGTCGGCGGACACCCACAGGCACGTGCGACTTTGGGCAAGCCGGGAAATAAGATCATCGCCCTTCATAATCAAGCGGTTTTTTTGGCTGAACGCAAATTTTGCATTGCAGAAGACGCCGCCCCGTTCCACCTAGGACGGGCAACTGGAAAAGGGGCCCGACATGGATACTCTGACGCGCATGCGTGCCTTCATCGACGTGGTCGAAGCGGAGGGTTTTTCGGCCGCCGCACGCCGCACCGGCCGCTCCAAGGCGCTGCTTTCCAAGTATGTCCGCGAGCTGGAGGATGATCTCGGGGCGCTGCTTCTCAACCGCACCACGCGGCAGTTTTCGCTGACGGAAGCCGGCCATACCTATTTCCGCACCGCCTCCGATATCCTCAAGGAGATCGACAACCTGGCCGATCTCGTCCGAGAGAACAATGCGGACCTGAAGGGCAAGCTCCGCGTATCCGTACCGCGCACCTTCATCGATGCCGATGTCGGCCAGTCGCTGATCGATTTTGCAAAAGCGCATCCGGATGTCTCGCTGGACATTGTGGCCGAAGACCGATTCGTCGATCTCATCGAGGAAGGTTTTGATCTGGCGATCCGCATCACCAAGCTCGAAGATTCGGCCATGATTGCCCGCAAGCTCTGCGATTTCAGGGTCTATGCCTGCGCCACCCCGGATTACGTTGCCCGCTACGGGCCGCTCTCCCATCCACAGGATCTCTCCGGAAAGCCCGTCATCATCGACACCAATCTGCGCTCGCACAACAATATCCGCTTCCAGGAGCCGGGTGGCGGCATGATGAGCGTGGCGGTCAGCGGCCCGCTGGAAGTCAACACGCCACATGCGACGCTGAAGGCGGCACGGGCCGGACTCGGCGTCGCCATGGTACCGGATTTCATCGCCCTGCCCTATATTCGCTCCGGCGAACTCGTCACACTGTTTGATGACTACATCCTGAAGGACCGCGGCATCTATGCGGTCTATCCGCACCGCCGCTATCTGCCGGCCAAGGTGCGCGTCTTCGTGGACTTCCTGTCCGGCTGGTTCCGGCGCACACCACTTCAGTCGGATTGACGCAAGGTCGAATTTCCGTCCCATTTGCACGCCAGACCGAACCAAACGGGATCAGGATTCGCCGATGCGCTTCAAAACATGGCTGCTGACAGCCCTTCTGGGCCTTGCGCCACTGCCAGCCCTGGCCCACCCGCACATTTTCGTCGATGCGCGGCTCGAGGTGCTGTCCGATGATCAGGGCAACCTGCTCGAATTGCGCCATGTCTGGCGATTTGACGAGATGTTCTCCTCCAGCGTGCTCCTGGACTTCGACAAGAACGGTGACCTGAAGCTCGATGAACACGAACTAGCGGAACTCGGCGAGACCATGCGTACCTCGCTTGCCGACTTCCATTACTTCACGAGCATCACCCAGGACGGCAAGACGATCCCGATCGCCAAGCCCGATGTCATCCACGTTACCTATCAGGACCAGCAGGTGCTGGCCTTCTTCGCGGTGAAGCCGGAGAAGCCGCTGCGCCTGAAAGGCAAGCTCACCTTCGGCGTCTATGATCCCTCGCTCTATACGGCGATCGATTTCCCGAAGGACACGGATCTGGTGCCGGAAGGCAAGGGCTTTGCCGCCTGCAAGCACAGGGTCGTCCGACCGGATGCGGATCAGGTGATTGCCGAGAACAAGGATTCGCTGACGGCGGCCTTCTTCAACGACCCGACGGGAACCGACATGACCAAGCTGTTCGCCACGAAGCTTGAAGTGACATGCTGAGACGCCAGGCACCCCTTCTTATTCTTCTCGCGCTGCTCGGCACGGCCTTTGCCGCGCATGCACAATCGCCGCTCGGCGTCGGTGCCGCCGAACCCTCCTTCGATACCAGCGGTCTTTTCGGCCCGCTGCTTGCCTGGGTGAACGTCTACCAGCAATCCTTCTATCGCGCGCTCACCGCCTCCCTGCGGGCGATGCGCGAAGACCCCTCGGCGATCAAGGGACTGGTCGGCCTCTCCTTTGCCTATGGCGTGTTCCATGCCGCAGGCCCCGGCCACGGCAAGGCGGTGATCTCGTCCTACATGATCGCCAACGAGACGGCGCTGAAGCGCGGCATCGTGATTTCGCTGCTTTCGGCGCTGGTGCAGGGGCTGGTGGCCATCCTGCTGGTGGCAGCCGCCTTCTTCATCCTGCGCGGCACCGGCATCACCATGACGAAGGCCACCTGGGCGATGGAAATCGCCAGCTTCGCGCTGGTGGCGCTGTTCGGTGTCTGGCTTCTCGGGCGCAAGCTCTACGAAATCCGGCCGCGCTTCTCCTCGCTGCCGATCTTTGCCGGGGCGACCAGCGGGTCCGCCTCGACGGGCCTGCGCTTCGAGGCCGTCGAGGTCGGACACGACCACAACGACCTGTCGCCCGGCAGCTACTGCGCCGACTGCGGAGAGCTGCACATTCCCGACCCCACGACGCTGAAGGCCAAGGATTTCAGCGTACGGGAGGCATGGTCTGCCATCATTGCGGTCGGGCTTCGCCCCTGCTCCGGCGCCATTCTGGTGATGAGCTTCGCCATTCTGAACGGGCTCTATCTGGCCGGCGGGCTGTCCGTGCTCGCCATGTCGCTCGGTACCGCGATCACCGTGTCGATCCTTGCCATCATCGCGGTCACGGCCAAGGATCTCGCCGTCAGGCTGTCAGGCCCGCGCACCCGCCTTGCCCGACACATCTCGACCGCGATCGAAATCCTCGGCGCGCTGTTCATCATCGTGGTCGGGCTGGTGCTTCTCGGCGCCTCCCTCCAGAGCGGCAATCTGCAGACCCTCTGGTAAAGGTGCTCATTGCCTGCCGCGCTGGTGGCGGGCACGCAGCCAGAACACCAGGAAAAAGGACAGCACCGCCACAAGGCCGAAGGCGCCGGCCAGCCAAGGCGAAAATTCGCCCAGCCAGATCATGATCCGCGGCATCACGAAGAACAGCAGCATGAAGCCGAACATGATGATGGCGGCGGCAATGGCCGGTGAACGCCCGGATGGCTCGCTCATGCCGCCTCGCTGACAAGTGCGGCGCGAATCTCTTCCAGCCGGCGCTTCTGGTGGCCGTGATCGTCGAAATTCTCCGGTGACAGCCAGGCCTCGAAGGATTTGGCGATCAGCGGCCATTCGCCATCGATCATCGAGAACCAGGCGGTATCCCGGTTGGCACCCTTGGAGATCATGTGCTGCCGGAACACGCCTTCGAAAGTAAAGCCGAGCCGCCGAGCCGCGATCTTGCTCGGCGCGTTCTCGTTATGGCACTTCCATTCGTAGCGGCGATAGCCGAGGGTTTCGAACACATGGCGCGCCATCAGGTAATGCGCCTCGGTGGAGAGCGGCGAACGCTTCATGCCAAGACCATGGGCAACCGAGCCCACTTCGACAACACCGTTGGCCGGGTCCGGCCGCATGTAGCTTGCCATGCCCACCACTTCGCCATCCTCCTTGTCGCGAAAGACGAGCGTGACGAGGCGGCCATCGCGGTTCATGCCCTCCAGCCAGTCGGCAAACTGATCGGGTGCGGTGTAGAGCGGATTGGGGAAATAATGAATGAGGTCGTTGATCCCCTCTTCGCCCCCCAGCGCCTCCCACAGCGTCTGGATGTGGACCGCCCGTTCATAGGGCTCGAGAATGACATACTGCCCTTCCAGCCGCACCGGTTGCGGCGGCGGGCAGGCCTTGAAGCTTGCAAGATCACGCATGGTTTCCCCCTCTTTGTGACGAGGATTACGAGAGGCGGCGGGCAAAGGCAATCGTCGCCTTGTCGCACCGCCGCCGATTCTCTCAGAGGGAAATCTTTGCGGACGATACGGTCGCCTCGATATGGTCGACCAGCGCATCGGGAAGCCGCAACCGACCGGCCAGCATGTCCAGATAGCCGCGCTCGGCCCGCGTATCGGGATCGATGGCAAGCCGCGAGGCCGTGTAGATCTCCACCCGCTGCTCTTCCGTGCGGCCGGCCGCCACCAGCGCGTCGAGATCGACCGGATCGGCAAGCTCGCGCGCCAAAAAGGCTTCCGCCTCGGCGCCGAGGTCCACCGCATGCACCTTCTGCATGATGGCCTGCCGCTCGAAGGCGTCGATATGGCCATCGGCCTTGGCAGCCGCAATCATGGCGCGCAGCAGCGTCAGGGCGAAATCATTGCTGAGGGTGGCCGATTGCGGATGAAAGGGCGACTCGGCCGGCGGCTGCAGCGAGGCCGGATCCTGCGGCAGGCCCTGCGGCTTCGCACCCGACTGATAGTTCCGGTAGGCGAGATAGCCGAGGCCGGCAATGGCGGCGATGCCGCCGAGTGTGGCCACATTGCCCGCCAGCTTGCGGCCAGTCTTGGTGCCGAGGATGGCGGCGGCGAGCGCACCCGTCTTCAGAGGATTGTTGCGGGCCAGATCACCCATCTGCCCGGCGCGATCCTTGACCGATCCTCCGGACAGGCCGGGGATCTGCGATCCCAGGAACTGGTCAAGAAGCTTCTTGGCGTCGAACATGCACTGTCTCCCTGTTGTGGTCAGGGAGACAGATAGGGAGGCCAAGGCGAATTACAAAGCCGGTCAGGCCTTCAGCGCTGCGGCTTCCGATGCCAGTTTCGTGATGCCGGCCCAGTCGCCGGCGGCCACCAGATCCTTCGGGGCCACCCAGGACCCGCCCACGCAGACGACGTTCGGCAGCGAGAGATAGTCGTTCGCATTCTTCAGCGAAATGCCGCCCGTCGGGCAGAAGACGGTGCCGGCGAGCGGCGAGGAGAGCGCCTTGAGATAGGCCGCACCGCCGGCCTGCTCGGCCGGGAAGAACTTCAGCACGTCATAGCCGGCTTCGCGCAGCGTCATCACTTCGCTGGCGGTGGCGGCACCCGGCAGAAGCGGAACAGCGGAATCCCTGGCGGCAGCGAGAACGCCCGGCGCGACGCCCGGACTGACGATGAAGGTGGACCCCGCCTTGACAGCGGCTTCAAAGTCGCGGGCGTTGAGAATGGTGCCGGCACCGACATGGGCGCCTTCCACCTCGGCGGCAACCGCCTTGACGGCATCGAGGGCGGCCGGCGTGCGCAGCGTGATCTCGATCGCCTTCAGACCGCCCGCCACCAGCGCGCGCGCCAGCGGCACGGCAGAGGCCACGTCCTCGACGATCAGCACCGGCACGACCGGTTGCAGCTTCAGGATGGACAGCAGGGTCTCGGTCTTGGCACTCATCATCAAACTCCCGCTCAGAACGGATTGAACCGATTGAAAACTCCTTGGCTGACATAACGCGCACGGGAATGAGTGTCGAGTGAAAACCAGCCGACATCGCATGATGGCCTCTGGTCCTTTGTAAGCCTTTGACATAGTTTACAGTCCACAACACGCATGCGGGATGCGGATGGCCAAGGAAATCGAGCGCAAGTTTCTGGTGAGATCGGAGGACTGGCGACGCATGGCAACCTCACGCCTGCGCTTCCGGCAGGGCTACGTGGCGATCGGCGAGGATCGCAGCGTCCGTGTCCGGCTGATGGAAGGGCCGGGCGTCTCCAAGGCCAGACTCACCATCAAGGTTGGCCGCCACCTTCTGGCGCGCGACGAGTACGAATACGAGATCTCGGTTGGCGATGCCGAGGAACTGATCGTCTCGGCCATCGGCATCGTGATCGAGAAGACCCGCCATTTCATTCCCCATGCTGGTTTCACCTGGGAGGTGGACGAGTTTAGCGGCGCCTATCAGGGACTGATCCTGGCCGAGGTGGAGCTTGAGAGTCCGGATCAAAGCCCGCCGCTTCCCGTCTGGATCGGTCGGGAGGTGACGGGCGACCGGCGCTTCTCCAACATGGTCATGGCGACCGAGACCATCAGCGTGGAGCAGATGCATGGCCTTTCGCATCAGACCGTCTGAGCCCTTTCTCGATGAGTTTCGACGGGTGGCGGGGGAGCAACTGCTGAAGACGATCAACGTGCTGGAAGAACAGCCGGATGGTCCGCATGCGGCGGTGCACGCTGCCCGCAAGCGCTTCAAGCGGCTGCGGGCCCTCTATCGGCTGATCGAACCCGATGCAAAATCCTTCCGGCAGGCAGAAAATGCGCGAATCCGCGACATGGCCCGCAGCCTTTCGGCGGTGCGCGATGCCACAGCGCTGGTGGAGACAGTGGATTATCTTGCAGGCCTTGCCGTTTCGGCGGAAGAATTTGTTGCCCTCGGATTTGCCTCGCGGGCTCTCGTTGAGCGGCGCGACCGCATCGCCGCCTCCGAAATGGATTTGCCGGCCCGGATCGAGGCGGCCATCACCACCTGCAATGCCGCCATCGCAGCGCTTGACACGCTCGATCTGCCAGAGGGCAATGCACGCGCTGCAAAGCGCGTCGCCAGAGCATGGCGCAAGCAGGGCATCAAGGCACGACGCGCGCTTGACGTCTGCCGCGAGGAACCGGCTGCGGAAGCTTTTCACGACCTGCGCAAATGCGGACAGGTTGCGTGGATGCATCTGACGCTTTTGGAAGACCTCTGGCCGACCGCGCTGCAGGCGCGCCGGCGCGAGACCAAGCGGCTGGTGGACGCACTCGGGCACGAACATGACCTGAGCGTACTGACGCAGGCGGTCAATGAAAGACCCGACCTGTTCGGCGACAGCAATACGCTCGCCCTGCTGATCGGCGCGATCATCACCCGGCAGCAGGCGGTGCGTGCGGAAGCGCTCGCGCTTTCGGAGAGCGTGTTTGCGGACGACGCCGAGCGCGAGGCGGACATCGTGCGCCTGCTGTGGCGCAAGGCTGCCCGACAGCTGGGCAGCTAAGAGGCCTCACACAGAATCTGACACTCTGTCCTTCAACCAATGTTAAGCAGGCTGGGTGAGCTTTGCCCCATCGTTTCAGGGGAGAGTACCAGTGTTGAAGCACAGCCTTCTTTGCGCAATCGCGCTGGCCGCCAGCTGCCTTGTCAACAGCGCTCAAGCCGCCGACACGCTGGACATCTACTACAATTCGGCTGGCGGCAAGGAAAAGACCCTGGGTTACCAGGTCCTTCAGCTCGCCATCGAGAAATCCGGCAAGCCCTACGTGCTCAAACCCTCGCCGACCGGCTACAGCTCCAATGCCGGCATGGTGGATGCGATCGCCAATGGCGCGCAGATCGACATAGCCTGGGTCAATGCGGCCAAGGCCGTCTCCGCCAAGCTTCTCTCCGTGCCCTTTCCCATCGATCGCGGCCTCGGCGGCTACCGCCTGTTTCTGATCGATGGCGCACGGCAGGCCGAATTCAGCCGCGTCAAGACGCTGGAAAACCTGAAGGCCTTCATCGCGCTGCAGGGCACCGGCTGGGCGGATGTGGACGTGATGCGCAAATCGGGCCTCACCGTGCGCACCGGCCCTCAGAAAAACCTCTACCGCATGACGATGGGTCGCCGCGGCGACTATTTTGCCCGCGGCGTCAACGAGGCGCTGAACGAACAGGCCAAGCAGGTGGCCGACGTGCCGGGGCTGGCGGTCGAAAAGACGCTGGTGCTGCAATATCCCTCCGCCTCGATCTTCTATGTGTCCAAGTCCCGCCCGGACCTGCGCGACGACCTGATGCGCGGCCTGGAGCAGGCCTGGAAGGACGGCTCCTTCGACAAGGTTTTTCAGGCCAATCCGGACATTCGGCTCGCCTTCGACAAGGGGGACCTGAAGACGCGCACCATCCTCAAGATCCCGAACCCGAACCTGCCGGAGGACATCCTCGCGATGGACGCCCGTTACTGGTTCGATCCGCAGAAATGATCCGCGGCCGCTCCTTTCCGCTCACGACAGCCCCTTTCCCGATTTCAGGACTTTGATCATGTTCAAGAGCAAATCCATTCGCATGCAGGTGATGCTGCCGTCGCTTGCCCTCATCCTGGCCGGTTCCGTTGCCCTCAGCCTCTATTCCGGCTGGTCGCAGGCCCAGTCGACCCAGGAGATGTTCGACCACAAGGTGAGCCTCACCACGTCCATGACCACGTCCGGCGCCTCCACCGCCATGTGGCAGTTCGACAAGGGGCTGGCGCGCGATACCTTCGATCCGGCCGGCGCCGATCCGGATTTCCGCGCCGCAATCGTCCTCGATGGCACCGGCAAGCCCTTCTACACCTCCGGCGAAGCGTCCGCCGTGACCGCCGGCACAACGGCCGGTGCGACCGGGAAAGCGAAGGATGACGGCAGCAACCTGCGCTTCTCCGTGGTGCCGCTGATGCACACCGAAGAGGGCAAGGAGATGAACATCGGCACCATGGTGCTGGTCTTCGATACGCAGTCGATCCTGCGCAACACCTGGCAGTCGCTGACCGGGCTTGGCGCGATCGCGGGCCTCACGCTTCTCGCCTCGGCGCTCGCGCTGTTCTTCCTGATGCGGTCAATCACCCAGCCGCTGGTGTCGCTGTCCGGCGTGATGAACCGCCTCTCGTCCGGCGCGCTTGACACGCCGGTTCCCAATCAGGACCGCGAGGACGAGATCGGCGAGATGTCGCGCGCGGTGCAGTATTTCAAGGACAGCGTAGCGCAAGCGGCAAGCCTGCAGAAGGATGCCGATGCCAATCGCGACCTTCTGGAAGCGGAACGCCGCGCCAAGCAGGACGCCGACCGGGTGCGCGTCGAAGCGATGATGCAGGCGAATGGTGCACTCGCCGCGGGTCTGAAGGCGCTGTCACTCGGCGACCTCACGGTACAGATCAACGACCGGTTTGCCGCCGAATACGAGGAACTGCGCGACAACTTCAACGCTGCCGTGCGCCAGCTGCGCCAGACGCTGACGGTGGTGGTGGACGCCGCCATGAACATCGACGGCGGCACCCGTGACATCGCGGAAAACACCAACGACCTGTCGCGTCGCACCGAACAGCAGGCCGCATCGCTGGAGGAAACCGCAGCCGCCCTCGATCAGATCACTACCAATGTGACCGCCTCGCTGCGCCTGACGGAAGAAGCACGCCGCGTCGCGACCCAGGCCAATGACAGCGCCGTTAAATCCGGGCAGGTTGTGGCCGAGGCCGTCGAAGCGATGAGCCGCATTGAAAGCAGCGCCTCGCAGATCTCCAACATCATCGGCGTGATCGATGACATTGCCTTCCAGACCAATCTTCTGGCGCTGAACGCCGGCGTGGAAGCGGCGCGCGCCGGCGATGCCGGCAAGGGCTTTGCCGTCGTCGCACAGGAAGTGCGCGAACTGGCCCAGCGCTCCGCCAATGCGGCGCGCGAGATCAAGGCGCTGATCCAGAACTCGACCAACGAGGTGGAAGCGGGCGTTGAGCTCGTCTCCAACACCGGCACGGCGCTGACCGGCATCGGCCAGCTGATCGTCGCGATCAACCAGCACATCACCTCGATTGCGACGGCGGCCCGCGAACAGTCGACCGGCCTTTCCGAGATCAACACCGCCGTCAACCACATGGACCAGAGCACGCAGAAGAACGCCGCCATGGTGGAAGAGACGAGTGCCGCCTCGGCAGCGCTTGCCGCCGAAGCCGCCCGCCTGCGCGACCTGATGGTGCAGTTCACCCTCGACGGTCAGGCGACCTCCTATCGCACCGCTCGTGCCACCTGACACAAGTACGCTGCCATTCGACATCGGCCCTTCCGCTTGCGCGCGGAGGGGCCTTTCCTTGGCGGGTGCAGCCAATCCACAGGGATGCTGCCGGATTTGACAAAGGTCAAAGTGCGGTGAAAGCGCCGAAATCCGTTGCGTCCGGCCGGCGGAGGCAGTATTTCGCGGGGTATGACCGACAGATCCGAAAACGCCGCCGGCCCCGCATCCGGCTCCTTCCTCGTGGCCGCGCTCTATCATTTTGCCCGGTTCGACCGCTATCAGTCCGTGCGCGCGCCGCTGCAGGCGCTGTGCGAGGAAAACGGTGTGAAGGGCACCCTGCTGCTGGCCCGCGAAGGCATCAACGGCACGATTGCCGGGCCCGATGAGGGCATTGCCAAAGTGCTCGCCTTTCTGCGCGCGCAGCCGGAATTCACGCATCTGGAGCACAAGGAAAGCCGAGCCTCCAGGATGCCCTTCCTGCGCATGAAGGTGCGCCTTAAGAAGGAAATCGTCACGATGGGCGTCGAGGATATCGATCCGAACCGCATCGTCGGCACCTATGTCGATCCGAAGGACTGGAACGCGCTGATTACCGATCCGGATACCATCGTCATCGACACGCGCAACGATTACGAGACGGCGATCGGCATCTTCAAGGGCGCCGTCGATCCCAAGACCAAGACCTTCCGCGAGTTTCCGGACTGGGTGAAGAACAACAGCGGCCTGCACAACAAGCCGAAGATCGCCATGTACTGCACCGGCGGCATCCGCTGCGAGAAGGCAACCGCCTTCATGAAGGAGCAGGGTTTTGACGAGGTCTATCACCTGAAAGGCGGCATTCTGAAATATCTGGAAGAGGTGCCGCAGGAGGAAAGCCTCTGGGAAGGCGCCTGCTTCGTGTTCGATGAGCGCGTCTCCGTCACCCATGGTCTGAAGGAAGGCGATCACAAGCTCTGCCATGCCTGCCGCGAGCCTCTGACGGTGGAAGATCGCGCCTCACCTGAGTTCGAGGAGGGCGTGTCCTGCCCGCACTGCTTCGACAAGCGAAGCGAGGAAGACCGCGAACGTTACCGCCAGCGTCAGCGGCAGATCGAACTTGCCCGCAAGCGCGGCGAAACACACCTCGGCAGCTGACCCCGCGCCCCGGCATGCCACTGGAAGCGGTACTTGAGCCTCAGGCCATGCTGGAAAGCCGCGCCAGCGGCTCTTCGCCGTTCAGGATGTCGATCTCGCAGGCCGGCATGGGCTTGCCGAACAGGTAGCCCTGCAACTGGTCGCATCCGGCGATCCTGAGAGCCGTGGCCTGATCGGCGGATTCGATCCCTTCGGCGGTCACGGGGATGTCGAGCGAACGGGCAAGTGCGACGGTCGCCTGCAGCATGTCGACCGCCCGACCGCCCGCGTCAGCGGCAGACACCAGCGAACGATCGATCTTCATGCGGTCGAAGCCGAACTGGCGCAGATAGCCGACGCTCGAAAAACCCGCTCCGAAATCATCCAGTGCAATCTTCACCCCGATCGCCTTCAGCCGGTCGAGCGTTTCCCGGGCACGGGCGGGGTTCTGGATGAAATAGGTCTCCGTCATCTCGAGCGTGACACGCGAAGGCTCGGTGCCCGTGTCCCGCAACAGGTCGGCCACACGCCCGACAAAGGAGGGATCGCGGAACTGGCCGGGCGAGATATTGACCGACAGCGTCAGATGCGGCCAACGAACGAGCGCCTCGCAGGCGGTGCGCAGCACGCACAGGCCGAGCTGGTCGATCAGTCCGCTGCGCTCCGCCACGGGAATGAAAATGTCCGGCCTCACGGGCCCATGGCCCGCCCGGGTCCAGCGCGCCAGCGCCTCCACGCCACGCAGTTTCAGGTGCTGCGCATCGACCACCGGCTGGAAGGCAACCATGATCTCGTTCTGCTCGATGGCACGGCGCAGATCGATTTCCAGCTGGTTGCGCTCCTCGCGCTCGGCATCCATGGCAGGATCGTAGACACAGCAGCGTCCGCGCCCTTCTTCCTTGGCGCGGTACATGGCCATGTCCGCCCGGCGCAGAATTTCCTCGCCGGAGGCTGTGCCCCGTTCGGAAAAGGCAATGCCGATGCTACAACCGATAATGGCGACGCGCTCACCGATCGACAGGGGTTCTCCAAGGAACACCTGAATGCGCCGGGCCAGAATGTTAGCGCTGTCGGCCGCCTCGCGCCCGATGAAACCGATGGCAAATTCATCGCCGCCAAGACGTGCAAGGGCGGCTTCCTTGCCCACCAGCACCGAAAGACCGGCCGATACACTGCGGATCAGCTGGTCGCCCGTCGCATGGCCATAGGCATCATTGACCTCCTTGAAGCCATCAAGGTCAAGATAGAGAAGCGCTACATCTTCCCCGCTTTGCCGAGCGGTTTCCACCATGTCGGACAGCCGGAGGAACAGGCCGGCGCGGTTGATGAGCCCGCTCAGCCGGTCGGTGAGCGACAAACGGATAGCAGCGGCCTCATCCGCGGCAAGGCGCGCCAGCGCCTGGCTGCCGCTGACAAAGAGCAACAGGAAATAGATGGCGACCATGGCGACCGCACACCAGACGAGCGGGCGCACCTGGGCCAAGCTGATATCTCCCGGCTGGCGCGGCATCCAGGCGAGTTCCGCAACACCGCGTCCGGTGGGAGAGGTGATCTCCAGGCGATGGGTCTTGCCCTCCTCCGGCGCCTCGAGCCGAAGGCCCGGCAGAACATAGGCGCTGGAGAGACGCTGCAGCGTGCTCTCCTTCAGATGCCGCATCAGCAGCACATAGCGCCGCTCATCACCCGCGACGATCCGCTCCTCGGAGCGCATCCGCACCAGCGCCACCCCAAAGGCGGCCGTACCGCTGCCTGTCTGGGTGAAGCCGGACAGTTCCGGATAGAAATCGGCTTCGCCATTGCGGATCCGGTTCAGAAGGTACCAGACATCCTGGGTAACGTATCCTTCGACGCCGGAGGAAATCGGCTCTCCCTCCGCATGCGCGGTGATGATCCGGCCCGACGGATCCATGATGATGGCAACGTCGAAAAGTTCGCTCTTGCGCGTCATGTTGCCGAAGTTGCGAACGACCCAGTCGATATCCTTCTGGCGGTAGAGGCGTTCGGCGGCATCATCCCAGGCGGCATAATCATGCAGGGTTGCGGCCAGCTGGTCCTCGAAGGTGCGAACCGCACCGCTGACGGCCTCGCGCGAGCGCTCCTCGTCGAGGTGATTGGCATATTGCCCCACCCGGTCCAGCGCGGTGAAGACCATGCCGGTGACCGCGATCACCACGGCTGCGAAGATCAGCAGCATGGAGCGGACCGCTGAACGGCGATCGACCTTTGCAGCGGAATGTTTCAAGTTGGTCGGCACGAACCGCATGTGTCAGCCCTGGCAAGAGTCCGCACACTGCCGGTCAACTGTTTACTTTTGATTAAGAACGCAGAAAAAATCCGAGCATGTAAAAGAAAAAGGCTCCTCTCCCGCAGGAGAAGAGCCAGACTTTACAGTCGAGAAACGCATTTTACCATGCGGCGATAACGGCGCCGTTGAACTTGGTGGCAACGAAATCCTTCACAGACACGCTGTGACAGGCTTCCACGAGCGTCTTGCCCCAGGGTGACCCAGGGCGCCTCCTTGTCGGCGGCGCGAACGGCGATGACATCGATATAGCACGACTTCTCGCCTTCGCGGGCCATCGGATCCCTGGAGGGATCAAGGCCCGCTTCCAGCGCATAGTTGGCGTTGATCACCGAGGCACCGACGTCATCCAGGGCCGGCTGCCGCGCAGCACCTCAGACCATCACTTGACGGTGGTCACGAAGTCTTCGGTCGGGCGGCGGACCTTCTTCAGGTTGACCAGCCAGTCACCATCCGGCTGGCGATAGCCGAGCGGCAGCAGCGTGACGGAGCGCAGGCCGCGCTCGCGAAGGCCGAGGATCTCGTCCACCTTGGCCGGATCGAAACCTTCCATCGGGGTCGCATCGACGCCTTCGAAGGCCGCCTGGGCAATGGACATGCCAAAGCCGATGTAAGCCTGGCGGGCGGCATGGTCGTAATTCACCTGGGCATCGCGGGCCGGATAGGTGTTGAGCAGCATCTGGCGGTAGTTTTCCCAGCCTTCATTGGTGAAGTTGCGCTCCTGGTTGACGAGGTCGAACATCGTGTTGATGCGCTCGGCCGTGTAGTTGTCCCAGGCGGCGAAGACGAGCAGGTGCGAGCCGTCGGTGATCTGCGCCTGGTTCCAGGCAACCTCGCGGATCTTCGCCAGCACGTCCTTGTTGGTGACGACGATGACTTCGAACGGCTGCAGGCCGCTGGAGGTGGGCGCCAGACGCGCGGCCTCGACGATGCGTTCGACCTTGTCTTCGGACACGGTCTTGGACGGATCCATCTTCTTGGTGGCGTAACGCCAGTTGAGCTTTTCGAGAAGCATGATCTCTTCACTTTCAGACTAGTCGTGGAGGGCGCGTCCGAAGGGAGGATCAGGACGCTGGAACCCGGTTGGCCGCGTCTAGATAAAGAGCCTGAGATCCCGTACAAGAGGGCACGGAAAAGTAACCACCGGCCGGCCCCGGAAATGGCAACCGCGGTTAACGGTCCGCAAGGACCGGCACGGCCAAGGCTTCGAAGGCCGGTCGGGCAAGCGCATAGCCCTGGACCAGCGTCACGCCGAGATCCCGCAGCACCGCCAGTTCGCCCGCAGTTTCGACACCCTCGCAGACTGCCTTGATGCCGAAATCATCAAGCATGGCCAGCGTATGGCGCACCACCACCCGCTTGGCGGGTTCCCGGTCGATCTCGCGGATCAGATCCATGTCGAGCTTGACGATATCCGGCTGGAAGCGGGCAAGAAGGTTGAGCCCCGCATGGCCGGCCCCGAAATCGTCGATGGCAGTGCGAAAGCCGATGGCGCGATAGGTGCCGAGGATGTTCAGCAGATGATCGGTATCGATGCGTTCGCTTTCGGTGAATTCGAAGATGATGCGATCGGCGGGAAAACCGACTTTTTCCGCCGTCTCCAGGGTAAGGCGAATGCAGGCGCGCGGCTCGTAGACGGCATTCGGCATGAAGTTGATGGAGAGGCTTTCCGCGCTGCCCGGGGCAAACAGCCGCGCCGCCATCTCGATGGCGCGCACGCGGCATTGCTGGTCGAAGGCATAGCGGTTGGCATCGGTGACCTGCGAGAGAATGCTGCCGGCCCCCTCGCCGCTGGGGCCGCGCACCAGCGCTTCCTGCGCAAAGACCCGCCGGGCATTCACATCGACAATCGGCTGGAAGGCCATCGAAAAGGGAATATCAAATGCCTGGCCGTCCCGACACCCTGCACAAACCATTGCGCTCGCTCCTTTCGCCTTCGCAACAGACCTATCGCAGGATTGCTAACATTCCATAGCGTCGCTGCCGTCTTTACGTGGGTTTATGGTTGCCCCTCGGAAACTGCCCCGCCAGCGCGCGATACCAGAGGCCGCTCTTCTTGATGGTGCGCACCTGGGTGTCATAATCCACATGCACGAGGCCGAAGCGCATGCGATAACCTTCCGCCCATTCGAAATTGTCCATCAGGCTCCAGGCGAAATAGCCCTTGAGCGGATAGCCGTCGCGCACCAGATCGGCTGAAACGGACAGGTGTTGCGCATAGTAATCGAGGCGCGGCTGGTCATCGACGGCGCCATCCACCACGTCCATGTTGTAGCAGGCGCCGTTTTCGGTGATGTACATGTCCGGCAGGTCGAAGCGACGATAGAGATCGGCGACCAGATCGCCCATGGCGGCAGGATAGATTTCCCAGCCGATATCGGTCTTTTCCGGATTGACGAAGGGCGCGGGCAGCGTTGCCGGAAACTCGGCCTCCTCGGCCGGATCGTCGCAGACGCGCATCGGCGTGTAGTAATTGAGGCCCCACCAGTCGAGCTTCTGGCTGATCACAGCCAGATCGCCCTCTTCCACCGCCGGCATCCGGTCGCCGAGCGCCGCAAGCAGGCTTTCCGGATACTGGCCCCTGAAGACAGGCTCGAAGAAGGCGCCGTTATGGAAATCAAAGGCCCGCTCGGCCGCGGCCCGGTCGGCGACACTGTCGGAACCGGGAATGACGGCATGCGCATTCAGCACCAGGCCGACCGGCACCGTGGGCGCCGCATCGCGGATCGCCTCGACGGCCAGACCATGCGCCAGGTTGGTGTAATGCATGGCATGCAGGGCGGCCTCCATGTTGCGCTCGCCCGGCGCATGCACGCCGTAAAGGTGGCTGAGCCAGACCGAGCACCAGGGCTCGTTGAAGGTGGCAACCGCATCCAGCCGATCGCCCAGCCGCTCCATCACCACCTTGGCATAGCGCTGGAAGGCATGGGCGGTGGACCGTGCCGTCCAGCCGCCATCGCCCATCAGCGAAAGCGGCAGATCCCAATGGTAGAGGGTGGCAAAGGTCTTGATGCCACGCGCCTTGCAGCCATCGACCAGACGGTCGTAGAAATCGAGCCCCGGCTCGTTGATACGACCCACCCCTTCCGGAATGATGCGCGGCCAGGCGATGGAGAAGCGATAGCCTTCGACGCCCATCTCCTTGATGAGATCGAGATCCTCATCCAGCCGGTTGTAGTGATCGCAGGCGACATCGCCATTGTGCCGCCCGAAGACGCGGCCCGGCATGTTGGAAAAGGCATCCCAGATCGAGGGCTTGCGCCCATCGGCCTTGGAAGCGCCCTCGATCTGGAACGCGGCGGTCGCGACACCGAACAGGAAATCGCCCGGAAAGCGGTCGGCAAGGGTTTTGGGGTCGATCATCTGGCGTCCCTTCGATCATGCGCTGCGACGCCAGGCGCCGCCCACTTAAAAAATTCAACGCAGGATTTAGAACAATCGCAGATAAGCGGAAAGACAGAGCCGCCATAAAACCTGCAACGTTGCAGGAAGGGAACATTTTTCGGAGGTCGGGCGCTGTGAACGGGCCTCGCTTCGGCCCGCTCTTTGAGCCTCTCCCCGCATTCGGGGAGAGGGAAGAATGTCAACAGACCACAGTCGGAACCTGATACGATGGCCTGCAAACGATGCGCCGCCGGATGCGGTTACACCTTCACCCAGGCACCATTCGCCTTGCCGCTTTCAATGATGGCGCTGACGAAGGCGACACCTTTCACTCCGTCATCGACCGTCGGATAGGTGACGGCAGGATCGACGGATGCGCCGGAGCGGGCAGCGATGATGGCGGCGGCGGCTTCCGAATAGATCGTCGCAAAGGCTTCGAGATAGCCTTCCGGATGGCCGCTCGGAATGCGGGTGACGCGGGCTGCGGCCGCCCCTGCCCCGGCGCCAGCGCGGGTGATCAGCTGCTTCGGCTCACCGAGCCGCGTGAACCACAGATAGTTCGGATCGGCCTGCGTCCACTCGATGCCGGCCTTGGTGCCGTAGATGCGCACCTTCAGGCCATTCTCGTTGCCGGTCGCCACCTGGCTGCACCAGAGCAGACCCTTCGCACCGCCTTTAAACCGCAGCATCACATGCGCATTGTCATCCAGCCGGCGGCCTTCCACGAAGGTGTGGACGTCGGCGGCCAGTTCATCCAGTTCAAGACCCGAGATGAACGAGCCGAGATTATAGGCATGCGTGCCGATGTCGCCCGTCGAGCCGCCGGCACCGGATTGCGCGGGGTCCGTACGCCAGACCGCCTGCTTGGCTCCGGTCTGCTCCACCGGCTCGGCCAGCCAGTCCTGCGGATATTCCATCTGCACCAGCCGGATCTCGCCCAGCTCGCCCGCCTGCACCAGTTCGCGGGCGTGGCGCACCATCGGATAGCCGGTGTAATTGTGGGTGAGGATGAACAGCGCATCCGCCCTGTCCGCCACGGCCTTCAGCGCCCTGGCATCCTCCAGGTTGGACGTCAGCGGCTTGTCGCAGATCACGTGGATGCCGCGTTCCAGAAACGCCTTGGCGGCGGCAAAATGCACATGGTTCGGCGTGACGATGGAGACGGCCTCGATGCCATCAGGACGTGCCGCTTCCTTTTCCGCCATTTCCGCGAAGGAGCCGTAGGAGCGGGAGGGATCAAGCCCCAGATCGCGTGCCGATGCGAGCGCCTTTTCCGGCGTGGATGACAGGGCGCCCGCCACCAGATCGTAATGGTCGTCCAGCCGGGCCGCCATGCGATGCACAGCCCCGATAAAGGCGCCCTGCCCGCCGCCCACCATGCCGAGACGGATTTTGGGCGCACGCTGTTCGGATTTGCTTGCTTCAATGGTCATGAAATGTCTCCTCCTCGATATATGTGCGCAAATTCCCCCTCTGGCTGCCGCCATCTCCCCCACAAGGGGGGAGAGATCAGGCGGCACCGTCTCCGCCAATCGCACTGACAGCGGCCGGGTTAAGCCCCTCCCCCTTGTGGGGAGGGGTTGGGGGCGGGGTCTTTGTCGTCGTTACAATCCCAGCATCCGCCGGTTGGCAGCCTCATCCGTGCCGCCGGCGGCGAAATCGTCAAAAGCCTTTTCCGTCACCCGGATGATGTGCGCCTTGACGAATTCGGCGCCTTCGGCCGCGCCATCCTCGGAATTCTTCAGCGCGCATTCCCATTCGACCACAGCCCAGCCGTCGAAATCATTGGCCGTGAGCTTCGAAAAGACGGCGCCGAAATCCACCTGGCCGTCGCCCAGAGAGCGGAAGCGGCCGGCGCGGTTGACCCAGCCCTGATAGCCGCCATAGACGCCCTGCCGTCCGGTCGGGTTGAACTCCGCATCCTTGACGTGGAACATCTTGATGCGGTCCTTGTAGATGTCGATGTTATCGAGATAGTCGAGGCACTGCAGTACGTAGTGGGAAGGGTCGTAGAGCATGTTGGCGCGCGGGTGGTTCTTCACCCGTTCCAGGAACATCTCGAAGGTCACGCCGTCATGCAGGTCCTCGCCCGGATGGATCTCGTAGCATACATCCACGCCCTGCTCCTCTGCGAAATCGAGGATCGGCTGCCAGCGCTTTGCCAGCTCATCGAAAGCGGTTTCGACAAGGCCCGCCGGGCGCTGCGGCCAGGGATAGATATAGGGCCAGGCGAGTGCGCCGGAAAAAGTGGCATGCGCCTTGATGCCGAGATGGCGCGAGGCCTTCAGCGCCATCTTCACCTGCTCCACCGCCCAGGCCTGACGTGCCTTGGGATTGCCGCGCACTTCCGGTGCCGCAAAACCGTCAAAGGCTTCGTCATAGGCCGGATGCACCGCCACCAGCTGACCCTGCAGATGGGTGGAAAGCTCTGTCACCGCCACACCGTTTTCACGCGCGACGCCGGCGAACTCCTCGCAGTAATCCTTGGATTCGGACGCCTTCTTCAGATCGAACAGCTGTCCGGCCCAGGTCGGCACCTGCACGCCGACATAGCCCTTATCCGCCGCCCATCTGGTGATCGCGTCCCAGGAATTGAACGGCGCGGCATCGCCCGCGAACTGGCCGAGAAAGATGGCGGGACCCTTGATCGTCTTCATGAATGTCTCCTCCCTGAGAATTCCTGTAACGTTGCAGTCAGGGCTACCCGACTTTGTGTCGGGAAACAACTGCACATTGCTGTGTCATTTCGCCATCCGCAGCCAGGAGCAGACGCAAGGCGGCATCGGGACGCCCCGCCCGGCAGGATCCGGGCGAGGCGTCGTCGTCGAGATAGAGCGTCGGATCAGAAGGGCGAATCCGGGAAGTAGTAGTTCTTCGCATTGTCCTTGGTCACCAGCGTCGCATCCAGCGTGTAGGTGCCGTGGACCGGGATCTGGTCGTAGATGGCAGCCGCCGTCAGTTCCATGGCGGTGCCCACCATCGACGGCGGATAGAGCACGTCGACCGGGATCATCTTGTCGCCATCCATGACCTTCTTGATCATGTCCTTGGAGCCGGCGCCGCCGATGACATACTTGATATCGGTGCGCTTGGCCTGTTCGATGGCCTGCAGCACGCCAACTGCCATGTCGTCATCCTGGCACCAGACCACGTCGATCTTCGGATACTTGGTGAGGAAATCCTGCATCACCTTGAAGGCATCGTCGCGATTCCAGTTGCCGAACTGGCGGTCGAGGACCTTCACCTTGGAGCCGGCAATCGCCTTGTCGAACCCGTCCTGACGCTGCTGGTCGATCGGGATCGGCAGACCGCGGATGACGACGACCTGCGCTTCCGGCGAGTTCTTCCTGATGTATTCGCCGGCCACCTGACCCAGCGCCGGATTGTTGCCGGCAACGTAGAGATCGCGCACGGACGTGTCGTTCGAGGACGGGGCACGATCGACGATCGAGACGAACTTGCCCTTGCCCTTCACCTCCTTGATGGCGTTGACCAGCGGGTCCGGATCGGTCGGCAGGATGACAAGCGCATCAATGCCCTGAATCTCCAGATCCTGCAGCGCGTTCGCCTGGGTTGCCGGATCCGGCGAGGTCTTGACGATGACCTTGAGGCCCGGATGCTCCTTCATCAGAAGCTGCGCCACGCGGTTGGCATGGTAGACGACGCCCGCCGTCCAGCCGTGATCGGCCGCCGGAATGGAGACGCCGATGGTCTTCGTATCGGCCGCCTGCGCCGCGCCGGCGATGGCCGCGACAGCAAGCGCCAGGCCGAGAATTGTCTTGTGCATGTTCTTCCTCCCAGAAGACGGGGACTTGAGGCAGACGGAACCGGGCGCCCCCATGACACGCCCGAACCCCGATCAGGCCTTGCGCGTGAGCGAGCGCTGCACGAGCATGGCGATGATGATGATCGAGCCCTGGATCGCGCCGATCAGATATTCGCTGATGAAGTTGGAGAGCAGCATGATGTTGCCGACCAGTTCGAGGATGAAGGCGCCGCAGATGGTGCCCCACACACGCCCCGCGCCGCCTTTCAGCGCCGTGCCGCCAACCACCACGGCGGTGATCGCCTGCAACTCCCACAGAATGCCGGTGGTGGCGGAGGTGGAGCCGAGACGCGGCACGTAGAGCAGCACGGCAATCGCCACGCAGAGCCCCTGGATGATGAAGGCGATGGTGCGCACGCGGTTGACGGCGATGCCCGAATAGCGCGCCACGTCGCGGCTGGAGCCGACCGCCGTGACATGCCGGCCATAGCGGGTGCGGTAGAGGATGAAGGCGGCGATCGCGGTGACGATCAGGATGACGAGGATCGGTACCGGCAGGCCGAACACCGAGCCGAAATAGGCCGGGCGATAGAGCCCCTGCAGTTCGGAGGAGCGCAGCGTGATGGCGCCGCCCTGCGAAAGCCAGGTCGTCAGGCCGCGATAGATGCCCATGGTGCCGAGCGTCGCGATGAAGGGTTCGATGCGCCCGACCGTGGTGATCAGGCCGTTCGCAAGGCCGCAGAGCGAGCCGATCACCACCGTCAGAACCATGGCGGCGGCCAGCATCAGGCCCGGATCGGCGATCACGCCCGAATTCATGAACAGGATCATCAGGCTGGCGACGAAGGCGACCATCGAGCCGACGGATAGATCGAGATCGCCGGACGAAATGACGAAGGTGGCACCGACGGCAATGATCGCGATGAAGGCCGAGCGGGTCGCCACATTGGCGAGATTGGTGATGCTGATGAAATTGGGATTGACCAGCGCGCCGATCACAATCAGCAGCGCCAGCGCCGCAAAGGGTGCAACCGCGCGCAGATCCACATCGCGCCAGCTGCGCCGGCGGATGGTGGCCCCTTCACTGCCCGAATTGATGCTCATGGCCAAATCTGTCCTCCCGCGGCCTCAGCCGGCGACCTGCCTCTTCAGGCCGGCCGCATAGCGCATGATGGTCTGTTCGTTGATGTCGTCGCCTTCCAGCATGCCGACGAGATGGCCCTCGCGCATCACAGCCACGCGGGTGCACAGGCCGATCACTTCCGGCATTTCCGAGGAGACGACGATGACGGAGCAGCCATCGCGGGCAAGCGCCGCGATGAAATGATAGATCTGCTGCTTGGTGCCGACATCGATGCCGCGCGTCGGCTCGTCGATGATGATGATCTTCGGGCCCGTCTCCATCACCTTGGCCAGCATCAGCTTCTGCTGGTTGCCGCCGGACATGCGCCCCACCCGCACCCGGTCATCGCGCACGCGGATATCGAAGCGGCGCTTGGCGCGCGCCATCGCCTCGCGCTCGCTTGCCGGATCGAGATAGCCGTAGCGCATATGCCGCTCCAGCGACTGCAGCGTCAGGTTGGCCGTCATGCCCTCGTCGAGCAAAAGGCCGCGCCCCTTGCGGTCCTTGGTCATGTAGGCGAGGCCGCGGCGCACCGCCTCGCGGAAACCCTCTGCGGCAAGTGGCTCACCATACACCACCACCTCGCCGGCAAGACGCGGCCGCAGGCCGGTGATCGCCTCCATGATCTCCGTGCGGCCGGAGCCAATGAGACCGGAAAAGCCCAGCACCTCGCCCTTGCGCAACTCGAAGCTCACATCCTTCACATAGGCGGTGGAAAGTGCGCGCACGGACAGCACGACATCCTCATCCACGTCCGGTTCGTGCTTGGCGGGGTAGAGGCTGGAGAGTTCGCGTCCGACCATCAGCTGCGCGATGGAATCGCTGTCGAGCAGCCGCGTCGGCGCCGTCTTGATCCACTGCCCGTCGCGCAGCACGGTCACGCGGTCGCTGAGCTCCATCACCTCGTTCAGCTTGTGGGTCACGAAGACGAAGCTGGTGCCGGCGGCGCGCAGCTTGCGCACCTGATCGAACAGGATGTCCGTCTCTTCACGCGAGAGAACGGCGGTCGGCTCGTCCATGAAGATCACCCGCGCGTCGCGGCTGATCGCCTTGGCGATTTCCACCATCTGCTTGTCGGCGACCGCGAGCGTGCTGATCAGCGCATTCTCGTCCACATGCGAACCCAGCATGTCGAGGATGCGGCGGGTTTCCGCCCGCATGAAACGGCGGTCCAGAATGCCGAAGCGGGTGACCTCACGGCCGAGAAAAAGGCTTTCGGCAACCGTCAGATGTTCGGCAAGATTGAATTCCTGGTGAATGAGGATAATGCCGAGGGCTTCCGCATCGCCATTGGCCGGCAGCGAGACAGGTTCGCCATCCAGCAACAGCCGCCCGGAACTCGGGTTTTCGAAGCCGGACAGGATCTTGACCAGCGTCGACTTGCCAGCACCGTTTTCGCCGACCAGCGCATGCACCTCGCCGGGCATCACGTCGAAATCGACGCTGAACAGAACCTGGACCTCGCCAAAGCTCTTCGACACGCGCTCCGCCGAAAGCACCGGCGTCTGCGCCCCCTCCCCAGTGGTCGTCATGCATTCCTCCCAGCGGCTCCTCAACCGCATGGCAGCAGTATGTAAACCTTTACATGACCGATGTAAAGGTTTACATGATCCGATCATTGGGGATTATGCGGCCCGTCCCGCACTTGCCTGTTGCGACGCGGGCCGGATCGCTTCAAGCCATTCGCAGAGATGCCGAAACCGGATTGCGACCCTTGTCCACAGCAACGCCCGCCACGATCGAAGACGTTGCCCGCCTGGCGGAAGTTTCGATCGCGACCGTCAGCCGCGCCATCCACACGCCGGACAAGGTGGCGAAATCGACGCGACAGCGCGTGAACCAGGCGATCGCCATTACCGGCTACACCACCAATGCCATGGCCCGCTCGCTGCGCATGGGCCGTTCCAACATGATCCTGGTTCTGGCGCCTGATATCGGCGACCCCAATTTTTCCCCGATCCTGATCGGCATCGAGAACGAGGCGCGCGCCCATGGCTATGGCGTGCTGATCGGCCATACCCAGAACGATCCCGAACGGGGGCTCGACTATCTGAAGTTTCTCAACTCCAACCAGGCGGCAGGCCTCGTGCTGTTTACCGGCCACGAGCCGTTCGGCCACCAGGAACTCACCCAGCGGCTGCCGCCGACCGTCGCGGTGTTCGAGCCGGTTTTTGGCGCGCGCGTGTCCTATGTCGGCGTGGACGATACGGCAGGTGCGCGCAAGGCGGCGGAATATCTGCTCGCCTCCGGGCACCGTTCCATCGCCTTCATCGGCGATTCCCGCACGAAACTCGGTCATGTGCGCCGCCGCAAGGGCTATGATCTGGCGCTCGATGCCGCCCGGATCGCTCCGGACCGGCGGATCGTGATCGAGGGCGAAGGCTCCGTCGAAAGCGGCCGGCTTGCCGTCGAGCAGTTGTTCATGCGCGATACGCTGCCGAGCGCCTTCATGTGCGTCAACGACGCGACCGCCATCGGCGTGATCAACGGACTTGCAGCGCGCGGCTACGATCTGCCCCGCGACTTTTCCGTGATCGGCTTCGACGATGTGGCGCAGGCCACCTATCTCCACCCGCCGCTGACGACGGTGCGCCAGCCGCGCTCGGCGATCGGCCGGCAGGCCATGGCGCTTCTCCTGAAACAGCTGACGGAACCCGGCGAGGGCACGCAGGAAATCCTCATCATGCCGGATCTGATCGTGCGCGGTTCGGTCACCTCGGCGATGCGGTCGAGGTGAGGCAGGCCCCACCCCGACCGGCCTTTCATCAGACGTAGCGGTTGACCACGTTCTCCAGCAGTTCCTGCTTGCCGGACTTCGGCTGCGGGTTGACATTCTGGGCTTCGACGCGGGCGGCAATCGCATCGAGGCTTTCCTCGCCGCGCAGCATGGCCTGGTTCTCGGCCTTGTCCCAGCCGGCATAGCGGGCAGACAGCGGGCCGGACAGCGCCTTGTCCTCGATCATCTTCGCCGCCGCCTTCAGACCGCGTGCGCAGCAATCCATGCCGCCGATATGGCCGATCAGCAGGTCTTCCGGATCAAGCGACTGGCGGCGCAGCTTGGCATCGAAATTGGTGCCACCCGTGGTGAAGCCGCCGCCGGCGAGAACCTGATAATAGGCGAGCGCCATTTCCGGCACGTTGTTCGGGAACTGGTCGGTATCCCAACCGGACTGGTAGTCGTTGCGGTTCATGTCGATCGAGCCGAAGATGCCAAGCGTGTTGGCAAGCGCCAGTTCGTGCTCGAAGGAATGGCCGGCCAGGATCGCATGGCCCTGCTCGATATTGACCTTCACTTCCTTCTCGAGGCCGTAGTTCTTCAGGAAGCCGTAGACGGTCGCGACATCATAGTCATACTGGTGCTTCGAGGGTTCCTGCGGCTTCGGCTCGATCAGGATCGCGCCCTTGAAACCGATCTTGTGCTTGTATTCGACGACAAGGTTCAGGAAGCGGCCCATCTGGTCCAGTTCCTTCTTGAGATCGGTGTTGAGCAGGGTCTCGTAGCCCTCGCGGCCGCCCCACAGCACGTAGTTCTCGCCGCCCAGACGCTGCGTCGCATCGATGCAGGTCTTCACGGTCGCCGCGGCAAAGGCAAACACATCCGGATCCGGATTGGTCGCGGCACCCGACATGTAGCGGCGATGCGAGAACATGTTCGCCGTGCCCCACAGGAGCTTGACACCGGTGGCCGCCTGCTTTTCGGCGAAGTAATCGACGATCTCGTTGAGGTTCTTCGTGTTTTCCGCGAAGGTCGCGCCTTCCGGGCGCACGTCGGCATCATGGAAGCAGTAATAGGGCGTGCCGAGCAGCTGGAAGAATTCGAAGGCCACGTCGGCCTTCAGCTTGGCGGCCTCCATCGTGTCCTTGAACCACGGACGCTCGAAGGTATTGCCGCCGAACGGATCGGTGCCCGGCCAGACGAAGGTGTGCCAGTAGGCAATCGCAAAGCGCAAATGGTCTTCCATCCGCTTGCCGAGCACCACTTCATCCGGGTTGTAATGGCGGAAGGCGAGCGGATTGGTGCTGCCTTCGCCCTCATACTTGATCTTCTGGATATCACCGAAAAAGCCGGTCGACATGGGTTGTCCTCCTTGGTTGATGTCTTCGAACAGTGTGCGGATGAGGCCCCCTCACCCTGCCCTCTCCCCGAGGGGAGAGGGGAAGGCCAGCGCGTGCCGCTTGTCCCTTCTCCCCTCGGGGAGAAGGTGCCGGCAGGCGGATGAGGGGGGCTGCCTCCCTCAAATCCCCCGGATCGCCGGATAGAGCGCCCGGTAGCGGTGATAGGCCTCGTCGTATGCCGAGGTCAGCGCCAAGACCGGCTCCACCGTCTCCGCCGTTTTCGGCGCGGTGCAGACGGCAAGCGGATCGGCGCCGGTCGCCGCGATCAGGCCGAGACGGGCGGCGCCGAAGGCTGCGCCGAAATCGCCATCGGCCGGAATGTCGACGGGAAGACCGAGCGCGGTCGCAATCGAGGCCAGCCAGTAGCGCGAGCGCGAGCCGCCGCCGATCGCGGTAACGCGGCCGATGCTGGTGCCGGCCGATTTCAGGGCCTCCAGACTGTCGCGGATCGCAAAGGTCACGCCTTCCATCACCGCCTGCGTCAGCTCCGCCCGGCCGGTTTCATGACCGAGCCCGATGAAGGCGCCACGGATCTTTGCATCATTGTGCGGCGTGCGCTCGCCGGAAAGATAAGGCAGGAAGGTGACGCCGGTCGGCGCTTTCAGGTGATCGCCCACTTCGGCGGCAAGGTCGCCAGCCGAACGGCCCGTCACCCGCGCATGCCAGTTCAGCGCATCGGTGGCGGACAGGATCACACCCATCTGGTGCCAGGTGTCGGGCAGCGCGTGGCAGAAGGCGTGCACCGCGCTTTCCGGCTTCGGCAGATAGGAGCCGTTGGCAGCAAACAGCACGCCCGACGTGCCGAGCGATACGAAGGCCTGGCCTTCCGCCACCGTGCCCATGCCGCAGGCGGAGGCCGCATTGTCGCCGGCGCCGCCGGCAATCACGACGCCCGGCTGCATGCCCCAGGCTGCCGCCAGTTCCGCCCGTAGCGTGCCGGCCTGCTCGGTGCCTTCCACCAGACGCGGCATCTGGCCTTCCTGAAGGTCGGTCGCGGCAAGAAGTTCGGACGACCAGGCACGCTTGCCGGTGTCGAGCCAGCTGGTGCCGGCCGAATCCGACATTTCGGAGATGTGTTCGCCGGACAGCCAGAGCCGGAGATAATCCTTGGGCAGCAGCACCTTGGCAACCCGGGCAAAGATGTCAGGCTCGTTGTTCTTCACCCAGACGAGTTTCGGCGCGGTGAAGCCGGGGAAAACGATATTGCCGGTCAGCGCCCGGAAGCGGGGATCGGCATCGAGACTTGCAGCTTCCGCGAAGGAACGTGTGTCGTTCCACAGGATGCAGGGACGCAGAACCTTGTCGTCCGCGTCGATGAGGGTGGCGCCATGCATGTGGCCGGAAAGGCCGATGCCGCGCACGGCGGCGAGTGCTGCGGGATGCGCCGCTTTCAGCGCCGCCACGGCCTCCTTCGTCGCCGCGATCCAGTGGGCCGGATCCTGTTCGGACCAGCCGGGATGAGGACGCGAGACATCGAGACTGCCGGTGGCCGAGCCGATGACGTGCTGGTCGCCGTCGATCAGCATGGCTTTGACGCCGGACGTGCCGAGATCGAGACCGAGATACATCAGGTTTCCTCCTTTACGACCCTGTGGTTCAGGGCAGATTGTCCTTCAAGAAGATGTCGATCCGAATGCGTTCCTGCGCCGCCACTACGGCGGAGCGGTCCGTCTCGGCCTTCAAGACGCGGATGGCGCTACGCACCTCATGGCCCGCATCCTGGTTCAGAACCCCGTCGATCAGATCCTGCGCGAGCGCATCCCGCGTCGCGCCGGTCAGTTCGTGCACAATGACAACGGGACGCACACCGCTGCCACCGGCCTGAAGGGCGCGAATGAGGCCACGATTGCCGGCGCCGGCGCTGTAGATGCCAGCGAGATCCGGATGCGCGAGCAGCGCCTCCTGCACCAGCCGTCCCGTCTCTACAGGATCATCACGCCCTTCCAGCACGGGCAGGATGGCACGTGCTGCAAAACGCTCCGCCATCACCGAACCAAAGCCCTCCAGACGCTCCCGGTGGTCACGGACCATCAGCGATCCGGCCAGCGGCAGCACCGGCCCCGGGCGACCACCGAGAAAGCGACCGAGCAGCGTGCCCGCCGTGCGGCCGGCAGCGATGTTGTCAATGCCGGCAAAATGGACCCGCCGCGAGCCGCTGAGATCGGAGACGAGCGTCACCACCGCAATCCCCTGCTCGACCAGGCGATCTGCCGCCGCACGCACCTCCGGTGCGTCGATGGCCACAAAGGCGACACCGTCCGGCCGGTCGCGGCCTGCATCATCGAGGGCCAAGACAAGGGCGGCGATGTCGAAGGCCGGAACGTCGCGCATGACAAGCGACATTCGCTCGCGACGCCCCCGCTCCGCTGCCGCCTGAACCTCGGCCCGCAGCGCCTGCATGAAGGAATTGTCGTTGGCCGGCAGGATGAAGACGAAACTGTAGACACGCCCCTTGGCGAGGTTTGCGGCCGCCACGTCGCGGACGAAACCAAGCGCTTCGATCGCCGCCTCCACCTTCTTCCGTGTCGCGGGGCGCACGCCGGCGCGCCCGTTCAACACCCGGTCGACGGTTGCAAGGCTGACGCCTGCATGCGCGGCAATATCATGGACCGTGGGCTTCATGTCTCCTCCGCCGGGAGACATAGCGCGAGTTCTGAGGTACGTAAATCAGAAATTCACGACACGCCGGAAATAAAAGTGGGCCGCCGCTTGCGCGACGGCCCAAACCCTTCTCGGCGGTGGATTGGCGGGGGATGCGAGAAGGGGTTAGTGACCACCTCCGGCCGGAGCTGCGGCGCGTGGCTTGGAAATCAGCATGACGAGCAGAATCAGCGAGGAGAACAGCACGGTCAGCGCCATGAAGACATCGATGAAGGACATGATCGTCGCCTGCTGGTTGACCATGCCGGAGAGCTTGCTCAGCGCGGCACTTGTCCCGTCGATACCATAGGAATTGTAGTTCGCCGCGACGTTGTTCAGCCAGTCGAGCGCTGCCGGATTGCCGTAGTTCACATGTTCCGACAGCCGCGCATAATGCTCGTCGGCACGCTGCGTCAGCATGGTGTTGATGATTGCAAGGCCAACGGCGCCGCCGAGGTTACGGGTCAGGTTGTAAAGGCCGGACGCGTTCTGGATTCGCTGCGGCGGCAGGGTGCCGAGCGCCACATTGTTGATCGGCACCATGCACAGCATCAGCGAGCAGCCACGCAGGATCTGCGGCACGAAGAGCTCGTAGAAATCCCAGTCCGCGGTCATGCCCGTCACCAGATAGGTGCCGAGTGCGAAGCCGAAGAAGCCGATGGCCATCATCACACGGGGATCGAGCTTGTTCGACAGGAAGCCCGCCACAGGCGCGGTGAAGAACATCGCCAGACCGGACACGAACATCGTCTCGCCGATCATCAGCGCATCATAGCCGCGAATGCGGGCCAGATAGAGCGGATAGATATAGGTGAGGCCGTAGAGGCCGACGCCCATGATGAAGGAGAACAGCGAGCCGAAGGCGAAATTGCGATTGGTGAAGGCCTTGAGATCGACCACGGGGAAATCGACCCGGAAGGCGCGCCAGAAAAACACCAGGGCACCGATCGTCATGGCGACGGCACCGATGACGATGCGCTCGTCGCTGAACCAGTCCTTGCTGTTGCCCTCTTCCAGCACGTATTCGAGAGAACCGAGGAAAACAGCCATGGAGGCAAGTCCCGCCCAGTCGAAACGCTTCATCAGTTCATGCTGCGGCTTGTCGAAATCGACGAAGGTCCAGACCATCAGGGTCACGAAAATGCCGGGCCCGATGTTGACCAGGAACAGCCAGTGCCAGGAGAAGGCATTGCTGAGATAGCCGCCGACCGTCGGGCCGATGGTTGGCGCCAGCGTCGCGATCAGGCCGATGATCGGCGAGACGACCGATCGCTTGGACGGCGGGAAAATCGTGAAGGCCGCGGCAAACACCGAGGGGATCATGCCGCCGCCGATAAAACCCTGCAGCGCGCGGTAGATGATCATCTGCTCGATGTTCGTCGCGGTCGCGCAGAGCGCCGACGACAGGGTGAAACCCGCCGCACAGATGGTGAACAGCACACGCGTCGACAGGATGCGGGCCAGGGTGCCCGACAGCGGGATCATGATGACCTCCGCGATCAGGTAGGAGGTCTGCACCCAGGCCACCTCATCGGAACCGGCAGAAAGACCGGCCTGGATTTCCGACAGCGAAGCCGAGACGATCTGGATATCGAGGATGGACATGAACATGCCGAGCACCATCGCAAAGAAGGCGATCAGCTTGCGCTTGTCCATCGGGGGATCTGCGGGTATGGCGCCCGCCGAAGCAGTCGTGGCAGCCATGGTCTTTCTCCTTCGCGAGGCTGGGGCGCCGCCCGTCGCGGGCGGCAGCCGTCGCGGACCTTAGTTGCTCGGCGCCGTGCGGGTGTCGACGTCGGCCACCACGCTGAGACCGGCACGCAGATGGCCCTTTTCCAGTTCTTCCTTCGGGATCGCGATGCGAACCGGCACGCGCTGCACAACCTTGGTGAAGTTGCCGGTGGCATTTTCCGGCGGCAGCAGCGAGAAGACGGCACCGGACGCCGGGGCAATCGACTGGACCGTGCCGATCACGGTCTGGTCGTCGAAGGCATCCACATGGATGCGCACCTTGGAACCCGGCGCGATATGGCCGATCTGCGTTTCCTTGAAGTTCGCCTCGATGTACAGCTGGCTGACAGGCACGAGAGAGGCCAGCCGCTTGCCGTTCGAGACCAGATCACCGGTGTGAACCGAGAGGTTGCCGATGGTGCCGTCATAGGGCGCCTTCAGGATCGTGAAGTCCAGATCGCGCTGGGCCTGCTGGACGGCGAGTTCCTGCAGCCGCACCGTGTTGATCGCCTCGTTGCGCTGGGCCTTGAGGAGATCGATGTTGGCCTGGGCCGAGACAACCGCCGCCTGGCCTGCTTTCAGGTTGGCCTGCGCCTGTTCGAGCGCGATCTGGGCATTGTCGAGTTCGGCGGTCGTGCCGACATTCTTGGCAGCCAGCTCAGTCTGGCGACGCTGGGTGATCTCCGCCCCCCGAACCGTGGCCTGCAGCGCGCCAAGCTGGGCCTGCGACTGGGCAAGGCTCGCCTCGCCGCCAGCGATCTGCGTACCGATACGGGTGACCGCAAGCCGGGCGCTTTCCAGATTGGCCTTCGCCTGATCGAGCGCGATCTGGTAATCGCCCTGGTCGAGCGTCACCAGCGGATCGCCGGCCTTGACCGCCTGGTTCTCGACGACATTCACCTTTTCCACATAGCCGGAAACCTTCGGCGAGATGACGGAAATGTCGCCGGTCACATAGGCATCGTCCGTCGACACGAGAAAACGACCGTCCGTCCACCAGTTGTAGCCATACCAGCCGCCGGCCGCGATCACGCCGATCAGGATGATCGGCAGCACCGGGTTGCGCTTTTTCTTCGTCGGCTGCGAGCCACCGCCCTTGGCATCGATGCCGGCCGCCTGCGGAGACGACGGCTTCTCCGCCACCGGCGTCTCGGTGCGGGCTTCCACCCGCTCCGCATTCGCTGCCTGGTCCGAAGATGCATCTTCGGCCTGAACGAGGCGCAGGGAGCCTGTGTTTGAAGGAGATGTCATGACAATCACCGGTCTGGTAAGGAAAGCAGGTCCGATCGAACCGATCGGTTCAGTTGACGATTGACATAATCCCATCCTTCCCACATATCAAGAGGTGATCGAACCGACCGGTTCGAAAAGATTAACAAACAGGTTCACGAATGCAGGAGAAGAATTGCCCCCCTGCCGAGGCAGGCTGTACGCCCGGGCGTTTTGCCGCCGGCGCCGACCCGGCCAAGCGGGAGCAGATCCTTGAAGGCGCCAAGGCGGTCTTCATGCGTCTGGGCTTTGACGCTGCCAGCATGAACGACATCACGCGCGAGGCGGGCGTCTCCAAGGGCACCATCTACGTCTATTTCGACAGCAAGGACGACCTGTTCGCCGCCATCATGGAGCAGGAGCGGACGCGCCTTGCCGAATCCATGCGCGACATCCTGGATGGCAGCGAGGCGGTGGAGGAAGGCCTCTATCGCTTCGGTGTGGCTTTTGCCGTGAAGATCACCAGCGAAAGCACGATTTCGGCAATGCGCACGATGATCAGCGTGGCGCCGCGCATGCGCATGCTCTCCCAGCGTTTCTTCCAGGACGATTCGATGAACATCCGCTTCTTCCTGGAGCGGTTCCTGATCCGCCAGGTGGCCAAGGGCGCACTTGTGGTGGACGATGTCAGCCTTGCCGCCCGCCACTTCATCGAGCTTTCCACCGGCACATTCCTGAAGATGCGCCTGTTCGGCCACATGGAAGGACCGCCGCCAATTGACGAGATCGAGAAGCAGATCGCAAGCGCCGTACGCATTTTCATAGCGGGATACGGCAATCACGGCGCGTGAAGCGGAAGCTGGCCGACCTCGCTGGCAGGGGACGGCCAGGCCCCGACGCGGCCTGCGGGTTTGACGGGGCAAGCTTGATTCCTGCGACCAATGTTCTAGTTTTCGGATGCCGGAAATCGTCCGGCGTGTGGGGACCAAGACAACATGCAGGATATCCTTCAGCTCGTGCAGGACCCGGCGGCCTGGGTGGCACTCGTCACGCTCGTCGTCATGGAAGTCGTGCTCGGCATCGACAACCTGATCTTCATTTCCATCCTCACCAACAAGCTTCCGCCTGAAAACCGCGAAAAGGCCCGCAAAATCGGCATCGGCCTCGCGCTGGTCATGCGCCTCGGCCTGCTCGGCACCGTGGCCTGGATCGTGCAACTGACGGAACCGGTCTTCGAGGCCTTTGGTCACGGCTTCTCCTGGAAGGACCTGATCCTGATCGCCGGTGGCCTCTTCCTCGTCTGGAAGGCGACCAAGGAAATTCATCACACCGTCGACCCGGAAGACCACAAGGAAGACATGGTGGGCCATACCGCCACCACAACCTTTGCCGCGGCGATCGGCCAGATCCTGCTGCTCGATCTCGTCTTCTCCGTCGACAGCATCATCACCGCCGTTGGGATGACCCCGCATCTGCCGATCATGGTGATCGCCGTTCTGGCTGCCGTGACCGTGATGCTGGTGGCCGCCAATCCGCTTGCCAACTTCATCGAGAAGAACCCGACCATCGTCATGCTGGCGCTGGCCTTCCTGCTGATGATCGGCACCACGCTGATTGCCGAAGGCATGGGTTTCCATGTGCCCAAGGGTTACGTCTATGCCGCCATGGCCTTTTCGGCGCTGGTGGAACTGCTCAACATGCTGGCGCGCAATGCCCGCCAGCGCAAACGGCAGGCGGGCCAGACGGACAGGACACTGCACTGAGCGCGAGCCCCTTTGTCGGCAGCCACTGGAACCTGGTGGCTCCGATGATCATTAGGAGCATCGCAACATCCGTACTCGGGTGGCCACGCCGGCCACCCCTCCCTGCCGGAGCCTCATGACCACCCAGCAAATCCTCGCCTTCTGCGTGATCGCCGGCATGATGGCCGTCTTCATCTGGGATCGCTTCCGCTATGATGTCGTTGCCTGCTGTGCGCTGGTCGTTGCCGTGGCGCTCGGCGTGGTTCCCGTGGAGCATGCCTTTTCCGGATTTTCCGACGACATCGTCATCATCGTCGGCAGCGCACTGGTGGTGAGTGCCGGCGTCGCCCGCTCCGGCATCGTCGATACCGTGATCAAACGGATGTTCCCGCATCTCACCTCCATGCGGGCGCAGCTTGCGCTGCTGATGATCTCGGTGGCGCTTCTCTCGGCCTTCATCAAGAATATCGGGGCGCTGGCGATCATGATGCCGGTCGCCTTCCAGTTCGCGCGACGCGCCGGGGTCTCGCCCTCGCGCTACCTGATGCCCATGGCCTTTTCCGCCCTTCTCGGCGGACTGATGACGCAGATCGGCACCTCGCCGAACATCGTCGTCTCAAGGCTCAGGGCCGAGATGACCGGCACGCCGTTTTCCATGTTCGATTTCACCCCCGTCGGCGGCGTGCTGGCACTGGTGGGCCTCACCTTCCTGCTGTTCTTCTACTGGCTGGTGCCCGAACGGCGCAAGCAGACGGGCAGCATCGAGGAGGCCGTGGAAATCTCCAACTACGCCTCGGAAGCCACCGTCACCGGCCAGTCCGCGGTGATGGGCAAGCCGCTCGGCGAACTGCTGAAGCTCGGTGATGGCGAGGTGGTCGCAACCGCCGTGCTGCGCGGGCCGACACGGATGTCGCCCTTCCCTGATCTTATCCTGCGCGAGGATGATTCCGTCGTGCTGGAGGGCCGCTCCGCAGTTCTTGACCGGGTGATTTCCGGCGGCAAGCTGAAACTGTCCGGCAAGGCGCTGAAGGATGGCAGCCGCGCCCAGCAGGACCTGATTTCCATCGAGGCGGTCATTTCCCGGCATTCGGTGCTCGCAGGGCTCTCAGCCGGCGAACTGGCGCTCTCTTATACCCGCGGCGTCAACCTCCTGGCGGTCAGCCGCCGCGGTGAGCGCCTGCGGGAACGGCTTCGCGACCTCGTGCTGCAGGAGGGCGACGTGATCGTGCTGCAGGGCGGGCGCAAGACGCTGCCGATCGTGCTGCAGGATCTGGCGCTCCTGCCTCTTGCCCAGCAGGAAGTGCTGCTCGGCACACAACGGCAGGCGCTGATCCCGATCGGCATCCTGGCACTGGCGATGCTGGCGACGGCGCTCGGCTATGCGCCGGTGGCCGTTGCCTTCTTCGCGGCAGCCCTCGGCATGGCGATCTTCGGCGCCGTGCCGCTCAACGATCTCTACAAGGCCGTCGACGGACCGATCCTGGTCATGCTCGGCGCGCTGATCCCGGTTTCGGATTCACTGCGCACCAGCGGCGGCAGCGAGTTGATCGCCCACTGGCTCGGCGAGATCGCCCACAACCTGCCGCCCTATGGCGCACTCGGCCTCATCATGCTGGCGGCGATGGCCGTGACGCCCTTCCTCAACAATGCCGCCACCGTGCTGGTGATGGGGCCGATCGCTGCGAGCTTTGCCGCCACCCTCAACTTCCGACCGGAAGCGTTCCTGATGGCGGTGGCGATCGGTGCCGGTTCCGATTTCCTGACGCCCGTCGGCCATCAGTGCAACACGCTGGTCATGGGCCCGGGCGGCTATCGCTTCTCCGATTATTCCCGGCTCGGCCTGCCGCTCTCCATCCTCATCCTGGTGGTGAGCGTGCCGACGCTGATGGTGTTCTGGCCCGTGAACTGACCGGCAAGCGGGGGCCTTGGCCGCATAAATCTTGACGCTTCCCGCAGAATATGCGCTAAGGCCTGCAATCCAAGCACGGCAGTCTGCGCCCGTTTTGCGGCGCGTTTTTCCAAGTTCGAGCAGGCACTCATGACCACTTCCGGCGTCCGCGTCCGTATCGCACCCTCCCCCACCGGCGAGCCGCATGTCGGCACCGCCTATATCGCGCTGTTCAACTATCTCTTCGCGAAGAAACACGGCGGCGAGTTCATTCTGCGCATCGAGGATACCGATGCCACCCGCTCCACCCGCGAGTTCGAGGACAAGGTGCTGGAAGCGCTGCGCTGGTGCGGTCTCGAATGGAAGGAAGGCCCCGATGTCGGCGGCCCCTACGGCCCCTACCGCCAGTCCGACCGCAAGGACATGTACCAGCCCTACGCGCAGGACCTGCTGGACAAGGGCCATGCCTTCCGCTGTTTCTGCACGCCGGAGCGCCTGGACAAGATGCGCGAGGAGCAGCGCGCCGCCGGCAAGGCGCCCGGCTATGACGGGCTGTGCCTGCGTTACTCCGCCGAGGAAGTGACGGCAAAGATGGAGGCGGGCGAAACCTCCGTCATCCGCATGAAGATCCCGACCGAGGGCTCCTGCGAGTTCAACGACGGCGTCTATGGCGACGTGTCGATTCCGTGGTCCTCCGTCGACATGCAGGTGCTGATCAAGGCCGATGGCATGCCGACCTATCACATGGCCAACGTCATCGACGACCATCTGATGAAGATCACCCATGTGGCGCGCGGCGAGGAATGGCTGGCCTCGGTGCCGAAGCACATCCTGCTTTACCGCTATTTCGGCTGGCAGGAACCCAAGTTCATGCACCTGTCGCTGATGCGCAATGCCGACAAGTCGAAGCTGTCGAAGCGCAAGAACCCGACCTCGATCTCCTATTACTCGGCGCTCGGCTATCTGCCGGAAGCGCTGATGAACTTCCTCGGCCTGTTCTTCATCCAGATCGCCGAAGGCGAGGAATTGCTGTCGATGGACGAACTGGCGGAAAAGTTCGACCCCGAGGCCCTGTCCAAGGCCGGCGCCATCTTCGACATCCAGAAGCTCGACTGGCTGAACGGCCGCTGGCTGCGCGAAAAACTCTCGCCGGACGATTTTCTGGCCCGCACCTTCGAATGGGCCTCTGAAAACCAGCGCCTGACGGAAGGGCTGAAGCTTGCCCAGAGCCGCATTTCCAAGCTCGGTGAACTGCCGAACCTCGCGGGCTTCCTGCTTGCCAACGATGTCGGCCTGACGCCCGCCTCCTTCGGCGGCCTCAAGACTTCCCCCGCCGAGACGCTGGAGATCATCAACACCGTTCAGGCAGATTTCGAAAAAATGCCGGAATGGACGGTGGAAAGCATCGACCAGGAGCTGCGCGCCGTGGCCGACAAGCTCGGCAAGAAGCTGCGCGTCGTCACCCCGCCGCTGTTCATCGCCATGTCCGGCAGCCAGCGCTCGCTGCCTCTGTTTGACTCGATGGCGCTGCTCGGCCGCTCCGTGGTGCGCCAGCGCCTGAAGATTGCCGCAACCGTGGTGGCATCCCTGGTGGGTGCAGAGAAGTAAAGGCGGATGCTGCCTTGCGTGGCAGCATTCCTCACCCGAAAAGAACATGGCCCCAAAAGGCGATAACCGATGACCGAACAGAAGACCGAAACCGCCCTCTCCTCCGACGCAACCGAAGTGCGCCGCCAGAAACTGGCGCTGCTGCGCGACAAGATCGGCGACGTCTATCCGGCCCATTTCCACCGCACGATGACCAATGCGGAACTGGCCGAGAAATATGAGGGGCTGGAACCGGATGTGGAAACGCAGGACATCGTGACGGTTGCCGGCCGCGTCTATTCCTCGCGCAATTCCGGCATGTTCATGGACATCCGCGACGCCTCGGGCAAGGTGCAGATCTTCTCGCACAAGGACACGACGCCGGACGCCGCCCGCGACATGCTGGCGATGATCGATATCGGCGACATCATCGGCGTCACCGGCCTTGTCCGTCGTACCAAGCGCGGCGAGCTGACGATCAACGCGCATGAGATCACCATGCTGACGAAATCGCTGCTGCCGATGCCGGAAAAGTGGCATGGCGTCTCCGACATCGAACTGCGCTACCGCAAGCGCCACCTCGACATCATGTCGAACGACGAAAGCAAGCTGCGCTTCCAGCAGCGTTCGAAGATCGTCTCCGGCTTCCGCCGCTTCCTGGAGAGCGAAGGGTTCCTCGAAGTGGAAACCCCGATGCTGCAGACGGTCTATGGCGGGGCGACCGCCGATCCGTTCAAGACCTTCCACAACACGCTGAAGATGGACATGTACCTGCGCATCGCGCCGGAACTGTTTTTGAAGCGCACGCTGGTGTCGGGCCTTTCCGACAAGGTGTTCGAGATCAACCGCAACTTCCGCAACGAAGGCGTTTCCACCCGGCACAATCCTGAATTCACCATGATGGAGTGCTACTGGGCCTATGCCGATTACGAGGACATGATGGCGCTGGTCGAGCGCCTGTTTGAAAACCTCGCCACCACCATTCACGGCACCACCGATGTGGTGTTCGGCGACAAAACCCTTTCCTTCAAGGGTCCGTTCAAGCGGGTACCGATGCCCGAGGCCGTCAAGGATGCGACCGGCATCGACTTCCTGGCGATCAAGACGGACGAGGAAGCACGCACCGCCGCCAAGGCCGCCGGCTTCGAGGTGGAGAAGGACTGGACCTGGGGCGAATGCCTTGCCTTCATCTTCGAGGAGAAGGTCGAGGGCACGCTGATCCAGCCGTCTCACGTCACGCATTTCCCGAAGGACATTTCGCCCTTCGCCAAGGAAGTGCCGGGCGAGCCGCGCCTCGTGGAGCGTTTCGAGACCTATTGCAACGCCTGGGAAGTGGGCAATGCGTTTTCGGAACTCAACGATCCGGAAGAGCAGCGCCGCCGCATGGAAGAGCAGCTGGAACAGGCGCATGCCCGCGGCGAGAAGGACAAGCAGCTGGATGACGAATTCCTCGATGCCATCGACCAGGGCATGCCGCCCGCCGGCGGCCTCGGCATCGGCGTCGACCGCCTGATCATGCTGCTCACCAATGCCCCCTCGATCCGCGACGTGATCCTGTTCCCGGCCCGCCGCAACAAGGCGGACTGAGCCCGGCAGCATTCCGGCAATCGTTCACGGCCCGCCCCCCGGCGGGCCGTTTGCGTTCCGGCAAGGCATGGTCGCGCGGATCGAAATCGTGCGGCAAGTTTCGGGTGGCATCCGGCAGCGGCGCGTGGTGAACTGATCGTCATCGAGAGGATCTGCCCCATGAATGCCTTTGCCCCCACGCCCGCCTGCGCCACCGACATCACCCCTGATGGCGAGGACTATGCCATCGTCAAGCAGGTGATCGAGCGGATCACCATCGACTATCGCGACCAGCCTTCGCTGGAGCGGCTGGCGGCGGAGCTTGGCCAGTCGCCAACGCAGTTGCAAAAGGTGTTCACCCGCTGGGCCGGGCTCTCGCCGAAAGCCTTCCTGCAGGCGGTGACGCTGGATCACGCCAAGCGGCTGCTCGGCGAGGAACAGCTGCCGCTCTTGGAGACTTCCTACGAAGTCGGGCTTTCGGGCCCGGGGCGGCTGCACGATCTCTTCGTCACGCATGAGGCGATGAGCCCCGGCGAATGGAAAGCGAAGGGCGGCGGGCTCATCATCCGCTACGGCTTCCACCCCTCCCCCTTCGGCCTTGCGCTGGTGATGGCGACCGAGCGCGGTCTCGCCGGCCTCGCCTTTGCCGATGACGAAGGCGGTCGCGAGGCCTGCTTTGCCGACATGGCGACACGCTGGCCGAATGCGGACTATGTGGCGGATCAGCAGGCGACCGCCCCCTATATCACCCGCATCTTCGATCCCGCCCGCTGGCGGTCGGAGGAGCCCCTGCGGGTGGTGCTGATCGGCTCCGATTTCCAGGTGCGCGTCTGGCAGAGCCTGTTGAAGATACCCTTCGGCAGGGCCGTCACCTATTCCGACGTTGCCCGCGACATCGGCCAGCCGACCGCCAGCCGCGCCGTCGGCGCAGCCATCGGCCGCAACCCGATCTCCTTCGTCGTTCCCTGCCACCGGGCGCTCGGCAAGAGCGGCGCGCTGACCGGCTACCACTGGGGCCTCACCCGCAAGCGCGCCATTCTCGGCTGGGAGGCTGGGCGGGTTTAGGCTAAAGATGAAGGAAGGCTTGGCAGATGATGCCACCGACCTTTATGATAGGGGTCTATGGAGGCCTTGGCGATGCCCACCCGCAACGTTGTACTGACCGAGCATCAGCAGGACATGATCGATCGACTGGTACAGTCGGGCCGGTATCAGGACGCCAGTGACGTGTTGCGCGACGGCCTGCGGCTGATCGAGAAGCGGGAAGAGCGCGAGATGGCAAAACTTAAAGCGCTGCGAGAGGCGGCAGCGATGGGTTTCTCCGACATCGACGAAGGACGCTTCGTCGATGTGCCGATGGGCGAAGTCGACACCTACATCGCAGGGCTCAGTCGAGAGGCTGGCAACAAGCGGAATGACTTGGCATAGCAGGACATGGCCGCTATCCGCCTCTCCCTTGCAGCAACAGGCGACATCAGCAACATACTGACGAAAGCCGCGAGGATTTCGGTCCGGAAGCGACCCTGCGCTACGAGCGCCTGATCGTCACGGCCCTGCAGGATCTGGCAGCGGACAGCCGCAGAACTGGAACAATCCTTCGTCCGGATATCGCGGCTGATGTACTGAGTTACCATTTACGATACAGCCGTGAACGCGCGCGCATGGCAAGCGGCATCGTTCGCCGACCACGGCACCTGATCCTGTTTCGATCCATCCGGCCGGACCTCGTTGGCATTGGTCGCGTCCTGCATGATAGCATGGAACTCAGCCGGCACCTGCCGCCGAATTTCGGCGATATCTGATCAGGCAGACGCTTCCGCCAGCCGCAAAAGCTCCCGCGCCGCGCTCTCGTCGGTGATCAGCGTGTTGCAGCCGATGCGGCGGATGGTGGCGCGGATGGCGCCGGCGCGGTGCGCGCCGCCGGAGGAAAGCACGATGTGCCTGGCCTTTTTCAGCGTATCGAGATCGATCGACATCACCCGTTCGTTGATCGGATGATCGATGGTGTTGCCGTCCGCATCGAGGAAATTGAACATGGTGTCGCAGACGCAGCCGCGCCCCACCAGTTCCTGCAGCGTCTCGCGCGTGATGAAGCCTTCCGACAGCGAGGTCGAATGCGGACCGATATCGCCGCAGGAGACGATGGCGAGATCGAGGTTTTCGGCAAGATCGTACAGCGTCTTCAGGCCGCACTGCTCGATCAGCGCGCGCTTGGTTGCCACCGAATCCACCAGAAGCGGGGCGAGGAACATGTAGCATTCGGCGCCGAGCTGGCTTGCCAGCCGCCACGTGTAATCAATGGGGTTGGTCTGGTGCACGGCAACGATGCCGCCGAGCAGCGAGACGACCTTGCAGTTCTGCCTCCGAGGCGGGCGGAAGCCGGCCAGCGAGGCGGTCATCGTGCGCCCCCAGCCGACGCCGATCGTCATGTCGTCCGTCACCACTTCCGTCAGGAACTGGCCGAGCGCCAGACCCACGGCCTTTGCGATGGAGCCGGCATCCGATTTGTCCGGAGAGGGCACCACCACGGCCTCGTCCAGCCCATAGGCCTTTTCCAGCTTCACCGCGAGATCGACGCAGTCATCGATCCCCTCGCTGATCCAGATCTGCACCTCGGCCCGCTTCACGGCCTCGTCCAGCATGCGGATCACGGTGGAGCGGCTGATGCCGAGCTTTTCCGCCACATCCTTCTGTGTCAGGCCCTGATTGTAATAGAGCCAGGCCGCCCGCAGGCGCAGCGAGGCGGCCTCGGAATAGGCGACATGAGTTTCGCGTCTGAGCTTTGGCAAGGCGGCCGCCACCTCCGTTTGATCGGCCTCCACTATCGGCAGAGTTGGAACAAATGTCAAATGTGATGGGCAAATGTCCTTGACATTCGCGTGTGCGAGCGCAGATAGTGAGGATGACGGGAGACGATTGCCGTCTTCCCACGAGATCGAAAACCCTGAGGAATTCCGATGGCCTCCAAGCTTGAACAACTGCGTTCCATGACCACGGTGGTGGCCGATACCGGCGACATCGAGGCTGTTGCACGCCTGAAGCCGGTGGATTGCACCACCAACCCGACGATCGTGCTGAAGGCGCTCGGCACCCCCGTCTTTGCCGATCGCGTCAAGGAAGCCGTTACATGGGGCAAGAGCCAGAACGGCTCTTCCGAGGCCGTGATTGCAGCGGTTGCCGATCGCCTCGCCATCTCCGTCGGCGCGGCCCTTGCCGAACTGGTTCCCGGCCGCGTCTCCACCGAAGTGGATGCCGACCTTTCCTTCGACACCGAGGCCTCGATCACCAAGGCGCGCGGCATCATCGCCGCCTACAAGGAGCGCGGCATCGAGCGTGACCGCATCCTGATCAAGCTTGCCTCCACCTGGGAAGGCATCAAGGCGGCGGAAGTGCTGCAGACCGAAGGTATCGACTGCAACCTGACGCTGCTGTTCTCCAAGGCCCAGGCGATCGCCTGCGCCGATGCCAAGGCCTTCCTGATCTCGCCCTTCGTCGGTCGCATTCTCGACTGGTACAAGAAGTCCACAGGCCAGGATTACACGTCTGAGACCGATCCGGGCGTCATCTCGGTGCGCCAGATCTACAACTACTACAAGGCGAACGGCATCAGCACGATCGTGATGGGCGCCTCGTTCCGCAATGCCGGTGAAATCGAAGCGCTGGCCGGCTGCGACCGCCTGACGATCAGCCCGGCCCTGCTGGACGAGCTGGACAAGGCCGAAGGCACGCTGGAGCGCAAGCTTTCGCCCGACAACATCACCGAGGATCCCTTCCAGCCGATCGACGAAAAGACCTTCCGCTGGATGCTGAACGAGGATGCGATGGCAACCGAAAAGCTGTCGGAAGGCATCCGCGCCTTCGGCAAGGATCTCGTTGCCCTGCGCGACATGGTCAAGAAGGAACTGGCTGCCGCCTGATCTCCGCGACAGCCCCGTTTCCGGAAAACGGCTCGCCTCCCTGCGGCGGGCCGTTTTTTTTATGGGATGGAAACGGACATCTTCGCCTGTCGCACGGTCTTCAGGAACGCCACCAGAAACACACCCGTCATCAGCAGCACGATGGTCGGCGCGGGCGCGCTGTCGATGAAGAAGCTGAGAAGGATACCGAAGACGGTGCAGCCGGTGGCGATGGCGACAGAGGCGACCAGCATGGCGCCGAACCGCCGCGTCAGCAGGAAAGCGATGGCGCCGGGGGCGACGAGGAAGGCGACGGAAAGGATGATGCCGATGGCGCTCAATGCGCCGACCACCGTGAGCGAGAGGACCGCCAGCAGCCCATAATGTAGGAGCCCAACCGGCAGTCCGATGGCGCGGGCATGTTGCGCATCGAAGGCGTGCAGCAGCAGGTCCTTGCGCAGGATGCCGAGAAAGAGGGTGCTGGCCAGCTCGATCAGTCCGGTCTCGACCAGATCGTGGGGTGCGATCCCCAGCATGTCGCCGAACAGGATATGGTCAAGATGGACATCGCTGCGGACCGCGACGAACATCACGAGGCCGAGGCCGAACATGCCGGAAAAGACGATGCCGAGCACCGTGTCCTCCTTGATGCGGCTGTTGTCCTTGAGAAAGCCGGTGGCCAGCGCACAGGCAAGGCCGGCAACAAACGCGCCGAGGCTGAGCGGCAGCGCGAGCATGTAGGCGAGCACCACGCCCGGCAGCACGGCATGCGAGACGGCATCCCCCATCAGCGACCAGCCCTTCAGGACCAGAAGGCAGGAGAGCATGGCCATCGGCACCGCTATCATCAGCGTCACCATAAAGGCGTACTGCATGAAGGGAAGCTGGAAGGGCAGAAGGATCGTTGCAGCGAGATCGCTCATGCGGCCTCCTCCAGCGCCAGAGCCCGCTTGCGGCGGGCGGCGAGCAGACCATGCTTCGGCGCAAGGACGAAAGCCGCCAGGAAGATCAGCGTCTGCAGCACGACGATGATGCCGCCGGTTGCGCCGTTGAGGAAATAGCTGGCATAGGCACCGACAAAGCTGGTCGCGGCACCGATGGCGGCGGAAAGCAGGATCAGCCGCTCGAAACGGTCCGTCAGCAGATAGGCGGTGGCCCCCGGCGTCACGACCATCGCCACCACCAGAAAGGCGCCGACCGTCTGAAGGGCGGCGACCGTGGAGGCAGCAAGCAGCGTGAAGAACATCGCCTTCAAGAGGTCGGGCCTGAGGCCGATGGTGCGGGCATGGTTTTCGTCGAAGAAGGCCACCATCAGGTCCTTCCATTTCAGCGCCAGCACGACAAGACTGACGCCGCCGATCAGCACCAGTTGCAGCGTATCCTCCGGGGTGATCGCCAGAATGTTGCCGAGTACGATGGTCTGGATGTTCACCGAGGTCGGCGAGAGCGACACCATGAACAGGCCAAGCCCGAAAAACGAGGTGAAGATCAGCCCGATGATGGCATCCTCCTTCAGCCGCGTGCGCTGGTTGAGGAACAGCATGGCGGCCGCTGCCAGTCCGCCGGAGAGAAAGGCGCCGAGAGCAAAGGGAAGCCCCAGCATATAGGCGCCGGCAACGCCCGGCACGATGGCATGGGAGAGCGCGTCCCCGATCAGCGACCAGCCCTTCAGAATCAGATAGGCGGACAGAAAGCCGCAGACGCAGCCGACGAGCGTGCTGACCCAGATCGCATTCAGCATGTAGCCATAGGTGAACGGCTCAAGAAGCGTCTGGAGCATCGGCCCTTTCCCGCGGCTTTGCCCTGACGGTGCCGGTCGTGCCATCGCCATAGGTCACGAAGGGCCGCTCGTCATCGGTCATGACCCGCACCTGGCGGGCGTCGTCATCCGCATGCAGATCGGCACCGCCGAGAATGAAGTGACGCAACACGCCGCCAAAGGCCTTTTCCAGATTGGCCTCGGTGAAGGTGTCTTCCGTGCGGCCATGGGCAATCACGGTGCCCTTGACGATCACGGTGCGGTCGCAGAATGCCGGCACGCTGCCGAGATTGTGGGTGGAGACCAGCATCACCCGCCCCTCGTCGCGCAGAGATTTCAGCAGCGCAACGATCTGCTCCTCCGTCGTCACATCCACGCCGGTGAAAGGCTCATCCAGCAGGATCACCTGCCCTTCCTGCGCCAGCGCCCGGGCCAGAAACACGCGCTTGCGCTGGCCGCCGGACAACTCGCCGATCTGGCGCTCGCGGAAGGCCTCCATGTTCACCCGGCGCAGCGCCTCCGTCACCATCTGCCGGTCGCGGCGAGACGGCATGCGCAGAAAATTCATGTGGCCGTAGCGGCCCATCATCACCACGTCTTCCACCAGAACCGGAAAGCTCCAGTCCACCTCTTCGGCCTGCGGCACATAGGCCACGAGGTTCTTGCGCAGCGCCTCGCGGGCCGGCATGCCGAGGATCTCGACCGAACCGCCGGAGAGCGGGACGAAGCCCATGATCGCCTTGAACAGTGTGGACTTGCCCGCACCGTTGACGCCGACCAGCGCGGTTATGGTGCCCTTCGGCACAGAAAAGCTGGCATGTCGCAGGGCGGTGTGGCCATTGCGATAGGAGACGGTCACATCCGTGACAACGAGCCCCTGTGGCGATCGCTTCACCCTGCCCATTCTCATGACGACAGCCCCCTTGCGATGGTCTGCGTGGTGACCTTCAGCAGATCGAGATACGTGGGAACCGGGCCATCCGGATTGCTGAGACTGTCGACATAGAGCACGCCGCCATAGGTGGCACCCGTTTCGCGCGCCACCTGTTTTGCCGGATCGGCGGAGACGGTGCTTTCGGAGAAGATGACCGCGATGCGGTTGTCGCGCATGGCATCGATCACGGCCTTCACCTGCTGCGGCGTCCCCTGACTGTCGGCGTTCACCGGCCAGAGATAAAGCTCTTTCAGGCCGAAATCGCGGGCGAGATAGGAAAAGGCACCTTCGCTCGTGACAAGCCAGCGCTTGTCCTCGGGCAGGGCGGCCAGCCGTTCGCGGATCGGCTGCACGGTGGCGCGGATCTGGTCGGAATAGGCCTTCGCATTGGCGGCGTAGACATCGGCATGGGCGGGATCGATGCGGCTCAGCGCGGCGCGGATATTCTCCACATAGATCAGACCGTTGGCGGGTGACATCCAGGCATGCGGATTGGGCTTGCCCTGATAGGCGCCGCCGGCAATCGCCATGGGGTCGATGCCGTCGGACACCGTGACACTCGGCACCTTGCCGAGATTGGCAAGAAACTTCTCGAACCACTGCTCAAGGTTCAGGCCGTTGCGCAGCACCAGATCCGCATCGCGAGCACGCAAGATGTCGCGTGGGGTGGGCTGGTAGTTATGGATCTCCGCGCCAGGCTTTGTGATGCTTTCCACCTCCGCGGCATCGCCTGCCACGTTCTTCGCCATGTCGGCGATGATGGTGAAGGTGGTGACCACCTTCGGCTTATCGGCTGCCCAGACCGGCGCGGCCAGAAGGCCGGCAACCGTCAGCGACAGGGCAGCAAGCAGGCGCATTCGCACGGCATTAACCCTCTCTTGCAACTCATTTGCAATACAAGCTAACGCCTTTGTCAGCGTTGTCAACGCTATTGCAAATCATTCGCAGCAACGTGAGCGCTTCGTCATCAACGGCCGGGGGACGCAGGCAGACGGGGGGCGCGGCAAGCAGCCATGCGGGCTTAAAGCTTCTTCAACGCTCATGACGGAGGATGATGGGCACTACCATGGTTTCAGTTTTGCGTTGAGTGGAGTTCAGCATGCCGGAGTTCCGGGCGTGAAAGGCCTCAAGATCAGGCTGTCACGAAAGCTCGTGATCGTGCTGGGCGGCATTGTCGTGCTGGGCGGCGGCAGCGGCGCCGTGGCGCTCTACATCGGTCCGGACAAGATTCTTGGACCGTCCTACGAGGAAGTGAACGGCCTGAAATGCACGACGGCGCAGCTCGTGAAGATCAAGCGCGAGCAGAGATCCTGGGTCCGCAAATACGTCTTCACCGAAGGTGGCGATGGACCGGCGCGGCTGAAGACGGCGCTGCGCGTTGCCAAATCCCTGCAGGAAAGCGAGAAGGCCGACCTCATCCAGGTGACCGTTCTCGACAAGGCCGGCCCCACCCAGCGTTCGCAGATGCGCGGCCGGGCGATTGGCGCGCAGGTTGTCTACATTCCCGATCTTGCGCGGTCGCCGGTGCCCTCCGAAACCTCATTCTCTGCCTTCTACGTGGACGGCAAGGCCAACAGCAGCGGCGAATTCTTCGGCATGCGGATCGATCCCCCCGAGGAAGACATGGAAAAGCTGGCCGCATCTTTGACCGACAAGGCCGATTGCGTGATGCCGGTGACCGAACCGGCCGCAGACCCGCATGGCAGCAGCGGCGGCAAGAAGGGCAAGAAGAGCAGCGACCATGGTGGCGGCGGGCATGGCGAGGCCGCGGGCCACGGCTCTGCGAGCGACAAGAAGGCCGATGACGGCCATGGCGGCGGCGACAAACCCGCACCGGCCGCCGGCGATCATGGCGGCGAACCCGCAGCAAAGGCACCGGACGGCGAAAGCGGCAGCGGCGGCCTTCTCGGCTCGATCACCAGCATGATCTTCGGCAGCGGCAAGAAGGACGCACCGGCGGCCAGCGAACAGCCGGGCGAAACAGCGGCTGCGACGGACCATGCCGCGACAGACAAGCCGGCGGCGGAACCGGTCGAACAGCCCGGTATCGTGGCACGAATGAAGGGGATGATCTTCGGCGGCGGCGAAGAGAAGGCCGTGGTGGCGGAACCGGTGGCCAGGCCAGTGGCGACAGAAGCCGCTGGCGAAACCGCCAAGGCTCCGGCCGACGGCATCGACCCGATGAAGGTTGCAGCTCCCGCATCCGCGGCGCCGGTAGCCCAGGCGCCGGCCCAGGCCGATCCCCCGCATGGGCAGGCGGCGGGACCAGACGATGCCACACCGGACACTCTCCCGACACCTCAGCCGACGGCCCCGGCCAGGAGCGCCTCACCCAAGCCTGCCCGTGTCGTTCACTGACCCTGCCACAGGCGATGGCGGACAAATGAGGACGGGTCTCAGATCCGCTGCTTCACCGTGGCCAGCGCACCGCGAAAGGCCTTGGCGAAACTTTCCCGGTCATCGGGGTTGAGGAAGGCGCCTATATCGGTGCGTCTCCCCTCGCCTGTCACATGCATGGATGTGATGCCGAACTCGTGGTGTCGGCGCACGCGAAAACGTGCCCAGAACGGGTTGAAGTGATGTTCCACCATCCGGCCCGCGGGTGAGAATTTCCGGATCGCCACATCGGTACGCGACACCGTCACCTCCTCACGGGCGCGGCCGGCGCGGTAGTTCAGCCAGAAGGCCCCCCACAGGAGCATGAAATCGAGACCGAAGAAGAAGACGATCGGCCAGGCGCCGGTCGTCAGGAAGAAAAGGCCGTGCAACAGGCAGATGGCGCCGGTGAGGCCAAGCAGCACGCGATAGCCCTGTCGCCCCAGCGATCGATAGGGCGTCAGTTCGGCTGCGAAAACCGGTGGCTCGTCGTCTCTCTCCACGTTGCCTTCCATCCCGTGGCTTGTCATAGAAGTGCATATGGCAACTGATAGACTGCAATCCCACATGCAAACTTCGCAAAAGTCAAATGGCGCGGCGAGAGGCCGCAGCCGCCATGCCCGCAGTGCCTATACGAAGGCGGAGATGCAGGAGATCTTCCGCCGCTTTTCCGTGCAGCGTCCGGAGCCGAAGGGCGAGTTGGAGCATGTGAACCCGTTCACGCTGGTGGTGGCCGTGGCGCTTTCGGCGCAGGCAACGGATGTCGGCGTCAACCGCGCCACCCGAAAGCTGTTCCAGATCGCCGACACGCCGGAAAAGATGCTGGCGCTCGGTGAAGAGGGCGTGATCGCACATATCAAGACGATCGGGCTTTACCGCAACAAGGCAAAGAACGTCATCGCCCTGTCGAAGATGCTGATCGAGGACTTCGGCGGCGAGGTGCCGAAGACGCGGGACGAGCTGACCAGGCTGCCGGGCGTGGGGCGCAAGACGGCCAATGTGGTGATGTCGATGGCCTTCGGCATACCGACGCTCGCCGTCGATACCCATGTGTTCCGCATTGCCAACCGGCTGAAGATGGCGCCGGGCAGCACACCGGATGCGGTGGAGGAGAACCTGCTGCGGGTCATCCCGAAGGAATACCTGTTCCACGCGCATCACTGGCTGATCCTGCACGGGCGCTACACCTGCAAGGCCCGCAAGCCGGAATGCGAACGCTGCGTGATCGCCGATCTCTGTCGCTCTCCGGAGAAGACCTGCGACGTGCCGGCGCCACTTGTCGAACTACCCACGCAGACGATCGGGACGGAGGCGCTCGCCGAGGGCGAATGAGGGATCGCGCCTGCTGATCGCCTTGTGCAGGTGCACCATCAGGCCGGCGGCAAACAGCGGCGTCAGCAGGTTGAGGATCGGAATGGCGAGGAAGCCGGCAATCAGCAGGCCGGCGAGAAACACCGTTCCCCTGTGCTTCTGGCGAAAGGCCTTGGCCTCTTCCGGCGGGCGAAAGCGCATGGCGGCGAACTCGAAGAATTCGCGCCCCAGCAGATAGCCGTTGACGAGGAAGAAGGCGACGAGATTGACGCCCGGCACCAGCAGCAGGAACAGCGCCACCAGGTTGCCGAGAATGACGACGCCGAGAAACTGCACGGATTCGATGAGCGCGCGCCCCATAGGCATGGCCGTGCCCGGCGGATCGGCCGGGTAATCGCGCTGTTCCACCACTTCGGCCACGTCATCAAGGAACAGGCCGGCGATCAGCGCCGTGACCGGTGCAATCAGCAGCGCAAGACCAAGCGCCAGCCCGATGCCAGCGACGATGGCAAAGACGAAGGTCAGCCAGCCGGCCCAGTCCGGCACCGTCGGCAGAAGGTCCGCGAAATAGGGCCAGACATAGCCGATGAAGACGCCGCGCAGGGCAAGCCAGAGGCCGATCAGCACCAGGATCGTCAGGCCCAGAACCTTCCAGAACACCCGGCGCGTTTCCGGCGCGAAGAGATTGAGAAGCGAAAGGCGTGCGGCGTCAAGGATCATCAGACGGTCGGCTCCGGTGGTCCAGAACGCTTCAGGCAACAGCGGAGATGCCCGAAACACCCTGTCTGTTTGGTGTGGCGCAGTTTCGCCGGCGAAATCGGTTTCCGCGTTCGCCGGACCTGCTTTCGGCTGGATGTAGGTGCACGCAGCCCGCCGCACAAGGCGGCGGATCTCAGCGGATTGCTTCCAGTTCCGTCCGGTGGCGCTGCATGGCGAGGAAGCGGCGGTAATCACGCTCGTAATGCGGATGCGCGCGGCCTTCCGGCAGGCGCACCGTGCCGCCCTGATCCATGGCGGCGGCGGCGGAGGTGAGATCCGCATGCAGGGCACCGGCCACCGAGGCGGCCATCGCGGTTCCGAGCAGCACCGCATCCGGCGCCGAGGGCAGCCGCACCGGATAGCCGGTGACATCCGCATAGAGTTCCACCAGATGCGGATTGAGCGCATGTCCGCCCGCCACATGCAGCATCTCCACCGCATGCCCGGCGGTCTTCATGGTCTCCAGAATGTGGCGGATGCCGAGCGCCAGCGCCACGCAACTGCGCCAGTAGAGCTGGCAGAGACCGTCGAAGGAGGTATCGAGCGTCAGACCCGAAATCGTGCCGGTGGCGCGCGGATCGGCGAGCGGGGCGCGGTTACCGTGGAAATCCGGCAGGATGTTCAGCCGCTCGCCGAGCCGATAGGGCTCGCCTTCGCGCAGCACGGCGATGCGGTCGATGATGCGCTGGTGGGTGGCAGGGGTCGGCTCGCCACCCGCCGCATGCATGCGCACCACATGATCGAGCAGCGCTCCGGCCGCCGACTGGCTGCCCTCGACCAGCCAGAGATCCGGCAACAGCGCGCCGCGGAAGGGGCCCCACAGGCTGTCGGTGAAGATCGGCGTGGCAGACAGCGCAACGAGACAGCTGGATGTGCCGCCGACCAGCGCCAGATCGCCGCCCTCCCCCGCCCGGCCGATGGCGGTGCCAAGTGCGCCGAGCGCCCCGGCATAGGCATCGATGATGCCGGGCGTCACGAGGCAGCCGGTGGTGAGGCCAAGCTCTGCGGCGGCCCCGTCGCTCAACCGGTCCACCAGACCGCCGACCGGCAGCGTCGTCTGCGGCAGGGCCCCACGCCCCACCATGTCGTCCAGCCCGGCAAGTGCCAGGAAATCCCGCTGCCAGCCTGCCTGCTCGTGTGCCAGGAAATTCCACTTGGCCGTGAGTGTGGAGCGGGACCGTGCCGTCGAGCCCGTGGCCCGCCAGGTGAGGAAGTCGGCGAGATCGAAGAAATAGCCGGCCTTCTGCCAGCTGCGCGGCATGTGCCGCTTGATCCAGGCAAGCTTCGGCAGCTGCATTTCCGGCGACAGGGCGCCGCCGCAGAAATCCAGCACCGGGTGGCGGCTGGCATTCAGCCGCTCGGCCTCCTCCACGGCGCGATGATCGAGCCAGACGATGGTGTCCAGCCGGTCGTCGCAGGTAGCGGACACGCTGAGCGGCTTGCCGTCCCGGTCGCGCAGCACCAGGGAACAGGTCGCGTCGAAGCCGAGGCTTGCAACCTGTTCCGGCCTTGCCCCGGCCTCCGCCATCGCGGCCCTTACCGCCTGACAGGTGGCCCGCCAGATATCCTCGGAATCATGCTCGGCAATGTGATCGCCATCGCGCCGCATCAGGATCGGATGACGGCTGCGCGCCAGAAGCCTGCCGTGACGGTTGAACACGCCCGCGCGTGCGCTGGTCGTTCCCACATCGACCGCCACCACCAGTTCCCGCATCAGGTCCTGTTTCCCATCCTTGGTGGATCGCCGTTCAGGCCGTGCAATCGACGCTCAGGGCGCCGCGACCGTCGGCCGGCCTGCGGGATCCGATATGTAGTTGGCAATAAGGTGGAGCAAATCCGGCATGGCGTCAAACACCACATCGGGCGAAAGTGCCGCAATTTCGGTGCGGTATTCCTCCCGGTCCGCATGCGATCCGCCGGTGAAGGCAAACACCGCCATGCCGGCACGCTGCGCCGCCAGAATGCCGGCGGGGCTATCCTCGATAACGATGCAATCGGCCGGATCCGCCCCCATTTCACGGGCGGCATGCAGGAAGAGATCCGGCGCCGGCTTGCCGTTTGCCACCATGGTGGCGCTGTAGACATGCGGTTCGAGGAAGCCGAGAAGCCCGGTGAGGCCGAGCGACAGACGGATGCGCTCCGGCTGGCTGGACGAGGCCACGCAGCGACGCCAGGGCATGGCGGAGAGCGCATCCGCAATGCCGGCAATCGGCTGGAGATCCGCCTCGAAACTGCGATAGAGATCCTGGCGCATGCGTTCCAGGAAGGCGGCATCCGCATGGATGCCGAAATCCGCATCCAGCACCGACACCATATGCGCCATACTGCGGCCGAGGAAGCGCTGGTAGGCCTGCTGCTCGCCAAGCTCCCCGCCATTCGCCTTCACCGCATCGATGAGAACGCGGATGGACAAGGGCTCGCTGTCCACCAGCACACCGTCGCAGTCGAAGATCACCAGGGGTTGCCGCATCTGTTCCATGGCATGACTCTAGCCCGCCAGACGGTCATCAAGATAGAGCTGCAGCGTGCGGGCAGTGCCCTCCGTCCACAGGGTTTCGAGCGCATGTGCGAAGCGGGTGCGGAAATGTTGCGAACCGGACACGGCGCCGAAGATCTCGTCGAAGGCGAGGAAGGCCATCGGATCCTGACGCGCCTGAAGCGCCGCCGCCTGAAGTTTTTCAGCACTCGCATCGTTGAAGACGATTGCCTTGCCGCTGTCGCTGGTGCCGGCAAAGTAGCGGCACCACAGCGCCGAGACGAGCGACAGGCCGACGATATCCTCGCCGCGCGCCAGCCGGTCGGCGGTGGAGGGCAGGATGAATTTCGGCTGGCGGTTCGAACCGTCCTGCGCCAGACGCGGAATGGTGTCGCCGATCTTCGGATTGAGGAAGCGCCGCTCGATCAGTTCGAAATAGGCGTTGAGATCGGTGTCCGGCACCGGCGGCACGATGGGGATGATCTCTTCCCTCTCGAGCTTGGCGAGGAAGGCGCGGATCAGCGGATGCTCCATGGCCTCGTGCACGAAATGGATGTCGAGCAGCGCCGCCGGATAGGCGATCGCGGCATGGCCGCCGTTCAGGATGCGGATCTTCATCAGCTCGTACGGCGCGACATCCGGCACAAACTGCACGCCGGCCCGTTCGAGAAGCGGGCGGCCGGCCGGGAAGCGGTCTTCCATCACCCACTGCTTGAACTCCTCGCAGAACACCGGCCAGTTGTCCTCGACCCCGAAATCCTGCGCCAGAATGTCGATCTCGCGGCTGCCGGTCGCGGGCGTGATGCGGTCGACCATGGAATTCGGAAAGCTCACATTCTCGTGGATCCACTCGGCAAAGGCGGGATCGGAGAGACGGGCGAGCCCGCAGACCGTGTTTTCCGTCACATGGCCATTGCCCGGAATGTTGTCGCAGGACATCACGGTGAAGGGCGCGACGCCCTTGTCGCGCCGCGCCTTCAGACCGGCGATGATCAGCCCGAACACCGTTTTCGGCTGGTCAGGCGTTGCGGCATCGGCCTGGATGGCGGGATGGGCCGGGTTGAAATGCCCTTCCGCATCGATGAAATAGCCGCCTTCGGTGATGGTCATCGAGACGATGCGGATCTTCGGATCGCTGAGCGCCGCGATGATCGCGCCCGCATCGCCGACCGGCAGGATGTCGATCATCGGCGCGGTGACGCGGGCGGCGGTGCGGTTGTTGTCCTGCTCCACCACCGTCGTCAGGAAATCCTGCGCCGCAAGCTTGTCGCGCATGGCCTGGTCGGAGGGCAAAACGCCGGCGCCGACGATGCCCCAGTCGTGGTCGAGCCCCTCGTTGAAGAGATCGTCCAGATAGACCGCCTGATGGGCGCGGTGAAAATTGCCGACGCCGAAATGCAGGATGCCGGGCGACAGCGTCTTCTGGTCGTAGGCCGGCACGGCCGCCGTGGCGGCGATCTCGGACAGGGTGGCGCGGGAAAGCTTGATGGTCATGGGGTCACGTCCTGAAAAGTGAACGGCAGAAACGGGTCGGAGGCTCCAACTCAGCTCATCCAGTTGCCGCCATCGACATTGTAGGTCTGGGCGACGATGTAGTCGGCCTCGGCGGAGGCGAGGAACACGGCCATGCCGGTGAGATCCGCAGCCGTGCCCATGCGGCCGAAGGGAACGGCCTCGCCGACGAGCCGCTTCTTTTCGCCGAGCGGGCGGTTCTCGTAGCGGGCAAACAGCGCATCCACGCCATCCCAGTGCTCGCCGTCCACCACGCCGGGCGCAATCGCGTTGACATTGATGCCGTGCCGGATGAGGTCGAGCCCGGCCGACTGGGTGAGCGAAATGATTGCCGCCTTGGTGGCGCAGTAGATGGCAACCAGCGCTTCGCCGCGCCGGCCCGCCTGGCTTGCCATATTGATGATCTTGCCACCCTTACCGCGCGCGATCATGGAGCGGGCGGCCGCCTGCAGCATGAACAGGGAGCCTGCGACATTGATCGAGAACAGCCGCTCGTAGCTGTCACGGGAAATCTCGACGATCGGCGCCATGTCGAAGAGCGCGGCATTGTTGATCAGAATGTCGATGCCACCGGCCCTTTCCTCGACGGCGCGGATCGCCGCATCGATGGACGCCTGCTGCGTCACGTCGAGTTCCACCGCATAGGCTCTGGGCCCGATCTCGTCCGCCGTCTGGCGCGCGCGCGCGAGGTTGATGTCGGCGATGGCGACGGTGGCGCCCTCCCGCACATAGGCTTCCGCGAAGGCGCGGCCGATGCCGCGGGCAGCACCGGTGATGATGGCGGATTTGTCCTGCAGTCTGCCGGTCATAGCGCCAGTCCCTTGTCGTCAAAGCGGTGCAGCTTGCTTTCATCGGGCGTCAGGAACACACGGTCGCCATGCCGGCAGCCGAATTCGCCGCCGGCGCGCACGGTGAGCGTGCCGATGCCGGAGACTTCCACATGCATGAAGGTGTCGGAGCCCAGATGCTCGGCGATGGTGACCACGCCGTCCCAGGTACCGGCCTCGCGCGACAGGCCGATATGTTCCGGCCGGATACCGGCCGTCTTTGCCCCCTTCGCGCGGGCATAATCGCCCTCGATCAGGTTCATGCGCGGCGAGCCGATGAAGCCGGCGACGAAGAGATTGGCGGGTTTGCGGTAGAGATCGAGCGGCGAGCCGACCTGTTCGATACGGCCGCGGTTCAGCACCACGATCTTGTCGGCCATGGTCATGGCCTCCACCTGGTCGTGGGTCACATAGATCATCGTCGTCTTCAGCGTCTGGTGCAGCTCGCTGATTTCAAGGCGCATGTTGACGCGCAGCGCCGCATCGAGGTTCGACAGCGGCTCGTCGAACAGAAAGGCCTTTGGCTGGCGCACGATGGCGCGGCCGATCGCCACGCGCTGGCGCTGGCCGCCGGAGAGCTGGCGCGGCTTGCGGTCGAGATAGTCGGTGAGGTTCAGCACGCGGGCGGCATCGTTCACCTTGCGGTCGATTTCCGCCTTGTCGATATTGGCCATCTTGAGCGGAAAGGCGATGTTGGAGCGCACGCTCATATGCGGGTAGAGCGCATAGGACTGGAAGACCATGGCAAGCCCGCGTTTGGCGGGCGCCGCCTCCGTCGCGTCCTGCCCGTCGATGACGATCTGGCCGCCGGACACATCCTCCAGGCCGGCAATCAATCGCAGGAGCGTGGACTTGCCGCAGCCGGACGGGCCGACGAAGACGACGAATTCGCCGTCATTGATGTCGAGATCGATCGAGGGGATGACCTTCGCTTCGCCGAAGACCTTGGAGACATTGCGCAGGGTGATACTGCCCATCTTCGTTTTCCTTTTGTATCCGCTGCCTATTTCACCGCGCCGAAGGTCAGGCCGCGCACGAGCTGCTTCTGGCTGAACCAGCCGAGGATCAGGATCGGGGCGATCGCCATGGTCGAGGCGGCCGAGAGCTTGGCGTAGAAGAGACCTTCCGGGCTGGAATAGGAGGCGATGAAGGTTGTCAGGGGTGCGGCCTTCGACGTGGTGAGGTTGAGCGTCCAGAAGGCCTCGTTCCAGGCGAGAATGATGTTGAGGAGCAGCGTCGAGGCGATGCCGGGGATCGCCATCGGCGTCAGCACATAGACGATCTCCTTGGCAAGGGAGGCGCCATCCATGCGGGCGGCCTCAAGAATCTCGCCGGGGATTTCCTTGAAGTAGGTGTAGAGCATCCACACGATGATCGGCAGGTTGATCAGCGTCAGCACCACGACCAGGCCGATGCGCGTGTCGAGCAGGCCGACGTCGCGGAAGATCAGGTAGATCGGAATCAGCGCACCGACCGGCGGCATCATCTTTGTGGAGAGCATCCACATCAGCACGTCCTTGGTGCGCCTGGTCGGCGAAAAGGCCATGGCCCAGGCGGCGGGAATGGCGATGACGAGGCCGAGCAGCGTGGAGCCGAGCGACATGACAACCGAGTTCCAGAAGTGCAGAAAATAATCCGAGCGGCTCTGCACCTCGGCATAGTTTTCCGTCGTCCAGTGGAAGAACAGGAAGACCGGCGGCGAGGCGATCGCATCGCCTTCCGACTTGAAGCTGGTCAGCACCGTCCAGAGGATCGGGAAGAAGATCAGGATGCCGAGCGTCCAGGCGATGGCGCTCATGACAAGCTTGCGGCGGGTGGAAACCTTGCGTGCCATGGTCTCAGGCCTCCAGATTCTTGCCGATGAGGCGCACGAGGAAGATCGCGACGATGTTGGCGAGGATGACCGCCACGATGCCGCCGGCGGATGCCCCGCCGATATCGAACTGCAGCAGCGCCTGGGCATAGACGAGATAGGTGAGGTTCGTGCTCTGCGTGCCCGGCCCGCCATTGGTGGTGACGAGGATTTCCGCGAAGACGGAGAGCAGGAAGATGGTTTCGATCAGGATGACGACGGTGATGGCGCGCGCCATGTGCGGCAGCACGATATAGATGAAGCGGGAGACGAAGCCGGCGCCATCCATCTCGGCCGCCTCCTTCTGCTCCTCGTCAAGCGATTGCAGGGCGGTCAGCATGATCAGCGTCGCAAAGGGCAGCCACTGCCAGGCGACGATGATGATGACCGACAGCAGCGGCACGCTGGCAAGAAAATCGACCGGCTGAAAGCCGAGGCTGCGGGCAATCCAGGCGAGCAGCCCGTTCACCGGATTCATGAACATGTTCTTCCAGACGAGCGCCGACACGGTCGGCATCACGAAGAAGGGCGCAATCACCAGGATGCGCACGATGCCCTGCCCGAAGATCGGCTGGTCGAGCAGCAGCGCAAAGGCGATGCCGCCGATGATGGTGATGGCAAGCACGCCCCCGACCAGCAGCAGCGTGTTGGTCAGCGCATCGAAGAAAGCGGGATCGCTCAGGAAGAAGGAATAGTTCAGGAAGCCCGTGAACTCCTCCATGCCCGGCATCAGAAGATTGTAGCGCAGGAAGGAAAAATAGATGGTCATGCCGAGCGGCACGATCATCCAGGCAAACAGCAGGATGACGGAAGGAGCCATCATCAGGCGTGCTGCCGAACGGGTGTGGGTCGTCGCCATGAGAGCCCGCCTCTTGTTCTGTTCAACTTTGTTGAGAACCTCCCCCTCTGGCTGCCGCCATCTCCCCCACAAGGGGGGAGAAACCGTGCGGCATCCTCCTGCCCCAAATGAAGAGCGCGGTGAGTGCTGCGGGTTAAGCCCCTCCCCCTTGTGGGGAGGGGTTGGGGAGGGGTTTTATCTGCAAGACCAGGATCTTGCCGGTTCCCTCTCCCCGTTCACGGAGAGAGGGCTAGGGTGAGGAGCAAGCTCCCCCAAGCCGGCAGCCTTACTTCTTGGGATAACCGGCCTTCTTCATCTCGCGCTCGGTCAGCTGCTGGGCGCTCTGCAGGGCCTGATCGACGGTCACCTGACCGGCGAGCGCTGCGGAGAACTGCTGGCCGACCGCCGTGCCGATGCCCTGGAATTCCGGGATCGCCACATACTGCACGCCTTCATACGGAACCGGCTTGACCGAGGGCTTCTTCGGATCGGCCGAGTTGATGGAGTCGAGTGTCATCTTGGCGAAGGACGCTGCCTTCTGGTACTCGGCGTTCTGGTAAAGCGAGGTGCGCGTGCCCGGAGGAACGTTGGCCCAGCCTTCCTTTTCCGCAACGAGGTTCAGGTAGTCCTTGCTGGTGGCCCAGGCGATGAACTTTTCGGCCGCCTCGACCTTCTTGGAGCCGGCCGGGATGGCGAGGTTCCACGACCACAGCCAGTTGCCGCGCTTGCCAAGACCGTTGTCCGGGGCGAGCGCGAAGCCGACCTTGTCGGCCACCTTCGATTCCTTCGGATTGGTCACGAAGGAGGCCGCCACGGTTGCATCGATCCACATGCCGCACTTGCCGGTCTGGAACAGCGCGAGGTTTTCGTTGAAGCCGTTGGAGGAAGCGCCCGGAGGGCCGGCGTCCTTCATCAGCTTGACGTAGAAGTCGAGCGTGTTCTTCCATTCCGGCTGGTCGAATTGCGGCTTCCAGTTCTCGTCGAACCAGCGGGCACCGAAGGAATTGGCCGTTGCCGTCAGGAAGGCCATGTTCTCGCCCCAGCCGGCCTTGCCGCGCAGGCAGATGCCGTAGGTCTCGGTCGACTTGTCGGTGATCTTGCGGGCCGCGTCCGCGATGAAGGTCCAGGTCGGGGCATCCGGCATTTTCAGACCGGCCTTGTCGAACAGGTCCTTGCGGTACATCACCATCGAGCTTTCGCCGTAGAAGGGCGCGGCATAGAGCTTGCCGTTGACGGTGAGGCCGGAGCGGATCGGCGGCAGCAGATCGTTGGCATCATATTTGGCATCGGCGGAAAGCTTGTCGAGCGGGGCCAGCCAGCCCTGCTTGCCCCAGATCGGCGCTTCGTAGATGCCGATGGTCATGATGTCGTACTGACCGCTCTTGGTCGCCACATCCGTCGTCACGCGCTGGCGCAGCACGTTTTCTTCAAGCGTCACCCACTGCACGTCGATGCCGGGGTTCTTCGCCTTGAAGTCATCCGTCAGCTTCTGCATGCGGATCATGTCGCCATTGTTGACGGTCGCAATGGTCAGCGTCTCGGCCGAGGCAATACCGGACAGGGCCAGCGCAGAGACTGCGCCGAGCAAAATGGTCTTCAATGTCATCTCTTCCTCCCAGAAGAACGGAAACGAGCATTCGCTTTGCTCGCGGGCAATTACTCGTTTATTGGCAAAAAATGTCAAGCAGCATTCGTCGCTGCAGCGCAGCGACACGGCATCAAGCAATTGATTTCAAAATAAAATTATTTTGCTCAGACGGAGAGCATATGCTCAGCGGTGCGTTCGTCGGTGATCAGACCATTGATCATTCGACCGCGCAGAGCCGCCGCCAGCGCTGTTTCCTTGCGCCGCCCGAGCGCCACGCCGATCACGACGCCACGGTCGCGGGGCGGGATCGGCACGCTGGCGACCCGGTCGTTGACCGGGTTGTCGAGCAGCTTTCCGTCATGCCCGTACATCCAGCCGCAGATCTCGCCGGCGGCACCCGCCTGCATCAGCGCCGTCATTTCGTCCGGCGCCAGGAATCCGTCCAGGCAAAGCGGCGCATCCACACCAAGCTCGCCGACGCCGACGAAGGTGACGTTCGCGGTGGCGCCAAGCGTCAGCGTCGACTGGACGATCGGCTGGCCATGCAGCAGGTCACGTTCCTCCGCAGACGAACACAGGACGGGCAGCGGCATGGGGAAGTGGCGGGCCTTGATGGCATCGGCCATCGAGAAGATGACGTTGTAATAGGCCGCCGAGCCGTCGGGGGCGATGTTGCCGGTCAGCGAAACGATGCGATGCTGCGGGCATTCCATCGGCGGCAACTGGTCCACGGCCGCCTTCAGCGTGCGGCCGGTGCCGATGGCGAGAACGATCGGCTCCGGGTTCTTAAGCCAGCGCTCGATCTCGGCAGCAGCCGCCTCGGCAATGCCGACCGTCGAGGAGGTGCCGGCGGGATCGGAGGGCACCACCTCGGCATGGTTCAGATCGAATTTTTCGCGCAGGGCCAGGGACAGTTCGAGGCAGGCGGAGATCGGATGGTCGAGCCGGACCTTGATCAGGCGCTCGGCAACGGCAAGCGAGACGAGGCGCTGGGCCGACTGGCGCGAAATGCCCATGGCCGCGGCAATCTCATCCTGCGTGCGCCCGGCCACATAATAGAGCCAGCCGGCGCGCGCGGCATCATCCAGCCGCCCCTGCGTATCATTGCGTCGTGCCATCAACAGATCCTGAAGCCGTTCCTGCTGCGGTTGCTGCCATGATTGGACGGGACCTGTCAAATCACAGGCCGACGACAAGAGGCCCGGCGGCCGCAAACCTGCCACCGGGCCTCATTGTTCTCGTTGCCGAAAGCCTCAGGCCTCGACCTGCACCAGATGACCGGGCGAGACCTCGCGATACTGGCGCTCAGGCGGCACATAGCCTGCCGCCCGCACCGGGCTCTTGATCTCGTCGGTGGCGAGGTTCCGCTTGATGCTGCGACGGGAGGGATCCGGCACGGGCACCGCCGCCATCAGCTTTTTCGTGTAGGAATGCTGCGGATTGTCGAAGACGGCGGCGCGGGGACCGATCTCGACGATCTCGCCAAGATACATCACCGCCACGCGGTGGCTGACACGCTCCACCACCGCCATGTCATGGCTGATGAAGAGATAGGCGAGCTTCAGGCTCTGCTGCAGATCGAGCAGCAGGTTGCAGACCTGCGCCTTGATCGACACGTCAAGCGCCGAAACCGCCTCATCCGCCACGATCACCTTCGGATCGAGCATCAGGGCGCGGGCAATGGCGATGCGCTGGCGCTGGCCGCCGGAGAATTCGTGCGGATAGCGCCGCATCATGTCCGGCGACAGGCCCACCTTGGCCAGCAGGTCGGCCGCCTTGTCGCGCGCATCCCTCTTGGAGCCGAGCCGGTGTTCGATGAAGGGTTCCATCACCGCCGAACCGACGCTCATGCGCGGGTTGAGGCTGGCGAAGGGATCCTGGAAGACCATCTGGATCGACCGGCGCATGGTGCGCAACGTCGAACGGTCGAGGGTCATCACGTCATACCCGTCGAGCGTGACCTGGCCGCTGTCCGGCTGCACCAGGCGGGTGACGGACCGGCCGGTGGTGGACTTGCCGCAGCCGGATTCGCCGACCAGCGACAGGGTCTCGCCCTCGAACAGCTGGAAGGAGACCTTTTCCACCGCATGCACGGCACCCGTCTGGCGGCCGAGAATGCCGGAGCGGATGGCAAAGCGCGTCGTCAGGTCCTTGACGTCGAGGATCGGCGTCTTGCCCTTGGCAACCGTATCGGTCACCGTTTCCAGAGGCTGCGCCTCTCCGGACTGCACGTCTATGATGGGAAAGCGCAGCGGAAGCGCACTATCCTTCATCGACCCCAGCCGGGGCACCGCCGCAAGAAGGGCGCGCGTGTAAGGGTGCTGGCCGCGGTGGAAGATATCGCCGGTGCCGCCGGTTTCCACCTGCTCGCCACGGAACATCACGATGGTGCGGTCGGCAATTTCGGCCACGACGCCCATGTCGTGGGTGATGAAGAGAACGGACATGCCCTCCTCATCCTGCAGTTCCTTGATGAGATCGAGGATCTGGCCCTGGATCGTCACGTCGAGCGCGGTCGTCGGCTCATCGGCGATCAGGAGCTTCGGCTTGGAGGCGAGCGCCATGGCGATCATCACGCGCTGGCGCATGCCGCCGGAGAACTGGTGCGGATATTCGTCGAAACGGCCCTTGGCGTTCGGAATGCGCACCTTGTCGAGAAGCCTGAGCACCTCGGCCTTGGCCTCGGCCGCCGAGATGTTCTGGTGCACCGTCAGCGCCTCGGCGATCTGCCGGCCGATCGGGAAGATCGGGTTGAGCGAGGTCATCGGCTCCTGGAAGATCATCGAGATCTCGTTGCCGCGCACCTGGCGCATCTGCTCTTCTGGCAGGGACACGAGATCGCGGCCGCCGAGCATGACCTTGCCCTCGATGCGGCTGGAATTCTTCGGCAGAAGCCGCATGATGGAGAGCGAGGTGACGCTCTTGCCCGAGCCGGATTCGCCGACGATTGCCACCGTTTCGCGCGGCGCGATCGAGAAGTTCATGTTGCGGACCACCGACTTCCATTCGTCATTGACGCGGAAGGAGGTGGTGAGGTTTTCGACGGAGAGGACCGGGGTCACCGCTCCCCCCGTCTGTTCCGAAAGCGTTGCGGACAGAAGCACGGGATTCTCCTTGGTCTTTGCCGACGGCTCAGGCCGCAAGCGCGGTTTCGGCCAGCGTCACCCAGTAGCTGATCCCGTAGGGAATGGCCTCGTCGTTGAAGTCGTAAGCCGGGTGATGAAGGTTTGCCGTGTCACCCACGCCGAGGAAGATGAAGGCGCCCGGCCGGGCCTCCAGCATGTAGGAGAAATCTTCCGCGCCCATCTTCGGGGCCGCATTGGTCTCCACGCGGGTATTGCCCACCACTTGGGCGGCAACGGAAGCGGCGAAATCGGTCTGCGCCGGATGGTTCACCGTGACGGGATAGCCGCGATGGTAATGCACCTCCGCCACCGCGCCATGCGCCATGGCCGTGCCCTGCGCTACCTCAACCAGCCGCTTCGCGGTGAAGTCACGCACCTCCGGATCGAGTGTGCGGACCGTGCCGGTGAGCTTCACCTCCATCGGGATGACGTTGTAGGCATCGCCGCCATGGGTGGTGGTGACGGATACGACGACGGACTTCAGCGGGTCGATTTCGCGCGATGCGATCGACTGCAGCGCGATGATCACATAGGCCGAGGTCAGGACCGGATCCACCGAGACATGCGGCTGGGCGGCATGGCTGCCCTTGCCCTTGATCACGATGTCGAAGCTGTCAGCCGCCGCCATCAGGCCGCCCTTGCGCAGCGAAAAGTCGCCAAGCGCCAGCCCCGGCGAATTGTGCATGCCATAGACTTCCTTGATGGAATATTTTTCCATCATGCCGTCCTCGACCATGGCAAGGCCACCGCCGCCGCCCTCTTCCGCCGGCTGGAAGATCACCGCAACAGAGCCTGCGAAACGGCGCGTCTCGCACAGATACTGCGCAGCCCCCAGCAGCATGGCGGTGTGCCCGTCATGGCCGCAGGAATGTGCCTTGCCCGGGTTCTTCGACGCCCAGGCCTTGCCGGTATCTTCCAGGATCGGCAGTGCATCCATGTCGGCCCGCATGCCGATGACCGGTCCCTCGCCGAGCGATCCCTTGATCAGCCCCACGACGCCCGTCTTGCCGATGCCGGTTTCCACGACGTCGCAGCCGAAGGCCTTCAGCTTTTCGGCGACGAAGGCTGCCGTGTGATGCACATCAAACAGAAGCTCCGGATTTTCATGCAGATGGCGCCTCCACGCCGCCACTTCATCCTGCATTTCGGCGGCGCGATTGAGAACTGGCATTGATGCGACCTCGTTGGTTTCTTCAGCTGTTTCCCTTGTGGTTGGTCGGGATATTGCGCTGTCCCGCTTCGCATTTGCAAGCTTCAATTTTCACTTCTGAACGCAAAATAGGCCCACACGCACGCGGCTTAAATTTTAGACAGACCGCCGGCCGGTGAGGGAGCGAGACAGCTAAACTGCTGTCAAGATTGAAAGAATTTCATCTCGAGGCATCCGGGAAAAACTTGACCTGCACCGCAACCTGGAAAACAGATAGAAGGCATCAGCGGCACGGCCGCGTTCGAGTTTCCCGTGAGGAAGGCAATGCACATGGACGGAAAGATGTTTCTGCTGGCGGCCACGGTGGCCGGTTTCAGCCTGGCAACCACGCCATCCCAGGCCGCGCGCGGCAGCGACGGCGAGGTGAAGATTCTGTTCTGGCAGGCGGTGTCCAGCATGAACCCCTACCTCTCCGGGGGCAGCAAGGAAGTCTACGCCGCCTCCATCGTCATAGAACCGCTCGCCGGCTTTGACGAGAAGGGCACCATGTTCCCGCGGCTTGCCGCCGACATTCCGACCAAGGCGAATGGCGGCGTTTCCGCCGACAACCTCTCCATCACCTGGAAGCTGAAGGATGGACTGAAATGGTCTGACGGCAGCGACGTGACGGCAGAAGATATCGCCTTCACCTGGCAGTATTGCACGGCGCCCGGCGGCGGCTGCGCCCAGAAGGCAAAGTTCGACGGCGTTTCCAAGGTGGAGGCCATCGACCGGCTGACCGCCAAGGTGACGTTCGAGAAGCCGGCCTCCTATCCTTACGGCCCCTTCGTCGGCGCACTGTCGCCGATCATCCAGAAGGCGCAGTTCAAGGATTGCCTGGGTGACAAGGCGCCGCAATGCACGGCCGCCAATTTCGGCCCGATCGGCACCGGTCCCTATGTGGTGAAGGATTTCAAGGCGAATGACGTCATCACCTTTGCGGCAAACCCGAACTATCGCGACCCGCAAAAGCCCGCCTTCGCTTCCGTGACCCTGAAGGGCGGCGGCGACGCAGCCTCGGCGGCGCGCGCGGTGCTGGAAACCGGCGAATATGACTTTGCCTGGAACACGGTGATCGAACCGGAAGTGATGGAGGCCATGCTGAAGGCTGGCAAGGGCCAGATCGCCAGCGCCTTCAGCACCACGGTGGAGCGCATCCACCTCAACCCGTTTGCGGTGGATTCCGCGCTCGGCGCCAAGCGCTCCACCAAGGAGGCCGGCCCGCATCCGGCCCTTTCCGATCCGGCCGTGCGCCGCGCGCTGTCGCTTGCCATCGACCGCGACATCCTGGTCGAGGCCGGCTATGGCGCCGGCGGCAAGGCCACCTGCAACGTGATCCCGAGCCCGGAGGCCTTTGCCTCGACCGGCGTCGACTGGTGCCTGAAGCAGGATCTCGCCGCCGCCAACAAGCTGCTGGACGACGCCGGCTGGAAGAAGGGCTCCGACGGCATCCGCGCCAAGAACGGGGTCAAACTCTCCTTCCTCTACCAGACCTCCACCAATTCCGTGCGCCAGGGCACGCAGCAGCTGGTGAAGGAATGGTGGAAGGAGATCGGCGTCGAAACCGAACTGCGCAACATTCCCGCCTCGGTCTATTTCGGCAGCGATCCGGCAAGCCCGGATACCTACAAGAAATTCTATGCCGACGTGGAAATGTTTGCCTCCGGCTTCGAGACGACGGATCCCGCCAAGTTCCTCGCGGACTTCCGCTGCGACAAGATCCCCTCGCCCGCCGATGGCTGGCAGGGCGGCAATGTGGCGCGCTTCTGCGACCCGGCCTATGACGCTCTGGTTGCAGAGCTTGGCAGCGCCGAAGGCCAGGAGAAGCGCGGCGCCATCATCAGGAGGCTGAACGACATGCTGGTCAACAGCGGCTACATCCTGCCTCTGGTGGTGCGCGGGGAACCCTCGGCCATCGCCAAGACGCTGGTGGACGCGAAGATCAATCCGTGGGACACTCAGTTGTGGAACATCGAGAGCTGGAAACGCGGCAAGTGAGGCTGCGCCTGCAGCCACCATCACGGGCGACTTTGCGGATTATACTGTGATTTCAAGGCTCTGACGACCGAGAGGGCCGCCGGTAAAAGGCCCTCTCACACGCCCGTCGAAGCGTGAAACTTCCGACTTGAACGCAAAATAGGCTTATGCTTAGATAGCACAAATTTTGTTCACGCCCAGACCGGAACCGTCGAAAAAGAACGGTCAGGCCCTTGGGCTTTTCAAGGAGCATTCGACAGAATTCACCACCGAACTGGGAGGAAAACAGTGAGGGTGGCGATGTGGTCTGGCGACCATGGCCGTGTGGGCCGAAACGCAAAAACATCTTTAAGGGGAAAAGAATGACGCGATTCAAGATCCTGCTCGCCGGAACGGTGGCTGCTTTGGCGGCAGCGACCTCCGCCCATGCCGGGCGAGGCACCGATGGCGATGCGAAAATCCTGTTCTGGCAGGCCGTCTCCACGCTCAATCCATACCTGTCGGGCGGCACCAAGGAAGTCTACAGCTCGTCGATGATCATCGAGCCGCTGGCGCGCTACGACGAGACCGGTTCGCTGGTTCCGTGGCTGGTGACGGAAATTCCGACCGTACAGAACGGCGGCGTCGCTGCCGACATGAAGAGCATCACCTGGAAGCTGAAACCCGGCGTCAAATGGTCCGACGGCACCGATTTCACCGCTGACGACGTGGTCTTCACCTGGCAGTATTGCACGGCACCGGATGGCGGCTGCGCCCAGAAGGCGCAGTTCGAAGGCATCACCAAGGTGGAAGCCGTCGACAAGCAGACGGTGAAGGTGAGCTTCTCCGAACCGAAATACTATCCCTACGGCGCCTTCGTCGGCGCGCAGCAGCCGATCATCCAGAAGGCACAGTTCAAGGATTGCGTTGGCGCCAAGGCACCGGGTTGCACCTCGGCCAATTTCGGCCCGATCGGCACCGGTCCCTTCGTCGTCAAGGAATTCAAGCCGAACGACGTCATCACCCTGACGGCCAACACGAACTTCCGCGATGCCAGCAAGCCGGCCTTCGCCTCCGTGACGCTGAAGGGCGGCGGTGACGCCGCGTCTGCCGCGCGCGCCGTTCTCGAAACCGGCGAATACGACTATGCCTGGAACATGCAGGTCGAACCGGAAGTGCTGGAAACCATGCTGAAGGCCGGCAAGGGCAAGCTGGTCAACGCTTTCGGCACCCAGGTCGAGCGCATCAACATCAACTGGACCAATCCCGACCCGAAGCTCGGCGACAAGCGTTCGACCGTTGAAGGCGGCAAGCATCCGGCGCTTTCCGATCCGGCCGTGCGCAAGGCGCTGTCGATGGCGATCGACCGCGACATCATCAACGAGGCCGGCTATGGCGCGGCCGGCAAGCCGACCTGCAACATCGTTCCGGCTCCGGATGTCTATATCTCCACCGCCAATGACTGGTGCCTGAAGCAGGACATCGCCGGCGCCAACAAGCTTCTGGACGATGCCGGCTGGAAAAAGGGTCCGGATGGCATCCGCGCCAAGGACGGCGTGAAGCTTTCCTTCCTCTACCAGACCTCGACCAACTCGGTGCGCCAGGGCACGCAGGCGCTGGTGAAGGACTGGTGGAACCAGATCGGTGTGGCGAGCGAACTGCGCAACATCGCGGCCTCCGTCTTCTTCGGCGGCGACCCGGCCAGCCCCGACACCTTCCAGAAGTTCTACGCGGACCTGGAAATGTACACCAACAACTTCGACGGCACCGATCCGGAAAAGTATCTGACCGAGTGGCTGTGCAACAAGATCCCCTCCCCGGCCAATGGCTGGCAGGGCCAGAACATGCCGCGTTACTGCAACCCGGACTACGACAAGATCGTCGCCGAGCTGTCCAAGACCGGCGATCTCGCCAAGCGTGCCGAACTGGTCAAGAAGGCCAACGACATGCTGACTGCCGAAGGCGCCCATATCCCGCTCATCCATCGCGGCCAGGTCTCGGCGATCTCGGCCAAGCTGGAAGGGGTGCGGATGAACGCCTGGGACTCCGAACTGTGGAACATTGCGGACTGGTCGCGCAAGAAGTAACGAAGTGACCGCCGGCTCCGCACCTTCTGGCGCGGGGCCGGCATGTGCTTCTCCACGACCGTCTGGAGACCGTTGAATGTTCACCTACACGATCCGGCGTCTCATGTTCGCCGTGCCGACGTTGCTCGTCATCAGCTTCGTCATCTTCGCCCTTCTCGATCTTGCCCCGAACGATCCGCTGGGCGACCTGCCGTTGACGATTCCGCCGGAAGTGCGCGAGCAGATTCGCGCCGCCATGGGCCTCGATCAGCCCTTCTTCATTCGCTACCTGCACTGGATGCACCAGTTCTTCGTCAACGAGCCGCTCAACATTCTCGAGCAGCTGACAGGCCTGACCTTCGGCAGTGGCGAGCGCATGCGCGTGCTCTCCTGGGCCACCCGCAGCCCCGTGGTCGATCTCATCGTGCAGCGCCTGCCGCAGACCCTTTGGGTGGTCGGCATGGCCTATGTCTTCGGCATCCTGATCGCCATTCCGGTGGGCGTGATCTCCGCCTATCGCCAGTACTCGATCTTCGACCAGATCGGCACCTTCATCACAATGGTCGGCTATTCGGTACCGACCTTCTTCACCGGCGTGCTGCTGATCGTCATCTTCTCCTCCTGGCTGCAATGGTTCCCGTCGATCTACGACACGAACCTCGTCGTCAACGACTGGTCGAGCTTCGTCGCGCAGGTCAAGCAGATGGTGCTGCCGGTCACCGTGCTCGCCCTCTACAACGCCTCGCAGATCGCCCGTTTCGTGCGCGCCTCCATGCTGGACAATCTCAGCCAGGATTACGTGCGCACCGCCCGCGCCAAGGGGGTGAAAGAAAAGGCCGTGCTGCTGGTCCACGTGCTGCGCAACAGCCTCATCCCTGTGGTTACCGTGATTGCGCTCGGCGTGCCCACCATCTTTTCCGGTGCCATCATCACCGAGCAGATCTTCCGCGTGAACGGCCTTGGCCAGCTTCTGATCACCGCCGTACAGGGCGCCGACATTCCGCTCGTCCAGACACTCACCTTCATCTTTGCCGTGCTGATCGTGCTCTTCAACCTGATCGCCGACGTCCTTTACGGCATCCTTGACCCGAGGATCCGCTATGACTGATGCCACCGCGACCCTTGCCGCACCCCCGAAGGCTGCGGAGACGGAGACGCCGCTTGCCCTGTTCTGGCGCCGCTTTCGCCGCCACAAGGGCGGCGTGGCGGGCCTGGTGATCTTCGTCGCCATCCTCGCCATCGTCTATATCGGACCCTTCATCCACACGATCGATCCGAACAAGATCGATATCCGCGCCAAGAACAAGGGGCCATCGCTGCTGCATCCGTTCGGAACGGACAATCTCGGCCACGACATGCTGGCCCAGGTGATGGCCGGCGGGCAGATTTCGCTCGCCGTCGGCATGACGGCCATGCTGCTGGCGCTGTTCCTCGGCACGCTGGTCGGCGTGATGGCCGGCTATTTCCGCCGGCTGGACGGACCGCTGATGCGCCTGACCGACCTGTTTCTGGCGCTGCCGCTGCTGCCGCTGCTGCTGGTGATCATCATGCTGTTCCGCGACACGCTGCGGGCCGCCTTCGGTCCGGAAACCGGGATCTTCATCCTGATCGTCTTCGTCATCGGCATCACCAGCTGGATGCACACGGCGCGCATCGTGCGCGGCGACGTGCTGGCGGTCAAAAGCCTGGAATTCATCACGGCGGCGCAGAGCAGCGGCATGCGGGAATACCGTATCGTGCTGAAGCATATCCTGCCCAACGTGCTTTCCTCGATCATGGTCTCGGCCACGCTCGGCATCGCATCGGCCATCATCACGGAATCGGCGCTGAGCTTCCTCGGCCTCGGCTTCCCCTCGGATTTTCCGACCTGGGGCCGCCTGCTGTTTGATGGCGCGAATTTCCTGCAGATCACGCCGTCGCGCGTGCTCTGGCCGGGGCTCGCCATCTCGCTGACGGTTCTCAGCGTCAACTACATGGGGGATGCGGTGCGCGACGCGCTCGATCCACGTTCCATGTCACGCTGATCCACGCCAGCCAACCGCTTCGTCATGCCCCGCAGACCCGTCTGTGGGGCATTTCGTTAGGCAGCTCGCAGCGTCACACAAAAAAATCGAGGATCTGCAAAAAATCTGTGACGGCCATGGAACCAAGCCGGGGGCGGCACGTTATCACGACATCTGGAAGCGCCCCCGTCCCCCGCCCTTCAAGCTTCCAGATACCTCTTCATCCCCCTCGAAGAGACCAACGGTCTCGATTTCTCCGGAAATCGAGACCGTTTTTTTATGCCCGAAGTTCCGGAATGCAGCTGAAAAAAATGCAAGGCTCTGCCCAGGCGACAGCCCGTCGCAGGCGCTTTATTCGCTGGTGTGCTCGATGGGGAAGACGAGGCTGTAGCTGATGCGATCCGGGCTGATCACGTAATGCGCCTTGCCATTGACGGAGGCCGGCACCACGCGCTCCAGCACGGTGCTGCCGAAATGCGCCTTCAGTGTATCATCCTCGCGCGCTTCCAGCCGGCTTGCCTGCATGGCCAGCCCCTCGTCCCAGCGCACCTCCAGTGAGTCCTGGCCATTGGCCAGCACGCGGTTGCAACTGACGCTGATCGAGCGACCGGTCTTGATCAGCGAGCCATGGCTGACGGCATTGACGATAAGTTCATGCAGGGCAAGACCAAGATGCAGCGAGGCATTGGGTGAGAGCAGCACGTCGTCACCCGTCACCCGTACCAGTTTCTGGTTCTCAGGCAGGTATTTCTCGGTCTGCTGGCGCACGAGTTCGAAGAAATAGGCGCCGCGCCAGCTGGAATCGGTGATCAGATCCTGCGACTGCGACAGCGAATAAAGACGGCCGCGGAACTTGTTGAGGAACATGTCGAGCGTCACCGAATAGCGCGCGGTCTGCAGCGCAATGCTCTGGATGATCGCCAGCAGGTTCTTGGAGCGATGGCTGACTTCGCGCAGCAGCGCGCGCAAAAGACGCTCCCGGTGGCGTTCCTCGGAGCGGTCAACAATGGTGGTGACAAGATGAATACCACTCGCGCCCATGGCAACCGCCTGAACGCGAAACTCGTAGATCTCATCGGAATTCACGGAGATTTCAATATGCTTCTTCTGCCCATGTTCCGTCAGGCCGTCCTTCAGCAGGCGCAGCCTCTCGGAAATTTCGGGACCAAACAGGGAAAGATCGCTCGGTGATTCGCCTAACCCGCCGGACCAGACGGTGGGGAGATTCGTGACGAACAGATAGTTGCGGTCGAGGTTCTGAATGATCACGCTGGCCCCCAGATCGACCAGGGCCGGCATGAAGAACTCACGCAACTTGTCATCACTCTCACCAGCCTGTTGCCATGTCAGCTGATGCGACAAGAATTCCACTCCGCCTTGCTCTTGGCCTGAGAACAATCCGCAAAAGATGCAGACCCGCCAATGACACGCCCGTTATAGGGCCTAACCCAGAAGGGAACAACCCGACTGGCCACGAAATTACCGCAATTCACCCGGACCGCCGGAACGGCCACGAGACAAGGGGCTGTGTCCCGAAGGCAGGTCCGTCCCTGCGGCCGCAAGCACCGGTCTTCAGGCTTGATGCGCCATTCGCAAAATCCGACCCCGGCAGATCGCAGCGCCGACGGAACGCGCCGGCGCTGTGAATGTTCCTTGCAACGGAGAGGATGCGTGGCCACCCTCTCCTGGCCGCATCAGGCGGCGGCCTTCACCGCATCGTTGAAGAAGAGAGCCTGACTGATAAGAGCCTTGACCATGTCGGGGTTGAACGGCTTGGTCACCAGGAATGCAGGCTCGGGCCGCTCGCCGGTCAGCAGGCGCTCCGGGAAGGCGGTGATGAAGATCACCGGCACGCTGGAGGACTTCAGGATTTCGTTGACGGCATCAATGCCGGAACTGCCATCGGCCAACTGGATGTCGGCCAGCACCATTTTCGGGCCGGAACTCTGGAACAGGGCAACGGCTTCCTTGTGGGTACGGGCAATGCCGGTGACATTGTGGCCGAGATCCTGGACCATCTGCTCGATGTCGAGCGCGATCAGCGGCTCATCCTCGATGATCATGATGTCGGTTGCAACCTGACGGGAAATTTCGCGCGAGGCCTCGTCCAGCAGGCGGGTCGCCTCATCCACCTCGACATCGAGAATCTCGGCCGTCTCTTCCAGCGTGAAGCCTTCGACAGAAATCAGCAGGAAGGCGTGGCGGGCCTGGGAGGGCAGATTGGCCAGATTGGCAACCGCCCGCTGTTCCCATGCAAAGGGGGAATCGATCGGGCGGATCTCGATCGAGGTGGAACCAAAAATCTGGACGAAGAGTTTGTAGAGCGAAACACGGTCCTTGGAGGTTTCCGGAAAGATGGAAACATCTGCAATCAGTGCCTCCAGGACCGCCGCGACATATGCGTCCCCAGAAGTCTGCGAGCCGGTAACAGCGCGAGCGTAGCGGCGCAGATAAGGAAGGTGGGACGCAACGCGTGTGGTGAGTGACATTCAGAATCTCCCCTGATGCCCTGCGGGCAATGAACGTGATATCAACGTCAGACAGAAAAAAAAGTTCCGAATGCAGGGAACTTTTTTTTCAGCTGTGCATTTCCTTCCACGATATCGCAATGGGCGCCTGCGTGATGAGTGACGACGAAACAAGAAAACAAGAAACAATGACAACAGCACAATCGAACAACTTCCGGCCAGGCGCAATGCTGCCGAACGCTTCGATTTCCCGCAAGCTGCGGGAGTTCTACGATGCTGTCCAGGAAGAAGGGATACCGGACCGGTTCCTTGAACTTCTGGAACGCCTGGAAGAAGCGGAAAAGAACGCCAAATCGGTGAAAGCGAAATGACAACCACGGACAGGGACGTCGATCGCGCCTTCAAGCGCGACCTGCTGGCCTCTTTGCCCAATCTTCGCGCCTTCGCCGTGTCACTGACCGGCCGCCACGACAAGGCGGACGATCTGGTGCAGGACACGATCATGAAGGCCTGGGCGAACCAGGGCAGTTTTACCGCCGGCACGAACATGCGCGCCTGGCTGTTCACCATCCTTCGCAATGAATTCTACAGCCAGATGCGCAAGCGTGGCCGGGAAGTGCAGGACAGCGACGGCCTGTTCAGCGAACGCTTCTCGGTTCATCCGGAACAGTACGGACGACTGGATCTGCAGGATTTCCGCAAGGCACTCGACACACTGCCGGACGACCAGCGCGAGGCGATCATTCTGGTCGGTGCCGCAGGCTTTGCCTATGAGGAGGCTGCCTCCATCTGCGGCTGCGCGGTCGGCACGATCAAGAGCCGCGTATCGCGGGCCCGCACGCGGCTTCAGGAAATGCTGGGCGTTTCCGGCGAAGGGGATTATGGCCCCGATCCGGGCGATGCCGCCATCACCGCCCGCGCCTTCGGCAGCTGAGCCGTCCAGGCGGGCTCATCCGGATATCGCCGCGCGGCGAACGATCCTCACAAGCTCCTCATCATCGAATGGACGTGACATGACGGGAATGCCGAAAAACCCCGGCAATCCACGACGGTGCTCGCTGTCGACGGAGGAAAACACAATGCCGGTGCCTGCTTCGCGCAGGCGCCGGACATGCGGTTCGACGGCCGCAGACATCAGGGCGGCATCAAGAAGCAGAATGTCGAAACGCCGGGACTGGAGCGTCTGAATCATATCGCGGGGAACGGCGATTTCCACCGTACAGGCCAAGTGTTCAGTCAGTATCTGTTCGGCTTCCAGGGCCACGAGAAATTCGACGTCGATAACAAGGACGTGCACAAAAGCGGCTCCTGGTGGATGACGTGAACCATGCCGTAGATCACCGCCGTTCTGTCCCGTCATTTAAAAAAGACACACCTGCCCCACATTCCTGTATCGAACCGTGCCAATTGCGAGGCTCTGCCAGACGATCATGACCCAGGCGAGACCACTCACACCGCCGCGCGTTCCTTGCGACCTGTGCCCGCTGAGACGGCGGGAAGGCTTTCGGGACTTTACCGGCGAGGAACTGTCTTTCGTGTCCAGCTTCAAGTTCGGGGAACTGGCGGCTGATCCGGGTGCCACCATCATCAGCGAGGGTGAGCGGCACCCCCAGCTTTACACCGTGCTGGCCGGATGGGGCTTTCGTTACAAGATCCTGGAGGACGGACGCCGGCAGATCCTCAATTACGTGCTGCCCGGCGATCTCGTCGGCCTGCAGGGCAATCTGATGACGGAAATGCTGCATTCGGTGGAATCGCTCACGCGCATGACGCTGTGCATCTTCGAACGCGACCGGCTGACGACGCTGTTTCGGCATCACCCGTCACTTGCCTATGACCTGACCTGGATCGCCTCACGCGAAGAATCCATGCTGGACGAACACCTGCTCAGCATCGGCCGCCGCACGGCGCTGGAACGGGCGGCCTATCTTCTGGCCTTCCTCGATCACCGGGCGCGTGTCACCGGAGCCTTCGGCGAGGAGGGTCCGTTCATCCTGCCCCTGACGCAGCAACATGTGGCGGATACACTCGGCCTTTCCCTGGTGCATACCAACAAGACGCTGCGCAAGCTGTCCGATGCAGGCGTGTTGCGCTGGCTCGATCGTGGCTCCGAGGTTCTGGAGCGCGCGCGCCTTCTGGAGATTGCCGGCTGGCAGCCGACAAAGGAAGGACAGCGCCCCTTCATCTGAAGGCGCGCTGTCGCAGGATGCAGTCTGGAGCAATTCCGGTGAAAACCGGATCACCTGAAATGCTCTATCTCTTTGTTTTCACGCCGTCCGGACGCAAGATCGCTGACACGGCTTTTGGCTCGGACGTGCGCTAGTGCTGGATCGGACCGGATCATTCGGCAATGATTGCCCGCAGCATCCAGAGCGCCTTTTCGTGAAAGGTCAGCCGATCCGTCAGCATGTCCGCGGTCACCATGTCGCCGGCATCATCAGCATCCTCCGCAGCCTTGCGCATGGTCTGGACGGCATGTTCGTGATCCTCCACCAGATCGTTGACCATGGAGATGGCCGTAAACTTGCCGACATCTGCAGCCTTCGGCGCAAAGCCTGCCGCTTCGCCGAGCGTTGCCGGTGCCAGATGGCCGAGCGCGCGGATACGTTCCGCAATGATGTCCGCAGCTTCGAAGAGCGCGCCATAATGCTCCTCGGTCAGTTCGTGCAGCGGCTTGAAGAGCGGACCGACGACATTCCAGTGATAGACATGGCTCTTGATGGTGAGGCGGTAGGTCGCGGCCAGAATCTGCGAGAGGCTTTCGGCCATCGTCTCGCGATAGGCCTTGTCGAGGCCGATATTGATGGTCTCATCGTGGGACTTCGGCTTCAGGACAGCAGAGGCTTGAGCCATGGTCGGTCTCCTTCTTGGATTATCTCAGCAAAGTTCAGGTCTCTGGCGACCCATCCTCCGGACTGGAGCCGCCCATCATGCGCAGGGCAAACAGGGCAAGTCCGCCGGTAACAGCCGCCGCCATCAGCGGCCGCGATTTCATCATGACCGGCAGCAGAGAAACCGCCGTCGTCATCAGCAGGGCACGGTTGTTGGCTGCGGCTTCGCGCCTGCGACGCTCGTCCACCCGATTCTGGATGAGAACAATAACCAGGACGATCAGAGCTACCGACAGCGAAAGGGCCGCAACGATGCCAAGCGCCGCAACAGGGCTCATGGAGGATGCCAGCCACACGGCAAGCGCTGCGACACCGGCGCCATAGGCGGTCAGCAGGAACAGGGCCATGATGGCGAAGAGCAGCACGTTGCGCCGCGTCCGCTGAACGAACATGCCGACGTCGAGCGAGAGGATCGACGTCAACAGGGGCAGAAGCCGCGCCATCTCAGCGGCGCGACAGAAGCGCGAACAGGAAGCCGAGGCCGGCGGCAATCGCCACCGACTGCAGCGGCTTGGTGCGGATCTGGCGTTCCAGATCCTGCTCGATGGAGGCAGCCTGTGCGCGGGCGGCATCCATGACATGGGCCGAGGCATCGATCGCCTCGCTGGAGGCACGCCGGGCCTTTGCCTTCAGATCCTCCGCCTTGTTGGTGCCGGCCGCGGCGACCGCCTTGGCAAGCGCGGCAATGTCTTCCCGCAGTTGCTGCAACTGAAGCTCGATATCGGCCTGCGAACCGGATCGCGGGAAATCATTCGGCGAATTCATCGACATCGCGTTCTCCTTGAGGAACAGGGTGGGCCCGGAGGCGGGCACGACAAACCTTTGCGGGCGCTGACCCACCGGCTCATTCACGGTGTCAACGGAGACTGCGCCCTTTTGTTCCATAGCCCCGGAGAGGGCGCTGTGCGTTGCGGAAGATCAAGCCGACGGCGGTTCCGGCCAGCGGGTCACGCCGCCGCTCCAGGTCTCGAAGGCCTGCGACAACTTCAGCACGAACTGGTCGGCAAAACGGGGGCCGACGATCTGCAATCCGATCGGCATGCCGCTTTTCGAAAAGCCGCAATTGATCGACGAGGCCGGTTGTTCCGACATGTTCCACGGCACGGTGAAGGCGATGTGCTCGAAAGGCGCCCTGGGATCATTGGTCGGCGAGGCCCACTCGGCCGGGTAGCACACAACCGGATTGGTGGGCGAGATCACCGCATCGACGGTGGTGAACAGCTTTCCGCAGGTCTTGCGCATCTCGATCGTCTGGTTGAAGCCGCGCACCGCATCGACGCCGGAGACACCCGCGCCCCCTTTCGCCCAATCGAAGATGTAGGGCAGGATCAGGCTCTGGCGTTCCTCGCTCATGCCCTCGATATCGCCCCAGAAGCGGGCGCGCCAGAAATTGTCGAGCCCGTCCAGCATGGCGCGGCTGATCACCGGCCCGACCGGCACGATCTCCGCCCCCGCCTGCTCGAACAGGTGTGCTGCGGCGATCACCGCGTCCTTCACCTCGTCTTCCGCCGCCAGCCCGCAGCCGGCATCGAGGATCAGGCCGATCTTCAGGCCCCTCACGTCGATGTCGAGATCCAGCCAGTCGAAGGCGTTGGGCGGCAGCGAGGTGCCGTCACGCCAGTCGGTGCGCGACAGGGGTTCCATCGAGAGGGCTGCATCCTCCACGAAACGCGTCATCGGACCGGCGCAGCGGCCGACATAATAGGGATCGACCGGAATGCGGCCATGGCTCGGCTTGAAGCCGAAAATGCCGGTCCAGCCGGCCGGCAGGCGCACGGAACCGCCGATATCCGTGCCGATATGCAGGGGACCGAAACCGGCGGCCGCCGCCGCGGAGGCGCCGGCGCTCGATCCGCCGGGATTCTGGCTCAGATCCCAGGGATTGCGGCTGAGCTTGTGAAAGCTGGAGAGGCCGGAAGAGAGCATGCCGTAATCCGGGCAGGTCGTCTTCGCGAAGATCACGGCGCCATCCTCGCGGCAGCGCGCGGCAATCGGCGCATCCTCGGCGGCCGGCACTAGTTCAACCGCCTTCGTACCGAGCGGCACCGGATCGCCCTTGGTAGCGATCAGTTCCTTCAGCGTCACCGGAATGCCATCGAGGATGCCGAGGGTTTCGCCGCTTCGCCAGCGCTCCGTCGAAGCCTTCGCCTGGGCGCGGGCGCTTTCGGGATCGTAGAGGTAAAGCGCCTGCACATGCGGTTCGAAGGCGGCGATCCGCTCCTCCACCGCCTGCCAGTATTCGAGCGGCGACAGGTCCTTGCGGGCAAAGAGATCCCGGACCTGCCGGATGGTCAGCATCAGCAATTCATTCATGGCGATGTCTTCGTTCTGGTCAAAAATTCAGGAGGGGTCGCGGGGATCGAGCAGGTCGCGCAAGCCGTCGCCCAGCATGTTGAGGCCCATGACGGCGAGCGCGATGGCAAGCCCGGGCAGCAGCGCCAGCCAGGGCGCCTGGCCGAGAAAGGTCTGCGCATCAGACAACATACGACCCCAGGTGGGGGCCGGCGGCGGCATGCCGAGCCCGAGAAAGCTGAGGCCCGCTTCGGTGAGGATGGCAAGGCCGAGCTGGATGGTCACCTGCACGATGATCTGGTTGGCGATGTTCGGCAGCACGTGCACGACGGTGATCTTCGCCCGGTTTCGCCCCATACCGATAGCGGCCATCACATAGTCGCGGGTCCAGATCTGCGAGGCGGCACTCAGCGTCAGGCGGGCGAACACGGGCACCATGAAGACGGCGATGGCAATGATCGCGGTAAAACGCCCCGAGCCGATGAAGGCGCCGAGCAGCATGGCCGACAGGATGGGCGGCACAGCGAAGATGATGTCGCAGAAGCGCATCACCACGGTTTCCGTCACCCCCCGGATCGCGGCCACCAGCACGCCGACGCCGGTGCCGAGCGTTGCCCCCAGCGCCACGGCGAGCAGCGAGGTGGAGAGCGAATTCCAGGCCCCCACCATCAGCATGGAGGCGACGTCACGGCCGAACTGGTCGGTGCCGAGAAGGCCATGCGCCATAGGCGGCTTCAGCTTGTGGATGATCTGCATCCTGGTCGGCGGCATCGGCGTCCAGACGAGAGAGAGGAGCGCCAGAGCAACCAGGGCGAGCGTGATCACAAGGCCGACGAGAAAGGTGGGATGGCGTCGCAGGAAGGACATCAGCGCACTCCCGCCCGCAGCCTGGGATCGATGAGGAGGTAGGCGAGGTCCACGAGAAAATTCATAAGGATCACGAGAGCGGAAAAGAAAAGGACGACATCCTGCATCACCACCACGTCCCGCTGGGACAGCGCCTGATAGGCGAGCCGCCCGAGGCCCGGCAGGTTGAAGACGTTTTCCACCAGCACGGCGCCGGCAATCAGGAAGGTGAACTGCAGGCCAAGCATGGTGACAACCGGGATCAGCGCATTCGGCACCGCATGCCGCCAGAGGGCCGTCTGTTCCGACAAGCCCTTGGAACGGGCAGTGCGGACGAAATCCTCGTTCATCACCTCCAGCACGGCCGAGCGCGTGACCCGCATCAGAACCCCTGCCTGCGGCAGGGCAAGCGCCACGGCCGGCAGCAGCAGCGCCATCAGCGCCGCGCCAACACCGCCCGCCCAGCCCGGAAAACCGCCGGCCGGCAGCCAGCCGAGCGTGGTGGAAAAGAGGATGATCAGAAGCAGCCCCACCCAGAAGGCCGGCACGGCAATACTGACATGCGAGAAGAGGCCGGAGAACACGTCCCAGCCACCATTCTGGTGGCGCGCCGCCTGCACGCCGAGCGGAATGGCAAGCACGACCGAGATCAGGATGGCGATGAGCGCCAGCGGCACCGTCACGGACAGGCGCTCGGCAATCAGCCCCGCCACCGGCACGCCATAGGTATAGGAGCGCCCGAAATCGCCCTGCAGCACGCCGGCAAGCCAGGCGACATAACGCACCGCCAGCGGCCGGTCGAGGCCCATCTCCTTCTGCAGCGCCGCCAGCGTATCCGGGCTTGCGGACGTACCGAGAATGACCGAGGCCGGATCGCCCGGCAGAAGATCCATCACCGCGAAGATGACGGCGGAGACCAGAAGCAGGGTGACGATGAGACCGGCAAGCCGGCGGACGATGAGCGCAATCATGACCTGTCCCTTCCGGCTCTCCCGAGCGAAGGATGAAGTGCCGGAGACCGGCATGCAATGACATTCGAGGATGGGGGGTCAGACCCCCTCTGGCCTGCCGGCCATCTCCCCCACAAGGGGGGGAGACCACCAGAGGCAACGGCTCGCCCAGCATATCGGGCTCGCTCGGGGCAAGGTAAGCCCCTCCCCCTTGTGGGGAGGGGTTGGGGAGGGGTTTGGCGTACAAGCGCCTCATTCCGTCCAGTGCACTTCGGACAGCACGTTCGACGGGATGGGCTCGTTTTCCCACAGACCTGCCACCTTCTTGTCCCAGACCCCGAGCTTCGGCATCACGAAGAGATAGAGCGCCGGCACGTCGGTCGCGAGGATGGTCTGCGCCTCGGCATAGAGCTTTTCCTGTGCGGCGGGGTCGGCGGTTGCCTCCACCTTTTTCAGGATCTCGTTGAAGGTCGGGTTCTTGTAGTTGAAGTAGTAGGGATCGCGGGCATAGATGTCGATGTCCATCGGCTCGGCATGCGCCACGATGGTCATGTCGTAATTGCCGCCCTTGAACACGTCGGCCACCCATTTGGCGGGAAATTCGGTGGTCTCGATGGTCATCGTCACGCCGATCTCCGCAAGCATCGCCTGCAGGATCTGCGAGGCGCGCTGGGCATAGGCCATCTGCGGCGCCTTCATGGTGAAGGAAAAGCCGTCGGGATAGCCGGCCTCGGCGAGAAGCGCCTTCGCCTTTTGCGGATCGTAAGGATAGGTCTTCGTCAGATCCACATAGCCGCGGTCGTTCGGCGTGTAATGGCTGCCGATCGGCGTGCCGAAACCGGACCAGGCGCCATCGATCACCGCCTGCCGGTCCACTGCCATCATCAGCGCCTGGCGCACGCGCTTATCGTCGAACGGCTTCTTGGCATTGTTCATGCCGGCCACGACCTTGAGTTCCGTATTGCCGATCACGGTGGCAAGGCGCGCGTCGCCCTTGAGGCTGTCGATCAGTTCCGGCGCGCCGAATTCGGGGAAGGCATCCACATCGCCGGCCTTCAGCGCCGCCGCCTGAGCCTGTGCATCGGCGATGAAGCGGAAGGTGGCCTTGTCCAGCCTGGCGGCACCTGCCTTGTTCCAGTAATCGGCATTGCGCGCCAGCTCGACGGAGGCGCCCTTGGTCCAGCTGACGAACTTGAACGGCCCGGTGCCGATCGGCGTCGTCTTGTTGTCGGCGGCCGATTTCGGCGCGACGATGGAGGACGACGGCCAGCCCAGCCAGTAGAGCAGGCTGCCGGCCGGCTGCTTCAGCTTCAGCACCAGCGTTGCGGCATCCGGCGTCTCGACCGTGTCGATCGCTGCGAAATAGCGTTTCTGCGGGTTGACGGAATCGGCGCCGCGGGCGCGGTCGATGGAGAATTTGGCGACAGCAGAATCGAAGGCTTCGCCATTGTGGAAGGTCACGCCCTGGCGCAGCTTGAAGGTATAGATCAGGCCATCCGGCGAAATGGTCCAGCTTTCGGCAAGCTGCGGCTGCACCTTACCATTGCGATCGATGGTGGTGAGGCCTTCGAACACGTTCTGCCATGTCACCTGGCCGATGGCGACGGGGGCGGCAATCGTCGGATCAAGACCCGTCGGCTCGACGGACATGCCGAGCGTCAGGCTCGTCTTCGGCGCGGCTTCGGCCGGCATGCCGGCGGCAAGCACCAGGCTAGCGGCCATGGCAAGGCCCATCACGGCCCGGCGCGTCAGCGCGGTGGATGCGGAAAGAAACTGGCTTCCCATGTATGGCATTCCCCTTGTTCTCGCTCTGCCGCAGGACCCGGAAAGCCCTGCGGGAACGTGGTTATGCGAAGAGAGTGGCACTTCGCAGGCGCACACACAATTACCATTTTTGTGTTCCCTGTGTAGCCGAAATCGCTACACGGAATTCTTCGGCCTGCGTGGCTTGACCCGGTCCGCACCGCGCATGAACCCCTCGATGAAATCGACCAGCTTGCCGGCCGCGAAGGAAAGCTGCCGGTCGGGCGCGACGCAGAGGTCGATCGCGGTGCGCACGCCCTTGCCGGCGGCAATCGGTATCGCCGCCATCAGGCCGGACTGCACCTCGCGCTGCACCGCGAGCGCCGGCAGAAGCGTGACCGCTGCCTGCTGCAGAACCAGTTCCTTCAGCATTTCCAGCGAACCGGTGACGAAAACCGGATCAAGCTCCACACCGATCCTGCCGAACTGCTCCTCGAAGGCCTGCCGCGCGCCAAAACTCTTGTCCGGCAGGGCAAGCGGCAGGGCGGCAATCTCCTTCAGGGTGATCTCTGTCCTTTCCGCCGCCGGATGAGTGGCCCAGGTGACGAGATCATAGGTGATCTCCGAGCGCAGCCGGACCTTTACCCCCGGCATCTTCGGAGCAAACAGCGTGACGACCAGATCCGCCTCGGCCGCCGCCAGTGCTTCGATCGCCTGGCGGGCGCTGGTGATCATCACCTCGAAGCGCAGCTTCGGATAGCGAAGCGAAAACTGCGCGAGCACCGGCGCCAGCAGATTGGCGACGGTCGCACCATTGGCATAGATCACCACCCGTCCGCGCTGCAGCCCCTGCAGGTCGTCGATCAGCTGGTGTACATGCTCCAGCTCGCGAAACGTGCGGCCGGCCCGCGCTGCCAGAAGTTCGCCTGCCGCCGTCAGCTTGATGCCGCGGTTCGAACGCTCCACCAGCGGCGTGCCGAAATAGTGCTCGAGATTCTCAATCTGGCGACTGACGGCAGTCGGTGCCACGTTGAGATTTTCCGCCGCCGCGCGCATCGAATTGGTGCGCACGAGTTCGTCGAAATACATGAGCGCACGAAGCTGCATCTGGGTTCCTGCGGGGTGAAGCGGCGGCGGCTGCGGTCAGGTCCGGCGAAAGCCTTCGCTGGCCACCAGCAAGTCGCGGGTATAATCCTCGGAAAAGGCCCGCTTTTCCAGCGCCGCGACGGAGACCGTCTCCACCATCTGCCCCTTGCGCATCACCGCCAGCCGGTCGCACATATGCGAGACGACGCCGAGATCATGGCTGACCATCAGGAAGGTCAGGCCGCGATCCTTGCGGGCCTGTTCGAGCAGGTTGAGGATTTCCGCCTGGATGGAGGCATCGAGCGCCGAGGTCGGCTCGTCGAGCAGCAGGATCTTTGGTTCGAGGATCAGCGCGCGGGCAATGGCGATGCGCTGGCGCTGGCCGCCGGACAGCTGGTGCGAATAGCGGAAGCGGAAGCCCGATCCCAGTCCCACTTCGTCGAGCGCGCGGGCAATGCGGGTATCGACATCGGTAAAGCCATGGATCGCCAAGGGCTCCAGCAGCAGCCGGTCGACCGTCTGGCGCGGATGCAGAGAGCCATAGGGGTCCTGAAACACCATCTGGACGGTGCGGTAGAAATCCCGGTCCCGCCGATGGCCTTCATAGCGCTTGCCGGAGACGGTCAGCGTGCCGCTCTCGAAGCTGTTGAGACCGGCAATCGCCCGCAGCAGCGTCGATTTGCCCGAACCGGACTCGCCGACGAGGCCGAAGGATTCCCCCTGGGCGACGCTGAGGCTGACGCCATTCAGCGCCACGAATTCATCGAAGACCACGACCATGTCGCGGACGGACAGAGCCTCGCCGGTCATTGCGTCCACTCCGGCTTGCGCTCCAGCACGGGCAGCGGATGGCGGTCGGACCCGATCGTCGGCAGGCAATTCAGCAATCCTTGCGTATAGGGATGTTTGGCTGCGGCGAGATTGGCGGAGGGCAGTTCCTCCACCACCCGGCCGGCATACATCACGAGAACGCGGTCGCAGAAGGAAGAGACGAGGCGCAGGTCATGGCTGATGAAGATCAGGCCCATGCCGCGCTCGGCCACCAGCCGGTCGAGGATCGCCAGCACTTCCAGCTGCACGGTCACGTCCAGCGCCGACGTGGGTTCGTCGGCAATCAGCAGTTCCGGGCCGCAGACCAGCATCATGGCAATCATGACGCGCTGGCCCATGCCGCCGGACACTTCGTGCGGATAAAGATCGAAGACGCGCTCGGGATCGCGGATCTGCACCGCCTCCAGCATGGCAAGCGCCCGCTGCCGCGCTTCGCGGTTCGACACCTTTTCATGGGTCTGCAGCGTCTCGATGATCTGCCGGCCGATCGGCATCACCGGGTTCAGCGAATATTTCGGATCCTGCAGGATCATCGCCACCCGCTTGCCGCGCAGGTCGCGCCGGGTGCGCGGCGAGGCGGACAGGAGATCGATGCCGTCAAAGCTCAGCGTTTTTGCGGTAATCTTCGCATGGCCGGGGGTAAGCCCCATGATCGCGCGACCGGTCTGCGACTTGCCGGAACCGGATTCGCCGACAATGCCGAGCCGCTCGCGGCCGAGCGTGAAGGAGACGCCGCGCACGGCATTCACTTCGCCGGTGCGGGTGGGAAAGGAGACCCGGAGGTCGTCCACGGTCAGAAGCGGCGTCATTGGCCGGCCTCCTTGGGATCGAGCGCATCGCGCAGGCCATCGCCCAGCAGGTTGAAGCCGAGGCTGACGATCAGGATGGCAAACCCGGGCATGGCGGCGACCCACCACTGGTCGAGAATGAAGCGGCGGCCGGAGGCGATCATCGCGCCCCATTCGGGCAGCGGCGGCTGCGCGCCAAGGCCGAGAAAACCGAGGCCGGCGGCGGTCAGGATGATGCCGGCCATGTCCAGTGTCACGCGCACGATCAGTGACGAGGTGCAGAGCGGCATCACATGGCGCAGCACGATGCGGAAAGGCGAGGCGCCCATCAGCTTCACCGCCGCGATGAATTCCGAATTGCGGAAGGTCAGCGTTTCGGCGCGCGCGATGCGCGCATAGGGCGGCCAGGAGGTGACGGCAATCGCCAGAATGGCGTTCTCGATGCCGGGACCGAGAGCCGCCACCAGCGCCAGGGCCAGCACCAGCTTCGGAAAGGCAAGGAAGATATCGGTGATGCGCATCAGCACGGCATCCACCCAGCCACCGGCATAGCCGGAGACAGTGCCGACGACGAGGCCGATGGGCGCGGCAATGATTGCCACCAGCACCACCACCATCAGCGTCAGGCGCGAGCCGTGGATGAGGCGCGAGAGGATGTCGCGGCCCTGGTCATCGGTGCCGAGCCAGTAGCCGGCGGTTCCGGGCGGCAGCAGGCGCGCATTGCGCAGGTCGCCCTGCACCGGATTGTGGGGGGCAAGCAGAGGCGCCAGCAGCGCCACGACGATGAGCGCCAGAATGATGCCGAGGCCGAGCAGCGCCAGCCGGTTTTCCGAAAAGCGCCGCCAGATCACATAGGCGCGGCCCGCCCGGGCCTGCCGGCGCGAGGTCGGCCGGTCGGACAAAAGCCAGGCGCGGCTATAGGGTTTGGGTTCGGTCAGCGCACTCATCGGCGGCGAGTCCTTGGATCGAGCGTGCGGTAGAGCAGATCGGAGAACAGATTGATCCCGATGAACACGGCTCCGATGACGATGGTGCCGCCCAGCACGGCATTCATGTCGGCATTCTGCAGCGAATTGGTGATGTAGAGACCAAGCCCCGGCCAGGAAAAGATGGTTTCCGTCAGGACCGAGCCCTCGAGCAGGCCCGCATAGGACAGCGCGATCACGGTGACGAGCGGCACGGCGGCATTGCGCAGCGCATGAAACCAGATGATGCGGGTTTCCGACAGGCCCTTGGCGCGGGCGGCGACGATATATTCCTGGCTGAGTTCGTTCAGCATGAAGGAACGCGTCATGCGGCTGATATAGGCGAGCGAGAAATAGCCGAGCAGCGCTGCCGGCAGGATGATGTGGCGGAACAGATCCCACAGCACGTCCCAGGCGCCCTGCCAGATCGCATCGATCAGGTAGAAACCGGTTACCGGCGTGAAGGTGAATTCGAAGGCGATGTCCATCCGGCCCGGATAGGCGACCCAGTTCAGCCGCGCGTAAAACACCACGAGCGTCAGCAGTCCCAGCCAGAAGATCGGCACGGAATAGCCAATCAGGCCGATGACGCGCACGATCTGGTCGGCGATGCTGCCGCGCCGGACGGCGGCGAGAACGCCGAGCGGAACGCCGAACAGGGCACCGATCAGCGTGCCGAGCGTTGCCAGCTCGATGGTGGCCGGAAACACCCGCCTGATGTCGTCCATCACAGGATTGGTGGTCAGCACGGAGGTGCCGAATTCACCCGAAAGCGCCTGTTTCAGATAGAGGAAGAACTGCTGCCAGAGCGGCAGGTTGAGGCCAAGCTCCTCGCGCACACGCTCCACGACATGCGCGGGCGCGCGGTCGCCGACGATGGCAAGCGCCGGATCGATCGGGATCACGCGGCCGATGAAGAAGGTAACCGCCATCAACCCCAGAAAGGTGGTGAGGACGGTCACGACGAAACCGAGGGTCGCGCGCAGGCGCGCATGGGCGCGACGTTTGCCGCGCCCTGCCCTCATCTGTGTCTCAAGGGTGCTCACCGGGATACCTGACCCGATCAGTCCTTGGAGATCGTGGAGACGAAGTTGGTGTCGAAGCTCGGACCGAGCTTCAGACCCTTCAGCTTCTTCGAATAGCCGGCCACTTCCGTCTGCTGGAAGATGATCACGAAGGGACCACTCGACAGAACCTTCTTCTGCAGGTCCTGATAGATCTCGGCGCGCTTGGCGCTATCCTTTTCGAGGAGCGCCGCCTGCGTTTCCTTCGTCAGCTCCGGCACGTCCCAGGCATTGCGCCAGGCCAGCGTCTTGTTCTTGCCGGCATCGGAATTGTCGTAGTTGATGGTGAAGGTCTCGGCATTCGAGTTCGGGTCGAAATAGTCCGAACCCCACTGGCCGATATAGATGTCATGGGTGCGGGCGCGGTACTTGGTCAGCGTCTGCTTGCCGTCACCCGGAATGATCTGCAGCTTGATGCCGGCCTGCGCCAGCGTCTGCTGCACGCTTTCGGCAATGCCCGTCACAGGCTGCGTGTTGCGCACGTCCATGGTCACGGTGAAGCCGTCCTTCAGGCCGGCCTTGGCCAGCAGTTCCTTGGCCTTGGCAACATCCAGCTTGTAGGGGTTGGAATCGAGCGCACCGAGCTGGCCCTTGGGCAGGAAGGTCTGGTGAATGTCGCCGATACCCTTGATCAGCGTTGCGCCGATCGCATCGTAATCCACGAGATATTTGAAGGCTTCCACCACTTCCGGCTTGGCGAGGTTCGGGTTCTTCTGGTTGAGGCTGAAGTAATAGACGGTGCCCTTCGGCGCCGAGGTGATGGCAAAGCCATCCTTCTTAGAGACGGCGTCCATATCGCCGGGCTCGAGGTTGCGGGCGATGTCGATATCGCCGTTTTCAAGCGCCAGACGCTGGCCGGAGCTTTCCTTCATGTGGCGGTAGACCACGCGCTTCAGCTTCGGCTTTTCGCCGTAATAGTTGGGGTTGGCTTCGAGGATGACCGCCTCGTTGGCCTTCCAGCCGAGGATCTTGTAGGGGCCGGAGCCGGCATAGCCGGTCTTCAGGAACTCGTTGCCGAAATCGGTGTCGTACTTGTAGTCCGCCGTCGGCGTCACCGCCTTGGCCTTGGCCATGACCGCCTTCTTCTCGACCACGGAGGCAACGGTGGCGGTCAGCACGTTGAGCACGAAGCTCGGCGCATAGGGCTTGTCAACCGTCAGCGAGAAGGTCTGGGCATCGACCGCCTTCGCCTTGTCGGCCACGTTGTCACCCTTCAGGCCGAACTGGGTCAGCAGGAAGGCCGGCGACTTGTCGAGCTTGACGGCGCGCTCGAAGGAGAAGGCAACATCCTCGGCGGTGACCGGGCTGCCGGAGGCAAACTTCACACCCGGCTTCAGCTTGAAGGTGTAGGTCAGGCCGTCGGCGGAGGTCGTCCAGCTCTCGGCGAGGTCACCAACCACCTTGGAGGTGTCGTTGATATCGATGGAGACCAGCTTGCTGTAGGTGTTGCCGGTCACTTCCGCCGTCGACAGCTCGAAGGCTTCGCCCGGGTCCAGCGAAATGATGTCGTCGATGGCAAAACCTTCCACCAGCGTGTCGGCCGGCGTCGCGGCAAAGGCGTGCGGTGCCGAAATCATCACCAGCGAAAGGGCGGCGCTGGTGGCCAGGATACGAAGGCTGCGATTGAACGCGTTGATCATGATGGTCCCCTGATTATTATCTGTCTGAGAGCAGTTCGGTCGGAAGGATTCGTCAGCTTGCTTCGTGCCAGGTCTGAGAAAGCACTCTCAGCCAGTTTTCCCGGCACAGCTTGGCGAGATCGTCGGGAGCGTATCCCGCGTTTTTGAGGGCCGCAACCAGTTTCTGGTTGCCGGCGGCATCGGCGATATCCTGCGGCACGGTGGCGCCATCGAAGTCGGAGCCGAGCGCCACGCAGTCGATGCCCATACGCTCCACCATATAGTCGATGTGCTTCACCATCAGGTCGAGGCTGGTATTGGCATCGTCGCGCGCATCCGGCCGCAGCATGGTGACGGCATAGTTCAGGCCGACAAGACCCTGCCGCTCGCGGATCGCATCCATCTGCCGGTCGGTGAGGTTGCGGGCAACGGCGGTCAGCGCATGCGCGTTGGAATGACTGGCGATCAGCGGCTTGTCGGAGGTCTTCGCCACGTCCCAGAAGCCCTTTTCGGTGATGTGGGCGAGATCGATGGCAATCCCCATCTGGTCGCAGAGCTTCACCAGCTCGAAGCCGAGATCGGTAAGGCCTGGCCCCGTATCGGGCGAAACGGGATAGGCGAAGGGCACGCCGTGGCCAAAACTGTTGTGGCGGCTCCAGACCGGTCCGAGCGAGCGCAGGCCGGCCGCATAAAACACTTCGAGCGCCGAAAAATCGGGATCGATTGCCTCGCAGCCCTCCATGTGCAGCACGGCGGCGAAATCGCCATCCGCAACCGACTCGCGAATGGCCTCGGTGGAGCGGCAGATGCGCCAGGCACCGGCCGCGTCGAGCCTGAGCGCCAGCGCGAGTTTTTCCATCGCGATGTCGAGCGAGGGCGAACGCTCCAGGGGGGCGGCAAGCGGCGTGTAGTAATGGCCGCTGGCATCCGGTTCCTTCAGGATCAGATCGCCGGAGGGAATGTAGATGGCGCAGAGCCCGCCGACGAGGCCGCCGGCCCGTGCACGCGGCCCGTCGATATGGCCCTCATGCGTCCCCTTGACGAATTCGGTGACGGGATCGGCACCGTTGCGCATGTTGCGCCACAGCCGCAGGAGAACGTCGTTATGGCCGTCGAAGATGGGTTCCATCAGCAATTTCCGAACTTGCGAATACACATGATCGCGATCCTAGGCCGATCCGGAAAGCGCGGGCAAGACGGAAAGTGCCGCAGCGCACAAGATCCGTGCAGACTACGCAACGGCGCTAGATCCGCCAGCCTTCCTCCCCTGCACGACTGAGCAGAGGGGTTGCGAAAACACCATGGGTGCGACCTGGCCACGGCGCGCCAAACGTTTCCAGCGCGGCGCGCCAGCGATCCGATTGCAGCATGGCCGCACCGATCGCCACCGGCTCCACCCCGACGGCCTGCAAGAGCCTCAGCCCCGCCACGATGGAGGTGCCGCTCGAGATCACGTCATCGATCAGCACGACACGTCGTCCGTCGAGCAGCGGCAGCATGCGCGGATCGACATAGAGGCGTTTCACCTGTTCAGGCGTGGTGATCGAGGACATCGGCACCGAAAGCGCCTCGTCGTACCAGAACTTGCGCGAGGTGCCGCAGGGCACATAGCGCGCATGGCCGAGATGGCGGGCAACGGCAGCGGCCAATGTCAGGCCGAGCGTCGGCAGACCGACCACCACATCCGGTTCAAGGGCGCAGAGCCGGGCCGCGAGATCCGCGGCGAGCGCTTCCACGACGGAGAAACTCGCCTGGTTGATGATCAGCGACGCCAGCGCATGCTGCCCGTCCGAAAGCGGCCGGATGGGAAGGCACAGCTGCCGTCCATCGCCAAGCTCTGCCGGATAAAAGCCGGAAAACGGGCCGGTCGTCGAAAAGCTGCCTGGCGGGTGAAGCGCCTGCCAGAACTCATGGGGGCTCAGCTCATGGGAGGGCAGCTCATGCGGGGAAAAGGTCACGCGAAAACTCCGGCCTCAGGCATAGAAGGGCTCGTCCCGCCAGCGGCCGACTTCCTCGATCAGCCAGTTGCGGAACAGGGCAACGGGGCGAAACGCCATGCGGGTGATGGGCGCCACGACATAATAGGAGCTGGGGCTTCTCACCTGCATCGGCAGTGCCTGCACCAGATCGCCCGCCTGCAACTCCGCCTCGATGAGGAAGAGCGGCATCAGCGCCACGCCGAGGCCGGCACTGCAGGCCTGCCCGACACTTGCGAACTGTTCGAAGCGCATGCCGGGGGACGGCGTGCCGGCCACGCCCTGTGTCTCGAAGAAATGGTCCCAGGCCCCGGGACGCGAGGCCATGTGCAGCAGGGGCAGCGACAGGAGATCCTGCGGCGCCGCAACCGGGTTCTGCCGCAGGAAGGCGGGGCTCGCCACGGGGGCCACCATCTCGTCCATCAGGAAGGTGCAGTCGGCGCCCGGCCAGTTCGGCTGGCCGATATGGATTGCCACATCCAGCCCGTCCTGCTCGAAATCGAAGATGCCGATGCGGGTGGCGAAGTTCAGTGTGATGTCGGGATGGGCGGCCACGAAGCGCGGGATGCGCGGCAGAAGCCAGCGGGTGCCGAAGGTGGGCAGCATGGCGAGATTGAGCGTATCGCCATGCCGTTTGGTCATGGCCTTCAGCGAGGCGTCGCGGATCTGCGACAGCGCGGCGCCGATCGCCTTGGCATAGGCACGGCCCGGTTCCGTCAGCGAAACACCCCGGCTGCTGCGATCGAAGAGCAACAGGCCAAGCTGTTCTTCCAGCCCTGAAATCTGGCGGCTGATCGCTCCTTGCGTCAGTGACAGCTCGTCGGCCGCAGCCGAAAAACTGCCCAGCCGCGCCACGGATTCGAAGGCGGCCAGCGCACTGGTGGAGGGAAGAAGTCGGCGGCTCAGATTGCTCATGGCGCATTCCTATAGCTCATATCGCCGTGAGTAAACGGCGCTTTACGCGGGGACCTGGCTGCCCGATAGTCCGCTCCACAGTTCCGATGGAGGATTTCGACGTGAGCGACCGTGCCGCCTTTTCCTGGGAAGACCCTTTCCTGCTCGACGACCAGCTGACCGAGGACGAGAGGATGATCCGCGAGGCGGCGGCCGCCTTCGCCAAGGCCGAGCTTCTGCCGCGCATCAACGAGGCCTATCTGTCGGAAACCAGCGCGCCGGAACTGTTTCCGCTGATGGGCCAGGCCGGCCTTCTCGGCGTGACCCTGCCGGAAGAGTATGGCGCGGCCAACGCTTCCTACGTCGCCTACGGTCTGGTGGCACGCGAGGTGGAGCGTATCGACAGCGGTTATCGCTCGATGATGAGCGTGCAGTCCTCGCTCGTTATCTACCCCATCTTCGCCTATGGCTCCGATGCGCAGAAGCAGAAATACCTGCCGGGCCTCGTTTCGGGCGAACTCATCGGCTGCTTCGGCCTGACCGAGCCGGATGCCGGCTCCGATCCGGGCGGCATGAAGACGCGCGCCGAAAAGATCGAAGGCGGCTATCGCCTGCGCGGCTCGAAGATGTGGATTTCCAATGCACCGATCGCCGATGTCTTCGTCGTCTGGGCGAAATCGGAAGCGCACAACAACGAGATCCGCGGCTTCGTGCTGGAAAAGGGTATGAAGGGTCTTTCCGCCCCGAAGATCGGCGGCAAGCTGTCGCTGCGCGCCTCGATCACCGGCGAAATCGTCATGGATGGCGTGGAGGTCTCAGAAGACGCGCTGCTGCCGAACGTCTCGGGTCTCAAGGGGCCGTTCGGCTGCCTCAACCGGGCCCGCTACGGCATTTCCTGGGGCGTGATGGGGGCGGCGGAAGATTGCTGGCTGCGCGCCCGACAGTATGGCCTCGACCGCAAGCAGTTCGGCAAGCCGCTCGCCGGCACGCAGCTCTACCAGAAGAAGCTTGCCGACATGCAGACCGAGATCGCGCTCGGGCTTCAGGGCTCGCTTCGCGTCGGCCGGCTGATGGACGAGCACAGGATGGCGCCGGAAATGATCTCCATCGTCAAGCGCAACAATTGCGGCAAGGCGCTCGACATCGCGCGTCAGGCCCGCGACATGCATGGCGGCAACGGCATCCAGATCGAATATCACGTGATGCGCCACGCCCAGAACCTGGAAACGGTCAACACCTACGAGGGCACGCATGATGTGCATGCGCTGATCCTCGGCCGCGCCCAGACCGGCATCCAGGCTTTCTTCTGAGGGCACAGCGAGACTCGCGCCATCTGTGACGGCAGCTCACCCTGCCGTCATATTTATTTAATCATACTTTTTCCGGCTGCCGTTGATTGTCGGTTCCAATTGTCCTACGTCAGGGGCCGAACCATCCGTCGCGGCGCTGCCTCTCCCAGGCCATCCTCCCGGTCCGCGACTTACCGAGCCTAACGAGGTCATCATGCACAGCTATCCCGACGTCCAACTTTTCATCGCAGGCGAATGGCGCGACGCCATCGGCGGCAAGACCATTCCCGTGGAAGATCCCGCGACGCAGGAGATCATCGGCAAGATCGCCCATGCGGAAAAGGCTGACCTCGACCTCGCGCTGGAAGCCGCCGACAAGGGCTTCAAGATCTGGCGTGATACCTCTGCCTTCGAACGCTCGAAGATCATGCGCAAGGCGGCGGACCTGCTGCGCGAGCGCATCGACTACATCGCCTGGCTGATGACCCGCGAACAGGGCAAGCCGATCGCCCAGTCGAAGGGCGAAATCAACAATGCGGCCGACACCATCGACTGGTTCGCCGAAGAAGCTCGCCGCACCTATGGCCAGATCATTCCGGCCCGCTTCGGCGGTGTCTCCAACATGGCGATCAAGCTGCCGGTCGGCCCGGTTGCCGCGTTTACGCCGTGGAACTTCCCGATCAACCAGATCGTGCGCAAGCTTTCGGCTGCCGTCTCCGTCGGCTGCTCCATCATCATCAAGGCGCCTGAAGAAACCCCGGCTTCGCCGGCCGAACTCATCCGCGTCTTCGCCGATGCCGGCATCCCGGCCGGCGTCGTCAACCTGGTCTATGGTGTTCCGGCCGAAATTTCCGAGTACCTGATCCCGCATCCGGTCATCCGCAAGATCTCGTTCACCGGCTCGACCCCGGTCGGCAAGCATCTGGCAGCGCTTGCCGGCAAGCACATGAAGCGCGCCACGATGGAACTCGGTGGCCATGCCCCGGTCGTCGTCTTCAACGATGCCGATCTGGACAAGGCGATCGAAGTGTCGGCGGCAGCCAAGTTCCGCAATGCCGGCCAGGTCTGCGTCGCTCCGACCCGCTTCCTGATCCAGGACGGCGTTGCCGACCAGTTCATCGAAGGCATCGTGAAGTATGCCGAGAACATCAAGGTCGGCAACGGCCTCGAGGCTGACGTGACCATGGGCCCGCTCGCCAACGAGCGCCGCATCCCGGCCATGGAAGACATGATCAACGACGCCGTCTCGAAGGGCGCTGTTCTCCGGACCGGCGGCAAGCGCATCGGCAACAAGGGCCATTTCTTCGAGCCGACCGTGCTGACCGACGTTCCGACCTCGGCCAAGATGATGAACGAAGAGCCGTTTGGCCCGATCGCGATCGTCAACCGGTTCTCGACGCTGGACGAGGCGATGGACGAATCGAACCGCCTGCCCTTCGGCCTCGCATCCTATGCCTTCACCTCGTCAGTGAAGACCGCGCATGCGCTCGGCCAGCGTCTGGAAGCCGGCATGCTGACCATCAACCACAATGGCTTCGCCATTCCGGAAGTGCCGTTCGGCGGCGTGAAGGATTCGGGCTACGGCACCGAAGGCGGCTCGGAAGCCGTCGATGCCTACCTCGAAACCCGCTTCGTCAGCCAGATGAGCTAAGCTTTCTGCCTGTCACGGCAGGGAAAGGCGTCGGGAAGCCGGCGCCTTTTTTGTTGGTCGCGTATTGAGAAGAAAGCCCCTTCTGGCTGCCGCCATCTCCCCCACAAGGGGGGAGAGCGCAGGTGGCTGGGGCCTGCACCAATCATTGAGCTACAGTCAATTCTGTCCCCCATCTGCTGTCACGGCCAGGAGCGCGTTGGCGGAAGGGCAGGGCTTTGCCACATGGTGTCTCCCCCTTGTGGGGGAGATGGCGGCAGCCAGAGGGGGACTTTTGCCAGATATCACGCCAGCGAAAACACCTTGGCCCGCCGCAGCGTGACGAAGCCAGCCTCGCCGGCGACAATCGCACGCTCCGGCTCCACGTCGAATTCCAGCGGTTCGCCAGTCGCGGCAAGCGCGATAACGCGGCGCTCGCCGGGACGATCGAGAACGCGGGTCACGGTTGCGGCCACACCCGGTCCATGGGTCGACCAGTCGAGATCGCGCGGCCGGGCAAAGATTTCAGCCGGACCATCGGCCACGCCGGGCGCCTCGATCTCGGTGCCACCGGCAATGGCCCGCCCCGCCCTCACCTCGCCCGCCAGACGGTTGGCATCGCCCAGGAATTTCAGCACGAAGGGATCGCGGGGATCGCGGCACACTTCCTGCGGCGTACCCTGCTGCACGATGCGGCCTTCCTTCAGGATCACCACGCGATCGGCGAGATCCAGCGCCTCTTCCTGATCGTGGGTGACGAAGATGGTGGTGATGCCGAGTTCCTGATGGATCTCGCGCAGCCATCGGCGCAGATCGTGGCGCACATTGGCATCGAGCGCGCCGAAGGGTTCGTCGAGCAGCAGCACCTTCGGATCGACGGCCAGTGCACGGGCAAGCGCCACGCGCTGGCGCTGGCCGCCGGAGATCTGGCCGGGAAAGCGGTCACCGAGCCCGTCCAGCCGGACCAGCGCCAGAAGCTGTCGAACGCGGGCAGCGATCTCCGCCTTGCTGCGCTTCACCTTCGACACGCTCATGCCGAAGCCGATGTTTTCCGCCACCGTCATGTGCGGGAACAGCGCGTAATGCTGGAAGACGAAGCCGACACCCCTGTCGCGCACCGGGATGTCGGTTGCATCCTGATCGCCGAAATGGATGTGGCCGCCATCGGCATATTCGAGGCCGGCCACCATGCGCAGGATCGTCGTCTTGCCGGAACCGGAGGGACCAAGCAGCGCGACCAGTTCGCCGCTTTCGATCTCCAGCGAAACGCCGTGCACGGCGCGAAACGTGTCGAAGGTCTTGATGACGTTGTCGAGGCGGATCTTCATGGACGGGTTCCTTCGGAGGCCGGCGGGCTAGCCAGCGCCTTGCGGCGACCGGCACCGCGGCGTTCGAGCGAGACCTTGGCAATGATGGTGAAGACGGCAATGACCGCCAGAATGGAGGCGGAGGCGAAGGCGCCGGCCGCCTGATAATCGTGATAGAGCAGCTCGATATGCAGCGGCAGCGTGTTGGTCTGGCCGCGAATATTGCCGGAGACGATGGAGACCGCGCCAAACTCGCCCATCACGCGGGCGTTGCAGAGCACGACGCCGTAGAGCAGCGCCCACTTGATGTTGGGCAGCGTCACGGCCAGGAAGGTGCGCCAGCCGGAAGCCCCGAGCGAGGTTGCAGCCTCCTCAAGGTCGCGGCCCTGCGCCTGCATCAGCGGGATCAGCTCGCGCGCCACGAAGGGTGCGGTCACGAACATGGAGGCGAGCACGATGCCGGGCAAGGCAAACAGGATCTTGATGTCATGCTGGTCGAGCCAGGGGCCGAACAGGCCCTGCAGGCCGTAGACGAAGAGATAGGCCACACCCGCCACAATGGGCGAGACGGAAAAGGGGATCTCGATCACCACCAGCAGCAGGCGCTTGCCGGGGAAATCGAACTTGGTGATCGACCAGGCGGCGGCGATCCCGAAGGCGGTGTTGACCGGCACGGCGATCAGCGCGGTGACCACCGTCATCATGATGGCGTGGCGGGTGTCGGGATGGGCAAGCGTGGCGATATAGGCCTGCCAGCCCTGCCGGAAGGCCTCGACACCGATGACGATCAGCGGCGCCAGGATCAGCAGCGCGCCAAGCACCAGCACGATGCCGATCAGGCTGCGGCGAAACAGCGGATGATCGCCGATGCGCGGCGGCTTGCGGCCATGACGGGTGTGGCTCATGGTCTATCCCTTCACCGTATAGCGCAGCGCCCGCGCCTGCAGCGCATTCGTCACCGCCAGCATCAGGAAGGCCGCGATCAGCAGCACGGAAGCAATCGCCGCGGCCGCCTGATAGTCATATTCCTCCAGCCGGATGAAGATCAGCAGCGCGGTGATTTCCGTCTTCATCGGCTGGTTGCCGGCAATGAAGATGATCGCACCGAATTCACCGAGCGAGCGGGCAAAGGACAGCGAGGTGCCGGCAAGCAGCGCGGGGCTCAGCAGCGGCAGGATGACCTTGCGGAAGATCGTAAAATCGGAACCGCCGAGCGACTGGGCCGCCTCCTCCAGCGCCGGATCGAGATCCTCCAGCACCGGCTGGACCGTGCGCACGATGAAGGGCAGGCTGGTGAAGGTCATGGCGACCAGGATGCCGAGCGGCGTATAGGCAACGGAAATGCCGAGCGGCGCAAGGGCGGCGCCGAACCAGCCATGGACGGAAAACAGCGCCGTCAGCGAAATGCCGGCGACCGCCGTCGGCAGCGCAAAGGGCAGATCCACCATGGCATCGACGATGCGCCGGCCGGGAAAACGGTAGCGGGTCAGCACCCAGGCGAGCGCCAGCCCGAAGAATAGGTTGAAGACGGTGGCCCCCAGCGCCGCCAGAACGGTGACACGGTAGCTCGCCACCGCGCGCGGCGACGAGACGATCGACCAGTAATCGGCCGGACCGAGGCTGGCCGCCTTCACCGCCAGCGCCGCCAGCGGCAGCACCACGATCAGGCCGACATAAAAGAGAGTGAGCCCGAGCGACAGGCGCAGCCCGGGCAGGACATGGCGTTTCACGTTCCGCTTCCCGTATTCTCGCAGGAAACCCGGCAGGTTTCCCTGCCGGGTTTCGACCCTTGGGAGGTGATGATTATGCTCAACGGTTGCCGTACAGCTGGTCGAGCACCGCGCCGGAAGCGAAGTGATCCTTCTGGACCTTGTCCCAGCCGCCGAAGACATCCTCGACCTTCACGAGGCGGACGGCGGGGAAATCGGCGGCGAATTCGGCCTTGACCTTCGGATCCTGCACGCGGTGGCCAAACTGGGCCGCCACCCGCTGGCCCTCCTCGCTGTAGAGGAAGGAGAGGTACTTTTTCGCCAGTTCCTCGGTCCCGTGCTTCTTGGCAACCTTGTCCACCACGGCGACGGGGAATTCGGCGAGCAGCGAAACGGACGGGATGACGCTTTCCACCTTGTCGGTGCCATACTGCTTGGCGATGCCGCGCGTTTCCGCCTCGAAGGTGATCAGCACGTCGCCGATCTGGCGCTCCACAAAGGTGGTGGTGGCGGCGCGTCCGCCGGTATCGAAGACCGGAACGTTGTCGAAGATCTTCTTCACGAAGGCTTCCACCTTCTTCTCGTCGCCGCCGAAGGCTTCCTTCGCATAGGCGGTGGCGGCCAGATAGGTGTAACGGGCATTGCCCGAGGTCTTCGGGTTGGGGAAGACAACCTTCACGTCATCGCGTGCGAGATCGTTCCAGTCCTTGATCTTCTTCGGATTGCCGGCGCGCACCAGGAAGGAGGGGAAGGAGTAGAAGGGCGAGGCCGCATTGGGGAAGTTCTTCTGCCAGTCCTTCGAGACAAAGCCCTGCTTCACCAGAAAATCGATGTCGGTCACCTGATTGAAGGTGACGACGTCGGCTTCCAGACCCTCCACGATGGCACGGGCCTGCTTGGAGGTGCCGGCATGCGACTGGTCGATGGTCACGCCCGGATTCTGCTTGATGAAAGCTTCGTTTTCGGCAGCAAACAGTTCGCGGGCCACATCGTAGGAGGCATTCAGCAGCTTGTTCGGCTGTTCAGCCAGCGCCGGCGCGGCAAGAAGGGCGGCGAGCGCGGTGCCGAGGATCAGAAGGCGGTTCATGCAGGTCTCCGGTCATGTTCAGTGACCCGGACTCTAGCCGTTCGCCTCTGCTGAAACGAGAAACCGCCAACCTGCCGTTGACCGCGGAAGAGGAAATTTCCACTCATTCGGCAACCAAACGGCGATGCCCGTTCCAGCGGGTCGGAACGGGCATCGCCGATATCTCCGGGCGGCAGGGGTGCGCCGCCCGGAAGATCGCGTCACTCGGCAGCAGGGTTCAGGCCGAGCGAGAGCTGATCCTCCCGCCGGTCATCATTGTCGCCGCGGGCGTGTCCCGACGAAGAAGGCTCGCGGCCGAAGAACAGGGCATAGCCGGCGGGCAGCACGAGGATGGTGAGCAGCGTCGCGACCAGGATGCCGCCCATCATCGCATAGGCGAGCGGACCCCAGAACAGGCCGCGCGAGATCGGGATCAGCGCCAGCACCGCAACCAGCGCCGTCAGCATGATCGGCCGGAAGCGCCGCACGGCGGAGCCGACGATCGCCTCGCGCCGCGGCATGCCGCTCGCAATATCCTGGTCGATCTGGTCGACGAGGATGATCGAGTTGCGGATAATGATGCCGAGCAGCGCGATGACGCCGAGGATCGCCACGAAGCCGAACGGCGCGCCGGTGATCAACAGGGCGGCAGCCGCCCCGATGATGCCGAGCGGCCCGGTCGCCAGCACCAGCATGGCCTTGCCGAAATGCTGCAGCTGGATCATCAGCAGGACCAGGATGACGAACAGCATCACCGGCGCCTTGGCGGCAATCGACATCTGGCTTTCGGCGGCATCTTCCGCCCCGCCCTGGATCTCGATCTTGTAGCCGGCCGGCAGCTTTTCGCGCAGATCCGCCATGCCCTGATACATCTTCATCGAGAGGTCGTTGGGCTCGATCCCGTCCGGCACGGTCGCCTTGACGGTGATCGTCGGCAGGCGATCGCGCCGCCATTCGATGCCGTTTTCCTGCACGGGCACCACATGGGCGATCTGCGAGACGGGCACGAAGGCGCCGCTGTCGGTCGGAATGTAGACGCTCTCCACGGCATCCAGCAGGCTGCGGGTGGCGGCCGGTTCGCGGGCCACGATGGAGACGGTTTCCTCGCCATCGCGGAACTGGCCAAGCTCGGCGCCGGTCACGGAGGCATACAGCATCTGGCGGACGCGCTGCGAGGAGACGCCGAGCGCCCGGGCACGGTCCTGATCGATGACAAGCTTCATCGTCGTTACCGGCTCCAGCCAGTCGTCGTGGATGGTGCCGAGCAGCGGGTTGTCGTGGAAGCGCTGCTTCACCTGATCGGCGATCTTCTGCACCTCGGCACGGTCCGGACCGGTGACGCGCATCTGCACGGCCCAGCCGACCGGCGGCCCGAGGAAAAGACGGTCCACCTTGCCGCGCACCGTCGGGAAATCCTCCGCCAGGATCTTGCGCAGCTTCAGGATCAGCCGCTCCCGCTGTTCCAGCCCGTTCGACATCACGAGCAACTGGGCGAAGTTCGGGTTGCGCAGCTGCTGGTCGAGCGGCAGGAAGAAGCGCGGCGCGCCTTCGCCGATGAAGGTGGCGACGAACTTCTTGTCGGGATCGTCCATGATCTTCTCTTCGAGCGCCTTGGCCTGACGCTCCACCTCACCGATCGCAGTTCCTTCCGGCAGCCACATGTCGACCAGGATTTCCGGGCGCGAGGACTGCGGGAAGAAGCTCTGCGGAATGAACTGGAAGGCCCAGAGGCTGGTGCCGAAGGTGAGGAAGGTCGCCATCAGCACGATCAGCCGGTGGCGCACGCACCAGGCCACCGTGGCGCGCAGGCCGCGATAGAAGCGCGTGTCGTAGACATCGTGATGCGTGCCGGCATGCGCCCGTTGCTTCAGGATCATGTAGCCGAGCCAGGGCGTGAAATAGACCGCGACGAACCACGAGGTGACGAGCGCGATGCCGACCACGTAGAACAGGGAGCGGACATATTCGCCGGCGGTGGAATCCGCGAAGCCGACCGGGATGAAGCCCGCGGTGGTGATCAGCGTGCCGGTCAGCATGGGAAAGGCCGTGGAGGAATAGGCGAAGGTCGCCGCATCGAGCTTTTCCAGCCCCTCCTCCAGCTTGCGCTCCATCATCTCGACCACGATCATCGCATCATCGACCAGAAGGCCGAGCGCGATGATGAGCGCACCAAGCGAGATGCGCTGCAACTCGATGCCCAGTTCGTACATGATGGCAAGCGTGGCGGCGAGCACCAGCGGAATGGAGATGGCGATCACGATGCCGGAGCGCCAGCCGATCGACAGCAGTGAGACGACGAGAACGATCACCAGCGCTTCCAGGAGCGCCTGCGTGAATTCGCCGATCGCCTCATGCACGACCTCCGGCTGGTTGGCGATCTGCTCGACAGACACGCCGACCGGCAGTGCGGCCTCGAAGCGCTTGTAGGTCTCGTCCACCCAGGTGCCGACATCGGTCACCTTGTAGCCGTTCTGCATGACGACGCCGACTTCCACCGCATCCTTGCCGTTGAAGCGGAACTTGCGATCGTAAGGATCGACGAGGCCACGGGAAACGGTGGCGATATCACCCAGACGGAACACCTGCGCGCCGCTGCGGATGCGCAGTTCCCGCACGTCTTCCGGCGTGCGCACGCCGCCTTCGACGGTGATGCGCACAGAGCGGCTCGCGGTCTGCACCGTCCCGGCCGGATCCATGTCGTTCTGGCCGGCCAGCGCGCTCTTGACGTCGTTCAGCGTCAGCTGACGCTCGGCGAGCGCTTTCGACGAGATATCGATATAGATTCGCTCCGGCTGGTCGCCGAGGATCGAGACCTTCTCGACGCCCCTGGTGGCGAGCAGCATGTCGCGCGCCTGGATGGCGAACTGCTTCAGCTCCGGATAGGAATAGCCGTCGCCGGTGATGGCATGCAGCGTCACATAGGTATCGCCGAACTCATCGTTGAAATAGGGGCCGAGAAGGCCGCTCGGAAGATCCTGCTCGATGTCGCCGATCTTCTTGCGCACCTGATAGAAGGCATCCTTCACCTGGGCCGCATTGGTATTGCCCTTGATCTGGATGGTGGTGATGGAGAAGCCGGCGCGGGTATAGGATTTCACCCAGTCGAGATGCGGGGTTTCCTGCAGCTTGCGCTCGATCTTGTTGACCACCTGATCCTGCATTTCCTCAATGGAGGCGCCCGGCCAGACGGCCTGCACCACCATGACGCGGAAGGTGAAATCGGGATCTTCCTTCTGGCCCATGTTCATGATGCCAAGACCACCGATGATGATGATCAGGCCGAACAGGAAGCGGCCGATACTCGGATGGGCAATCGCCCAGCGAGACAGGTTGAAGGGCTTCTTGCCGGAAGCCGTCGTGCGAGAGGCGCTCATGGTGTGCGTTTCCTGGTGTGGACGGCGGGATCAGGATTGCTGCGGCTGGCCGGCGGCGGCCGGCTCCTGCGCGTTCTCGACCTCTCCTTCGGAAAGGCGCACCTTCATGTCCTCACGCATGAACTGCGTGCCGGCGGCCACTACCAGATCGCCAGCGGCAATGCCTTCGGTGACGCGGATGCCATCTCCGGCAAAGCCAGCCACGGTGACGGGACGTGGATGCACCGTCTGCGTCTTGCGGTCCACCAGCCAGACGACCGGTCGATCGGACTGGCGCGACAGGGCGGCAAGCGGCAGCACATAGGCGGGCTTGGCATCATCCGCCCTGACGCTGACCGTCGCCGTCATCCCGAGGCGGACGTTCGGGTCGTCCGGCAGGCTGACCCGCACGGCAAAGGTGCGCGACTGGCTGTCGGCACTGCCGGCAACCTCGCGGACCTTGCCCTCCAGCGACAGCCCGCTGTTCGACCAGAAACCGGCCTTTACCACCTTGCCCGGCCGGAATTCGGCAATGTCGTTTTCCGGCACGGCAATCGCCACTTCCTTGGCGCCGTCGCGGGCGAGCGTGATAACCGGCGAACCGGCGGCCAGCACCTGCCCGGCCTCGGCGCTGGTGGCCGTCACGATACCATCCACGTCGGCGGTAAGCGTCGTGTAGGCCACGCGGTTCTGGGCCTGTTCCAGCGCGGATTTCGCCGCATCGCGGGAGGCGACCGCCTGTTCGTGCGACAGCTGGCTCTGCTCCAGCGTCGATTGCGAGGTGATGCTCTTTTCCTGCAGCACCTGGGCGCGGTTCAGCGCCAGGCGGGAAATTTCCACCTGCTTTTCGGCCGAGGCGAGCTGGGCCTCGGCCTGGCGGACGGAAAGCTCGTAATCGACAGGATCGAGGCGGGCGAGCACATCGCCCGGCTTGACGCGCTGTCCGACATCGACCAGCCGCTGGGTGACCTTGCCATCGACGCGGAAGCCCATGGCGATCTCGGTGCGGGCACGCACGGCGCCGGAATACTGCATCTGGCGGCCTTCGTCGGGCTTTGCCACCTCGACCACCTTGACCGGGCGGATGATCGTTTCCGTCTCCGCCTTCTGCTGATTGCAGCCTGCCAGTCCGACAAGGACGAGGCCAAGCCCGATATTCTTCCAGTTCGCCAGTCCCCTGATCGACATGTTCGGCTCCTACCGACGAAATGACCCCCCTGCGGGTCGAGATGACCTGAGCCGGACCGACAGAGGGGCATCATGCCCGCCTCCGGAACGGCGTGAAACACATGCAACAATCCCATCGGGCGGGTCTGGTACGGACCCGCCACGGCATCACTTCAATGCACGGATCATGTATTCGGCGAGCACCAGAGGTTCGACCTCATCCTCACCCCTGCCTTTCTTGGCCACCAGTTGCGGATGGCACAGGGTGACGCCGAAACAGATGAAACATTCGGCGGCAACCATGGGGTCCTGTGCGCGAAACTCACCGGCATCGATCCCCTCGCGAATAAGCCCGGCCAGAAGATGCCGGATACGCGTCAGATGCTCCTCGATGACCGGCCATTGCTGGTCGAGCGCGACCAGCACCATTTCATGGACCCGTTCCTCTTCCAGCATCGTCTCGACGGTGATGCGATGCATCAGGATCAAGTGACTCTTCAACCGCTCCTCGACCGAGCCGGGGCCTGCGGCATTGGCCTTCAGCGCCTCGTACTGCACGCTCAGCATGCGCCTTGCGAGCGCCTGATGGATCTCGGCCTTGGACGAGAAGAAGCGATAGATATTGGCCGGCGACATCGACAGGTCGCGCGCAATGTCAGCCACATTGGTCTTCGAGTAGCCGTAATGCTTGAAGAGGCGCTCCGCCGTATCGAGGATCTTCTCGACATTCTCCTGGCGGGACGCGTCAACGACCTGACTGGAAAGATCACTCATGATAGACACCGAATGATGAATGACGAATTTTGAATTTCGTCAGTCATAACATTTTATACCTTTCTGTCAATCATCCGGATTTTTTCGATCTGTGATGGAACCTTCCGCACTGCCGGCAGTTCGCAAGAGCCGCGGGGTGGGTGATATGCGGAGGGGACCTGATCATGGCCGATGGCCAAACGCTGCGACTGGAGACAGACGACCACTACCGGCTTCTCATCAATGCCTTGACCGACCATGCGATCTACATGGTGGACCCGCTGGGCTATGTCGCGAGCTGGAACCCGGGGGCTGAGCGCGTGAAGGGCTATAGCGCGCACGAAATCATCGGGCAGCATTTCTCCACCTTTTACACTCCTGAGGACCGTGCAGCGGGAGAACCACAGCGCGGGCTTCAAGCCGCCCGGCGGGATGGGCGCTTCGAGAAGGAAGGCTGGCGGGTACGCAAGAATGGTGAACGTTTCTGGGCCAATGTCGTTATCGACGCCATTCACGACGATCAGGGCATGCTTCTCGGCTTTGCCAAGATCACCCGTGACATCAGCGACAAGCACGCCGCCCAGATCCAGCTGTCGCAGGCGCGCGAAGAGCTGTTCCAGGCGCAGAAGATGGAGGCCATCGGCCAGTTGACCGGCGGCATCGCCCACGACTTCAACAATCTCCTGACCGCTATTCTCGGCAGCCTGCAGATGCTGCAGAAGCGCCTGCCACCGGACCCGCAGACCACGCCGCTGGTCACCAATGCGATCCGTGGCGCGGAGCGCGGCGCAGCGCTGACTCAACGCCTGCTCGCCTTTGCCCGCCGGCAGGAACTGGACGTGCGCCCCGTCGATGTGCGCGACCTTGTGGAGGGCATGGTGGAGCTTGCCCGCCGCTCGCTGCCGCCGAATGTGATGATCGACATCGACTGCGACGCAGGGCTGCCGGCCGTCATGACCGATGTCAACCAGCTGGAAACGGCCCTTCTCAACCTCATCGTCAACGCACGCGACGCCATGCCGGGTGGCGGCCTCATCCGCGTGACCGCCCGCGCTCAAGAGATCACCAGACGCACGGGAAAGCTTACGCCCGGCCTTTATGTGGCCCTCTGCGTCATCGATGATGGCGAAGGCATGGATGCCGAGACACTGGCGCGGGCGTCCACGCCGTTTTTTACCACGAAAGGCGTCGGCAAGGGCACCGGGCTCGGCCTTTCCATGGTACAAGGCCTGACGGAGCAATCCGGCGGAGAGCTCAGGCTGACCAGCCTGCCGGGCGCCGGCACGACAGTCACGCTGATGATGCCCGGGCTGGAGAGAGCCGCGGAAGCGACCATGAGGACGGAAGACGCAAGGACGATGATGCAGGATACGCCGGACGCCGGACGCGCACTGACCGTGCTGGCCGTGGATGATGACGCCCTGGTGCTGATGAATACGGGGCTGATGCTGGAGGATCTCGGCCATACGGTGATCGAGGCCTATAATGGCGCCGATGCGCTGGCTGTCGTGGAAAGCGGGCGGGAGATCGACGTTGTCATCACCGACCATTCCATGCCGCGCATGACGGGCGCCGAACTGGCCGGTCGCATCCGGCAGCTGCGTCCGCACCTGCCGATCGTACTGGCAACCGGCTATGCGGAGCTTCCCTCCGGCGAGGGAACCCATCTGCCGCGGCTGCCGAAGCCCTTCACGCAACAGCAGCTGCGCGAACTTCTGGCAAACCTGGCAGCACCCGGCTGAGCGAGCCTGTGCGAACATTTGCGCCTCCCGGCTGTTGGGTCTTCCTACAGCCAGGAGGACAGACAATGGTGTTCAAACCCCAGACCTTTCACGCGGAACAACCGGTGGTGACGGCGGAAAATCCGCCGGATGCCCAACTTGAAACGCGGGTGGCCGAGGCGCTGGCGAGCGCAGGCGGCCTCGACTCGACCAATCTTGCTGTAACGGTTGAGGGAACGACCGTGATCCTGACGGGCAGCGTTCTGCTGCCGGGCGAGAGCGATCGTGCGGCAGAGGTTGCACTCTCGGTGGCTGGCGTCACCTCGGTGACCAACCATCTGCGGGCAAGCGGCACATTCTGACGACCGCAACCGCGAACATGGAAAAGCCCGGAGCGTGACCGTCACGTTCCGGGCTTCCTTCTGCGTTTCCGTCTTTATGCCCGGGACCGCCCGCGGATCCCGTCGGGCGGGCGAAGGTCGCCCGCCCCGCAGGACACCTTATCGCGGCAGGGCGTAGGCGATCACATAGTCGCCGGCTTTGGTGCCGACCGAGCCGTGGCCGCCCGCCACCATCACCACGAACTGGCGCCCGTCCTCCACCGAATAGGTCATCGGGGTGGCCTGTCCGCCAGCCGGAAGGCGTGCCTCCCACAGCTGCTTGCCGGTGGTCAGTTCATAGGCCCGCAGGTAGTTGTCGACGGCCGCACCGAGGAAGGCAACGCCGCCCTTGGTGATCATCGGGCCGCCGATGCCGGGGACACCGAGCTTGAAGGGCAAGGGCAGCGGCGTCATGTCGTAGACTGTGCCGTTCTTCAGCTTGTAGGCGGTCTCGCCGGTGCGCAGATTGGCGCCGGCCACATAACCCCATGGCGGAGCCTGGCAGGGAATCTGCAGCGGGCCGAGGAAGGGCCCCATCTTGACGGCATAGGGTGCGCCGTCATTGCGGTTCAGCCCCTGTTCCGATCCCTTTTCGTCAGACCCCTTCGGCGGCACATCGGCGCGCGGCACAAGCTGCGAGGTGAAGGCGAGATAGGTCGGCATGCCGAACATCACCATGCGTTCCGGATCGACCGCGACCGAACCCCAGTTGAAGGTGCCGAAATTGCCGGGATAGACCAGCGTGCCCTGCAGCGAGGGCGGCGTGTACTGCCCCTCGTATTTCAGCTGCTTCAGCCGGATGCGGCAGACCATTTGGTCGAACATGGTGACACCCCACATGTCGCGCCCTTCGAGTGTGCGCGGCCGGAAGGTGAGCGCGGTGACCGGCTGGGTCGGCGCGCTGTGATCCTCGGGGATCGCTCCGCCCGGCGCCGGGATCTCGCGGATCGGCTGCAGCGGCTCGCCGGTGCGCCGGTCGAGCACATAGATATCCCCCTGCTTGGTGGGACCGACCAGCGCCGGCACCGGCGTGCCATCCGGCTTGGTGATGTCCACCAGCACCGGCTGGGCGGGCACGTCCATGTCCCAGAGATCGTGATGCACGGTCTGGCGCACCCAGCGGTCCTGCCCGGTATTGATGTCGAGGGCGACGATGGAGGAGGAGTATTTTTCCACGCTGTCTGAGCGGTTCATGCCGAGCTGGTCGGGCACCTGGTTGCCGAGCGGAATATAGACGAGGCCCAGCTTTTCATCGACGCTGAACACCGACCAGCTGTTGGGTGAATTGGCCGTATAGGTCTGGCCCTGCGGGAGGGGCTGCGTCTGCGTCGGATTGCCGGAATCCCAGTTCCAGACGAGCTGGCCGGACTTCACGTCGAAGGCGCGGATGACGCCGGACTGTTCCTGCGTCGAATAGTTGTCGTTGACGGCACCGCCGATGATGATCTTGCCTGCCGCAATCACCGGCGGCGAGGTGGAGTAATAATAGCCGGCCGGATTGTAGGGCATGCCCTGTTCCAGATGCAGGACGCCGTTATCGGCAAAGGTTGTGCAGACTTGGCCGTTCGTCGCATCGAGCGCGATCAGGCGCGCATCGGAGGTGGGCAGATAGACGCGGGTGGCGCAAGCGGTGCCGGGCTGAGCGGCCGGATCGGCGAAATAGGTCACGCCGCGGCAGGTCTGGTGCTGGCGGTCGGGGTTCAGCCCGACATTCGGATCATATTTCCACTGCTGCTTGCCGGTTGTCGCGTCGATGGCGATCGCCCAGTTGTGCGGTGTGCAGAGATAGAGGGAATTGCCGACCTTCAGCGGCGTCACCTGATAGGTCGTCTCGCCAACATCGTCCGGCAGCTTCACATCGCCGGTCTGGTAGCGCCAGACTTCCTTGAGGTTTGCCACGTTCTGGACATTGACCTGGTCGAGCGGCGAGTAGCGCTGGCCATAGGGCGTGCGTCCGTACTGGTGCCATTCGCCGGGCGGAACATTGCCCCCGAGATCGGGCGCAGCAGCAATCTTGTCTTCCGGCAGCCGGCCTTCCATGTCGGTGGAATTGGCGAGCATCGAAAAGATCGCGACGGCGATCGCCAGAACCACGGCAATGGCAAGCGGACCGGCACCGGCGCCATAGCGCGCGCCGGTGTTGGGGCTTGTAAAGCCGAGCGGGCGGCGGATCCACGGCGTCAGCAGCCAGAGGCCGAGTACGATGACCACGCCACCGCGCGGCCCGAGCTGCCACCAGTCGAAGCCGACCTCCCAGATGGCCCAGATCAGCGAGCCGATGACGATGAGGGAATAAAGAAGAAGCGCTGCGGAACGGCGCAGGAAAAGCAGGATGGCCGTCACCAGAAAGGCGATGCCGGTGATGAGGTAATAGGCGCTGCCGCCCAGCATCAGAAGCTGAGCGCCACCGCCTGCCAAGGCAATCCCTATCAAGGCGAACAGGATCGCAGTGATCGTAACAGACATATGAGAAATCCCGAAAGTGCGAAGGGCGAACAAGGCTTTTTTGGGGCCCTACCCGGCCAGTCAACTTCCGGAGGCGCGGAAGGTTCCATCCAACAACGAGGCTTCGCCCTGCCGTATGCGGCAGACGATCGGCCCGCTCGTCTTTGCATGAATCCGGCCCGTTGCGGCGACGGACGGGATCAGTCCTCGCCCAGTTCCTGCAGGATCTGGTGGCGCGCGCGGTTCAGCCGGCTCTTGACCGTGCCGATGGCACACTCGCAGATCTCGGCGGCCGACTCGTAGCTCTCGCCCAGAATGGCCACCAAGGTGAGGACCTCCCGATAATGGGGCGGAAGCTTGGCGAGTGCGCGCTGCACCTCCCGGACGCGCGCCTGCACCTCCTGCGTTGCCTCCATCGGCGTATCGCCGGAGACGGCCTCCTCCAGGCCCGGCGCCTCGCGGCCAAGCACCTTGGCGCGGGTATAGAAGGTGTTGCGCATGATGGTGAAGAGCCAGGATTTCAGCTTGGTTCCCGGCTCGAACTTGTCGAGGTTGGCCAGCGCCTTCATCAGGGTCTCCTGCACCAGATCGTCCGCATCCGAGGGATTGCGGCAGAAGGTACGGGCAAAGGCACGCAGGGCGGGGATGAGTCTGACAATGTCTGCGCGTGCAGGATCGCGACTCAACTGTGATTCGGACACCGTTGCAAACCTCTCCAATAAGGGGGGTGGGATCGAGGTGGCAAACGTCGCGCATGCGCATTTAGTTCCGCCCGCCTCCACCATTCGCGGTTGTCGACCGCACCAGTCCGGGACACGCCTGACTGCAGGAACAAAGACCTTGCCTCTTCCGTTTGCACGAGGACCCAGACAGCAAACCGGAAAGGGAGACTCCATGAGCATTGTTGGCACACAGGTGATCACCGAAGGCAGCGGCAATGACGGCTTTACGGTGGAATTCATCGAGCAGAGCGGCGACGTCATCTCCGTCAGCCTGCGCTCGCAGGGTGAGGCGGTGAATCGTACCAATGCAGTGGCAAGGGCAAAGGCATTGCTTGCACGCGTCATCCATGACGACGACCTGCCCGAGGAAATGATGGAAGGCAAGGACCAGGACGGACGCACCGCGACCCTTGCCGGAGACAGCGGTCGGCAGGGCAAGGCGCAGAAACTGGAGGAGCAATTGCAGGAAGGGCTGGAAGATACATTCCCCGCAAGCGACCCGGTTTCGGCTTCGATCACCTCCATTCCCGGCCGTCATGGTCGTGGGTGACGGCGACCGGGATACAACGCCCGGGCGACAAGCGATCGGCCGGGCTTCCTCCCTCGCTCCAATACCATTGACAAACGGGACCTTTCCGCGCTTTCCAATAGTTTGACATGAATGCTTCTTTCAACCGGCGGCGATGCGTCGCCAGAGGAGGCAGTCTTCAGACACAGGTTTCGCCGAGGGGTCGCAATGAACGAGACTACCGACAAGACTGCGACCGGCCTGAAGTCCGGGCCGTCCGAGCTTGGCGCCAGCGTCAGTCGCAAGGTTGCCGGTCTGCTTGCCGAAATCGAAAAGGAAACGGTTCCCGACAGGCTGATGGAACTGGCGCTGGAACTGCAGAAGGCGCTGAACGACAAGCAAAACCTCAAGGCGTAAACCGGCCGGTCATCGCCTTTCATGGCGCGTCTCTCCGTGGCACGTGATCTCAGGCCATGCTGATCCGGCCGTGTCCCGATCACGTCACCGGATAGAAGGCGGACGTCTTTCCGGCGGTCATATCCTTCGGAAGGCTTTCGGACCGGGCCTCCTTCGTCGCCACCGCGCTCCCTGCCATGGCCGTTTCATCTCCTCGTCCGCGAGCGTGGATGGCTCCCCTCCTTTCATGACACCGTCAGCCCGCCCAAACGGCTGCGGTATAGAGGCAGAAGCGCGCAACCAGCCAGCCTCTGCCGGCACGGAACAATCTGCCCCTTCATCGGTTGGTCACGCTGAACGCGATGCAAGCAAGAGGAGGCAGGTCATGTATGATGACCCCAAATCCCGCAATATCCCGCGCGAACAGTCTGCCCGGGCACGCCCGGGCGGCCCGGGCGACCCGAGTGGAACGACGGCCGGAGAGCCGGCATGATCAGCAATTTCTGGTTTGCAGCCGTCGCCATCGGCCCCGTGCTGATCGGCAGCGTCATCGTGTCGGCCATGGTCCGGCAGCGTCGCATGCGATCTCTCACCAGGACGCCAAGCCGCACCACCGCCTCCGATCGGTGGGACGAGGACGCCTCGCAGCAAAACCGTTGAGATTTCGCAGGAACATTCGCAGCGCGCCCCGGTTAGACCCGTGCAATCTGCGGCCATCACAACGGTCGGCAGAGAGACACCCCACCACCGAGGAGAGACGCATCATGGCCGACAAGACCCTTGAGGATCTGTTCTACGAAACGCTGAAGGACATCTACTACGCGGAGCGCAAGATTTCGAAGGCGCTGCCGAAGATGGCGCGCGGTGCCACCGACCCGAAGCTGAAGCAGGCCTTCCTGAAGCACAAGGAGGAAACCGACGGGCAGATCGAGCGCCTGCAGCAGGTCTTCGAGCTGATCGGCAAGCGCGCCCGCGGCAAGACCTGCCCCGCCATTGACGGCATCATCGAGGAAGGAGAGGAAATCCTCGACGAATTCAAGGGTACGCCCGCCCTTGATGCCGGCCTGCTGGCAGCGGCCCAGGCTGTCGAGCATTACGAGATCAGCCGTTATGGCACCCTGCGCTCCTGGGCGATGCAGCTTGGCCTCAAGGACGCCGTCGCCCTGCTCGAGGCAACACTCGCCGAAGAGAGCAAGACCGACGAAACGCTGACGCAGCTTGCCGAAAGCGCCGTCAACAGCGCCGCCCGCAAGGCGGCCTGAACCGGATCGTCGAAGCAGTCCGCCGTCTCCGGAAACGGGGGCGGCGCATGTCTTCCGGCATGCCGCCCCGCATGAAAAACCCGCGAAGAGTCGATGTCTCCGCGGGCCGGACCGGCAAAATGGCGGCGTGACCGCCTCAGTGCGGCAGATGCTGCGTATGGTGCACGATGCTGCTGAATTCGCCGCTGACTTCCTGCCTGCGAAAGACGGTGCGGCGCAGTGTCTGCACATCGCGTGCGGCATGCGCACGGGCCGCCTTCAAGGCAAGCGCATAGCTCGGAAAGGATGCAGAGGGCTGGCCGTCGAAGACGTAGATCCAGCCCGTGGCATGTGGCACGATATCAAGGCATTTTTCCATCAGATGGCTCCTCCTTGCCCGCGCACCGAACCCGCGAGAGACGAAGAAGTTCCGCTCATCCCGCATTTTGCCGATTTAGAGGATTGCCAGCAGCCGCTGCAGCGCACAAAATTCGACGGACGCGGGAACTTTAGTCAGTTTCGCGTGTTCTGACGGTTGGGCGAATGGAGAGGAAGATGGCGGACTCACACGAGTGGATCAGAAACCGGGCCTACGCGCTCTGGGAAGAAGAGGGGCGTCCGCACGGCAAGGATGCCGAGCACTGGACGCGCGCCTGCGAGGAATTTGAAACGCAGGCCAGCACCACAGCGAAACCGGCAGTCACGCGTGCCAAGAAGGTGGGAAGTCCGGCACAATCTGCCCCCACCACGGAAGCCACACCGAAGTCGGTAAAGGCAACCTCGGCAAAGACAAAGGTCCCGACCGCGAAAGCGGCAGCCAAGACGCCTGCCGCCAAGCCCGGCACGGAAGCCAAATCTATCGAGCCGGTTGCGGCACCGGCCAGGAAACGCAGCGCCAAGACACCCGTCGCCTGAGATCGTCCTCCCCTCATTGCCAAGCTTTACACCGTCGCGGATCACTTCGCGGCGCTGGAACATCGTTGTCCTTATCGTCGAGTGCGGCATGCAGGTCCAGTTTTGCGAACCCTCCGTTTTCGGGGCTCACCCCTTTTGCACAAAGCGAGGGAACGCCCAGGGTGGGCGCAGCGTTCATCAGGACGCGACAACGGCACGTCCCCATCCGGGGGCGCGTCACGGGTATGGCGCGCGGAGAATTGTTCCATGATGAATGCGCCCTTCACTCTGGATGACCGCCGTGAGCGACGAGGGGGCCGTGACCGGCTTCCCGAGCCGCCACGCATCGGAAGGGCAATGCCGACGATGAAGATCCTCTCGGTGACGTCAGAACTCTTTCCCGTTATCAAGACTGGCGGCCTTGCCGATGTGACGGGCTCATTACCCAAGGCACTGGCCACTCTTGGAATCGCCACCACGACACTGCTTCCGGGTTATCCGGTGGTGCTGCGCCAGATCGGCCAGAGCGGCGTTCCGCTGATGACCTTCGATGACCTGCTTGGAGAGCGCGCGACCCTGCTGCATGCAAGCGTCGAGGATCTCGATCTTCTGGTGCTCGACGCGCCCGCGCTGTTTGACCGACCGGGCGGCCCCTATGTGGATGAAGCAGGCAACGATCATCCCGACAACTGGCTGCGCTTTGCAGCCCTGTCGCGCGCGGCGGCGGAAATTGCTGGCGGAGCGCTGCCCGGCTGGCAGCCGGATCTCGTACATACCCATGACTGGCAGTCGGCCCTGACCTCGGTCTACATGCGCGACATGGGCTGCCGGGTGCCTGTCGTGCTGACCATTCACAACATCGCCTTCCAGGGCCAGTTCGGCGCCGACCGGTTGGCCGCGATCGGCCTTCCGGACCGTCTCAACACCACCGACTGCCTCGAATATTTCGGCGATATCAGCTATCTGAAAGGCGGGCTGCAGACGGCCGACATCATCACCACGGTCAGCCCCACCTATGCCCGCGAAATCCTCACACCGCGCTTCGGCATGGGGCTCGATGGCGTGCTGAACGAGCGGGTGATGGCGCTGCGCGGCATCGTCAACGGCATCGATCTCGACATCTGGAATCCGGCCACCGATCCGCATCTGCCGCGCAATTACGATGCCACGAGCCTGAGACGCAAGCGGGAGAACCGCGAGGTGCTGCTGGAGCGCTTCGGACTCGATCAGGACGAGGGACCGGTGTTTTCAGCCGTCACTCGCCTCACCTGGCAGAAGGGCATGGACATGTTCGCCGATGCCGCCGACGAGGTTCTGCGCCAGGGCGGCAAGGTGATCGTGTTCGGCAAGGGCGATCACGCGATCGAACAGGCGCTGCGCGTGACCGCCGCCCGCTTCCCCGGCCGCATGGCCGTGCATATCGGCTATGACGAGCCGACCGCGCATCTGATCCACGGCGGATCGGACGCGATCGTCCAGCCGTCGCGCTTCGAACCCTGCGGCCTGACGCAGCTTTATGCGCTGCGCTATGGCTGCGTGCCGGTGGTGTCACGCACCGGCGGGCTTTCGGAAACCATCATCGACGCCAATGATGCGGCCATGTCGGCGCGCGTTGCCACCGGCTTCCAGTTCCATCCGGTCAACACGGACGGGTTGCGGCTCGCGCTCCGCCGTGCGCTCGACACCTATGCCGACCCCCGCCAATGGGCAAGGCTGCAGAACCAGGGCATGAAGACCCGCTTTTCCTGGGAGCGCAGCGCGGAGAAATATGCGGCGATCTACACCAATCTGGTCAGTCGGCGCGCCGCTGCCTCCTGATGTCAGGCCTGGATCAGCCAACGAAACTTCCTGCCATGGAATACCAAAAGCGCCCGCCTTCCGATGAGAAGGCGGGCGCTTTGCAATGTGGCGAACACGATCGGTTCCGCGCCTGCGGCGATGCACGCAGAAGAAAGTGACACCGCACACGAAAACGCGCCCCCTGCCGGTGATGGCAGAGAGCGCGCGCCCGGGGAAACGGGTGGGGCGATCAGCCGCGGCGGAACACGGCGAGGCTGCGGCCTTCCAGTTCGAAATCCTCGTCCTGATCGATCTCCTGGCCGCGAATGGTGACATCCGCCGTCGTCAGTTCGAGGATCCACTTGCCCTTGTTGAGCGGCGGGATCTTGAACGGCACCTGCCCTTCGAACGGGTTGAACAGCATCAGCACATCCGACCAGATGCCCTTCTGTCCCTCGAGATCGCGCCGGCCGAGATGCAGGCCTAGCGTCGTGCCTTCCAGCCACTGCTCCGGCTGCTGGTAGCCGCCACCGGCATTGAACCAGTTGACTTCCATGCCGTCGCGCCAGCTCTCGCGGCGGAAGATCGGCTGGGTGTGACGCAGCGTGATCAGGTGACGCGTGAAATTGCGCAGCGCCTCGTTGGTCTCCGGCAGGTCCTCCCACTGGACCCACGAAATCTCGCTGTCCTGGCAGTAGCCGTTGTTGTTGCCCATCTGGCTGCGACCGAATTCGTCGCCGGCCAGCAGCATCGGCGTGCCATGCGAGAGAAACAGCGTGGCGAGGAAATTGCGCTTCTGGCGCTCGCGCACCGCATTGATGCCCTCGTCCTCGGTCGGGCCTTCCGCACCGTAATTATAGCTGCGGTTGTCGTTGTGGCCGTCGTTGTTGTCCTCGCCATTATCCGCATTGTGCTTCTCGTTGTAGGAAACGAGGTCATTCAGCGTAAAACCGTCATGGGCGGCGAGGAAGTTGACGCTTGCCCAGGGACGGCGTCCGCGCAAATCGTAAATGTCGCCGGAGCCGAGGAGGCGCGCGGCAAAGTCCGGCGCGGTGTTCTGGTCGCCCTTCCAGTATTCGCGCGTGGTATCGCGATACTTGTCGTTCCATTCGGCCCAGCCGGGGGGAAAGCCACCGACCTGATAGCCGCCCGGGCCGATGTCCCAGGGCTCGCCGATCAGCTTGACGCGCGACAGGATCGGGCATTGCGTGATGGCGTCGAAGAAGCCGCCGCGCTGGTCGAAGCCTTCCGGCTCACGGCCGAGAATGGTGCCGAGGTCGAAGCGGAAGCCGTCGACATGCATGTGCTCCACCCAGTAGCGCAGCGAATCCATCACCATCTGCAGCACGCGCGGATGCGAGGTGTTCACCGTGTTTCCGGTGCCGGTATCGTTGATGTAGTAGCGGTGATTGTCCGGCAGGGTGCGGTAGTAGGAAAAGTTGTCGATACCCTTGAAGGAGAGCGTCGGCCCCAGCTCATTGCCCTCGGCGGTGTGGTTATAGACCACGTCGAGAATGACTTCGATGCCGGCATCGTGGTAGGCGCGCACCATGTCGCGAAAGCCTTGGATGCCACGCGGGCCATAATAGCGCGAGGCCGGCGCGAAAAAGCCGATGGTGTTGTAGCCCCAGAAATTGTGCAGGCCCCTGTCCAGCAGATGCTGGTCATCGGGAAACTCGTGCACCGGCATCAGTTCCACCGAGGTGATGCCGAGGCTCTTGATGTAATCCACCGAAGCCTTGTGCCCCATGCCGTCGAAGGTGCCGCGCAGATCCTGCGGGATGGCCGGGTTGAGCTTGGTGAACCCCTTCACATGCGTCTCGTAGACGATGGTGGAGGGCCAGGGCACGTTCGGACGGTTGTCCGGCGTCCAGTCGAAATCCTTCGGGTCGATCACGCGGCACTTCGGGGTGAACGGCGCGCTGTCGCGCTCGTCGAAGGTGAGATCCTTGTCGTCGTGATAGATGTCATAGGCGAAATGCGCGTCGTTCCAGTCGAAGGTTCCGACCAGTTCGCGGGCATAAGGATCGATCAGCAGCTTGTTCGGGTTGAAGCGGTGGCCGTTTTCCGGATCGAAGGGGCCGTGCACGCGGTAGCCGTACAACTGCCCCGGCTTCACGCCCGGCAGATAGCCGTGCCAGATCTCGTGGGTGTATTCCGGCAGCGTGACGCGGGCGATCTCCCGCTTGCCGCTCTCATCGAAGAGGCAAAGCTCCACGCGCTCCGCATGGGCCGAAAAAATGGCGAAGTTCGTGCCTTCGCCATCGAAGTTCGCACCAAGCTCCAGCCAGGAACCGGGTTCAACGCTGACCGTTCGAAGATTGCTGTCCATGCCGCACCTTGTTGTGAGTGTGCGCCAACAAAGCGCGACCGGGGGAATCGTTCCCTTGCGTGTCGAAGATGCCGCAGGATCACGCTGCACCGCAGCAGAAGCCCGGTTTTTGCCGGTCGCGCGTAACTTTTCGCCCCCCTTGCGCGTTGGACAGGCATCGGCCGCAGAGACGGCGGCAACGGAACACCGGGAGATGAATCATGAACCACCTGACGCATGAGGAACTGGAGGGGCGCCTCAACGCCCACCGCGAACTGATGATCGATTTCATTGCTGCCCTGCTCTGCGGCGAGGAACGGGTCCAGGACTTCGCCCGCCGTCTGACGGAAGAGGCAAGCTTTCAGGACCATCAGGAGGATCCCGGCGTCCTTTCCGAAGACGATGCGGGACTGGCTGCCGCAACGACGGCCGCCGATGAGGTTCGCTCCATTCTAGAGGCGGCACGCGCCCGGGCAGACGCTTCGCAGAATCGCCACGGGTGATGCCGTTGCCTCCCGCATTGCAGCAACGAAAGAGGCGTCGCCTGCCATGTTTCGGCCAGACTCATGTCGCGATATTAAGAAGTGTGGCGGTTCTGTGGAACCGGAACAAGGGCATAGTCGTTCTGGTGGCACAGACCGCAAGGAGGGATCCGATGTCTCGCGAATGGCTTGAAGCTGCCACTGTGATGATGGTTATTGCCACCTGCTACATGATGGTGGTCCCCGTCTGACCTGCCGCCGGGCAGAGAAAAAGACGGCACTCCGTCCACCGGCGGCGTAAACGGCCTCCGGAGAGTTTCTTGTGGTGTTCGCCAGCCAGTGGGATGAACCGGACAAGACAGTCGCGAGATTACTGGCGAACATCCACGGCCTCACCCGCCTGTGCAGCCAATGAGGCGATGTAGCCTTTGGCAAGCCCATGCATAACGCACAACGTCTCCTCATATCTTTGCCATGTGACTTCGGAAACGTGCATACCGGCGCTGCATGCGTCTGCCGCACATAAACGCAAGTCACCTGCGCGACGGATTTGCGCACATTACGGCCATCTCTCATCCACCTCGACGCCGCGATCGGCGCAAATCCCGTCTCGGATGGAACTTGCACGCCCCGCACGGGTTAGAACATCAGGTCCGGCACGCCGCCGGACAGTGCCTCTCGCCGTCACTCGGGAGACCAAGGACAGGAGGAGTGAGATGCGCAAGGTCGAAGAGGTGATCCTCAGCCTGATCAGCCGGTTTCAACGCCGCGCCATCAGGCATGGGTCAGCCCCGCAGGGGCGTCAGGTTATGGTGCCGGCGAAAGTGGAACTGCCGCTACCCCGCACCCCACAGGAGGAAATGCTCGTGCCCGCCTCCATCAACGGGCGCGACCTTTCGAGCGGCCGCCTCTGACGAAGGTCAGATAACACGCGGCCAGCCGGTTTCGGCACGAACAGAAAAAGGAGACCAAGCATGACAGACATCACATCCGCACGCATTCTGATCCTCGCCACGGATGGCTATGAGCGTTCCGAACTGCACGTGCCGCTGGAAGAGCTGCGCAAGCGTGGCGCCACCGTCAAGATCGCCTCGCTGAAGCCCGGCGAGATCAGGAGCTGGGACGACAAGGACTGGGGCGACAGCGTCACCGTCGATCTGACGGTCGGCGAAGCCAAGCTGGATGACTACCACGCGCTGGTCATTCCGGGCGGCCAGATCAATCCGGACATCCTGCGCACCAGCGAGGATGCGGTGCGTCTGGTGCGCGCCTTCGTCGACAGCGGCAAGCCCGTAGCGGCAGTCTGCCACGGCCCCTGGCTGCTGGTGGAAGCCGATGCCCTGCGCGGCCGAAAGGCCACCTCCTATCACTCGATCCGCACCGACGTGAAGAATGCCGGCGCGATCTGGGAGGACAAGGAGGTCGTGGTGGACCAGGGCATCATCACCTCGCGCTCCCCGCAGGATCTGCAGGCCTTCGTCAGCAAGATCGTCGAGGAAGTGCAGGAGGGCAAGCACGCCCGCCGTGCCGCCTGACGCCGGTTCCTCTTGAGCAACACGAAGAACAACATCGAAAGGTCGCCCCGCAGGCGGCCTTTTTTCTGTGGCAGGATCACGCCGTGGTTTTGGCTGCCTGCATCAGGAAGGAAAGCAGCCGCCGTTCCTCCGCCCGCAGGCCGGCGAGATCGGCCCCGGCCTTGAGCGGCATTGCGCTTGCTGCATCGAGCGGTGCCACATCCTCCGCCAGCGACAGGATCGCCGGATGGATATAGCTGCTGCGGCAGACTGCCGGGGTATTCTGCAATTCTTCCGAGGCGGCCCTGGTCAGAAGCTTCACCCGGATTGTCTCGCCATCGAGGCGTGCCCGACGCGCCGCCCCGAAGGCCGCGAGGCTGCCGCCCCAGGTGCGGAAGGTTTTCGCCGAAATGGCAAGGCCCGCCGCCTCCGCCAGATAGGCGTTGAGCCGGCCGGAATCGACGGGATGCGGCACGCCCTCCTCGTCCGGCCAGGAGAACAGCTGGCGACCGGGCAGGTCGGCGATCTCCTCGAAGATGCGTTGCAGACGCGGGTGACGGATGGTGTGACGCACGCGCTTGCCGCCCTTGGCGGTGAAGCGGAGCTGTACGCCGTCCTTGCCGAGCCGCATGTGGCGCTTCAGCAGGGTGGTGGCGCCATAGGTCCTGTTTTCCTTTGCATAGGCGCGGTTGCCGACACGCAGATGTGTGGCGTCGAGCAGCGCCACCAGTGCAGCGATCACCGCTTCCGGCTGGTCGAGGCCGAGCGACAGATCCCGCTGGACGCGCCGGCGGATGCGGGGCAGCGCCTCGCCGAAGCGGATCATCTGGTCGTATTTGAGCTCGCTGCGAAAGCTCTGCCAGTCGGCGTGATAGCGGTACTGCTTGCGGCCGCGCGCATCATAGCCGGTGGCCTGCAGATGGCCGCGCGGATCGAGACAGATCCAGACATTCTGATAGGCCGGCGGCAGGCCGAGCGAGAGGATGCGGGACTTGTCTGCCCCTTCGCACAGAAGCGTGCCATCCGGCATGCGAAAACAGAAACCGCGGCCGCGGCGCTCGCGGCGAATGCCGGGTTCCGTGTCGTTGACATAGGTGAGCCCGACCTTGGAGAGGGCAAGCGCATCGGGCGCGGCGGTTTGCGTGATATCCATGGCCGCCAAACGCTGCGGCTCGTTCCTTCGTTCCCTGCCGCCTGCCCGTTCAAACCTGTGCCGTAGAGCAGCATGACCGCCTGCATCCCTGATTCGGAACACACGCCAAAGGCAATGTCAGCGGTGATGGATATCGCGGCCAACCTCCGCCAGCGGGCGTTCGAAGTGCCGCAGCGGCGCAGTCAGGCGCCAGACAAACCCCTCGATCGCATAGTCCACCTCGACCTGGCCGCTGAAGGAGGCTGCCGCATGCCGCTTGATGATCGTGGTGCCGAAGCCTGTTGCGGACGGCGCGGCGACCGACGGACCATTCCGCTCCTGCCACGAAATGATCAGTTCCGGCTCCTCGCCCTCGGTTTTCGACCAGACGAGATCGACACGACCCTCCGGCGCGGATAGAGCACCGTATTTGACGGAATTCGTCGCGAGTTCATGCAGAACAAGGCCGAGATTCTGCACCGCCTCAGCCCGCAGCACGAAATCCGGCCCCTGCACACGCACACGATTGCGGGTTTCGAGGAAGGTTTCGAGGTGCATGGCGACAACACGGGTGATCGGCACACCCGCCCATTGTTCCTGCGCCAGCATCTCTATGGACTTGCCGAGCCCTTGCAGCCGCTCGCCGATGGCCTGCTGAAAAGCCTCGATCGAGGTTTCCCGCCGGGCCAGCTGTCGCATCATGGCCTGCACCAGCGTCATGATGTTCTTCGTCCGATGCACCAGCTCATGCATGATGAGATGAACGCGGTCCTCCGCCTCGCTGCGGTCGAAGGAAGCGTTCGACAGGGCAACCGCAATATGGTTCGCCTCGGTGATGCGCGTCTCCACCGGCGAGACGATCTCGCCGCGACCGATCCGGTCGGCCATGGCGGCGATCTCGCGGATAGGACCACGCATCTGACGCGCCACAAGATAGGCCACCATCAGCCCCGCCGCGAGAATGAGAAGGCTGCCGATGATCAGGTAACGGGAGGTCCGCAGGATATCCATCTGCGCCTCGGCGATCGGCCCCCACACGACCACCCGCCAGGGCCAGTCCGGCAGGGTGGCATAGCCATACATCTGGCCCTGTCCACGTCCGACGTCCTCGATCGTGCCGCTGACGCCGGACATCAGGGCGAGCGTTTCCGGCGCGATCGGCGCCGGTTCACCCGGTGCCGCCCTGGTGGAGGCCACCACGAGGTTCGTCTGGTCAAGCACGGCCATGGACCAGCCTTTCGGAAGACTGGTGGCCCCCATCAGCCGATGCAGGTCCTCCGCATTCTGCGTGATGATCAGGGCAGCACCGGCCGGGGCAAGCTCCGGCGGAAGCGGCATCAGCACATTGAACACCCAGCGCTTGCTGGTAACACCGAAGAAGATGCTGGACACCTCGATCCTGCGGCTTTGCAGCACGGAGCGAAGACCGTCGAGATTGGCCATGCGCTGCAGCGGCTCGCCATAGGGCACGCGGGTATTCAGCTTCTGATTGCCGTCTCTATCGACCAGCAGCACGTAGCGCTGACTGTCCATCAGGCTGGCCTGGGTGCGGTGATGGAAGGCAGCGAGATCACCCGTACGCAGTTCCGGAGAGGTCGCGATCAGGCGCAGGGTGGTTGCGGCATCGCGCAGCTCGCGCTCGATGGTGCCGGCCATCATCATCGCATCTTCCTGCGTATCCTCGTTGAGGCTGTCGCGCTGCTGAGCCTCGAGTTGCAGCATCAGGAAGATCACGAAGGCGATCAGGGGCAAGGCAATGACGGCGGCCAGCGCCACGAGATAGACGCTGATCGAGGCCGTTGGAAAGATCCGCGTCGGGAATTTCATGTCAGCCGGTCCGTGCGGGCAGGAATGCCCCGAAATCGGGCAAGGCCGATGCCTTCATGACGTTCCGCCCCTTCTCCACACGTCGATGCATGCACGCTTCTATCTGATTTCCGATATGGAACCAAGCGGTGATCTGACGGCAGTCCGTCACGCCGACACGGCACCGTGTCAGTCGGAGCGTTCCGATCGGCTCCAGCGGCGCTCACCGGGCTCCGGCTGCGAGGGATTGTCCGCGCCAGGGGGCACAGTGTGGGCCGTGCTGTCCTCGGAATGCGTGATGACGGTCGGTTTGGCGGCCGCAACGCCGCTTGCCCGGCGGTCCGCCTGGCTTTCGGCAAACTGTCCGGCCGCGTCCCTTTTCGGCTGCCCGGCTTCGGGCCCCTTCGGCATATCCTTGCGCATGATTGCCTCCCTGGTTTGTGGCGCGGCCCGGAGGGTCCGTATCCCGACAACAGGCCGGATACGGGAATGTTCCCGCCCGCGGCGCGAGACATCGTCCCGCCGCGCGAGGGTCGATAGAGCGAATGTTCGTTGAGAAACCTCCTGAAGATCAGGGCGTTTCTCCGGAGATGGAATTTATAACGATACAAATCGACACGACGCCAACGCGGCCATGGAATATTTTTCATGCGCCACACCGTCAGGTAGAGTGCTGAAATAATTATGGAAAATCCTCTGAAAGGGATTCCGCCGGACGCGAAAATGTGGTGTGTATCGATTTATGTCGCAAGGTGGGGAGACCTCGCGGGGAGGCATGATCGATGACGCGTGAGGAGAGCGGGCCCGGCAAGGGCACGTCCGGGCATGAGGCCATGATGGGACCGCCCGGCAGGGCCAAGCCAACACTGAGAACGATTGCCGGGCTGACGGGCCTTGCCGTCACCACCGTGTCGCGCGCCCTGTCAGGCGACGTGCAGATCGCGCTGGAGACCCGCATGCGGGTGTCGCAGGTGGCACGCGAGATCGGCTATATGCCGGACCGCGCCGCCCAGCGCCTGCGCACCGGGCGCACCAATGTGATCAGTCTCATTCTCGATCCGCACGAAGAAATCCTCGGCTATGCCACCTCGATGATCAATGGGGTGACGGAGGCGCTGCGCGACACGCCCTACCATCTGGTCATCACGCCGCATTTCTCCGATCGGCCGCAGGTCGAGCCCGTGGCGCACATCCTGCGCAATCGCACCGCCGACGGGGTGATCTTCACCCGCACCGAGCCACTGGACGAACGGGTGAAGATGCTGCTGGAAAGCGATTTTCCCTTCATCTGCCATGGCCGCACGGAGCTTGCGACGCCGCATCCCTACGTGGATTACGACAACTATGCCTTCGCCTATCATGCCGCGCGCCGGCTGACGGCGAATGGATGCCGCAAGCTCGCGATCATCCTGCCGCCGCCCGTCTTCACCTTTGCTCATCACATGCGCCACGGCTTCATGACTGCGATCCGCGAGGAGGGCCTGGCCTACGCGATCCCGCAGGACGTGACGCTGGACAGCAAGTCGGATGCAATCCGCGACCGCTTCTTCGATCTGTTTTCCCGACCGGACCGGCCGGACGGCGTCGTCTGCGGTGGCGAGGTGATCGCCATGGCCGTGATGGCCGCCGCCTATGACCACGGCCTTCAACTTGGGCAGGATGTTCATATCGTGACCAAGCAGACGTCCGGCCTGTTCGATCAGGTAAGGCCGCGCATCCCGACCATCAGCGAGAATCTGACCGAGGCTGGCCGCCTGCTGGGCGAACTCCTGCTGAAGCGCATTGCGGAAAAAAAGCCGGTCACGGAACTGCAATATCTGCAGACCGTGACCGGCTTCTGAGACGTCCCCCAACGTCTCCGCGACGAGGATTACTCCTCGTCCTGGAACACTTCCTCGCGCTTGGCGCGGATGCTGGGCAAAAGCACCACAACGAGCACGACGAGGGCAATCGCCAGAAGAGTGGCGCTGATCGGGCGCGTCACAAAGGTGGACGGATCGCCGCGTGACAGGATCATGGCGCGGCGCAGGTTTTCCTCCAGCAGCGGCCCGAGCACAAAGCCGAGCAGAAGCGGCGCCGGCTCACAGCGCAACTTCACCAGCGCGTAGCCGAGGAAGCCGAAGAAGGCGACCGCATAGAGATCATAGACGTTGGAATTGACGCTGTAGACCCCGATCGAGCAGAAGGCCATGATGATCGGGAAGAGAACGTAGTAGGGGATCGTCAGCAGCTTCACCCACAGCCCGATCAGCGGCAGGTTGAGAACGACCAGCATCAGATTGCCGATCCACATCGAGGCGATGATGCCCCAGAACAGCGCCGGCTGCTCGGTCGCGACGTTCGGCCCCGGCACGATGCCCTGAATGATCATCGCGCCGACCATCAGCGCCATGACGGGATTGGCGGGAATGCCGAGCGTCAGAAGCGGGATGAACGAGGTCTGCGCGCCGGCATTGTTGGCCGATTCAGGCCCCGCAACACCGGCGATCGCCCCATGGCCGAATTCCTGCGGGGTCTTGGAGACGCGCTTCTCCACCGTGTAGGAGGCGAAGGCCGCCAGAATGGCGCCGCCACCCGGCAGGATACCGAGCGCCGAACCGATGATGGTGCCGCGGACCACAGGCGCAAACATCTTGCGGAAGTCGTCGCGGGTCGGAAGAAGGCCGGTGACCTTGGTGATGAGAACGGTACGGTTCTTCTCGCCCTCGAGGTTGCGCAGGATTTCGGCGATACCGAAAACGCCGACGGCGACTGCCACGAAGTTCAAGCCGTCGGCATATTCACGGATGCCGAGCGTGAAGCGCGGTGCACCGGAATAGATATCGGTACCGACAAGACCAAGCAGCAGGCCGAGCACCACCATGGCAAGCGCTTTCACGATGGAACCGGAGGCGAGTGCAATGGAAGAGACGAGGCCGACCACCATCAGCGAGAAATATTCGGCAGCCCCGAATTCCAGCGCGATCTTGGTGAGCGGCGGCGCGAAAACGGCAACCAGGAAGGTCGAGACCGTGCCGGCAAAGAAGGAGCCGAGTGCGGCAATGGCAAGGGCTGCTCCTGCCCTGCCCTTGCGGGCCATCTGGTATCCGTCGATGGCGGTGACGGCGGACGAGCTTTCACCGGGCATGTTGATGAGGATGGCCGTGGTCGAACCACCATACTGGGCGCCGTAATAGATCCCGGCCAGCATGATGAGCGAGGAGACCGGCTCCAGCTGGAAGGTGATCGGCAGCAGCATGGCAATGGTGGCCGTTGCGCCGATACCGGGCAGAACGCCGATCAGCGTGCCGAGCAGCACCCCGATCAGGCAGAAGAAGAGGTTGGCGAGTGACGAAGCCGTGGAAAAGCCGAGCGCGAGATTGTGAAAAAGTTCCATGATCGACCTCCTAGAAACCGAGCCAGGGGCCAAAACTGCGGAAGGGCAGGCCGAGACCGTAGCTGAACACTGCGACGGAGAAGACCGTCAGACCGGCAGACAACAGGGCCGCCATCAGCGGCGTCATGCGCGAGGAGGCGAAGGAGGCGATGAAAGCCGTCGCAAACAGCGCCGGCACAAAACCCAGACCGCGCACCGTCATGCCGAAGAAGATGGCAGAAGGCAGGATGAAGAGGAGGCCGCGCCAGGCGATCGGCCCCACGCCTTCATGCAGGCTGCGGAACGCCTGCACGATGATGATCACCCCAAGCAGGATCAGAACGCCCGCCAGCACCAGCGGAAAATAGCCCGGCCCCATGCGGAAGGCAGTGCCGATCGTCAGATCGAGCGACTGGAGCGCAAAGAATATGCCGAACAGAACAAAGATCGCGCCGCAGAGCGCATTGGTCTTGTCGATTGTGATCGATTTCATGGTTCCCCTCGAAAATGTCTGAGGTGCGGCCCCTCGCCGCCTGCGCCGTGACCAAGGCTTGGTGCACGGTTTCCGCCGCAATCCGCTGTTTGCCGCAGGGTGCGGCAGCAGATACGGAAAGGGCCCGCATCCCGTGATGCAGGCCCTGAGGCATGGCTCAGTCGGCGTACTGGCCAGCGGACTGGATCACCGGCTTCCAGCGGGCGATCTCGCTTTCCAGCTTGGCCTTCAGCGCAGCCGGGGTGGCATCGGCTTCCGGCGAGGGTGCGGTGCCAAGTTCGGCAAAGCGGGCAGCGACATTCGGATCCTTCAGTGCCACCTTCAGCGCCTTGGAGAGGCGTTCGGTCACGGCCGCCGGCGTGCCCTTCGGCGCGTAGATGCCATGCCAGATGCCGACCTCGAAGCCGGCCAAGCCGGCCTCGACGGCCGTCGGCACATCCTTCAGCACATCGAGGCGCTTCGGCGAGGTGACCGCATAGGCCTTGATCGTGCCGCCCTGGATCTGCTTGGTGGTGTTGGTGGTCTGGTCGCACATGATGTCCACCTGCCCGCCGAGAAGATCGGTCATGGCAGGCCCCGTACCCTTGTAGGGAACGGTGACGAGCGCGGTCTGGATGGCGCTCATGAACAGCATGCCGCACAGATGCGAGGCCGCACCGATGCCGGCATTGGCCACCGTCACCGTGTCCTTGTGGGTCTTGGCATAGTCGATCAGACCCTTGAGGTCCTTGGCTTCCATGTCCTTGCGTGCCACGATCGTCATCGGCACGTCGGTAACGAGACCGACATATTCGAAGGACTTCAGCGTGTCATAGGCAAGCTTGCGATAGAGCGTGGCGCTGGTGGCCATGCCGATATGGTGCAGCAGCACCGTGTAGCCATCCGGTTCCGCATTGGCGACGCGACCGGCCCCCAGCGTGCCGCCGGCACCGCCGACATTTTCAATGATGATCTGCTGGCCGAGATCCTTCGACATGGCTTCGGCCACGAGGCGGGACACCGTATCTGTGGGGCCACCCGCCGAGAAGGGAACGATCATGGTGATCGAACGCTCGGGATAGCCGGCGGCGGACGCCACCGTGGACGAAAGGGCAACGGCTGCGACGGCGGTCGCGCAGGCAAGAGCCTTGAAGAATTTCATCGACATCCTCCTCAGATGAAACCAAGCCGGTCGCCGCGGCTCCTCCCGGGCAACCTGGTGGGTTCATCTGTCTCGGGCGCCCGCGTTTTCGCAATCATGCCGGAACCATGACGAGGCGAGACCTGCGGCTTTTGCGGTGCACATGGGTGGATTTCGAAACATCGCGCAGCCGGAGCGGGTGGAATTCCACCCATTTCAAAATCCGATACTTACTCCTCCAGCTCCCGCAGGCTTTCCGGCGACAGGAGCTTCTTGTCGAGACCGTATTTCTGCATCTTTTCGTAGAGCGTCTTGCGGCTGATTCCCAACTGTTCGTAGACGGGCTTCAGGGCACCACCATGGGCGGCGATGGCACTCGCGATGATGTTGCGCTCGAAGGCCGCAACGCGGTCCGCCAGGCGGCCGCTTTCGGGCTTGACCAGCGCGCCGCCATCGCCCGGGCGCATGTCGAGGCCGAGCACCAGGCGGTCGGCAGCATTGCGCAGCTCGCGCACATTGCCCGGCCAGTCCTTCTGGGCCACCGAAGCCACCACCTCCTGCGGCACCTCGATATCGTCGCGGCCATAGCGCGCGCAGGCTTCCCTGACCAGCTGCAGGAAGAGCAGCGGAATATCCGCCCGCCTTTGGGCAAGCGAAGGCACGCGCAGTGTCGCGACGTTCAGACGGTAGAGCAGGTCGGCGCGGAACCGGCCGGCCTGAACCTCGGCCTCGAGATCCACCTTGCTGGTGGCGATGAAGCGCACGTCGAGACCGACCGTCTCGTTGGAGCCGAGCCGCGTGATCACCCGCTCCTGCAGCACGCGCAGGAACTTTGCCTGCAGGTCGAACGGCAGCGAGCCGATCTCGTCGAGCAGGATGGTGCCGCCACGGCCGTGCTCGAACTTGCCGTAGCGCGGCCGCAGCGCGCCGGGAAAGGCGCCGGCCTCGTGACCGAACAGCTCGCTTTCGATCAGGTTTTCCGGCAGCGCCGCGCAGTTGATGGCGATGAAGGGCCGGTTGGCACGCGGGCTCACATCATGCAGCGCACGCGCCACCACCTCCTTGCCGACGCCGGTTTCGCCGATGACAAGCGTATCGGCGTCCGCCGCGCCAATCGCACGGATCTGGTAGCGCAGGTCGACCATCAGCTGGGTGCGGCCGGGCAGCCGGCTTTCCACGTCGTCGCGCTTGCCGGCGACGGCTCTCAGGCGCCGGTTTTCCAGCACCAGCCCGCGCCGGTCGAGCGCGCGGCGGATGACCCCGGCCAGATGCGGCATGGTGAAGGGTTTTTCGATGAAGTCATAGGCGCCCTCGCGCATGGCCTTGACGGCCAGCTGCACATCGCCATGACCGGTGACGAGAATGACGGGGATCTCCGCATCCAGCTCGCGGATGCGCTGCATCAGAGTCATGCCATCGATGCCGGGCATGCGGATATCGCTGACCACGACGCCATCGAAAGCATAACCGATCAGTTCCAGCACATGGTCGGCGCTGGCCAGCGTCTGCACCGACAGGCCGGACAGCTCCAGCGCCTGCGCCGTGGAGCGCCGCAGCTCCTCCTCGTCATCCACCAAAAGAACCCGCTGCATGCCTACTCCGCCGCCTGCCCCACCTCGGCTGCAACCTCTTCCAGTTCGATCCGGAACAGGGCGCCCCCCTCCGGATGCTCATCGACACTGAGGCTGCCGCCGAAATCCTTGACGATGTTATAGGAGATGGAGAGGCCGAGACCCAAGCCCTTGCCGATACCTTTGGTGGTGAAGAAGGGATCGAAGATGCGTTCCCGGATGGCAGCCGGCACGCCGGGGCCGCGATCGCGGACCAGAAGCACGACGCGCCCCGCTTCGCGACGCACGGCAAGATCGATGCGGCGCTCCGGCAGCCCCTCGACGGCATCGGCGGCATTGGTGATAATATTGACCAGCACCTGCTGCAGTCGCACGGAACCGGCCTTCACCAAAGGCGGCGGCTCCTCCATCGCGATGACCAGAGCGGCATCAGCCGTCTTGAGGCGCGCCGCGACGATCTCCAGCGTATCGCGGATCACCTCGTCCAGCGCCACCGGCCCCAGTTTTTCGTTGGGCTTGCGGGCGAAATTGCGCAGGTGGCGGGAGATCGAGGCCATGCGATCGATCAGCGCGGAAATGCGCCGCACATTGTCACTCGCCTCCTCCAGCCGGCCACGCTCCATCAGCACGGCGGCACTGTCGGCATAGGTCTTGGCGGCAGCGAGCGGCTGGTTGAACTCGTGCGACAGTGCCGCCGACATCTGGCCGAGACCGGCAAGCTTGCCAGCCTGGATGAGGTCGGCCTGGGTCTGGCGCAGTTGCTGCTCCGTCAGGCGCCGCTCGGCGATCTCCTCCTCGATGCGATGGTTGACGCGGGCAAGGTCGGCAGTACGCTCCTCCACGCGTCGCTCCAGCTCCTCGCGCGCCTCCGCCTGCAGGTGCAGCCGCTCGGCGAGACGCGCGCGCCGCTGCATCAGGATTGCAAGACCAAGGCCGGCAAGGCAGAGCGAAAGGAGCGCAACAACGACGGCCGTCTGGGCCTGGGCGCGGGCGGAGGCCGTGTCCGTCAGCACCGTCACCGTCCAGCCTGCCTGCGGCATCGGCTGCGACGTCGCCAGATATTCGCGCGCGCCGCCCGGATCCGTCACCGTCAGCAGGCGGTGGCCGTCATCCTGCCGCTCGGCCACCGGCAGCTCGCGCAGAATGGCATCGGAATAGCGGCGCGAGGCGCGGGTGCGCGCCAGCCTCTCCGGCGTCAGCGGCAGGATGGCGCTGTAGAGCCATTCCGGCGTGCCGGTCATGAAGATGATGCCTTCCGGATCGGAGACGAAGATGCGGGAATCGCCGCCGACCCAGGAAGCCTCGATCGTGTCGATATCCACCTTGAAGACGATCACCCCGAGGATGCGACCGCCGATCTCGATGGGCGAGGAGAAATAGTAGCCGCGTCGGGCCGAAGTTGTTCCGAGTGCATAGAACCGCGCCTGCGCGCCGGCCGCCGCCTCCTGGAAATAGGGGCGGTAGCTGAAATTCTGGCCGATGAAACTGGTCGGCAGATCGTAATTGCTGGCGGCGATCGTCTCGCCATCCATCGTCATCATGTAGATGTCGGAGGATTTCAAAAGCGCGTTGATGCCGCTCAGATAGAGGTTGGTCGCATGACGTAGCACCGGATCATCGGGGGACTGGATCAGTGCCTCGATGGCCGGCTGGTCGGCAATCAGTGCCGGCAGCGGTTCGAAACGCCGCAGATGGCCGTCGAGAGCGGCGACTGCAAGGCGCAGCGTGGTGGCACCCTGCACCTCTGCTTCCTTCAGGTAGCGCCGCTCGATAATGGGGCTGCCATAGACGGCAAACAGGATGCCGATGACGACCAGACTGCCCAAAGCTGTGAGAAACTGCTTTTTCACCCGCGGCGCTCCTCCCCCGAGGCCGCCGCCAGTTGATCCGATCTCGCCGCACAACTCAAGAGCCAGCGAAGGATCCCCCAAGCTCTCTCAGGCATCGATTAACCGAACCTTCATGCGCAAGACCTAATGCTGCGGGACCTGGTGCGCATGGCCTGCCCTGCGGGTGGTGTGAGGGCAGCGGACTGCCAAGGAGGAACGGATGTATCGGCCCGTGGAGCCTGCAAGACTGGCGGATGCCCCGGCTTCCGGTGGCGTCCGTGCGATGCGTTCGCTGCTCGACCACACGCTTGAACCGCCCGAAGCGACAGCGCGCAGCCAAGCCCCCGGTGTATCGGGCGCAGCTGCCACGTCGTCGCCCTCAGGCCTGCATGCCGCACGTCCTGCCGCCGATCCGCTGGAGGTCCGGCTTGCCGGGGCCTTTCAGCGCCTCTCCTCCATCGGCGCTGCCGATCTCCTCAGCATGCTGCATCGCGGCCAGCGCCTGATTGCCATCTGTGCCGTGCTTGGTCTGGTCACGGCCCTTGCCTATGCCCTGACGACGCCGGCCCGCTTCACGGCCTCCACCGAGATCGTCATCAACCCCTCGAACCTCAACCTGGTGGCCGACGACGTGTTTGCCGCCAGCCCGCAACGCGACACCCAGCAGATGGAGGTGGAGAGCAAGCTGCGCATGCTGACCTCCGGCAAGGTGCTGCAGCAGGTGATCCAGGATCTTAACCTCACGCAGGATCCGGACTTCTTCAGGCCAGGCATCCTGTCTGGCCTGCTCTCGTCGCAGCCCACGGCAGAAGACCGGGAGCTTGCGGTGCTCAGGACGCTGGAGCGGCGCGTGACGGCAACGCGCGATGCGACCTCCTTCGTGGTGACGGTGTCCGTCTGGAGCGGCAATCCGGAAAAATCCGTCGAACTCGCGAAGGCCGTCGTCCGGGCCTTCGAGGCAAAACTGTTCGAAAGTGCGGCCGACAGCGCGGGGCGGCTGGCATCCACCATCAATGGCCGGCTGGAGGAACTGCGCCGCTCCGTCACGCAAGCAGAAGAGCGTGTCGAAAGCTTCAAGCGCCAGAAGGGCCTTCAGGAGGCGCAGGGCGAACTGACCTCTACCCGCAAGGCGAGCACGCTGGATGCGCAGGTGCTGGACGCCCAGCAGCGCCTGATCCAGGCGGAGGCACGGGCTGACCAGATGCGGGCGGCTCTGGCCGCGCGTCGTCTTGCCAGCGACGCCCTCTTCGATTCCGCGACCATGACGGCGCTGCGGGCGAGCTATACGGGGCTCGACCAGCAGGTCAGTGCGCTGTCGCTCATCTATGGCGCGCGCCATCCCCGGCTGGTCAGCCTTCAGACCGAACGCGCCACCGTGGAACGGGCGATGACCGAAGAAGCGCAGCGCATTCTTGCCGCCGCCACGGCCGAGGCCGATCAGGCTCGCAGCAGCCTGAATGGGCTCAAGGACAAGGCGAATGACGAGCGCGCGACCGTCTTCACCGACAATGATGCGCAGGTGACCCTGCGGGAACTGGAACGCGACGCCCGCGCCCGCGCCTCCGTCTACGAAACCTATCTGGCCCGCACCCACCAGATCGCCGAGCGTCAGCAGATCGATACCAGCAATGTGCAGGTTATCTCAGAGGCCGTGCCGCCGCAGACGAAGAGCTGGCCACCGGGGGCGGCAATCCTCGCTCCGGCCGGCCTCGTGATCGGGGCACTGCTCGGTCTGATGCTGGCACTCACGCTCGGTCTCTGGCGCCACGCGCTGCCGGCCCCGCCGATGGCCGCAAACCGGCAGTGAACAAGCGCAGGCCCGCGCCTTTCGACCAACTGGATCCGGACCTTCGTTTTCAGCGCTTGGACAGAAGGTCCCGCTCATCCCGCACCAGATAGAGCCGGGTCACCACGTCGAGATGCAGGGCAAGCCAGTCCGCCATGACCTGTTCTTCCGCCAGAATCCTCCGGAAGACGTCGACCGCCTCCGTGTCACCCAATTCGTCGGCTGCGGCAATCAGGACGAGATAACGCGCGATTTCGGCGTGTTCGAAGCCATAGGCGGCGATGGTTGCCTTCACCACCTCGTCGGAGGCCATGATGCCGCTCATGCCCTGGGCCGCAGCCGTGACCCGTCCTGCGACGTCGCGAAGCATCGAGGGGGAGTCCTGCGCACGCTCCAAAAGGGACTGCAATGCCGATGCATGCCCTTCCGTTTGCGCAAGATGCAGCTCCAGTCGCTCCCGAAGCTCGGGATAGTTCTCGATGCGTGCGATCTGTGCGCTCAGAAGTGCGATGGCTTGAACCTCCATGGCATGCGCATCACGCAGCCAATCCCGGAAATGAACGATCGCATGGGTCATGGTGATGGCTCCTTCCGTCAGCGGTTCGGCCTGTCCTGCGACACCGGCCGTAAGTGACTGAAAACGGACCGGTCGGCCCCACGGTTCCCTGTCGCGCAGGATCCTGCGCTGCTCGCACGAACCTGCCTTGACCTGGCTCATCATCCGCATCGGGCGGGAACGTTTCCTGCCTGTACCGGTTGGATCGTTACCGGCAGAGACCACAGGAGCCCCCGATGTCCGATCCCCGCGATCCGAGCGAACAGCCGCCCATGCCCTCTCCCGTCTGGCGACCCGAGCCGCCGGTCGAGGAACCGGAACCGGACCTTTTGCCGGACGAGATGCCGGTGCCGAACCCCGACGAGACGCGCGAGCCGCCAGCGCATTTCCTCCCCGATGCCTGACAGCGATCCCTGACCCTCGATGAGACCACGTGGGCGGGTGGGAACCCGACGCACGCTTTGGCGTTTTCCGGGCTCAACCGACACGGAAAGGCGACAGGCGTGGACGCATACGGGGCAGCAATGGCAACGAGCACGACGGCTGGTATCGGCGCGAGCATCATCCAGCCGGGCCGCAATGCCTGGCGCGAGGCAGTTGCAGACAAGGCCGCCTTCCTGATCGATGGCGCTGCATATTATCGAAGACTGGAGCAGGTGCTGCTTGAGGCGAGAAGCTCCATTTTCATCGTCGGCTGGGATTTCAACCCGGACATCCGCCTGCGGCCGGACGATGGCGATGGCCCGACACTCGGCGAGATCCTGCGCGCGCGCGTGGAGGCCGAGCCGGCGCTGACGGTACGCATCCTCGTCTGGGGCATGGGACCGGTCTATTCCGGCAAAAGCCTGCGCCTGTTCCGCAAGAGCGGCTGGAACGATCATCCGCGCATCCATCTCCACTTCGATTTCGAACATCCGGTGCGGGCAAGCCACCATCAGAAGATGGTCGCGGTCGATGATGCCGTCGCCTTTCTCGGCGGGATCGATCTTACCGCACGCCGCTGGGACGACCGGCGTCATGCAGTGTCCAATCCCCTGCGCTGCTCGCCGGATGGCACCTGCTACGGTCCGGTGCATGACGTGCAGTCGATCGTATCCGGCGATGCCGCCCTGCTGGTCGGCGATGCCTGCCGCAAGCGCTGGAAGCGTGCCACGAAGCAGGAACTTTTCGCGACGACCGGCGATCCGGAGCGCCTGTGGCCGCAGGATCTGGCGCCGCAGCTGACCTGCTGCCCCGTCGCCCTCGCCCTGACAGAGCCCCTGTTGTGGAACGGCAAGCGCGGACGGCGCGAAGCGGTGCAGCTGACCCATGATGCGCTGCGCGCCGCCCACCGCCATATCTATCTGGAATCGCAATATCTTGCCTCCTTCTCCGTGGCACGCACGCTGATCGAGCGTCTGCAGCAGCGGGACGGGCCGGAAATCGTCATTCTGGTCACGCAGGAATCGCACGGCTTTCTCGAAAAGCTGATGATGGGGCACAACCGCGATCGCCTGATCCGTCGGCTGAAACGGCATGACCGCTATGGCCGGCTGCGCGTCTTCTATGCCGTGACGGAGGATGAAAACGGCGCGGAGCGGGAGATCATCGTGCATGCCAAGCTTGCGATCATCGACAGCCGCTTCATTCGCATCGGCTCCTCCAACCTGAACAACCGGTCGGAGGGACTGGATACCGAATCCGATCTGGCTTTCGAACCCGGAACCGAGGAGGGCTATGCCGCAATCGCTGCCCTGCGCGACGACCTGCTGGCCGAGCATCTCGATGCCGAACCGGCGCAGATTGCCCGCTCGATGGCCGAAACGGGGTCGCTGATCCGCACCATCGAGCGTTTCAACCACAGGCCGCGGGGCCTGCGTCCCTTCCGCATCAGGCTGACGGAAGGAGAGACAAATTCACTTCCGGGCACGGCACTTGCCGATCCCCGCCGGCCCTTCTGGCCGTTCCGCCAGTTGAAGGTCGGCACCCGTTGGGCAATGTCACGCCTGATGCGCACGCTTTCCTGAGATGAGTGGCTCCGGTACCCGCCGGCGCCACCACACCTCCACGGCAATCAGCAGCGGCACGCCGATGCAGAGCGGCAGGAAATAGTAGAGCACGCGGAAGGCCACGAGCGCGCCGATCGAGGCGCTGGCCGGCAAGAGCAGCAGCATGGTGGCCTCCAGCACGCCGAGCCCGCCCGGCACGTGGCTCAGCATCGCGGCAATCGTTGCCGTGACATAGGAGGCCGCGACCTGCAGATAGCCGGCATCCGTGAAGGTTGCCAGCAGCTGGTGCAGGGCCGCCGCCACGCAGCCGAAATTCACCGTGCCGACCACCACCTGGGCCACGCACATCGGCATGGTCGGCATCTCCATGCGAAACGAGCGGATCTTCAGCGGCGGCCGGCCCCAGACCGAGCAGACGACATAGGCCACCGGATAGGAGAGGAAAGCAAGCCCCAGCCAGAAGCGCGCCTGCGGCCCGAGCTGCAACAGAGTCTCGCCCGTCTGCGGCATGAAGAGAAGGGTGATCGCCGCCAGCATCGAAAGCCCCAGCAGCACGGTTGCGCCGCAGAACAGGATGACCTTGGCCACCTCGTCCGCCGTCAGCCCCCAGCGCGTGTAGAAGCGATAGCGCACGGCACCGCTGGAAAGCGCCGCACCGCCGACATTGTGGCCGATGGAGAGCGCCGTGAAGGAGGCAAGTGCTGCCTTCGGATAGGCCTGCGGCTTGCCGACATAGCGCAGCGCCAGATAATCGAACAGCGACAGGCAGACATAGGAGGCGGCGACGAAACCCGCTGCCGCCAGAAGCCGAATGGGCGGGATGAGCGAGAGCGAAGACCGGATGTCGTCAAGACTGTAACGGCTGAGGCTGCGATAGACCAGCACGGCCGCGATACAGATGATGGCCGCCACGGCAAGCCGGATGATGATGCGCCTCACTTTAGCCCCCAGATGTTCAGGCCGGCACGACGCCGGCAATGGTCAGGTCAGGGTGAAGGGAACGAAACGCGGGAGGTAGGGGTTCCCTGCGTCATGACCGAACCCGCTTCTTATACGCTCTCACGCTCGCCGCGGATCCTCCGCATTCTCAGCTACAATGTTCACGGTTGCGTGGGCACCGACCGCCGGCTGGACCCCGGCCGCATCGCCGACGTGATCGCCGAGATCGGCCCCGACATCATCGGCCTGCAGGAACTGGATGTGGGGCGACGGCGCAGTGGTGGTATCGACCAGGCGGAAGAGATCGCACGGCGGCTGAAGATGGATTTCCAGTTCCATCCGGCACTGCGCGTGGAAGACGAGCATTATGGGGATGCTCTCCTGACGAGCCTGCCGATGCGGCTTCGCAAGGCCGAGGCGCTGCCCTCCATCGGCGAACCACGCGGCGCACTCTGGGCCGAGATCGCGGTGGGGGAAAAAAGCATCCATATGCTGAACACCCATCTGGGGCTTTTGAGCCGCGACCGCCGCCAGCAGGTGGAGCATCTCTGCGGTCCCGGCTGGCTGGGCCACCCGGACCTCGCGGACCAGCCGGTGATCCTCATTGGGGATTTCAACTCCATCCCCTCCTCGAGGCCCTATCGTCTGCTCGCCAACCGTCTTCGCGACACGAAAGAAGAGACCGGGCAGATGCCGCCGGCAACCTTCCCCTCCCGCTGGCCGCTGCTGCGGCTCGACCACATCTTCGTGGCCGGCGGCCCGACGATCCTGAAGACGGCGAGCGTGACCTTTCCGCAGGCCCGTCGCGCCTCCGACCATCTGCCGCTGCTCTCCCTCGTGGAGATCTGAGCCGCAGAAGGCTGGAACCTTTTGCCGCGCCATGCGTTGGGGGATGGTCGCTCCCGGAGCGACAGCGTCATAGAACCTCCCCCTTTTAGGGCGCTTCCCCGTTCAGGAAGCGCCCTTTTCTTGTGCGACCCCGTGAATTCGCCTGTGACAATTCGCCGGCCCGAATGAGCCGGCCTGCGGCAAAGGCGCTCATTGTGCACTGCAAGAGGGGCAGCCAAATTGCGTTTCATCAAGGCTGCGCGGCTTCGCGGGGTCTGACACGAAAAGCGAGTGCGCCATGTTCGACCAATTCGACGCCCTTCTTCTGGCCCGCATCCAGTTTGCCTTTACCGTTTCCTTCCACATCATCTTTCCGGCCTTTTCGATCGGGCTCGCCAGCTATCTGGCGGTCCTAGAGGGCCTTCATCTGTGGACGAAGAGGCCGGTCTACATCGAGCTTTTCGATTTCTGGAAGACGATCTTCGCGCTCGCCTTCGGCATGGGTGTCGTCTCCGGCATCGTGATGTCCTACCAGTTCGGCACCAACTGGAGCGTGTTTTCCGACAAGGCCGGGCCGATCGTCGGGCCGTTGATGGGCTATGAGGTTCTCTCCGCCTTCTTCCTGGAGGCGGGCTTCCTCGGCGTGATGCTGTTCGGCCGCAAGCGCGTCGGCCCAGGTCTGCACTTCTTCGCCACCCTGATGGTCGCCTTCGGCACGCTGATGTCGGCCACCTGGATTCTTGCGGTCAATTCCTGGATGCAGACGCCCGCCGGCTTTGCCATGAACGCGGCCGGCCAGTTCGTGCCGACGGACTGGTGGGCGGTGATCTTCAACCCCTCCTTCCCCTATCGCTTCACGCATATGGTGCTGGCCGCCTATCTGACGACGGCGCTGGTGGTGGGAGCGGTCGGCGCCTTTCACCTGCTGCGCCGTACCGCGCCTCTGAGGGCCGGCACCATGTTTTCGATGGCGATGGGCATGATCTCCGTCGTTGCCCCGTTGCAGATCCTGGCGGGAGACGCGCACGGCCTCAACACGTTGGAGCACCAGCCGGTGAAGGTGATGGCGATGGAGGGCCATTTCGAAAGCCACCCGGACGGCGCGCCGCTGATCCTGTTCGGGCTGCCGAACCAGGCCGAGAAGCGCGTGGATTACGCGATCGAGGTGCCGAAGCTGTCGAGCCTCATCCTGAAGCACGACCTCAATGCGCCCCTGAACGGTCTGGACACCGTGCCGGACGAACTGGAGCCGCCGGTGGAAATCCTCTTCTTTTCCTTCCGCGTAATGGTGGCGCTCGGCTTTGCCATGCTGGGGCTTGGCCTGTGGAGCCTCATCTGTCGCTGGAAGGGAACGCTTTACAGCAGCGAATGGCTGCACCGGCTGGCCGTTCTCATGGGGCCTGCCGGCTTCGTGGCGGTGCTGGCCGGCTGGATCACCACCGAAGTCGGTCGTCAGCCCTACACGGTCTACGGCCACTTGCTGACGGCGCAATCGCTGTCGCCGATCGCCGCCCCGGCCGTCGCCGGCTCGTTGATCGCCTTCATCATCGTCTATTTCCTCGTCTTCGGCGCCGGCACCTTCTACATCCTGCGCCTGATGGGCCGGCTGCCGCGCGATCCGCAGGGGCATCTGGGGCTCGGCCCGATCCGCAGCGCCGGCATCACGCCGGCCGCCGGCATGCCGGAGGGCGCCGGCCATTCCCATCCGCAACACGGCAATTCCGGAGGTATCCGTCATGGCGCTTGACCTTCCCTTCATCTGGGCGGCGCTGATCGCCTTTGCCGTTCTCGCCTATGTGGTTCTCGATGGTTTCGACCTCGGCGTCGGCATCCTGTTTCCCTTCTTCCGCCACAAGCACGAGCGCGACGTGATGATGAACTCAGTGGCCCCCGTGTGGGACGGTAACGAGACCTGGCTGGTGCTGGGCGGCGGCGGGCTGATGGCGGTCTTTCCGCTCGCCTATGCCACCATCCTGCCGGCCCTTTATGCGCCAATCATCGCCATGCTGCTGGCGCTGATCTTCCGCGGCGTCGCCTTCGAATATCGCTGGCGCACGAAGCGCGCCGAACATCTGTGGGACTGGGCCTTTGCCGGCGGCTCCGCCGTCGCCGCCCTCATGCAGGGCATTGCGCTCGGTGCGCTGGTGCAGGGCATCGATGTTGCCAACCGCGCCTATGCCGGCGGCTGGTGGGACTGGCTGACGCCCTTCTCGCTGCTGACAGGCGTTGCGGTGCTGGTGGGCTATGCTCTGCTGGGGGCCACCTGGCTGGTGATGCGCACGAGCGGAGAGCTGGCCGAACGCGCCCGCCACATCGCGCTCCTCACCGCCGTGGCGACGGTCGCGGCCATGGGCATCGTCAGCCTGTGGACGCCGTTCCTGAAGGCGGATTATCTCGACCGCTGGTTCCGCTATCCGACCGCTCTCTTCACCGTGCTTGTCCCGCTGCTGGTGATCGGCTGTTTCATCCTTTTGCTGAACGGTCTGCAGAAGAAGCACGATACCAGCCCCTTCCTCGCCGCACTCGGACTGTTCGTGCTCGCCTATGCCGGCATCGGCATCAGCTTCTATCCCTATATCGTACCGACATCGGTGACGATCTGGGAAGCGGCGGCACCGGAGGAGAGCCTGCGCTTCCTGCTGATCGGCGCGGCGGTGCTGATCCCGGCGATCCTTGCCTATACCAGCTATGCCTACTGGGTGTTCCGCGGCAAGGTGAACCCGGAAGAGGGCTATCACTGATGGCGGGAGCAAGGCTGCGGCAGATCGGCTGGTTCCTGCTGCTCTGGCTGGCCGGCGTCGGCGCCGTGGGCTTCGTCGGATTGGTGATCAAGCTCTGGCTCGGAGCTTAAGGGCAAAATCCTTACCGGCGAGCCAGCGCCACCAGATAGCGCGCCGGCTCCGGGCCGGGATTGAAGAAGACGCAAGGCTGCGGCGCACCGAGTTCCAGACAGTCGCCGGGCCTGAGCGCATGCACGACCTCGCCCTCCGTGAAATCGAGCCACCCCGAGAAAAGCAGGATCTGCTGGCGCTGGAAGGCGAAGGCCGATGCCGGATAGGGCACGCGCACGCCGGTAGGCAGCGTGACCTCGATCAGTTCCAGCCCGCTGCCATTGGCCGGCGAGACGGCGCGGCGGGTATAGCCGGTTTCCGGATCGGTCCAGACCGGCTGGTCGGCGGCGCGCGCCAGCCGCTCCTCCGCCCGCTCCGCCAACGCCAGCAGCACCGACAGCGGCAGGCCGAAAGCGCCGGACAGACGGCCGAGAACGGTGGCGGTGGGGCTGGCCTCGCAGCGTTCGATCTTGCTGATCATCGCCTTGGAAACGCCGGAGCGGTCGGCAAGCTCGGAGAGCGACCAGCCGCGGTTCTCCCGCTCGATCCGGATCCGCCCCGCAATCGCATCCGCAATGATGTCCATTCTTGCAATTCCCGTTGATCGTCTCCTATAGTAGACGAAAAGACGCCTATAGGAAACATGTCCGTGGCGGCACCATAACCGGCGAAACCGGAGGGGAACAATGCGTCCGATTCACTTCAACGCCTTCGACATGAACTGCGTGGGGCATATCCAGCACGGGCTCTGGGCGCATCCGCGCGACCAGTCGCATCGATACCATGCGATCGATTACTGGACGGACTATGCGAAGCGGCTGGAGGCGGGCCTGTTCGACGGCATCTTCCTGGCCGATGTGGTGGGCATCAACGATGTCTATGGCGGAACGGCCGATGCGGCGATCCGCGGCGCGGTGCAGGTGCCGGTCAACGATCCGATGCTGCTGGTCCCGGCCATGGCCGCAGTGACGACCCATCTCGGCTTCGGGGTCACCGCCAACCTGACCTACGAGACGCCCTTCCTGTTTGCCCGACGGATGTCGACCCTCGACCACCTGACCGGCGGCCGGATCGGCTGGAACATCGTCACCGGCTATCTCGACAGTGCCGCGCGCGCCATCGGCCTTGATGCGCAGGCCGCCCATGACGACCGCTACGATCTGGCGGACGAATATATGGAGGTGGTCTACCGGCTCTGGGAGGAAAGCTGGGCGGACGATGCCGTCATCTTCGACCGCGACCGCCACCGCTATGCCGATCCCGCCCGCGTGCGGCCGATCCATCATGCGGGAAAGCAGTACCGGATCGATGCCATGCATCTCTCCGCACCCTCGCCGCAGCGCACGCCGGTGCTCTATCAGGCCGGCTCCTCGCCGCGCGGGCGCCAGTTTGCCGCCACCCATGCCGAATGCGTCTTCGTCAACGGCCAGAAGATCGAGGGCGTGAAAGCCATCGTCGATGACATCAGGGCAAGGGCCGTGGCCGGCGGACGCGCGGCCGACGACATCAAGGTCTTCATGGGCGCCACCATCGTCACCGCGCGAACGGAGGCCGAAGCGCGCGAAAAATTCGAGGACTATCGGCGCTATGTCAGCTCCGAGGCGGCGCTCGTGCATGCCGCCGCCTCGCTCGGCATCGATTTCTCCCGATATGATCTCGATCAGCCGATCGAGACCGGCAAGAGCAATGCCATTGTCTCCAATGTCGAGGCCGTCACCCGCAGCGCCGGACCGCAATGGACGACGCGCAAGCTGCTGGAACAGATGGTGCTCGGCAGCCGCCAGGCGCCGATGATCGGTTCGGCGGAGCAGATCGCCGACCAGCTGATCGCCTGGAGCCGCGACGCCGGCATCGACGGTTTCAACCTGTCGCGCACCGTGGTGCCGGAATGTTTCGACGACATCATTTCGCTTGTCGTGCCAATCCTGCAGGAGCGCGGCCTCTACAAAACGCACTATGCCGAGGGGCCGCTGCGGCAGAAACTGTTTGGCCAGCCGCGCCTGCCGGCCCGACATATCGCCGCCGGTTTCCGCCAGCAACCGGGCGCGTGACATGCACCGTTATCCGAACCGAGATGCCGGCCGCTGGCCGATGCTCGGCTGGCTTTGTCTTGCCGTGGTCCTCTCGCTGTCACCCTGGTTTTCCGCGACCGCCGTGGCGCCCGAGCTGATCCGCGATCTGGCGCTCGGCAGCGCGGCCGGCGCCTGGCTGACCAATGGCGTGCAGCTTGGCTTCGTCACCGGCGCGCTCGCCGCCAGCCTGTTCAACCTGCCGGATATCGTGCGGATGAACCGGCTGACCGCCCTCTCCGCCGGCGTGGCAGGACTTGCGAATGCCGCGCTGCTGCTGGAGCCCGGTTTTGCCGGGGCCGTCGCCTGCCGCGTGTTCACCGGCTTCGCGCTGGCGGGCGTCTATCCGCCGGCGATGAAGCTTGCCGCCACCTGGTTCGAGCGGGGCCGAGGGCTGGCACTCGGCTTCGTCATCGGGGCGCTCACCGCAGGATCCTCCCTGCCGCATCTGTTTCGCGGTCTCACGAGCGGGCTCGACTGGCGGGTGGTGGTCAGCCTTGCCTCCCTTTCGGCCCTGGCTGGTGCGGCGCTTTTCCTGATGGTGGTGCGGGAAGGGCCCTTCCCGTTTTCGCGCGCCGTTTTCGATCCGCGCCAGATCGGCGCCGTGCTGCGAAACCGCAGCCTGATGCTGGTCAATATCGGCTATCTCGGCCACATGTGGGAGCTTTACGCGCTCTGGGCCTGGCTGCTCGCCTATCTGACGGCATCGCCGGTGGCCTTCGGCGGGGCCGCCGCCGGCTCGCTTGCCACCTTCGCGGCGCTGATGGCCGGTGTCCTCGGCTGCATCGCGGGCGGGCTTCTCTCGGACAGGTTCGGCCGGGCGCTGACCACCGCCGGCATGATGATCGTATCGGGCACCTCAGCCCTGCTGGTCGGCTTCGTCTTCGATGGCCCCCTGGTGCTTCTGATGGCAGTCGTGCTCGTGTGGGGGGCGAGCGTGATCGGCGATTCCGCGCAGTTCTCCGCCGCAGCTACCGAACTCTCGGAGCGCCATCTGGTCGGTACGGCACTGTCGCTGCAGATGGGTCTCGGCTTTGCGCTGACCACCGTCAGCATCTGGCTGATGCCGCAACTGGCCGGGCTGATGGGCAGCTGGCGCTGGTGCTTTCTCTTCCTCGCGCCCGGCCCCTTTCTCGGGGCCGCGGCCATGCTTCACCTGCGGCGCAGCGGGCAGCTGGCCTGAGGCGCTCTTCCCCGGTCGCTTGCCTTAAACGCCCTTGGTCGGGATGCGGTTTTCCAGCAGGCGGAAGGCATAGACGAGAATGCCGGTGAGGCAGAGATAGATCAGCGCCAGCAGCAGCAGCGGCTCATAGGTCAGGTAGGTTTCCTGCCGCACGCGGGAAATGATCGCATAGACATCCACCACCGTGACAGTCGCCACCAGCGGCGTCGATTTCAGTTGCAGCACCGTTTCGCCGGTCAGCGTCGGCAGCGCCCGATGGATGGCGCGTGGCAGCCAGATGCGGCGAAACAGCGTGAAGCGGCCCATGCCGAAGGCGCGCGCCGCCTCCAGTTCGCCGCGCGGCACGCCGGCAAAGGCACCGCGCATCACCTCGCCCTCATAGGCGGCAAACGAAATCATCAGCGCCGTAAAGCCATAGGGCCAGGCTTGCCGCAGATAGGGCCAGAGGAAGGAGGACCGGATTTCCGGGAATTGCGCGAATAGCGAGCCGACGCCGTAATAGAGCAGCCAGAGCTGCAGGAGAAGCGGCGTGCCGCGGATCAGCGTGCAGAAGCCGCGCGCCAGAAGCGCCAGCGGCTTCGGCCCCGTGACCTGCACGAGCCCGAGCGGCACCGCGAGCAGGAAGCCGACGATCGCGGTGGAAAACAGCATCAGCAGCGTCTGGCCGATGCCGTAGATCAGCCGGTCCTGGTAGCGCGGCAGCCAGTCCCAGCGCATGAACCAGGCAACGCAGAAGATCAGCCCGGCAAACACCAGCATCAGGAAGATGCGGTGCGGCTCGAACAGGCTGCGGCCCTTCGGGGCCACATAGGCGGAGGGGATCTGGACCTCGCTCATGCCGCACCTCCCGGCCGGGTCATGCCGCGCAGGGCCCGCTTCTCGATTGCGCGAATGACAATGTTCGAGACGAGCGTGATGCCGAGATAGAGCACGCCGGCGGCGAGGAAGAAGGTCATGTAGGCCTTGGTGGTGCCGGCGGCCTGCCGGGTCACCAGCGTCAGTTCGGCAAAGCCGACGACAGCAAGCAGCGCCGTATCCTTGGTGGCGATCAGCCAGAGATTGGAAAGGCCGGGCAGCGCAAAGGGCAGCATGGCCGGCAGCGTGACGCGGCGCAGCGCCAGAAGCGGCGACATGCCGTAGGCGCGGGCCGCCTCGATCTGCCCCGGCGGGATCGACAGGATCGCACCGCGCAGCACCTCGGTGGAGTAGGCGCCCTGCACCACGCCGATGACGAAGATGCCGGCAGCCAGTCCGCTGATATCGACGGACGGCAACCCGGCCAGCGCCATCAGCTGGTTCACCGCATCGGTGCCCGCGTAATAGAGAATGAGGATCAGCACCAGTTCCGGCACGCCGCGAACCACGGTGGTATAGACTTCCAGCAGATCACGCAGGATAGGCCCGCCCCACAGCTTGCCGGCAGCCCCCCCGGTGCCGATCAGAAGCCCCAGTAGATAGCCACCGAAGGCCACCTGCAGCGAGGCCACGAGGCCGCCCAGGAGAACGCCGCCCCAGCCGGGCGAAGTGAGGGAAAGAAGGTGAAGTGTGGCGTCCATCGACCAACGCTTTCAAGGCCGCACAGGACCGCCGGCCGGCCGCCGCAAGGACAGGCGACCGGCAGTCCCGCAATGTCAGGCGGGGCTTACTTGCCGTAGATGTCGAAGGTGAAATAGTTCTTCGAGATCTTGTCGTAGGTGCCGTTGGTGCGGATGGCCTTGATGGCGGCGTTGAACTTGTCCTTCAGTGCCGTGTCTTCCTTGCGAAGCCCGATGCCGACGCCGGCGCCGAGGATTTCCGGATCGTCCTTCACATTGCCCTTCACTTCGCAGCAGGCCTTGCCCTGGTCGCTGTCGAGGAAGGCCTGCAGCGTGATCAGGTCAGCCTGAACGGCGTCAAGGCGGCCGGAGGCCAGATCCTGGTTGGCTTCATCCTGGGTCTGGTATTCCTTGATTTCGGACACGACCGGGCCGAAATACTTCTTTGCGTAATCGGCATGGATGGTGGACACCTGCACGCCGAGCACCTTGCCCTTGAGCCCTTCGGGCGTGGCGTCGAACTTCACGCCCTTCGGGCCGATGACGGCGGTCGGCGTGTTGTAATACTTGTCGGAGAAGGCAATCGTCTTGGAACGCTCCGGCGTGATCGACATGGAGCCCATGATGGCATCGATCTTCTTGGAGGTCAGCGCGGGAATGATGCCATCCCAGGCAACCGGGGTCAGAACGCACTTCACCTTGGCTTCGGCGCAGACGGCATTCATGAAATCGACTTCCCAGCCCACCCACTTGCCGCTGGCATCCGGCGAGGAGAAGGGCGGATAGGGTTCGGCAGCCACACCGACCTTGAGTTCCTGGGCAGCGGCGGCGCCGGCGGCGGCAACGCCCATCAGCAGCGCGACGGCTGCGGATTTGAGGAGGTTCTTCATGGTTTTCCCCTTTCGGATGTCTCGTGGTTTTCGATTGTCTTTTGATTTCAGTGGATGGAACTGATGAACTTCTTCAGCCGCTCCGATTGCGGATTCTCGAAGATGGCCTCTGGCGGGCCCTGCTCCTCGATCACCCCGCCATGCAGATAAACGACATGGCTCGCCACCTGACGGGCGAATTTCATTTCATGCGTCACCAGGATCATCGTGCGCTTTTCGCGCGCGAGATCGCCGATGACGGAGAGCACTTCGCCGACGAGTTCCGGATCGAGCGCGGAGGTCGGTTCGTCGAACAGCATCACCAGCGGCTGGATGGCCAGCGCGCGAGCGATCGCTGCGCGCTGCTGCTGGCCACCGGAGAGGAAGGACGGATAGGCATCGCGCTTCTCGTAGAGGCCGACGCGTCGCAGCAGGGCTTCGGCCACTTCGATCGCTTTGTCGCGCGGCTGGCCCAGCACATGCACCGGCACTTCGATGACATTCTGCAGCACCGTCATGTGCTGCCAGAGGTTGAAGCTCTGGAACACCATGCCAAGCTTCGTGCGGATGCGCTGGATCTGCTTGCGGTTGGACGGCATCAGACCGCCGTGACCATCGGACTTCATCTCGATGCTCTCGCCGTGGATGGTCACTTGCCCTGCGGTCGGCAGTTCCAGCATGTTGATGCATCTGAGGAAGGTGGACTTGCCCGATCCGCTGCCGCCGATGAGCGCGATGACATCGCCCTGCTTTGCCGTCAGCGATACACCCTTCAGGACCTCCAGCGGACCAAAACGCTTGTAGAGATCGCGAACTTCAATGGCTTGCGCCGTTTCCGCCATGTTACCTTCACTGCCGGACCAACGCCCTGGTCCGATCTGCTAAACCGACTGTTCCCCCAGCATTTGTTGTTATCATACGGTGCTGGCGCCGCAAGCTTGTGATGAAGTTTTGCACTTGTCCAAAAATTACTCAAGCGTATAATAAGCACCTCATCACATTTTTCGCTCTCTTTCCCCCCGAGGTTTCACATGCATGCATACGGCTCACAGGCCATGTCGACTTCCCTTCTTCGCGTTCTCATGCGTCGTCCGGGAGCAAGTCTGAAGGCCGCGAAGGCGGCCGAATGGCACTATGGCCCAACCTTCGATGCCGAACGGGCGATTGCCCAGCATGCGCATTTTGCCGATCTGGTGGCGCAGTCGGGCGCGGAAATCCTGTGGCTGGAAGATGAAGGCGATGGCATGGCCGATGCCATGTTCACCCACGACCCCTCGTTGATGACCGACCAGGGGGCAGTCATCCTGCGCATGGGCAAGCGGCTGCGTCTGGGCGAGCCGGACCTGCACGCCAAGGTCTATGAGGACGCCGGCATCCCGATCCTCGGCCGCATCACGGCTCCCGGCAGTGTCGAAGGCGGCGACTGCGTGTGGGTGGACGACAAGACGCTGGCCGTCGGTCGCGGCGTGCGCACCAACCAGGCCGGCATCGAGCAGCTGTCCGCCATCCTCGCACCGCTCGGCGTCACCGTTCTCGGCTATGATCTGCCGCTGTGGCTGGGCGAGGAAGCCTGCCTGCACCTGATGTCCGTCATCAGCCCGCTGACCGAAACCATGGCGCTGGTCCACGCGCCGCTGATGCCTGCCGCCTTCTATCTGCTGCTGAAGGAGCGCGGTTACACGCTGATCCACGCGCCGGAAGCCGATTTCGCCGCCAGCAACGGCCTGAACCTCAACGTGCTGCCGACCGCGCCGGGCAAGGTGCTGATGGTTGATGGTTTCCCGGCAACCAAGGCGGCCATGGAAGCGCATGGCTGCACGGTGACGACCTTCGAGGCGGATGCGCTGTGCATTGCCTGCGAGGGTGGCCCGACCTGCCTCACCCGCCCCGTCCTCAGGCGGGCTCTGTGAGCCGGCGCACCTTTCACAGGGCGAGCGAAGCCGAGCGCCGCGAGGATCTGATCGCCGCGACGCTCGACTGCATTGCCGAATTCGGCATTCAGGGCGCCACCGTGCGCCAGATCGCCACGCGCGCCGGCGTGACCGGCGGCCTCATCCGTCATTACTTCGCGAGCAAGGACCTGATGATGCAGGCCGCCTATCGCGAGGTGATGCGGATGATGAGCGAACCTGCCCATGCCGCAGCCGCAAGCCACGGCACGGCGCGGGAAAAACTGGTGCGCTTCATTGCCGGCAACCTGACACCGCCGGTCACCGATCCGCGCATGCTCTCGCTGTGGGCCGCCTTCATCGGCCATATCCGCGTGGAACCGGAATTTGCCGCCATCCACCGGGAAAACTACATCGGCTTCCTCGCCGTGCTGGAAGGGCTGCTCACCGCCTTCTTCGCCGAACAGGGCAGGCCGATCGACACGGACACCTGCCGGCGCCACGCAATCGCCCTCAACGGCCTGATCGACGGGCTGTGGCTGGAGGGCACACTGGTGGCCGACATGTTTGCCGAGAACCAGCTTGCCGACACGGCCCTCACCTCTGTAGAGCGGCTGCTCGGCCTTCGCGCCGGCGAACTTTCCGCCGCCAACCGTACCTGAACGGGAGATCTTCCAGTGCGTTACGCTTCCATCACCGACCGCCTTGCCGATCTCGGCTCCGGCCGCTGGGCCCTGCATCTGGCCGCCCGCCGCATGATCGCCGCCGGCGAGCCGATCATCGAACTGACCATCGGCGAGCCGGACCTGCCACCCGACCCTGCTCTTTTGGAGGAATGCAGTCGCGCCATGTATGCCGGCCGCACCCGCTATTCCAATGGCCGCGGCGAACCGGCGGTGTTGAAGGCGCTGGTCGCGAAATATGCAAAGCGCCGGCCGGGCGTCACGGAGAAGAATTTCCTCTGCTTCCCCGGCACCCAGACGGCACTCTATGCGGTGATGACCGGGCTGGTGGAGGCCGGCGACGGCGTGCTGGTCGGCGATCCGCTCTATGCGACCTATGAGGGCGTGATTGCCTCGACGGGCGCGCATCTGATCCCCGTACCGCTGCGGCCGGAAAACCGCTTCCACCTGCAGGCCGCGGATCTGGAGCGGGCGATCACGCCGGAAGCGCGCGTGCTGCTGCTCAACACGCCGCACAATCCGACCGGCGCCGTGCTGACCGAGGCGGAAATCGCTGCCATCGGCAAGATCTGCCGCAAGCACGATCTCTGGATCGTCTGCGACGAAGTCTACGAGCAGCTGCTGTTCGGGGACGACTTCGCCTCGCCCTTCGACATGCCGGACCTGGCGGAGCGCACCATCGTCGTCTCGTCCATCTCCAAGTCGCATGCCGCGCCGGGCTTCAGAAGCGGCTGGGCTGCCGGGCCGGAGGAGTTCTGCAGCCGCCTGCTGCCGGTCTCGGAAACCATGCTGTTCGGTGTACAGCCCTTCATCTCCGACATGACGGCGCTTGCCCTCTCCCGGGATTTCCCGACGGCCGGCATCATGCGGAAAAATTATAAGCGCCGCGCCGGCGTGGTGGAAGCGACACTTGCCGGCAGCAACCTCTTGAAGCCGATGATGCCGGAGGGCGGCATGTTCGTGGTGGTGGATGTGACCGCGACGGGCCTCGACGGCGCCGATTTCGCCCACGAACTGCTGCACACCGAAAAGGTGGCGGTCATGCCCGGCTCCTCCTTCGGCCATCAGGCGGCGGGCTTCATCCGCATCTCGCTGACGGTGCCGGACGAGGTGCTGGAAGAAGCGGTGCGCCGCATGGCAACCCTTGCCGGACGCCTGGCCGCCCTGCCAGCCGAACAGAAGTCGGTCGGCGGACGCCTCGGCGCCTGATCATCGGCATGTCATCCGACCCGACCTTCCCGCCTTCCGGGCGGGAAGGTTTTCTGCATCGAGATGCCCTATAACTTGCCGGCACCGGCATGGGCCCGGACATAGGCAGGAACCTCGGCAGCCGGAATCGGAGGGGTACCGTAAAGCGTCGGCGTCCAGCCGAGATCAGACGAGATCGGCGTCTTCGGATCGCTGTTCAGCGCTGCGGCAAAATCGGCCGGCTGGCCATTCACCAGCGAGCCGCGGTCGAAGAAGCGGGTGCCCCCCTGGACGATCGCCGCCTCGCCGATGCTGCCATTGCGGATCTCGAAATAATTGTTCTCCGAATAGATCGCCGACTCCTTGCCGATGCCGAAGCCACTGCGGAAGACCGGGAATTCGCCCTTCATCTTCAGAGCCAGAGCATGCTTTTCCTGCAGACTCGCAGCGCCCTTGATCGGCTGGGCGGCGGTTCCGGAAAAATAGTTGTTGTAGCTGTGCACCTTGCCGAAGCGCACCCGCGGCAGGCGCTGGCCGGCATTATCGAACCAGTTGGCCCGATAGGTGACGTTCAGCTTCCCCGCATCCGAATTCCGACTGTCGCTGCCGCCGATCAGCGAGGTCTTGTCGTGTCCGGAAAAGTGGTTGTGGGTCAGCGTCACGCGATCGGCGCCGTTGGTGATATCCACCTGCCCGTCATGATGCTGCACCTTCTGCTCGACCATGTTGTTGGGGAAGGGAAAGACCGGCGGAAACAGATGGTCCGGTCGCTCGCCGTCGGTAAACGTGCAGTGGTCGAGCCACACGCGCGTTCCGCCATTGATCGAGATGTTGTCGTATTCGGAGTTCCAGCGGCCGCCCGGGCATTGCTGCGGACCGGTTGCCGCATTCACATAGGCCTCCTGGCATCCCGGATAGCTGGTATCGAGCTTCCAGGAATCGCCGGGGTCCCAGGCAGGGAAATAATCGAAGGCATCCTCGAAGGTGATGTTGCGGATGATGACGTTTTCGGTGCCCTCGCCAATCACGAGATTGCCCTTGACGATCTTCGCATCGCTTCCGAGCCCGATCAGCGTGGTATTGGATGTGAGCTTGACGACAACCCGCGCCTTCTGGCGCTCAACCGATCGCTTGCGCGCCTCCTCCAGCGGCCCCGTCAGGTCCCGTAACGGTCGCTTCTTGTCATCGAGCCGCACGTTCCAGACCTGCGGCGCATAGGCGGCCTTGTAGGCTTCGACGTCATAGGCGGGATCGGCATAGTCCTTTTCGAACAGTTCACGGTTATCATCATCGACCGAGAGATTGATCGTGCCCTTGACCTGAATGATCTTCGGACGATCCTGCTTGCCGCCGGGCCGCAGCGCGTCAAGCAATTGCGCGCGATTGGTTACCACAAAGACGTCGGATGGTGCCGCCTTTGAACCGCCATCCGTTCCGGCACCCCACCCATCCTCTGCAGCGATCGCCTGCCGCAGCAGATCAGGCTCAGCCTTGGCAACTGGCCCAGAGAGAGATACCAGCACCGCCGCGAGCGCGCCGGCAAGAGGATGGCGGAATGGACGGGCAAGGATCATGAACACTCTCCGGTCAGCATGCCGTACGTCACGGCTATCGAGAGAGAGTTATAGGATGAATCGCGACACAGTCATCATATAAGTTTCAGGACTGATAGAGTTGCCTTGTCCCTCCCCGTTGCCCAGGTGAAAGACTGACACCATCCAGCGGGCAACAGATCGCGCTCAGACGCCGAGATAGCGGTCCTGAAGCTCGGCCGTCAGCGCGTCGGGTCGTCCTTCCCAGGCGTTGCGGCCGTTTTCCAGCACCACGCAGCGATCTGCGACCGGCAGAAGCTCCGACAGCGTCTTGTCCACCACGAGGATGGAAAGACCATCGGCCTTCAACGCCCGGATGGCCCGCCAGATATCGAGGCGGATCACCGGCGCCAATCCTTCGGTCGCCTCGTCGAGAATCAGCAGGCGCGGATTGGTCATCAGCGCGCGGCCGACCGCCAGCATCTGCTGCTCGCCGCCCGAAAGGGAGCGCGCCAGTTGGTCGCGCCGCTCGGCAAGACGCGGGAAGAGGTCGTTGACCCGTTCCAGCGTCCAGCGACCGGGGCGCGCCGCCGCGACGAGGTTTTCATAGACCGTCAGATTGGGGAAGCAGCGCCGCCCTTCGGGCACGAGACCGATGCCGAGGCGCGCCACCTTGTGCGGCGGCTGACGATCGGTCGGCTGGCCGCCGAAGGTGATCCGCCCCGCCTTTGGCGGCGTGAGGTTGCAGATCGACTTGATGGTGGTGGACTTGCCCATGCCGTTGCGGCCCATCAGCGCCACCACCTCGCCCTCGTCCATCTTAAGATGCACGCCGAACAGCGCCTGGCTGCCGCCATAAAACGTCTGGATATCGTGTACGTCGAGCAGCATCAGACGTGGTCTCCGAGATAGGCGGTGCGCACGGTCGGGTCGCGGCGGATCTCCTCCACGGTTCCCGTGGCGATCACCCGGCCGTAGACCAGCACCGAAATACGGTCGGCGAGCGCGAAGACGGCATCCATGTCGTGCTCCACCAGCAGGATCGGCGCTTCATGACGCAAGCTGTCGAGAAAGCCGGTCAGCACCTTGGAGCCTTCCGGCCCCATGCCCGCCATCGGCTCGTCCAGCAGAAAGGCCTTCGCATCGAGCGCAAGCGCAATGGCGATCTCCAGCTGCCGCTTTTCCCCATGCGAGAGGTCCGAGGCCGGCACATGCGCACGCGCCGCAAGGCCGACGCGCTCCAGCCGGGCCATGGCCTGATCGCGCAGGCCCCGGTCCCACATCACGGGGCGGAAGAAGCGGAAGCTCGACCCTGCTCCGGCCTGCACCGCCAGCATCACGTTGCGCAGGGCCGAAAAGGCGCCGATCAGCGAGGAGATCTGGAAGGTACGCCCCAGCCCCAGCCGCGCCCGCTCGGCAACCGACAGGGCACCAATCTCCTGTCCCGCCAGCCGGATCGCACCGGAATCCTGCCGCAGCGTGCCGCAGATCTGGTGGATCAGCGTGGACTTGCCGGCACCGTTCGGGCCGATCAGCGCATGGATCTCGCCGGGCCTCAGGTCAAGCGACACGCCATCGGTCGCCTTCAGCGCGCCGAAGCGCTTGTGGAGATCGCGGATCTCGAGAACCGGCTCAGCCATGACGTTCCTTTCCGGCGAAAAGGCCGATCACGCCGCCGCGGGCAAAGAGCACGGTGACGAGCAGGATCAGGCCGAGGAAGAACTGCCAGCGCTCGGTGATGCCACCCAGCCAGAACTCCAGCAGCACGAACAGCGCGGCCCCCGCCACCGGACCCATCAGCCGTCCGGTGCCTCCAAGGATGACGAGGACAATCAGTTCGCCCGACATGTGCCAGGACAGCATGGAAGGGCTGACGAAGCGGTTGAGATCGGCATAGAGCGCGCCTGCCACCGCCGTGATCATGGCCGACAGCACGAAGGCGGTCAGCCGGATCGGCATCGGCGCAATCCCGATCGAGGCAAGGCGTACCTCGTTCTGCCGTGCCGCCTGCAGTGCCGCGCCGAAGCGGGAGGCGGACAACAGGGCCGAAAGGACAAGCGCCACCGCCAGAACCCCGAAGCAGACCAGGAAGAATTCCGTCGGCCGCATGGTGTTCAAGCCCGGAAAACTGTTGCGCAGCGTGATGGACAAGCCGTCCTCCCCGCCATAGGCCGGCCAGGAGATCGCGAAATAATAGACCATCTGCGCAAAGGCGAGCGTGATCATGATGAAGTAGACGCCGGAGGTGCGCAGGCTGATCACCCCTATTGCAAGGCTGACCAGACCGGCCGCAAGCATGGCGACGGCCCAGATCACCGGCATCTGGGCGGAGCCCTCGAAGCCGAACAGCATCGGCTCGCCGGACATGGCATGCGAGGCGAGAATACCTGCCGCATAGCCGCCAATACCGAAGAAGGCCGCATGCCCAAAGGAGACCAGCCCGCCAAGCCCGAGCGCAATGTTGAGCCCGACCGCCGCCAGAGCCAGGATCGCGATACGGGTAACAAGGGTCACCGTGAAAGTCTGACCAAGAGCATCGGCAACAAAGGGCACCGCCAGCAGCAGAACAAGGAGGAGAAGATTGACGCGTGTTTCCCGGTTCATGGTCTTCATCCTCATGCCTGCGCCGGAAACAGCCCGCGCGGTTTGACCGCCAGGATGATTGCCATCAGGATATAGATCAGCATCGAGGCGAGCGCGCCGCCGATCAGGCCGGCCTGATCCGGCGGCACCACCAGCGCCAGAAGCTGGGGCAGCAGGAACCGGCCGAGCGTATCGACGGAGCCGACCAGAAGCGCGCCGATCAGCGCCCCCTTGATCGAGCCGATGCCGCCGATGACGATCACCACGAAGGCGAGGATCAGCACCGGTTCGCCCATGCCGACCTGCACCGATTGCAGTGCACCGACCATGGCACCCGCAAGGCCCGCAAGGGCTGCGCCCAGCGCAAAGACCAGCGTGTAGAGCGTGCGGATATCGACACCGAGCGCTGCGATCATCTCGCGGTCGCTTTCGCCGGCGCGGATGCGCATGCCGAGCCGCGTTCTGGAAATCAGGGCATAGAGGCCGAAGGCCACCAGCGCGCCGGCAAGGATGATCGCCAGACGGTAGAGCGGATACTGCGCGCCGCCCGGCAGGCCGACGGCCCCCTGCAGCACCGGCGGAATGTCGAGATAGAGCGGAAAGGAGCCGAACAGCCAGCGGGTCCCTTCCGAAAAGATCAGGATCAGTGCAAAGGTGGCCAGCACCTGGTCGAGGTGATCGCGCTGGTAGAGGCGGCGGATGACGGTGATTTCGATCAGCGCACCGGCGGCGGCCGCCGCCGCAAGACTTGCGACAAGGCCGAGCCAGAAGGAGCCGGTGAGCGCGGCGACGGAGGCGCAGGCAAAGGCGCCGACCATGTAGAGCGAGCCATGGGCCAGATTGATCAGGCCCATGACGCCGAAGATCAGCGTCAGCCCGGCGGCCATGAGAAACAGCATGACGCCGAGCTGAACCCCGTTCAGCACCTGCTCGATGACGAGAGCCAGGGTCACGAACGGGCCTTACTTCTTGCAGTCTTTGGCATAGGCATCGCCGTGATCGGTAAAGATCGTCTCGACGATCTTGTTGGTCAGCGCGCCGTTCTCCTTCACCACTTCCGTCAGGTAGATGTCCTGGATCGGATGGCGGTTGGTGTTGAACTTGAATTTTCCACGGGGCGACTGGATGTCGGCCTTGTTCAGTTCCGCGGTGAAGGTCTTCACATCCTTGACGCTCGCCTTGGAAGCGGCCGACAGGATCAACTGCGCCGCATCATAGGCCTGCACGGCGTAGATGGAGGGCAGACGGCCATATTCGGCCTGGAAGGCCGGCACGAATTTCTTGTTCGCGGCGTTATCCAGATCCTTCGCCCACTGGCCGGAGGCCTTGGCGCCCAGCGCCGCATCGCCGATGGCCGGCAGCACGTCCTGGCTGAATGAGAAGCCGGGGCCGATGACCGGGATCTTCACGCCTGACTGGGCATACTGCTTCATGAAGGCGATGCCCATGCCACCCGGCAGGAAGACGAAGGCCGCATCGGCGCCGGAGGCGCGGATCTGCGCGATTTCGGCGGCGTAATCCGTCTGGCCGACCTTGGTATAGACCTCGCTTGCGAGTTCGCCCTTGTAATAGCGCTTGAAGCCCGTCAGCGAATCCTTGCCGGCCGGATAGTTGGGCGCCATGATGAACGTCTTCTTGTAGACCTTGCTGGCATATTCGCCCATGGCCTCGTGAAGATTGTCGTTCTGGTAGGCGGCGTTGAAATAGAGCGGATCGCACTTTTCGCCGGCAAGCGCTGCCGGGGCTGCATTGGTCGACACGTAGATCTTGCCCTGCGCCACGGCGCCCGGCACGACCGCCATCAAAAGGTTCGACCAGACGATGCCGGTCAGGATATCGACCTTGTCGCTCTGGATCATCTTGTCGGCGATCTGTACGGCGAGTTCCGGCTTCTGTGCGTCATCCTCGGTGACGACGGTGATGTCCTTGTTGCCGGACTGCTTGATCGCCAGCATGAAGCCGTCGCGCGTATCGACGCCAAGGCCCGCACCGCCGCCGGAGAGCGTGGTGATCAGGCCGATCTTCACCGGCTCCGCCATGGCCAGCGACGAGGCGCCAAGCGTCAACGCCAGCGTTGCGGCCTTCAGAAAAGTCTTCATGTGATGCACTCCCGTTTTCTTTGACGTCCCACTCTGTGATGCGCGACCTTTTGCGGTCGTTCTGTCATCCCCGGCACAACCATAGACGCAGGCCGGGATATTTTCCTAGTCGAAAGCAGTGATCCCCACAGGGCGTGTGACCCGACACGATCAGGCCGCACGGTCTTCCTTCAGGCGGAAGCGCTGGATCTTGCCGGATTCGGTTTTCGGCAGCGCCTCGGCAAAGATGATCGAGCGGGGATATTTGTAAGGTGCGATCAGGGACTTCACATGGTCCTGCAACAGCTTGGCGAGAGCGTCGCACGCCGCGGCCTTGTCTGTCAGCACCACATGCGCCTGTACGATATGGCCACGCTCTTCGTCCGGCACCCCGATCACCGCGCATTCCAGCACCGCTTCGTGCTTCAGAAGGGCAGCTTCCACCTCGGGTCCGGCAATGTTGTAGCCGGCCGAGATGATCATGTCGTCGGAACGGGCAGCGAAATGGAAATAGCCATCCTCGTCCTGGGTAAAGCTGTCACCCGTCAGGTTCCAGCCGTCGCGCACATATTCCATCTGGCGCTCGTCTGCCATGTAGCGGCAGCCGATCGGTCCCTTGACCGCCAGCCGGCCGATTTCACCGCGCGGCAACTCGTTCATCTGCTCGTCGACGATCTTCGCACGATAGCCCGTCAACGGCAGGCCGGTGCAATAGGGTTTTGCCTCACCGAGCCGGTTGGAGATGAAGATGTGCAGCATTTCGGTGGCGCCGATGCCATCGAGAATGGGCTTGCCGGTCTTTGCCGTCCATTCCTCGAACACCGGCCCGGGCAGCGTTTCCCCGGCGGAGACGGCAATCCGCAGCGAGGAGAGGTCAACCTTGCCCTGATCCATCGCCGCCAGCATGGCGCGATAGGCCGTCGGTGCGGTAAAGCAGATCGTTGCCCGGTAGGTCTCGATGATCTCCATCATCTTCGGCGGCGAGGCGTGTTCGAGCAGCGTGGCGGCGGCACCGAAACGCAAGGGGAAGATCGCAAGCCCGCCAAGGCCGAAGGTGAAGGCGAGCGGCGGCGAGCCGACGAAGACATCCTCCGGCGTCACCGCCAGCACTTCCTTGGCATAGGCATCCGCGATGATCAGCAGATCGCGGTGGAAATGCATGGTAGCCTTCGGCACGCCCGTGGAACCGGAGGTGAAGCCCAGCAGTGCAACGTCGTCACGGCCGGTCAGGACGGCATCAAAGCGGACCGGCTTGTTCAGGGCGGCGCGATCGAGCTCGGCATCATGGTTGGCGGTGCCGTCAAAGCCGATCACCTGGGAGAGGAAACGGCTTTCCTTGGCGACGGCGACCAGTTCATCCATCAGGCGCGTGTCGCACAGCGCCATGGAAATTTCCGCCTTGTCGATGATTTTTGCCAGTTCGCCGGCCCGCAGCATCGGCATGGTATTGACCACCACGGCGCCCGCCTTGGTGGCCGCCAGCCAGCAGGCCACCATGGCCGGGTTGTTGGCGGAACGGATCAGCACACGGTTCCCCGGCTTCAGCCCGTAATCCTCGACCAGCGCCCTTGCGATGCGGTTCGTCCAGTCCGCCAGTTCCTTGTAGGTGCGCCGGCGGCCATTGCCGATGAGGGCCGTATGATCGCCAAAGCCCCTTTCAACCATCCGGTCGGTCAGTTCGACGGCGGCATTGAGATAATCGGGATAATCGAAACCGTCGAGCAGCAACTCCGGCCACTGTTCGAAGGGCGGAAGATTATCGCGCGCAAAGGTATCCACGTGACTGGTCGGTCCCAGCATGGCTCTGTTCCCTTCTGTATCTGAGGCGTCATCGGACGGGTTTCCTCTCCCGGACGCGCACCTTGCGAGGCTGTTTCCGCCTCTTGATGGGGAAAGAATTGCACCGGACCGCCGCGCATGCAAGAGAGAAATTTTAAGTTTATAATATTTTTTTGACGACCGTCATGTCGCGGATCACGCGCCGTCCCCGTCCTCACCACCGCAAGGGGCTGGCGCAAAGCCACGCCATGGGCTTTAGGTAAAATGTAGCGATACGGGACTAGAATGGCCGGAACCGTCCGGCGACGGCGATATAACGCGGACTGCGACATGGCTGAGACCAACCAAGACGGCGGCAAGGCGACGGAATTCGACATCGATAGCGCGGACTTCCGCTTCGATGCCCAGCTGCGCCTGATGATGGGCGCCTTCTGGCAATCGGCGGTGCGCAATCGCGTGCTGCTGCTGACGGTGGCGCTGCTGGCCGTGATCCTGACCACCGTCTATGCGCAGTATCGGCTGAACTACTGGAACACGCCCTTCTACAACTCGCTGGAACGGCGCGATCTGCCGGCCTTCCTGTCGGAGCTGAAGGTCTTCTTCGTGATTGCCGGCTCGCTGCTGATCCTCAACGTCGTGCAGGCCTGGCTGAACCAGATGACGGCGCTCTACATGCGCGAAGGCCTGGCGCGCGATCTGGTGGACCAGTGGATGGCGCCGCGCCGGGCCCTGAAGCTCGCCAATCTCGGCACCATCGGCATCAATCCGGACCAGCGCCTGCACGAGGATGCGCGCAACCTGGCGGAACTGTCGACCTCGCTTGCCATCGGCCTCGTCAATTCCACGATCCTGCTCCTCAGCTTCATCGGCGTGCTTTGGTCGATCTCGTCCGATTTCAGCTTCACGATCGACGGACGCCAGATCGCCATTCCAGGCTACATGGTCTGGGCTGCGCTTCTTTATGCAGCAAGCGCCTCTCTGCTCAGCAACATGGTCGGACGGCGGCTGCCGGGCCTCAATACGCTGCGCTATTCGAAGGAAGCCGAGCTGCGCTTTGCCCTGATGCGCACAAACGAGAACCTGATGGCCATCACGGTGACGCATGGCGAAGACAGCGAGAGGCGGCGCATGCAGGCGGCCGTCACCGAAGTTCTCGCCGTCATCCGCCGGCTGGCGCTTGGCTACACCAATCTCACCTGGGTCTCCTCCGGCTTCGGCTGGCTGACAACGATCGCCCCCATTCTCATCGCAGCCCCGGTCTATTTCAGCGGCAGCATCTCCTTCGGCGGCCTGATGATGGCGATCGGCGCCTTCAACCAGGTCAATACGGCACTGCGCTGGTACATCGACAATTTCCGCCCGATTGCAGACTGGAAGGCCGCCCTCTATCGCGTCTCGGTCTTCCGCCGGGCGCTGTGCCAAATCGGCCAGGAAGAAGCGGAGGATAAAGCCCCCGCCCTGCTGACAGCCTCACCGGAAAGCCGGATCGTGCTCGGCGATCTGGTGCTGCTGCCCGGACCCGGAGGACGCGACAGCGACAAGGGCATGGAGCTTGCCGGCGAGGTGACCATCTCGCCCGGCGACCGGGTGATGTTCAACGGCGACCCGCGCGCAAACCGGCATCTGCTCTTTCTGGCCATGGCCGGCCTGTGGCCCTGGGGGACAGGCGAGATCCGCATGCCCTCCGCCGATACCGTGCTGTTCATGCCGCAAAAGGGCTATTTTCCCGATGCGAGCCTGCGCGAGGTGATGGCCTACCCCAACAAGGCAAGCGAGTTTTCCGACGAACAGTTGAGGGCGGCTCTTTCGGCCGCCGGTCTCGACCGGCTCGCCGGTCACCTCGATGCCCGCGAACGCTGGGACCGGACCCTGGAGGAAGAGGAGCGCACGCGGCTTCGTCTCGCCAGCGCCCTGCTGATCCAGCCGGACTGGCTGATCATCGATGACGCGCTGGAATCCCTGGATACGGAAGCGCAGCAGGACTGCGTCGAGGTTCTCGGCACATTGCGCAATACAGCAATCGTGTATATTGGACGGTCCGATGTATTTACCCGCCTGCAACCGCGAATCGTGCATCTGACACCACTGCACACCAGCTGAGCCGAAATATTGTGATAGATGATCGGCGTTTATCCTTGCCTTTTCAGGGGGAATAATTCAATAAGATTGAGCTATGCATGATTGACATGCTTTGAGGCCGCAATGCAGCAGAAAATGGGTGCGGATACCGAGTTTGGCCAAAAGAGCCGCACATTTGATGAGCACGCGGCAGCCCGGGCGGATATGACAGCCTGCCTGCATCATGTCTCCAGCTTCGCCAGCCAGTTGTTCGGTGTCGATGGCACCTTCATAACCCTCGACGACCGTCAGATAGCCGTTAACGACATCCTTGCAGCTCAAGACGCAAGCGGCAACATTGCCCTGATCCGGATGGCAGCGTCAGACGATGTGGTCGTCGTCCTCGACCGCGCAAGCCTGTCGGCTGACGCGTCAGTGACGCAGACACTGCCTGCCGCTGCTTCTGCGGATACGGGGTTTCTCGCCGGCGCCCCCCTGAGGGGCGCAGACGGCGTCTCCTTCGGCATGTTCTGGATCGTCGGCAAACATCCCCGCGATGGCTTTTCGCCGGGCGAGCAGCAGAATCTACGCGCGATTGCGAGCATTGCGGCCAATCATCTCCTCGCCCGTCAGGCGCGGCATCCAGATGCCCTGTGTGCCGGCTTTGCCGATGAGGCAGCGATGCACCGCCCTGACCATCTGCAGGCAGCGAAACGATCGGCCCAGAGCGACATCGCACGCGCCTTGCGCCGGGCTGAATTCGTGCTGCAGTACCAGCCACAGGTCAGCCTGGAAGATGACAGCCTGTGCGGCATGGAGGCGCTCATCCGCTGGCAGCATCCGGTGCGGGGGCTTTTGCCACCCGCCGAGTTCCTGCCGCTGCTGGAGCACAGCCCTCTCAGCCTGGATGTGGGCTGGTGGGTCTTGAGCGAAGCCGTGCGGCAGATGGGCGAGTGGCAGGCCAAGGGGCTGACGCGCGTCAAGATGAGCGTCAACCTGTTTCCGCTGCAACTGCGCAGCCCGGGCTTCATCGAGGCCGTGGCGGACCTTTTGACGCATCACGGCGTCGAGCCGCGCTTTCTCGAACTGGAAATCACCGAGACAGCCGCCCTGACGGATGGCGACGAGTCCCTTCGCGTGATCAACGGCCTGCGCGACATCGGTGTCGGCATTGCTTTCGATGATTTCGGCACCGGCTATGCCTCGCTTGGGACGCTTCAGCATTATCCGATCACGACGCTGAAGATCGATCGCGGTTTTGTGCGGGATCTGCTCACCCGGCAGCGCGATGCCGCCATCACCCGGGCGCTGATCATGCTGAGCCGCGACATCGGCGTTACCACGATTGCCGAGGGCATCGAAACCATCGAGCAGGAACTGACGCTGAAGATGATGGGATGCGATTGCGGCCAGGGCTATCTGTTCGGCCGCTCGATGCCTGCATCAGACATTGCCGGCCTGCTGGCAAGGCAACCTGTGCCTGCGGCTGTCGCACGCGCCGGCTGACGTCGCCTTCTCCTCTCCGAGGGTTGTCGAGGACACGGTTGGGCCATCGCCAGGCCACGCCGGCTGCCACAGGGATCTGACTGTTTGCTCAGTCGAGCAGCAGCCGCAACTGCACGGCCAGTTCGCGTGCCGTATAGGGCTTCTTCAGCCAGCTTCCGTCGGCCGCCAGCTGCCTGCCGGCGATCTCCGGTTCGGCATAGCCCGACGTGAACAGGATCTTGATATCGGGACGCCGCTCGCGCACCACCTTGGCCAGCTGGTCGCCCGACATGCCGGGCATGGCGATGTCGGTAAAGAGAAGCGCCACTTCGGGGTGCCGGTCCAGCACATCGAGCGCCTCCAGCCCGTTGCCAGCCTGGTGAACGATGTAGCCCGTGTTCTCCAGACGGGCCACCGCGACCCTGCGGACACGCGGATCATCCTCCACGACGAGAATAGTCTCGGTGCCACCCGGCAGCTGCTGTTCCGGCATCGTGGTTTCCGATAGGGCATGTGCGGCAGAGGTCCTGCTGGCCGTGGGTAAAAAAAGCCGGATGCTGGTGCCCTGCCCCGGCTCGCTGTAGATCTGGATATGGCCGCCCGACTGGCGCACGAAACCATAGACCATGCTGAGGCCAAGGCCTGTGCCGGCCCCCATGCTCTTGGTGGTGAAGAAGGGCTCGAAGGCCCGCTGCTTGACCTCCTCTGTCATGCCCGTGCCGGTATCGCTGACGGCGACAAGCACGTAATCGCCGGCCCGCAGTTGCGGATACATCTGCGCATAGTCGAAATCGAGATGGACGCGGCTCACCTCCAGCGTCAGCTGGCCACCGTCCGGCATGGCATCGCGCGCGTTGAGCGTCAGGTTCAGCAGGGCATTCTGCAACTGCGGCCCATCCACCAGTGCCTCGTTGCCGCCGCCGCGCACCGTGGTGCGCAGTTCGATGCGGTCGCCAATGGTGCGGCGGATCAGCTCGGAAAAGCTTGAGATCATGTGGCCGAGATCGGTGACGCGCGGGTTGAGAGGCTGGCGGCGGCCGAAGGCCAGCAACTGGCCTGTCAGCTTCGCACCGTCATTCGTCGCCCCCTGCGCCTCGCGCAGCAGGACCTGCGCCTTCGGCTCGGTCACCCGCATCTCCAGCATTTCCAGATTGCCGCTGATGATGGTGAGCAGGTTGTTGAAGTCATGCGCCAGACCGCCGGTCAGCTGGCCGATGGCCTCCATCTTCTGGGCCTGGCGCAGTTCCTCCTCGATCTTGTGACGGCTGGTCAGGTCGCGGATGAAGCCGGTAAAGATGCGCTTGCCGTTCGAGATCGCCTCGCCAACGGCAAGTTCCATCGGAAAGGTCGAGCCGTCCTTGCGCAGCCCTTTCACCACCCGGCCAAGACCGATGATGCGGCGCTGGCCGCTGGTCAGATAATTGACGATATAGCGGTCGTGGTTCTCGCGGTCAGGAGACGGCATCAGGATCGCCACATTGCGTCCCTCCACCTCCTCGGCATCGTAACCGAACAGGTCCTCCGCCGTGGAGGAGAAGGAGGTGATGGTGCCAACCTCATCGATGACCACCATCGCTTCCGGCACCGTCTGCAGGATCGAGCGGAAATGCGCCTCGCGCGCCGCAAGATTTTCCTGAATGGTGGCGGCGGCGCGGAAATCCTCGTTGATCTGCACGATCAGGGGGCCATCACCGGTATCCTTCAGGACCCAGCGGCTCAGCACCGAGATCGTGTGACCGTCCTTGTGGCGGTATTCGAGATTGCTCTTGAAGGCGCCTTCCTTGCGAATGGTCGCGATGACATCGTCCAGGACAAGGGGCGGCTCGGGCGACAGCAGCGTCAGCACGTCGAGCCCTGTCACCTCATCGGCTTGCCAGCCGAAAAGGCCGACACTGCCGCGGCTCCAGTGGCGGATGAAGCCTTCCACATCATGCGCGATGACATTCATGGGGTCGAGCAGCGACAGCAGGTTCGAGACCTCCGACGACGGCGGGCCGGAACTGATCATCTCTGCCATGCAAACCCCTTGGCTTTCGAAAAAGGCGACCCGTCAATGCGGCCAGACAGCCTGACGCGTCTTGACGGCATTGTCGCCGATGTCGTCATAACTATCGCCATCGCCGCACAGCGCAAGGAGTTTTCCGGGCTTTGCGAGGTCGAAAGCGTGGCGGCCGTTCGGCGAAATCACGCCCCGCGCGATCAGCTTGGTGATGGTTCGCGATACGGTTTCAATCGTCAGGCCCAGATAGTCGGCCATGTCCTGCCGGCTCATCGGCAACTGAACGGTGCGGGCCATCGGACGGCCACCCTGCATGCGCCGGGCAATCAGCATCAGGAAGCTGCAAACGCGCTCTTCCGCGCTCTTGCGTGACAGAAGCACCATCTGGTCCTGGGCGGCGGCCATTTCGTCGCACATCAGCGCGAAAAGCTGCGGGCGAAGCTCCGGCGAATGCTCGACCGCTTCAATGAAGGCGCGTTTGGTGAGACGGCGCACCTTGACGGGCGTGACGGCTTCAGCGCTGTAGAGATAGACATCCTTGAGCGAGAGACCCACCATGTCGCCGGCGTAGAGGAAGCCGGTGATCACCCGACGGCCATCACCTATGATCTTGAAAATCCTCAGGACTCCTTCGGTGACCTCGAAGATGTGCTGGGCGGCGTCACCCTGCCAGAACAGGCCTTCGCCGACATCAAGCGTCTCGCGCGGGACCGAGGCGAAGAGTTCATCCAGCGTGGCCAGTTGCGGCTTCATCGTCGCCATGGCGGCGAAAGCGGAGTGTGCGTTGGTGGCTGTCGAAAGCATGTCCGTCCCTCTGTCTTGATGGCCAAACTATGGCGGTCGGCGGTGACAGAAGGATGCCGGGCATGTTACGGTCCGGTTGAATCGTGTAACAGCGTGTAACAGCCAATCCGGTGGTTCGGCCGGTGGTCTGGCAGGTGGTCTGGTCAGTGGCATGACGAAATTCGAGAAGCGGGCCGAGCGCATCCTCATCGTTGATGACGATCCTCGTATCCGTCAGATGGTAACGCGTTATTTCGAGGACGAGGGTTTCCTCGTCACAGGCGCCCAAGACGGCGCCTCCATGCGCAAGGCGATGGCCGACTTTACCATCGATCTGATCCTTCTCGACCTCGTGCTGCCCAACAGCGAGGACGGGCTGGCCCTGGCCCGCGAAATCAGGGCCACCTCCGATGTTCCGATCGTGATGCTGACCGGTCGCGACGACGTGGTGGACCGCATCATCGGCCTGGAAGTGGGCGCCGACGATTACATTCCGAAACCCTTCCATCTGCGGGAGGTGCTCGCCCGCGTGCGCAGCATCCTGCGCCGCCGCAAGCCGGCCGAAGCCCCGGTCCAGGATCAGGGCCAGATCTACGAGTTTGACGGCTGGCGGCTGGAAATCAATCGCCGCCGCCTGATGAACCCGCAGGACGAAGAGGTGGAACTGACCACCGGCGAGTTCGACATGCTGGCCGTGATGATCCGCAATGCCGGCCGCGTGCTGACCCGCGAAATGCTGATGGACCAGACGCGCGGCCGCCAGCTCGAGGCCTTCGACCGGGCGATCGATGCGCAGATTGCACGCCTGCGCAAGAAGATCGAACCCAATCCGGCCCATCCGGTCTTCATCCGCTCCGTGCGCGGCGTGGGGTATATCTTTGCGGCCGAGGCGAGCAGCGCAGAAGCGCGCGGGACCTGAGGCTGTCAGGCCGGCAATTGCAGGCGCGCCCCGCCAGCGCTGGCGGCCAGCCCCTGCAAGCGCACCCGCAGCGCGGAGCGGACACCGTCCTCATCGAGGACTGTCGCCACCACATGAAGCGGTACGTCCATGACAGCGCCCTCGTCCGTGTCGCGCAGTGTCGCGAGACAAAGCCCCTTCAGGTAACCAAGCCCGTTTTCGCAGACCAGCAGGTGCTCGCGCGCGCCACCTTCGTCCCGCGCCGCGATGATGCGTTCGCAGAACTGGCGCCAGTCGCCGAGATCGGCCGCCGCATCGGCCGCACTGGCCAGCGGAAAGGCCCGGTCCACCTGCGCGACCGTGATGTCGGCTACGTTGTAAGCGCTGTTCATAGGACTTCCTTCGAAGGGGCTTGCCCTTCTTGTCTCTGCGCACCATCCGGCGACGCATCCCATATCTGAAGCCCATAATTAGCGACAAGGAATGACGCACGCTTTGAGCAGAATCAACTGCGACAAATTCGTCACAAATGCGTCATCCTGTCAGCTTCACCAGCTGGCGAGCACCGGCGTTTCGAGAAGCCGCCCCGTGGTGACATCGGCAATACCAAGATCGGTCTGGTGCGGACCGGCATTGCAGGCAAGCGTCGCTCCGAAGCAGGCCTTGAACACCAGATAGGGTGGTTGCCAATCGACAATGCGATCCATCGCTTCCCGAATGGCGGCAAAGCCGGCCGAGGCTTCCGCCACGCTCCCATCCGCGACAAGCCCGGCCAGCGGCAGTGGCAGGAGGGCTTGCACGGCGCCGCCCGAGGCAACCGCAAGGCCGCCACCGGCCGCAATCACCGCATTGGCGGCTGCAGCCATGTCGACTGGATCCTGCCCGAACACGGTCAGGTTATGGCTGTCATGCGAGACGGTGGTGGCAAAGGCGCCGCGCCAGTTGCCCCAGCCGGTGAGGAAGCCGACGCGCGGCCTTGCGGCGATGAGACCGTGGCGATGCACGACGGCAATCAGCGTGGCACCGTCGGGCGGCACGACGAAACCATCGCGCACAGCGGTCTCGGCCTCGCCCCAGCGGGTGAAGCGGGGCTGGTCGATCGTTGCAACGCGCGCCGCATGTCCCGTCGATGCGACACGAAAATCGTCCGGCGAGAGCGGCGAGAGCTTCATCGTGCCGGTCAGCGTCACGGTTTCTGTGGCGGCCGGCGGAGCCAGCAGCGCGCCGCCGGCGGCAACCTCGCGGCCGGAGACGAGAACGCGACGGGCCTCGAAGCGGGAGAGATCCTCGAACAGCACGAGATCGGCCCGGCGGCCGGGCGCGACAAGCCCGAGATCGGGGCGGCCAAGACGGCGTGAGCCGTTCAGCGTGGCCGCCTGCAGCGCCCATTCGGGTCGCATGCCATAGCCCACCAGCCGCCGCACCACGTCATCGAGCCCGCCGCCATTCTGCAGGTCGTCGGGAAACACGTCGTCGGTGCAGAGCGTCACCGTCTGCGGCAGATGGCCGAGCCGTTCCAGCGCGGCGACGAAATCCGGCAGCAGGTGGTCGTGGCTGCCGCGCAGCTCGATCGCCAGACCGGCGCGAAGCTTCTCCATGAGATCATCGCCGGACACCAGTTCATGGTCAGAGCTGACGCCTGCCGTGACGAAGGCCTGCAGGTCGGAGCCGGTCAGGCTACGCGCATGGCCGCAGACCAGCTTGCCCGTTTCAAGCCCCGCCTGGATGATGTCCGCCATGCGCGGATCACCCTCGATGATGCCGCGCATGTTCATCATTTCGGCGATGCCGGCGATATCCGGCCGCGCCAGCAGATCGGCCAGCACATCGGGACCGAATTCGGCGCCGGCACGCTCCAGCCCCGGCGCCGAAGGCACCGAGGACGGGGCGAGCAGAATGACGCGCAGCGGCAGGTCGATCACCGCATCGGCTGCCCAGTTCACGCCGGCAAGGCCCAGCACATTGCCGAATTCGTGCGGATCCCACACCACCGTCGTCACGCCCCGCGGCACCACGGCCTGCGCATAGGCGGCCGGCGTCACCATGGAGCTTTCGATATGCATGTGCGTGTCGATGAGGCCGGGCGCGATGAAGGCGCCGGCGGCATTGATGGTGGAGGCGCTGTCGAGACGCGAACCCGGCGCGTGGACGCTGGCAATCAGCGGCCCGACGATGCCGACATCGGCGGCCCGCAATTCGCCCGTCACCACATCGACCACGACGCCGCCCCGCAGCAGCAGATCGAAGGGCACCTCGCCGCGGGCCGCCTGCACGGCGCGCAGGCGCAGTTCCGGCAGGTTGAGGTCGAAGAGTTCGAAGGGGCGGGTCATCGGGCAGCTTCGCTTTTGAGAACGTCGAGAATGATGTCGCGCGCCTGCTCGACGGCAATGTCGATGGCGCAGGCGGCATTGAAGGGTGCGCGGCCGGGGCGGGTTTCCACCACGGTGCGGCCACGCGTATGGGTGCCGGTCAGTTCCGCATCAAGCCGCACATCGCGCCAGGTCACCAGATCCTTACGCAGGAAGGCGACGGCGGCCACGGCATCATAAAGCGACATGGCGCTGCGGCCGCGGCTGACGGCGATATCGATGAAGCCGGAGAGCAGATCGGCGAGCAGCGCGCTGTTGCGACCGCCTGCCCCGCGCACCGGCTGCACGTCGGCGGGTGCTGCGAGCACCTTGCGGCAGAGATCGAGATCGACCATGCGCAGCGGCAGACCATGCGCCAGCACGATGGCGAGTGCCTCCGGATCGGCAAAGGCGTTGAATTCCGCGGACGCCGTGTGATTTCCGCTCGTCACGCCGCCGCCCATCCAGACGAGATCGGTGATGCGGGCAGCAAGGTCCGGCCGGGCAAGCGCCAGGGCGGCCAGATTGGTCAGCGGGCCGAGCGCCAGGATGCGGTGCTCCGCATCGCCATTCTCCAGCCAGGCGCAGAGGGAAGAGAAAGCATCCCCGGCGTGCAGGACCACGGGCACCTCCGGCAGGCGGGCGCCGGCCGAGGGCATTCCATGATCACCGAGGATGCCTGTTGCCGTCTCCAGACGGCCAAGGACCGGGGACGCGCGTCCCCGATGGAGCGGGAACGTCCAGCCGAACGCGTCCTGCGCGCCGGCCGCATTGCGTTCCACCTGTTGCAGACCGGCATTGCCGAACACCAGCGAGACACCGGCGATGGGCGGCCCGCGATGGGCAACCACCAGGATCGCCGCGATATCATCGAAACCCATGTCGGTATCGATCCAGACACTCATCACGCTGCCTCCACCAAAGATGCGGGGCTATACGTGACACCAAAGGCGAATTTGCCGCGCGCAATGTCCTGGAAAGGACCTGGGACCAGGGTCACCACGCGCGGCCGCCGGACCCGTTCCGCCGCTTTCGGAACATGGCCGGTGATGGCAATTCGCATGTCTGGGGCTTCCGGATGGCACACTGATTGGAACGGCCATCCATCTTGGCCATCAAAGGCTGCAAGGAAGGCAGAAATAGGGCCGGCGCACAGCTTTGCAAAATTCCAGCGTCGGCGGGCCGCGATCCGCGGCGCGATCACGCGCCCCGCAACGGAAAGCCTCATGCTTCATCTCCCTCAACGTTTCGGTTATCAACCGCACGCGGGCCGGAGGATTGCCGCAACATCAGCATCATCGGAACACTGTTGCTATCGGCCACAACCGTGCCCAGCGCCGTCACCCGCCCCTGCGGCAGACCTGCGATCACAGCCACCAGCGCCTGCACCGCCTGGCGGGCGATTTCCGCCATGTCCATGCGCAGCGTCGTCAGCGACGGCGTGATGACCGAGGACCATATGAGGTCATCAAAGCCGGTGACGCTGGCAGCCTCAGGTACGGCAATGCCGGCCGCTTGCAGTTCCGTCAGCGCGCGCACGGCGGTCAGATCCGAGAGCCCGGCAAAGGCCGTCACCCCGTCCTTCACCATCGCCGCAAGGCCGAGCGGTGCATCCGCGCCGTGCGTCTCGGCATGCTGTTCCAGCCACAGCACCTCTGCCCGCACGCTTGAGCCAAGGCCGGCGCGCAACCCGCCGATCCGGTCCGACTGGACATTGGACAGGGGGCTGCCGCCGAGAATGAGAACGCGCTCGTGCCCGAGTTCCCGAAGATGCCGGCCCATTTCTTCGCCGCCGCCCCAGTGATCGGAGGCCACCGTATTGCCGGGGGTCGCGGGCGTATCGATGACGGCCACGGGACAGCCAATATCCGAAATGCGGGTGCCCCGGCGCGGGATGACGATGATGCCATCCACACCGCGATCGATGAGGCGCAGGATTGCCTGCGTCTGCTGCTCCACGGCACCCCGCGAATCCCCGATCAGCACGCCATAGCCGGCAGAGGATGCCGCTTGCTCGATGGCCTGGGCGATCTGCGGAAACAGCGGATTGGCGATATCCGGCAGGACGAGACCCAGAACGCCGGTGCGGCCGGTACGCAGGGCGCGCCCCGCCACGCTCGGCACATAGCCAAGGCTGCGGGCGGTGTCGCGGATGCGTTCGGCAAGCTCCGTCGAGACACGCCCCTTGCCGGACAGCGCGTTGGAGACGGTCGCCACCGATACGCCGAGCGTATGGGCAATCGCGGACAGGTTGGGCTTCTCGCTCTTCATCATGGTGGATGCGTTGATTAATCGTTTAATCGATACTCTGAAGCGAATTGCCTGTCGAGAGCCTTTCGTTCCATGGCACAGTCCGACCGGAGCCCGTAGCGTATCACCCCAGCGTCAGCGCGACCGAAACCGCACAAGCGGAAGTGATTTTCCAAGAGTTACAGGGTTTTCGCAGCATTATTTCTTGCGAGGAAAGGCCAGCCGATGGCACTTTCGAGTTATGTTGCGCAGCCGGCAGACCCGTATGGCCGCGAGCGAGGGACCAGGGGCGCCGCGCAAAGCCCTTCAAACAGACCGAACCGGAGCCACCGATGAACGCCGAGCAGACCGCACCCCGTGACAGCCGCCGCACAGCGTCCGGCCGCACAGCGCCGGCGCGCATGGAGCCGCTGGCGAAGCTGCCGGTATTCTTCGGCCTCGACGGCAAGCGGGTGGTGCTGGCCGGCGGTTCGGACGGCGCGGCCTGGAAGGCGGAACTGCTCATTGCCTGCGGCGCGACCGTGCATGTCTTCTGTCCCGCCGATCACCTCGGCGAGGTGATGCGCGGCCTGATCGAAACCCATGCTGCAGAACGGGCCGCACGTCCGGCCGAAGAGGCTGCGGTCCGCCCCGGCATCGTTCACCATGACCATCCCTGGCATGTCGGCATCTTCGGCACGGCGGCGCTGGCGCTCGGCGATTGCGAGACCGACGAGGAGGCCAAGGCCTTTTATTGCGCGGCCCGGGCAGCGGGCGTGCCGGTCAATGTCATCGACAAGCCGGCCTTCTGCCAGTTCCAGTTCGGCTCCATCGTCAACCGTTCGCCGGTGGTGATTGCCATTTCCACCGATGGCGCTGCCCCCATTCTGGCACAGGCGATCCGCCGGCGCATCGAAACCCTGCTGCCGCCGGCGCTGAAACCCTGGGCCGAAATTGCCCAGAGCATCCGCGAGGCGATCAATGCGCGCCTGAATCCCGGCACCGAGCGGCGCAGCTTCTGGGAACGCTTCGTCGACCGCGTCTTCCGCGAGGCGCCGGCGGACGGCATTGCCGAGCAGCTGGTGAAGGATGCCGAATCGATCGCGCAGGCGGTGGAAGCGAGCGGCGAAGGACGCGTCACGCTGGTCGGCGCCGGCCCCGGCGATGCCGAGCTTCTGACGCTGAAGGCCGTGCGGGCATTGCAGGCGGCCGATGTCATCCTGTTCGACGATCTGGTTTCCGCCGATGTGCTGGAGCTGGCCCGCCGCGAAGCCAAGCGCATGCTGGTCGGCAAACGCGGCGGCCGCGAGAGCTGCAAGCAGGAAGATATCAACGCCACGATGATCGCGCTCGCCAGGAGCGGCAAACGCGTGGTGCGCCTCAAATCCGGCGACCCGATGATCTTCGGCCGTGCGGGCGAGGAGATCGAAAGCCTGGAGCGCGAGGGCATCCCGGTGGAAATCGTACCGGGCGTTACGGCGGCAACGGCCATGGCAGCGCGGCTCGGCGTATCGCTCACCCATCGCGACCATGCGCAATCGGTGCGCTTCGTCACCGGCCATTCGCGCAAGGGCGAACTACCCGCCGATCTCGACTGGGCAAAACTTGCCGATGCCAGCGTGACCACCGTGTTCTACATGGGCGGACGAACCGCTGGCGCCATTGCCGTCAAGCTGACCGGTCACGGCATGAGCCCCTCCACCCCCGCCGTCATCGTAAGCTCGATTGCCCGCGCGGAGGAACGCCGCTGGGCCGGCCCCCTCTCCGCCATGCCTGATGCCATGGCCGAGATCGGCTATGACAATCCCGTGCTGCTCGGGATCGGCGATGCGTTCATCAAGGCGAAGGTCGAGACGGAGACGTCCAACCTGCCGGACACGGAGAGTGCTGTCGCCCGCGCCGGATAAGGGCTCGGGCAAGGCGGGTCGCCGCGGTCGAAGAAAGAGCTTCCACCTCCAGCCCTAACCAGTGGCCCTACCCCCGCGGCCGCTCCGCCCGCAGCGCCGCCGTGACCTCGGCCACCAGCGACAACTCCTCGAGATCTTCCAGCGCGACCGAAAGCCTGCGCCGCCAATTGGGGTGGCTGTCGCTGGTGCCGGGAATATTGGTGGGCTCGGGCTCCTTGGTCAGATCTGCCAGCCTGACACCAAGAAGCATGGAGGGGGTACGCGCCATCAGGCGATGCAGCGAAAGGATCAGGCCGTCGAGATCGGAACCGGCAAGAGACGACGTGTCCGGCGCTGGCGCCGTCAGCTTCTCCGACCCGAGCAGACGCACCAGGTCGGCGCGCTCCGTTTCCCTCTGGATAAGATCCCGATCGGCCACAGCCTGTGGCACAAGTCCATGGTCGGCGCGGGCGGTGATGTCTGCACCAGCCCACCAGCCGCCCAGCGTCTGGTGATCATGGGTGGAAATGCAGGCAAGCGATAGCGCCGGATAGGTGTGCGCTGGTGTAAAACCTGTATCGTCCCGCTCATAGGAGAAGATCCGATAGGAGAGCAGGTTGGCGCGGGCGAGATCCTCCCTCAGGCCCGGCGGCAGGTTGCCGAGATCCTCGCCAATCACCAGGCACTGATGATCGTGCGAGGCCTCGGAAAGCACCTGCAGCAGCGCCTCCTTCGGATAATCGACATAGGCACCCTCGGCGGGCGTGCTGTCGAAGGGCACGAGAAAGAGGCGCCCAAGCGCCGCGGCATGATCGATACGCACGGCGCCGGCATAGCGCATGGCAGCCTCCAGCATGCGGCGATAGGGCGGCTCATCGCCCGCCGCGATGGCAGAGGGCAGGAAGGCTGCCAGCCGCCAGTCCTGGCCGTCGACGGCCCAGGGGTCCGGGGGGCCGCCGATACTGGCGGAAGACAGATAGATCTGCGGCTCGCTCCAGGTTGCCGAACCATCCAACGCCTCGCCCACGGCAAGGTCAAGATAGAGGCCTATGCGCAGGCCCGCCCGTTCGGCCGCCCCCACGACATCCGACAGCTGCACATGCACGAGCCATTGCAGGAACATGTGAAACTCGATCTCGTCCTGTCGGGACTGGGCAAAGGCCTGCACGGCCGGGCCTTTCGCATCCTGCATGTCCTGCGGCCAGCCGCGCCAGCCGGCGGAATATCCGCGTGCCACCATATCGAGCGAGATCGTCTCGAACAGGGCATGCAGCCTCAGGCTCTCGCCACCCTGCCGGCAGAAGGCATCGAAGCAGGCCGGCGTATAGACGCTGCCGCCACCGTCACGCCATTCGCGCCAGAAGCGGCGCAGTTCACGCAATTTCAGGGCAGCGACGGCCGGATACTCCACCAGCGCGCTCGCGCGCAGCACTTCCAGATCCGCCAGCAGGTCAAGCGACACTGTGTAGCCAGGCAACTGATCGATAGCGATATAGAGCGGATTGAACCAGCGTCGGCTGGACGGTTCATAGGGGCTGCAACGGGCGGGATCCGCGAGAAAGGGGGCGTGCAGCGGGTTCAGGCCGATGAAATCCGCCCCCCATTTGCCCGCCAGATGACAGATTTCGACAAGATCCGCGAAATCTCCGATGCCCCAGTTGCGGCCGGAGCGGAGTTCGTACAGCTGCAGCGTCAGGCCCCAGACCCGCTCACCGGACAGAAGCGGAGGCAGGTAGCATGCAGACATGGCAGGGGCGGACGTATCGTCAAGCCTCACGTTCAGCGCCGACAGGATCTTGCGCTTGGTATCGCTCGAAATCGGCACCTCCGTGCCATCGGGTTCGGGCCGGGTGAAGGCAATGCCGTGCTGGCGTGCCAGGCCATCCAGCGGCACGCCAGCGCGCTGTCGATTGTGGGGGTCAAAACGGCCAGGCTCAACCATCGGCAAGACTCCAGATCAGGGACCAGGGGGCGGCATCCCCGGCGTCAATGTGACCAACGCGGAAAAGCACCTCCCCCGTGGCCACCAAGGGTACACGGGTTGTAGAATCGCCGAGGTTCGCCTGCAATTGCAAGCGGCAACCCGAAAGGCTCCACTCGACCAGAAGGCCTTGTCCATCCACCTCGAAGCGGCCAGACTGCGGGCCGGCACCCGCCAGCAGCGGCACGATCCGCCGGTGGCGCAGCGCAAGCAGCGTTCGGTAAAAGTCCAGCATCTCCTGTCCCGCCTCGTCCGCCAGGCAGGTCCAGTCAAGCTTCGCGCTGCGGAAGGTTGCCTCGGCGGTCGGATCGGGCAGATCATCGCTATCGAAGCCCGGCAGGCGGGACAGTTCTTCGCGCCGGCCCTGGCGCACCTTTTCGTTCAGCTCCTCGTTGAAATCGCAGAAGAAGGGAAAGGGCTCGCGCGCACCCCATTCCTCACCCATGAACAGCATCGGCAGTTGCGGCGCCAGCAGATAGACGGCGGTGACCGCCCTGATGGCCTGCAGGGAAGCGGACGCGATCATCCGGTCGCCCAGCGCCCGGTTGCCGATCTGGTCGTGGTTCTGGATGAAGGAGATGAAAGCGCTCGGCGGCAGGAGCGCGCTCGGCTGGCCGCGTGCTTCGCCGCGATAGGCCATGTGCTCGCCCTGGAAGACAAACCCTTCCGCCAGGGCCCGCCCGATGCTGGCTACTCCCTCGGCGAAATCGGCGTAATAGCCGAAGGTCTCGCCCGTTGCCGCCACATGCAGCACATGATGGATGTCGTCGTTCCACTGGGCGGAGAACAAAACCGGGCACCCATCCCCGCCGCGCGCCAGCAGGTCGCTGCTATTGTCCTCGTTCTCGACGATCAGATGCACGGGACGATCGCCAGCTGCCGCCCGCACCCGTCGCGCCAGTTCGTGCAGCAGATGCTCCCCGCTGTCGTCCCTGATGGCATGAACCGCATCGAGCCGCAGGCCATCCAAGCGGAAATCCCGGATCCACGACATGGCGTTCTCGATGACGAAGTCGCGCACCGGCCGGGAGCCGGCATCGTCGTAGTTGACGCCATTGCCCCAGGGGGTGCGATGCCGGTCGGTGAAGATCGGCGCATAGGCCGGCAGGTAGTTTCCGTCCGGTCCAAAGTGGTTGTAGACGACATCGAGCAGAACGCAGAGCCCGCGTTCATGGGCAGCATCGATCAACGCCATCAGGTCTTCCGGCCGGCCATAACGGCTTTCCGGCGCATAGGGCAGCACGCCGTCATACCCCCACCCCCAGCGACCGGGAAAATCGGCAATCGGCATGATCTGCAGGGCGGTGACGCCGAGATCGCGGAGATGGTCCAGCCGGTCGATCGCCGCACGGAACGTGCCCTGCGGCGTGAAGGTGCCGACATGCAGCTCGTAGAACACCAGTTCTTCCAGCGGGCGCCCGCACCAGCCTGCCTGCGGGCGGGGAATGGCGGCCAGATCCACCACTTCGCTCGGGCCATGCACATCACGCGGCTGATGGCGGGACGCGGGGTCCGGCACCAGAAGCCCATCCGGCAGGCGGAAGGCATAAAGGGTCCCCGAACCGGCCTCTGCAACGTGCAGACGGTGCCAGCCATCATCGGTGCGCTCCATCGGCAGGGGTGCGCGTCCCTCGATCTCAAGATCGATACGCGCCTGGAGGGGAGCCCAGAGCCGAAACAGGGTGCCGGACGGGCCGGGAACCGGACCAAACTGGAAGTCGCTCACGCAGGAAAGCCTTCTGACGGAGGAAAGTCCGGTTAGAACGGTCATCCATCGGAAAAGTTTCGCAGGCGACCCAATGCACCCATGCAACAGCCAAATGCAGCCTTTCGTTACAGTCAAAAAACCGCAACGACCATAAGACGATAGCGCACCCGCCCCGCCGGCGCGCAGTCTGCCGTTTCGCTAAAAAGCCCGGAAATGCGGGCTTTTGGGCGCCGACACCAGCGTCACGCAAGCTTCGTGAACAATGATTGCGCATCATCTCTGAGCAAAGCCTGTCACCCACAAAAGAACGAGCAAAGACGAGAGCGCCCTCGCGCAGGATGATTCCCAATATTGTCATCTCGAGGTCAAGCTATGCCCACAATTACGTTTGCAAATACAAAGGGAGGAGCCGGTAAAACCACGGTTGCTCTCGTTCTGGCAGCAGAACTTGCGCAGCGCGGCCTGCGCGTTGCGCTTCTCGACACCGATCCGCAGCAGTGGATCACCCGCTGGCACCGCCTGTCGGAAAAGCCGGCCAATTTCACCGTCGTCTCGAATGTGTCGGAAAAGACCATCGAGCAGGAGGTGAAGACACTCGGCAAGAAGATGGACTATGTCATCATCGACGTTGCCGGCGGTGTGACGCCACTTCTTGCCAAGTCCATCGGCCTGTCAGAACGGGTCATGATCCCCGTTCAGGGATGCGCCATGGATGCCGCCGGCGCCGCGCAGGTGCTGGAGATCCTCCGGGAACTGGCCGCCCAGTGTGACATCCGGATTGCCCATTCCGTCGTACTGACCCGCATCAACTCGATCATCACCACGCGCGCGCTGATGGCCGTCAAGGCGCTGCTCGCCGAACAGCAGGTGCATGTGCTGGAAACCGCCCTCATCGAACGCGCCGCCTATCGCGACATGTTCGTCACAGGCGGCACGCTGCACACCATGGAAGCCGAGCGCGTCAGCAATCTCGACAAGGCCCAGGAAAATGCCCGCCTGTTTGCCGAGGAAGTCATGTCGCTGGTTCCCATGAAGCTTGCAAAGGCGAAGACGGCCAAGGCGGATGGCGCCAAGGCCAAGGCGACAAAGGCCCCGAAAACAGAATCCGCCAAGCAGCGCAAGGCTGCCTGATCCACCGCCCGGCGGACCTCCCAGGCGCCCGTAGCGATGCGGGCGCCTTCCACGTGTCAGGCCGAGAGCGTGACCGTCAACACCTGCCCGCCGAGTTCCACGGTGAAGCGGGAGGGCGCGGGAATGACCGGTGCGCCGGACAGCGTGCCCGTCGTCACAACCTGCCCCTTGCGCAGATATCCGCCCATGGGCAGGCCGGCATTGGCCGCCACCAGCACGGCAGCCAGCGGATCGCCATCGGGATGCCGGGCGGCATCCTCAAACAGCACGGTGCCTTCATTGGTCAGCAGCAACGGGCCAAGGTCGGCGCCCGGCGCCAGAAGGTCGCGGTCGAGCATCGGACCGACCAGATAGCCGACATTGCTCATGCCATCGGCGAGAAGATGTGCAAGGCTGTCGCGCGGACCATCGACATAACGGCTGCGCACCAGTTCCACGCCGATCGCGACGCTGCCGATGGCGTCGAGCACATCCTCGCGACGATAGGCTTCGTCCCGTGGCGGCAGATCCTCGGACAGCGTCAGCGCCAGTTCGATCTCGACCTTGATACCGGGTTCATGCTCAGCCTGCGGGGCTTCGCGCACGAAAAGCAACGGGGCGGCGAGGATGACATCCGTACGCAGCGAAAGCTTGTAGCCAGGCGGCGTCACGAGCCCGAGCGCCCCGGCCAGGGCCGACTGCACGGCGTAGCCTTCAGCCTCGCCGGAGACGGCCACCGTGTCGCGCCCGACGGTCGTCCGATTGCGGATGGCCGCGAGCAAGACGGCCGCAGCGTTTGAAATCTCTGTGTCGTGCCAATGGTCGCTCACGCGGACGAATCTCCCCTGTTGATCCTCTCAGCCGTGCCATGCCCGAGGGGGATCTTCAACTGCCGCCGCAGAATCGCGAAGAGCAAAGAAAAACCCGGCCAGCAGGGCGCCGGCCGGGGGTTCTATGGCTATCGGTTGCCTCGGTCCGCCCGGGGAGACGGCAGACCGGACAGGCAAGCGGTTCGCGGAGCCGGATCAGCGTTCCTCAGCGCTGCGACGGCGCCTGGTGTTCGGCGGCATCCAGAATGCGGCTCAGCGTCAATGCGGCGAGCGTACAGATCGCGCCCGAGATCAGATAGCCGCCGATGAAGACGATGCCGAACTTGCTGGCAAGACCGAGCGCCACCAGCGGTGCAAAGCCCGCGCCCACAAGCCAGGCGAGATCCGAGGTGAGCGCCGAACCTGTATAGCGATACTGCTGGCCAAAACGCGAGGAAACCGCGCCGGAGGCCTGACCGAAGGAAAGGCCGAGAATGCCGAAGCCGATGATGATGTAGGCATCCTGACCGCGACCGCCAGCGTCGAGCAGGAAGGGGGCGGAGAAGCTGAAGATCGCGATGATGACGGCTCCGACCATCAGCTGCTTGCGCCGACCGATGCGATCCGCCAGTGCACCGGACACCACGACCGCGCAGAGGCCGACCATGGCGCCGATGATCTGAACGAACAGGAATTCACCCGGCGACTGGCCACCATGCAGCGTGACCCAGCTCAGCGGAAAGATCGTGACGAGGTGGAACATCGCAAAGCTTGCCAGCGGCACGAAGGCGCCGAGCAGGATGTCGCGACCATGGACGCTGATCGTTTCGGAAACGGTGCGGGGACGCAGTTCATGGCTTTCGAACAGCTCGCCGAATTCGCGGCTGCCGACGATGCGCAGGCGGGCAAACAGCGCCACGACATTGATCGCGAAGGCCACGAAGAAGGGATAGCGCCAGCCCCAGGTGAGAAAATCCTGCGGGGTCAGGCTGGAATAGAAATAACCGAACAGGGCGCTTGCCAGCGCAAAGCCGAAGGGGGCGCCCAGCTGCGGCATCATGGCATACCAGCCGCGATGCTGCTTCGGGGCGTTGAGCGCAAGAAGCGAGGCCATGCCATCCCAGGCGCCGCCCAGCGCAAAGCCCTGGCCCAGGCGAAACAGCGCCAGAAGCGCCACCGACCACACGCCGATGGTTTCATAGCCCGGAAGGAAGGCGAGCGACGCCGTCGAACCGCCGAGCAGGAACAGTGCGATGGTCAGCTTGGTGCCGCGCCCGTAGGTGCGATCGATCCACATAAAGAACAGCGACCCCACAGGTCGCGCCAGAAAGGCCAGGGAAAACACGGCGAAAGACATCAGCGTTGCCGTTACCGGGTCTCCGGCAAAGGTGAAGACCAGATAGGGGAAGACCAGCACCGATGCGATGCCATAGACGAAAAAGTCGAAGAATTCCGACATGCGGCCGATGATGACGCCAATGGCAATGCTGCCGGGCGACAGCGGCTTGTCGTCATGCATGCGCTGGGCATCGCGCTCGAAGTCGGATGATGTCGGATTGCCTGCTGCTGTAGTCATGAATGCACTCCTCCTATGCGGCGAATAGTCGCCTCCCCACAAAAGAGGATGATGCATATTTGGCCGTTATCAAGTACCAAATGCGGTAGGTTCCAAATTCTGCCGCAATCCCGGCGTGTTAACGCCGTGTAATGGTCCTCGTTTACCATCTCGTAACGAGCCGGCTTGCTCGTTAGGCGATTGTTCAGTGCGCGGCCCCTAAAACAGCCTCTCGCCCTGTGAGTTCCGCGTGCACTGCACGAAAATGTTTTGCACTGCGACGAAAGACCTCATAGGGAGCACGCAGCTAGTGCTTTAGTCGCAAGTAGACAAAACGCAAATTTCGAACTGAAAGATGCCACGGTTGATGACGCTCATTCGCCGGCTTAGTGCCCTGACCCTACCCCTGGCCCTGTCGGGCTGTAATCTCGTCGTGATGTCGCCGTCCGGCGACATTGCCATGCAGCAGCGCGACCTGATCCTCGTCTCGGTCGCCCTGATGCTCCTGATCATCGTGCCGGTGATCTGCCTCACGCTGTATTTCGCGTGGCACTACCGGCGCTCCAACACGACGGCCAAGTACGATCCGGAATGGCATCATTCCACCCGGCTCGAAGTGGTGATCTGGTCGGCGCCGCTGGCGATCATTATCGCGCTCGGCGCCGTGACCTGGGTCAGCACCCACCAGCTCGATCCTTACCGGCCGCTCGACCGGATCGATTCCAAGCGTCCCGTGACCGCCGAGACCAAGCCGATCACCATCGAAGTGGTGGCGCTCGACTGGAAGTGGCTGTTCCTCTATCCGGAACAGGGCATCGCGACGGTCAACGAGATCGCAGCCCCGATCGATACCCCGATCGAGTTCAAGATCACCGGCTCGACCGTGATGAATTCCTTCTACATTCCCGCCCTTGCCGGTCAGATCTACGCCATGCCCGGCATGCAGACCAAGCTGCACGCGGTCATGAACAAGGAAGGCGTCTACGAAGGCTTTTCCGCAAACTACAGCGGCGACGGCTTCTCCGGCATGCGCTTCAAGTTCCACGGGCTGAGCAACGCTGCGTTCGGCGACTGGGTCAGCCGCGTGAAGAGCCAGGGATCCGCTCTCAACCGCGATGCGTATCTGAAGCTGGAGCGCCCGAGCAGTCGCGTACCGGTCACCTACTACGCCACTGTCGAGAACGGTCTCTATGACGCCATCCTGAACCTGTGTGTCCAGCCGGGTCAGATGTGCGCCAACGAGATGATGCACATCGACAAGATGGGGGGTGCCGGCGTCGACAGCGAGGAGAACCGCAAGCGTCTCGAATACGATACTCGCTGGGCCGCGGAAGCGGGCCCCGGCGCAACGTACCCGGCCACAGGCCACGGTGCCAAGCAGGGTCAGGAAGCCGAAGGCGTGAATGCGCCCGCGGCCGCAGGCGACGCAGGCCATGACGGCCACGGCGCGGCGCCCGACCAGCTGAACACAAACCCCAAGCCGTAACGCGGCTGATACGGACTGGAAACAACCATGTTCACGAATACAAACCTGATGGAATTCATCTTCGGACGGTTATCCTGGGATTCGCTGGCTTTCACCCATGAGCCGATCATCCTGGTCACCTTCCTCGGCGTGTGCGTCGGCGGTATCGCCGTGCTGGGCGCCCTCACCTACTTCCGCCTCTGGGGTTATCTCTGGAAGGAGTGGTTCACGAGCGTCGATCACAAGAAGATCGGCATCATGTACGTGATCCTGTCGCTCATCATGCTGCTGCGCGGCTTTGCCGACGCCCTGATGATGCGCACGCAGCAGGCGATCGCCTTCGGCGCCAACGAAGGCTATCTTCCGCCGCACCACTACGATCAGGTCTTCACCGCCCACGGCGTGATCATGATCTTCTTCTTCGCCATGCCGATCGTCACCGGCGTGATGAACTTCGTGGTGCCGCTGCAGATCGGTGCGCGCGACGTCTCCTTCCCCTTCCTGAACAACTTCTCGTTCTGGATGACCGCGGCCGGCGCCGTCATCATCATGCTGTCGCTGTTCGTCGGCGAATTCGCCCGCACGGGCTGGCTCGCCTACCCGCCGCTGTCGGGCGCGGACTACTCGCCGGGGGTCGGGGTCGATTACTACATCTGGGGCCTGCAGGTGGCCGGTGTCGGCACGACGCTGTCGGGCATCAACCTGATCGCCACCATCGTGAAGATGCGCGCACCGGGCATGACCATGATGAAGATGCCGATCTTCACCTGGACCTCGCTCTGCACCAACGTGCTGATCGTCGCCTCCTTCCCGATCCTGACGGCAACCCTCGTCCTGCTCACCCTTGACCGCTACGTTGGCACGAACTTCTTCACCAACGACCTCGGCGGCAACCCGATGATGTATGTCAACCTCATCTGGATCTGGGGCCACCCGGAAGTCTACATCCTCATCCTGCCGGCCTTCGGCATCTTCTCGGAAATCGTGTCGACCTTCTCCGGCAAGCGCCTGTTCGGCTACGCCTCGATGGTCTATGCCACCGTCGTCATCACCATCCTGTCCTACCTGGTGTGGCTGCACCACTTCTTCACCATGGGTTCGGGCGCCAGCGTCAACGCCTTCTTCGGCATCACCACGATGATCATCTCGATCCCGACGGGTGCCAAGATGTTCAACTGGCTGTTCACCATGTATCGCGGCCGCATCCGCTATGAAGTGCCGATGTACTGGACGATCGGCTTCATGGTGACCTTCGTCATCGGCGGCATGACCGGCGTGATGCTCGCCGTTCCGCCGGCCGACTTCGTGCTGCACAACTCGCTGTTCCTGATCGCCCACTTCCACAACGTGATCATCGGCGGCGTGGTGTTCGGCCTGCTCGCCGGCGTCAACTTCTGGTTCCCGAAGGCCTTCGGCTACAAGCTCGATCCGTTCTGGGGCAAGATGTCCTTCTGGTTCTGGCTCGTCGGCTTCTACTTCGCCTTCATGCCGCTCTACGTGCTCGGCCTGATGGGCGTGACCCGCCGCGTCAACCATTTCGAGGATCCCTCGCTGCAGATCTGGTTCGTGATTGCCGCCTTTGGCGCAGTCCTGATCGCGCTCGGCATCGGCTCCTTCATCATCCAGCTGGTCGTCAGCTTCTTCAAGCGCGAAGAGCTGCGCGACACGACAGGCGATCCGTGGAATGCCCGCACGCTGGAATGGTCGACGTCTTCGCCGCCGCCGGAATACAACTTCGCCTTCACGCCCGTCGTGCATGACCATGACAGCTGGTACGACATGAAGAAGCGCGGTTACGTGCGTCCGCTGGAAGGCTTCAAGCCGATCCACATGCCGAAGAACACCGGCACCGGCGTAATCCTGTCGGCTCTGAGCGTGGGGTTTGCCTTCGGCATGATCTGGTACATGTGGTGGCTGGCTGCCCTGTCGTTCATCGCGATCCTGGTCGTCTCCATCGCACACACCTTCAACTACAAGCGCGATTACTATATCCCGGCAGAAACCGTCGTTGCGACGGAGGCCGCCCGGACCAAGCAGCTTGCGGAACAGGCCTGATCAACATGAGTGACACCCAAGCCGTTTCGGCCGAAAAGCCGACCTTCTACCTGACGGAAGAACACCATCCGGAAAACAGCACCATGCTGGGCTTCTGGATCTACCTGATGAGCGACTGCCTGATGTTTGCAGTCCTCTTTGCAACCTACGCCGTGCTCGGCCGCAGCTATGCGGCCGGCCCCTCCCCCGCCGACCTGTTCGACCTCCAGCTTGTGGCGATCAACACCGCCATGCTGCTGTTCTCCTCCATCACCTATGGCTTCGCCATGCTGCGGATGGAAAAGGGCGACAAGGGCGGCACGCTGGGCTGGCTGGTGCTGACCCTGCTGTTCGGCCTCGCCTTCCTCGGGATCGAACTCTACGAATTCCACCACCTGATCCATGAAGGTGCCGGCCCGCAGCGGTCCGCCTTCCTCTCGGCCTTCTTCACCCTGGTCGGCACGCACGGTCTGCACGTCACCTTCGGCAGCATCTGGCTCGTGACGCTGATGGTGCAGGTGTCGAAGTACGGCCTCATCGAAGCCAACCGCCGTCGCCTGATGTGCCTCTCCATGTTCTGGCACTTCCTCGACGTGGTCTGGATCGGCGTCTTCTCCCTCGTTTACCTGATCGGAGTGCTCGGATGAGTTCGCAACCGCACGCGCCGGCGCATGAAAGCGCCCATAACACGCATCACGGGCACAGCCACGGCCACGAGGCCGCCCACGGCACCTTCGGGAGCTACGTGACCGGCTTCATCCTGTCGGTCATCCTCACCGCCATTCCGTTCTGGCTGGTGATGGGCAATGTGCTGGACAGCAAGGCCCTGACGGCCACGATCATCATGGCGCTCGCCGTCGTGCAGATCGTGGTGCACATGATCTACTTCCTGCACATGAACTCCAAGTCGGAAGGCGGCTGGACGATGCTGGCGCTGATCTTCACGATCATCATCGTCGTCATCGCGCTCTCCGGCTCGCTCTGGGTCATGCATCATCTGAACACCAACATGATGCCGATGAACCCCGAAATGATGAAGAACATGCCCTGACGGCAGGACGGGCGGCCTCTGCGGCCGCCCCTTCGAGGATTGCACGACATGACGAACGAGGTCCGCCCCACAGCCGCAAAGCGCCCTACGGCCTTTGCCCTCGTGATGGCGGGCCTCGTTCTCGTTTTTCTGTCGCTCGGCACCTGGCAGGTGCAGCGCCTGTTCTGGAAGCTCGACCTGATTGCCCGCGTCGATGCAAGGGTTCACGCCGAACCGGTCATCGTGCCGACCCCCGCAGACTGGCCGCGCATCACCGTCGAGAGCGACGAATACCGCCACGTCACCGCAACCGGCACCTTTCTCAACGACCGGGAAACCCTCGTCCAGGCCGTAACGGACCTTGGTCCCGGCTTCTGGGTGCTGACGCCGCTTCAGACCGCCGATCGCGGCACGATCCTGATCAATCGCGGCTTCGTGCCGGCGGAAAAGCGCGAGGCGGCCAGCCGCGCGGCGGGCGAGATCAACGGCGAGACGAAGGTCACGGGCCTGCTTCGCCTTACCGAACCCGGCGGCGGCTTCCTGCGCGCCAACGATCCCGCCGGCAATCGCTGGTATTCCCGCGATGTCGCGGCGATTGCCGCAGCGCGCGGCGTCGCGAACATTGCCCCCTATTTCATCGATGCCGACAAGACGCCGAACGCCGGCGGCTATCCGGTCGGCGGGCTGACCGTGGTGACCTTCCGCAACAGCCATCTGGTCTATGCGCTGACCTGGTACGCGCTGGCGGCCATGTCGGCCGGCGCTTTCGTCTATCTGCTGCGCCAGCGCCGCAGCGCCTGACGGCCGTCCATCCCCTGCGTTTTCCGGCGCATCGCCTGGCGGAACTCCCGGTGTCCTCTGCCGTTAGGCACAGACAGGAAAGGCAGGCATCATGATCAAGGACCCCGCAAACGATCCCATTACCACGCCGGGCGACAGCCCTACGCACCGCCGCCGCAAGCAGCGCGGCGGACGCGGCATCGTGACCTTCTTCATCCTTTTTGCGCTGGGCGCCTTCGCCATGTATCTGTTCGTGGTGATCTACGGCTCGGTCGCCTCGACGCCGTAACGCCGCTCGCAGCAGCGGGGCCGGTCGCATCGACCAGCCCCGGCTGGCGCATCACAGGGTCACCGGCTCATCCGTATGGTAGGCGAGGCTGCGGTTGCGGAAGCGTTCGGCCGCGCCGGGATCGGAATAGCGCGGCAGAAGGTCCATGTCCGTCTTGTTGAGGATCACGCCGACGGTCTTGGCCGCGAGCACCGGCTCCGCCTCCATAAGCCCCTGCACCAGCTTGACTGGCGTCGCCCCCCATTCCGCCACAAAGACATAGGCATCCACGAAGGGCGCGAAGGCCTTGGCATCGATGGTCGGCACCAGCGGCGCCAGATCCACGACGATATAGTCGAAGCGGCTGCTGACCGTCTCCATCAGGCGCCCCATTTCCGGCGAAGCCAGAAGCTCGCTGGCATGCGGCTGGGTCTCGCCGCGCGCAAAGAAGGGCATCACCGCCAGCTTGGCCTTGGTATCGACCGTGATGGCGCTCGTCCACGGCACCTCGCCGCGCAGCACATCCATCAGTCCATGGGTGGCATCGGTTCCCAGCACGATGCTGGAGCCGCCCTGCGTCGGATCGGCATCGAGCAGCAGCGTGCGCTTGTTGAGCGCGCCGAGCAGGATGGCGAGATTGGCGGCCACCGTCGACTTGCCCTCACCCGACAGCGCCGAAACCACGGCGATGACACGGCATTCGCGGTTCGGCAGTGCCACGTCGCAGGCAAGCTTGGCATTGCGCAGCGTCTCGGCAAAGGCGGAGCGCGGATGCTCCGCAGCCACACGCGTCAGGCGACGGGCAAAGCGCTTGGCATCCCCCGCCGCGTCATAACCGGGATCGGCGCCATCCGGCTCGCCCGTCCCCTTCTTCTTCTTGCCGCGCGCGGCCGCCGCTTCCGCCGCAGCGGAGCGCACCCGCGGCAGATAGCCGAGAAAACGCATGCCGAGGCGTGCGCGCACGTCGTGCCCCAGCCGGAAGGCGCGCTCCTTCAGCTCCAGCACGGTCGCGATGCCGCCGCCGATGAAGAGTCCCAGCACAACGGAGAGCGCCATGGTCAGGGTCTTCTTCGGGCTGGAGGGCGCGGTGGGCACCCCTGCCTCCGAGATCACGCGCGCCTTGGCAATCGGGAAGGACTGCTGCTGCGTCGCCTGTTCGAAACGGTCGAGGTAGGTCTGGTAGGTGGCCTTCAGCGAATTGGCCTTCTGCTCCAGCTCCCGCAGTTCCACCAGCGAGACATTGGCCTGCGAATTGTTGCCGGCCACATGGTCGATGCTGTCGCGCAGCGATTTTTCACGCGAGCTTGCCACCTCGTAATCGTTGCGGAAGCCGGAGGTCATCTGCTGCAACTCGCGAAAGATCTGCTGGGCGAGATCGTTCTTCTGGCCCTCCAGCAGCTTGGCCTGCGGATGATCGGCACCGAACTGTTCCACCACGGCACGCTCGCGCTCCTGCGCGGCCTGATAGCGGCGGCGCAGATCCTTGATGACGGAATTGTCGGTCTCCGTGGAGGAGACGAGCGCATTGTTGACGGCAGCCTGCGGCCCCTGATCGAGGATCGCCTTGTACTGATTGTAGCGGGCCGAGGCGGTTGCCGTATCGGCCTGCGCCACGATCAGCTGGCTGGTCAGGTCGGAGAGCTGCTGAGAGGACAGAAGTTCGCCGCGCGGCGAGATCAGCCCATGCTTGATCTTGTACTGTTCGACGGCAAGGGCTGCCTCCTGGGAGCGCTGGTTGAGGTCGTTCAACCGCTCCTGCAGCCAGTTCGAGGCCCGTTCGGTCGCGTCAAAATTGGCACTCAGCTGTTCGGACAGATAGGCCGCGGCATAGGACTTGGCGAGCCGGGCCGAGAGCAGCGGATCGGGCGACTGCACGGCAATGGCGATGACGGAGCTACGGCCGACACGGTTGACGTCGAGGGATTCCTGCAGGATGGCGGCGGCCTTTTCGCGCCGGCCATTGCGCGCATCCGTCTCGGACACGGGCGCTTCTGCCGGCTTGACCAGGCTCACCAGGCTTTTCACGCTACCCTTCAGGAGACCGATCGGCGACTGTGGCGGATCGAGAAACAGCTGATTGTCCTGCAGCTTCAGATCATCCACCACCCGCAGCGCCAGCGCCTTCGACTTCAGGATTTCAACGGCACTCGACAGCCGGTTGTCCGTCTGCTGTGCCGACTGGCTGTTGTCCTCCTGCTCGCCATAGCGCGACAGGTTCTCGTCGATCAGCATCTGCGTCAGCGCCGTATAGGTGGGCGGCGTGAAGACGAGATAGGTGCCGCCCAGCAGCACGGCCACCGCCACACAGAGGCCGATCAGCCGCAGGTGGCGCATCAGCGCGCTTGTCAGCCGGTCCAGATCGATGAAGGAATCCTGGTCCCGATTGGCCGCCGGGAACGTCGCCGTGCGCAGATTGACATGATCCATCATGAAGATCCCTTAACGTCCCTCGATCCGAGGGGATGATCAGAACGACGCCCGGGCGGGACGACGTGAATTGGAAACGAAGAAACGGCGCAGACGCGCCGCGATCGGCATTTTCAAATGGCGCAGCGCGGCCGGATGGCGCACCGCAACCCCGAGACATCCCGAAAGCGACCGCTGCTTGATATGCTCGACCAGCATCAGGAAGGCGCCGGCCTCGATGAGGCTGCGGGTGCGGCGCGCCTGGGCGCGACGGGCCTCGCCCTCCAGCGGGAAACGCGCGACAAAGCCGCGATCGGCGGCGATCATCGCCTCGACATGCCGGGGCTCCAGCACGCGCGAGATCGATCCTTCGCGAATGTGATAGATGTAGCCGACGCCCGGTTCGACGGCGCAGCGACCGCCCGAAGCGAGCGCCGAGGCCAGCAGCAGATAATCTTCGCCGATCCGCAAGGACGGATCGAAACGCAGCCCCTGTTCGTTCAGGAACGCGCGCGAAAACATCGGCTTCATGTAGCCGAAGTTGAAGGTGGAGCGGAAAATCACGTTGGAGCCGATGAAGTCCGCCAGCGTCAGCAGGGGGCGCTGCTGAAGATCCTCACGCGCAAACATGGTGACCACGGGCTCGCCGGGCTTTGCGACATCGAGATTGTCCACCACAATCTCGGCCCCGAGACGCGCCGCCGCCGCGATCATCGCGGCGGAACGCTCCGGGCGCACCTCGTCATCGGAATCCAGCACGGCGATCCAGCGGCCGAGTGCGGCATCGATGCCGGCATTGCGGGCGGCACCCGGCCCGCCATTCTGCGCCATCTCGACCAGCCGCACGCGCGGATCGCCGAAATAGCGCACCAGTTCTGCCGTGCCGTCGCTCGAGCAATCGTCGACGACGACCACTTCCAGCGTGATGCCGGTCTGGGCCAGCGCGCTGTCGATGGCGCGGCCGATCGTCTCGCGCGCATTGTAGGCGGCAATCACGAAGCTCACATCCGGCACGGGCGCCTCGCTCATGCAGCCTCCATCTGTCCATACTGGCGGATTTCCCGCAGTCCCAACACGCCGCTGACGGCCCCGACATGCAGGGCGCCGCGCAGGGCATAGCGGTTGCGAGCAACCGGGGAAAACAGGGAGCCGATCGCGCCGAGGCCGCAGACGCCAGCCTTGGCCGCAGCAATGGATGCATGCATCAGCCGCCCGGGGGCGGAGCGGCGCGCGCCGAGAATGCGGCCATGCGTCTGGCCAGAGCGGAAGCGCCGCTTCAAAAGCCAGCCGAAGCGCGCACGTTTTTCCGGCACCGGCTCCCGCAGCAGCGCGCGTTCGGCAAAGGCGATGGTGCCACCCTCGGCGGTCAGCGCGGAGAAGAACTGCGTATCCTCGCCGCCGCTCTGGCCGAGCGACAGGTCAAAGCGCCGGCTTTCGAGACGCGGGCTTCTGAGATCAAGCAGCACGTTGCAGGTATAGCCGGTGCGGATGACCTTATCGACCCAGACGGGACGGGTGGAATGGAAATCGCCGGTCTTCATCCAGGCGGGCGCCGTCTCGTCATAGACGGCATCGACCGGGCCCAGCACCGCATCGGCCCCGGTGGAAAAGGCGGTCGCCAGCAGTTCGGACAGCCATTCCGGCGAGGCCGTCTCGTCATCGTCGATGAAGGCGAGATAGTCCGCGTCGCTTGCCGCAAGGCAGGCATTGCGGGCAATAGAGATGTTCGCCTTCGGGCAATGCACATAGAAGATCGTGAAGGGAGAACGCGCGCGCAGCGCCTCGACCCGCGCCTTCGCGCTTGGCACCGCATCGTTGTCGGCAACGATCAGGCGCAGCCGCGTGCCGGCCGGCACCACCTGCGCAAAAAGCGACAGCAGCGTGTCCTCCAGTTCCGGCCGGCGGAAGGTGCAGATGCCGATATCGACATAGACGAGAGACGGATCGGGCCCGGCCATCATGCGGCGGCCCTCCGGAAGCGGGAGCCGATCACTTCCTGCCAGAAGCCGGCCGACCAGGCGAAATGCATGATCATGGCCGAGACGGCGGCAAGCGGCCCGTGCGGATTGCGCTCGGCAAGGGCCAGCCAGAAACCGTAGGCGAGACAAAGGCCGGCCCAGACCAGAAGCGGAACGGCGGCCGCCCAATGAACGACGGCCAGCAGGGCACCGATGGCCACCGGCACCACCGCAAGCGGCAGTGCCTGACGCAGTTTCGGCCGCATGCCGTGCTTCAGGAGATTGCGGGCGCGGCCGCGGCCATAGCCCATGTACTGCCGGAACAAAGCGAGCGGCCTGGAGCGCGGATAATAGGTCATGAAGGTGCGGCCGGTCATCCAGATGCGGAAGCCGGCGCGGCGCAGGCGCACGTCAAGCTCCGCATCCTCGTTGTGGGTGAAGCCCTCGTCATAGCCACCGATGGCGCGGAATGCCGCAAGCCGCATCAGCGCGTGATGGCCGTGGTCGATCCAGTGGCCGTCCGCGCCGGCCCGGTGCTTGGCGCCGCCATTGCCGAGTTTCGAATTCTGTGCCACCGCCGTTGCCTTCTGAAAGGCGCCGAAGCCGACGGTCTTCATGCCGACCACGACGGAATCGGCGCCGGTATCGACCGCCTCCTGCAACAGCACCTGGCAATAGTCCGGTGGGTAGTCGCCATGCGCATCCACACGGATCAGATAATCGCGCCCCTCGCCGTAGCGCAGGGCGGCAAGATTGACGGCCGCGCTCTGGATGCGGCGCGGATTGTCGAGAAGCACGAGCCCGTCGATCTCCTCTGCAAGGCGCTGGACGATCGCCCGCGTGCCATCCGTGCTGCCGCCATCGGCCACCACGATCAGCATGTCGTGATTGCCGCGACCGGCGCTCAGCTGCCGCACCAGCGTCTCGATATGGGCAGCCTCGTTGAGGCAGGGGATGACCAGAAGAACCTTCATTTCGGCGGGTGTTTCCATCGTCATGCGATCAACCTTCCGCTGGCAGGGGGTGAGAAAGGGCATGATCGGCGGCGCGGCGCGCCCGCGGCGAGAGCACCGTCAACTGGCGCACCAGCGCCTCGCAGTCGGCCCGCGTGGTGATCCACTGGCGGCGCTCCACGCCGGCCAGGGTCTGCTGCAGCGTGGCATAGGTTTCGGCGGGAAGCGCCGTCAGCAGGGCGCCAAGTGTTTGCGGATCGGCATCAGTGAGCAACAGGCCGAGACCGCGGGCGGCGAGGAAACGCCCCGTCTCGGTGCGGGCGAGCGCGATCGGCACCGCCCCGTGCAGCGAGGCCTCGTATAGCCGGTTCGGCAGAAGCCATTCGGAATTCAAACCTTCCTCGAAGAAATCGATCGCCCAGGCGAAATGCACATCGCGATAGATGGCGGCGAGATCCTCCGGATTGCGATAGGTACCGTGAAAGGTCACATGCGGCGCCTTTTCGACCATGGCCGCAAAATCGGGAAACTCCTTCGGCGAGACGCGCCCGCGGATGACGATCTCGACGCATCCTCGCATCTCTTCGGCAAGCCGGCTCAGAATCTCCCAGGTCTTGCGGCAGCGGATGGCGCCGAACCAGCCGATCCGCCAAGCTTCGCCGGGCGCCGGCCGCTTCGGTTCCGGCGCTGCCTCCGCCATGTGACCATCGAGATCGAGCACCTTGTTTTCCAGAAGCAGGACCGGCAGGTGGAGATGCGACAGCGGCCGGAAGTAGTTTTCGACGAAGGCCGGCGAACTGGTGACGAGCATCGCCGCCTCCCGGCCGAAGCGGCCTTCGGCGGCCCGCAGCACCCGCCCCTTCACACCGCGGTCAAGCAGCAGACGGTGAATGTCGAGGCATTCGTAGACGACCGGCACATCGCCGCCGAACAGGCGGGCGGCCGTGCCCGACAAAGCCAGTGTTTCGAGATTGCGGGCAAGGATGACATCCGGCGGCGCGATATTCTTCAGCACCTGCGACAGGGAAAATTTCGCCTTCGCCACCGCTGCGATGCGCTGGCCAAGCCGCCCGTCGGCGGTGCGGCCCAGCACGCGAAGATCGATCCCGGTCTCACCGGCCAGCCGGTTCTCGTCACGCACAAAACCCGCCACCGTCAGCTGCGCGCCTCCGGCCTTCAGCATGGTCACCCGTCGGCGGATGGCCGGATCGGAGAGATCATGGGCGAGATAAAGGATCTGCAACGTCACGTCGTCGAACTCCTGTTGCCGCGCGATTGCGGACATGCCGGCATGCTGTCTGACGAAGCCGCGAGATGCGGCTCAGTCTTGCGCGCAGAGCACGGAGCCCTGAAAACGGCAGCCCTCGCCGAGCGCGGTGAAGGCGATGCGTTCCACCTGCATCGTCACCGGGCCGGAATAGGCGAAGGTGCCCATCCAGTCCTTCAGCGTGTCGCTGCCCCAGAGGCTGGCGAAGATCTTCTGCGGATGACTGGGGATCTTTGCCGGGTCCGTCACCTCATGCACCAGCCGGCCATTGACGAAATAGCGCAGCCGGTTGCGCTCCCAGATGAAGGCATAATCGTTGAAACCCTTGTCGGCTCCGCCGGCGACCGGCACCAGCTTCTCATTGCCGCCCTTGGCGGAAATATACTGGTTGAGCTGCACCTCGCCGGTGTTCTTACCGAGCACCTCGAAGTCGATCTCGTCATGCGGCTGCTTGTCGGTCGGACCGATATAGGAGAAGAAGGCGGAGTTCAGCCCGGTTCCGGTACCGGCCTTCATGCGGATCTCATAGGTGCCGTAACCATAGCGCTGGCGGGTCTGGATCTCGCCGCAGACATAGGCGCGGTCGCCCACCTGCTGGCGCTCCAGCCCGAGCGTCAGCAGGCCGCCCTCGACCTTCACCTGTCCCTTGGACCAGGTGCAGTTCTGGTGCGGGCCATTGTTCCAGCCGTCGGACACATACCAGAAGGACGTATCCAGCCGGTCGAACTTTTCCACGAAGGAGGGGCCGAGGGACTGCGCCGAAGCCGGTGCTGCGGCCAGCACCGCTGCACCGATGGCGGCAAGGACGAACGGGCGGATCAGGATCTTGCCGGTCATGGTCTACCTCTGCTGATGGATCAGGCGGGCGGAATGGCCGGGGCCGGACGCGGCCCCTTTCGGCGCACCGTGTGGAGGAAAGGATCTGCGATTGCGGCTGCCGGTCAGAACCTCGTAGAGCGCGGGCGCCTTTGCGCACACCAGCCGATTGCTAAGGATCATGACCGCAAAGGTGAGAAGCACGGCGCCGATATAGAACACCGGATAGTAGTCGGCGCTGATATAGCGGTTCCACACCATCCACATCAGCATCAGCAGCGGATAGTGCGCGCAGAAGGTCCAGAAACTGAGGCTGCCGGAGGCGGCCAGACGCTGGCCAAGGCGGGTGCGCACCAGCGGCGCAGACAGAAGCCAGAAGCCGAGCGCGCCGAGAATGGCCAGAAGATTGCGCAGGATGTCGAGCATCAACGGATAATCAGGCCCGTTCGACAAAAGCGGATCGGCCAGGACCAGGGCGGCGAGCAGCACGAGCCCGATGCCGAGCGGCGCATGGCGATCCAGCATCTTGAGATCGACCCGCTGCAGCGCGAGAAAAATGCCGAGCGTGAAGCTGAACAGGATCGACTGCTTGAGAACGATGCCGGAGGTCAACTGCGGGATGACCGCGATGGCAAAGAGCACACCCAGCACCGGCGCCGGCGCCTTGCGCACGAGGAAAGCAAGCAGCGGCGACAGGACGATGCAGACCATCAGATCACGCAGGAAATACAATGGCAGGTTGACCGGAAAGTCGCCGGCGGCCAGAGCATGATCGGCCCAGTCGGCAGGCTTTGCGGCCCACAGATCCGGAAAATAACCGATCCCGACGCCAAAGTGCTGCATGAAGAGCACACAGAGCAGCACTGACAGGTTCCAGATCAGGAAGGGCATCAGCAGCGTGCGCGCCTTTTGCCGGAGCGTGCGGCGATAGTCGAATCCGTCGAGGCCCTTGCGAAACAGCAGATAACCCGAAAGGGCGCTGAGGCAGGGCACACCAATGCGAAACAGGCTTTCGCCCAGAAACACACGAAGCCAGTCGAATTCGTCATTGTTCTGCAGAAAAGGGCTCGCATCGTGGTCGTAAGGGACATGCACGAAGACGATGCCGGCAATCAGCAGCATGCGCATCAGGTTGATGCGGGAGGATATGTTCTGATCAACAGTCACACGGTTCACCCCTCTCTGGTCGCGATCCCCCCTTCGCCACCGGTTCCGATGAAGCGGACTTATGCCCACGGGAAAAAGTCTGCTGCCCAGTTTCGGGAATAATGTGGCACTGCAGCAAAATCTCAAGATGCGAATAGCCTCCGGAGCCATCCGAAAGCGGCTGCAGGAGAGCCCGAACGCTACAGAGGCAAGGCTAGTCACTTGAATTCAGGGGGCTTTCCGCGATCACGCCGCCCCAAAAAATGTTCCAAAAATTTACACATCCCTCTTCAAAAAACTTTTCCGAGGCGCAGATCTCCTACCTCAGACGGGTTTAGCCGGCGCCAAATACGGCAAAAATGAGGCAAACATCACGATCGCACCTCGAAGCCATGAGGACCGACAACAGAAGTGAACCATTTTAGAACACATGAGCCGAAACAAAACATTGGCCATCCCGCCGTTTTTCCGGCAGTTTGGGCACTGGCATGACAGGGTCTTGCCGCAATGCAATATGCGAACAAATTTCAGCCGGATTGAGAGGGTTCTCATCGGTCATGCTGACGGCCTGAGGCAAGGCTTGCGGCGCGAAAACACAGATTCACCATCGCTTTGCGGCCCGCCGGGCCGCCGGGCACAGACTGCCGTTTCATCCAGGTTTCCGGGCAGCGCCAGGGAACCGCGACATTGACAGGCTGGGGGCGACCTATGGCGACGTTCACCGTGATCATTCCGTTCTATCAACGCGAGCCGGGCATCCTCACCCGTGCCCTAGACTCGATTTTCGCGCAGACATATTCGGATTTCGATATCATCATCGTCGATGATGAATCCCCCCTGCCGGCCGCAAGGGAGCTGGAAGGGATGGATGCAGGCGAGCGGGACCGCATCCGCGTCATCCGCCAGCCGAATGCGGGACCGGGCGGCGCGCGCAATACGGGACTGGACAACATTCTCCCCGGCACCACGTTTGCGGCCTTTCTCGATTCCGACGACATCTGGCTGCCGACCCATCTGGAGAATGCCCACAAGGCGCTGACCACGCTTGAGGGCGACTGCTACTGGGCCTCGATGCAGGCGGACGAGGATTTCTACTACCATTTCGGCATGGCCAAGCTGGAAGAGGAGGCCGGCGCACGCCGCGTGATGGACGAACCACTGGTGCTTGAAGTGGCCGATCTCGCCAGCGTCATGCTGCGCAATTGGAGCTTCCTGCACCTCTCCTGCATGGTGATTGCCCGGCCGATCTTCGAGACGATCCGCTTCGAACCGACGTTGAGGCTGGCGGCAGAGGATGTGCTGTTCTTCTGCGACTGCATTCTGGCCGCGAAACGGCCAATCCTGTGCGATGCCGCCGGTGCCGGGCGCGGGCGCGGCATCAACATCTTCCACAGCATCGACAACCAGTCGCCGCAGTTCCTGCGCCAGCAGTTCAACACTTGGGTGGCGCTCGACAGGCTGGAGAAGCGTTTCTCGCGCCGCCCGCAGGATGTGGCCTCGATTGCCGCCTACAAGAACACCGCGCGCCGGCAAGCACTCTGGAGCCAGGCCGGCCTTGTGCGCCGCCGCAAGGTGCCGGACCTGCAGATGCTGGCGCGCTGGATGATGCGCGATCCCGCCCTGATCCGCACCGTCTTCGAACTCGGCACCGGCAAGATCCGCAGCGCGCGCTAGATCATGCGCATCAGGCCGGCCCTCCCCCATCAACGGAACCGAAGGACCACACGATGAAGCCCTATTACTGGGAATCCCACCATGGCAATTTCGGCGACGACCTGAACCTCTGGCTCTGGGACTATCTGCTGCCCGGCCTCAGAGAGGTGCATCCGCAGACGCTGCTCGTCGGAGTCGGCACGGTGCTGAACCCGGTGCTGCTGCCGAAGGGCAAGCCGAAACTGGTGATCGGCAGCGGCTATGGCTATGGCACGCCGCCCGATATCTCCGACCGAAGCGAATGGGACGTGCGCGCCGTGCGCGGCCCGCTGACCGCCGAAAAACTGGGTCTCACCCCCGAGATGGGCATCGTCGATCCCGCCGTGATGGTGACCGAGATGCCGGAATTCCGGAACCAGCCGAAGCGCTTCAAGCGCACCTTCGTGCCGCACTGGGAATCGGCCGAGTTCGGCATCTGGGAAGCCGTCTGCGAACCGGCCGGGCTCACCTATCTCGACCCCCGCGGCGAGGCTCGCGACGTGATTGCCCGCATCGCCCAGTCGGAGCTGATCGTGGCGGAATCCATGCATGCCGCCATCCTGGCGGATGCCTTCCGTGTGCCGTGGGTCGCGGTCAGCACCTCGCGCGCCATCAACAGCTTCAAGTGGAGCGACTGGGCGGCAACCGTCGGCGTTACCTACCGGCCGCGCTACGTGCCGGTCTCCACCCGGGCGGAAGCCATTCACAAGCAGTCTCGCTTCTGGGGTGTGAAGTTCGAAGGGACTGGCGCCTCGCATGCGCCACCTGCCGGGCCCGGCAATGTCGGCACGCTGCCGCCCCGCACAGGCATTCATGCGCCCTGGCGCAAGGCCGCCAAGCAGCTGCTGGCCGCCCCTTCCGCGCTTGCGCTGTGGCAGGCAAGCCGCGCCGAGCCGCAGCTGTCGCCGGATGGTCGCCTGGAGGAACGCAAGGACCGGCTGTGCGCGGTGCTGGAAGGCGTGCGGCGGGATTACTTCTGACGCCACCCGCCGCGATGCCCAGCCTTACTGCCGGGCCACCGGCACGGCGGGCAGCAGATAGCGCAGCTTGCCGGCAGGCACCGGTGGCTGCGTCTGCTTGGCGCCGGCAAAGGCCTCCAGCTTGTCGCCCAGAACGCCGGCGAGGACGCCCGGCGCCGTCAGCGGGTGCGTCAGCAGATGACGAACCGCCGCTGGCGCGCCCCCCTTGGCCTTGATGTCGAGCGCATGGCGCAGGTCATGCCGCGCCCTGATATGGCGTTCGTGCCGCGCCACCGCCTTCGCCTGCTCCGCCGTCAGGAGGCCGGGTGTCAGCCGGATGCGACGCTCGGCCTCGTAAAGCCGGCGCAGGTCTTCCGTCCGGTGCCGGCCGCTCAGCGAATTGGCCCTGACCACCGCACCATAACCGCAGTGATCGATGACCTTGTAGCGGGCGCCACGCGCAAGGGCGCGCAGATAGAGATCATAATCCTCGCCGAGCCGCAGGCTCTCGTCATACCGCAAGTCATGCGCGATCAGGAAGCTTCGCCGCATGATCGGCTTCAGGAAGCCGATCTCGCCGCGTGGGCGGCCGCGCCGGGAAATGTTGCCCTCCACGAAATCGACGAGCGACAGCTGGCGGCTGCGGGCCTCGAAGCGCTCCGGCTCGACGGCTTGCGCGGGATCGTGATGGATGAAGCCGATATTGTCGGCAATCAAATCCCAGTCCGCCTCGGCCTGCATGGGGCCGAAGCGGCCGGGAAAGAAGAAATCATCCGCATCAAGAATGCCGATCAGCGGTGCGGTGGAAATGTCGATGGCATGGTTGCGGGCCGCCGAGGGGCCGCGGTTCTTGTCAAACCTTGCAACCACAAGCCGGCCGGTTCCATCATCCGCCCGATGCGCCGCACCGGCCGTGTCGTCGCCCGACCCGTCATCCACCACCACGACTTCCTGCACCGCCGCCTCCGCAAGCGCCGAGCGGATTGCCTTGCCGATGGTCTCGGCGGCATCCTTGGCCGCGATGATGACGCATACCTGTTTCCCGATATCCTCGGTCATGCCTGCCTCCGTTGCGGTCGATCGGTGGGATAGGAACTAGGATGATCGCCAGCATAGGAAAGCACCTGCAGCAAAATTGCGGCAGAGCAACATGAGAAAGATCAGCGGTCTCCGATCTTGAGCCGTGTGGGGGAGCGGGAAGCAATCTCACCCTTCACGGTCGCGCTGCCGCGCTCGTCAGTCCGCCCGGCGGCACGCGCCGCCTGCTCCTGCCGCTTCAGACGCTCGGTCCGTTCCCGATGCACCAGCACGAGGACACCGATGAAATAGCCGACCTGCAGGATCAGAGCACAGAGAAGTGTCTGCCAGACGGTGGCAAAGGCTGAACCGTTGAGCGCATAGGTCGCCACAGCAAAGACAACGAGAACGGTCGACATGCTGACGATGACGCGCGGCCCGTACATGGTGTCAGCCTCCCGATCTCGAGGTTTCGTTAGCGCCGTCCCGCTCTCCCTGTCCCGGTTGCACTCGGGCTTTACAGGAACGACCTATTCAGAGTTAGCACATTTGCGTTCACACGTACCATGACTATTTGGTAATGTCGCTTCAGCAGTGCGTGTTCCGAAAACGGACAGATCCTGCCATCTTTCCGCCGCCATCCGGGCGCGATGAACGGTTTCGGCAGCGTGTGGCACGCCCATCCACACCCCCGCGATCAAAAATTGTTACACAGAAACGGCTCTTCGCGATCTCCGAGTTTGCAGTGCAATATATGCACCGCACCGCAACAAGCAGAGCCTCTGACAGATCTTTCGGTCAGCTTGATGCGGCTGGAAAGAAATCGATCCCCCGGCTGGGGCAAGTGCAAGGCGGCCTTCACTTGACGAAGGTTAAGGCTTTCGCACCGGGTTACGCTCCTTTTTTCGAAAATACACAACAACCTGTCAGCATCGACTGAAGCGACACTGATGTGTCCCAAATAGGATCAACACCAGGATGCGTGTCAGGTGTGCCAAACAGGGAGTCCCGCCCCAACCTGATACAAAAAATAACTGGAAACAAATTCCGGTCGCACAATTATTATCTCATCCGCCGGCACATGATGCGCCGCAATGGCACCGACCACTCGCACCACCAATGGAGTCCTCTCTATGAAGTCCGCGACACGATCGGCAGGTTCGCCGCTTCCCGCAACCGAAGAGATGCACTTCGCCTTTCCCACAGGCGGCGTCGCCAAACGCGCGTTCGATATCGTCACGGCCCTTTCGGCCCTGATCGTCTTCAGCCCGCTTTTTCTGATGATCATGGCGCTCGTCAAATTTTCCGACGGCGGCAAGGTCTTTTACGGTCACAAGCGCGTCGGCCACAATGGCCGCTCGTTCCGATGCCTCAAGTTCCGGACCATGGTGATGAACGGCGACGAGGTTCTGCGCCGCCACCTGCACGCCAATCCGGAAGCCGCGGAAGAGTGGCAGGCCACCCGCAAGCTGAAGGATGATCCGCGCGTCACGACCGTTGGCACCGTGCTGCGCAAGCTCAGCCTTGATGAACTGCCGCAGCTGATCAACGTGCTTCGCGGCGAAATGAGCATTGTCGGCCCGCGCCCGGTCGTCGACGAGGAACTGTCGCTCTACGACAGCTTCGCGGTCTACTATCTGCGCACTCGCCCGGGTCTCACCGGCCTTTGGCAGATCAGCGGTCGCAACGACGTCTCCTACGAGCGACGCATCGCCTTCGACACGCACTATGTCCAGAACTGGTCCCTGATGCAGGACGTCTCGATCATCCTGAAGACCATACCGGCAGTGTGCATGTCACGCGGCAGCTACTGACGGGATTGCGGGAGGACCGCAGCCGGATGCTGCGGATGACGTATCCGTATTCGACCCGCCGCCGGCCAAGGCATGGCGGTTTTTGCCCGGATGACCGAGGGGAAGAGCGGCAGCCGGGCGCCAGAGACAAGGATCATTCATGCGCGTTGCACCCCATCGTGTTCAGCACTTTGCACGCCCCCGTCGTGCCCTGCGGCGACAGGGCCTTCTGGCACTGGTGATGGCCGGAACGCTGATGTCGCTGTCGCCCCTGCCCGGAGGCCAGATCGCGCATGCGGCCGAAGACCAGGGCTACCGGCTGGGCGTCATGGACAAGCTGCGCGTACGCGTGGCGGAATGGCAGGCGGCGGAAGGCGAGATCCGCAACTGGGATGCGATTGCCGGCGACTACAGTATCGGCCCCGGCGGCCAGTTGTCCCTGCCCTTCATCGGCAGTCTGGATGCCCAGGGCAAGACGACCTCCGAGATCGCCGAGGAAATCGGCCAACGCCTGCAGCAGAAGCTTGCCCTGCGCAACCTGCCCTCCGCCTCCGTCGAGGTGGCGGAGTTTCGTCCCGTCTTCCTGACCGGCGACGTACAGACACCCGGCCAGTACGCCTATGGCGTCGGCATGACGGTGCTGAAGGCCGTCAGTCTGGCGGGCGGCCTGCGCCGCTCCGAGGCCGGCCAGCGTTTCGCCCGGGATTTCATCAATGCGCGCGGCCAGACGGACGTGTTCGATTCCCAGCGCGCACGCCTTGTTGCCCGCCATGCCCGACTGGAGGCGGAACGCGCCGACAGCGCCGAGATCGCCATGCCGAAGGAACTGGAAAAAGTGCCGAATGCGCAGGAGCTGATCCGCAGCGAAACCGCGCTCATGAAGCAGCGGCGCGACCGCTATGACCTGCAGTTGAAGGCACTCGCCGAACTCAAATCGCTGCTGCAGAGCGAAGTGGAATCCCTGAAGCGCAAGAGCGAGACGCAATCGCGCCAGCTGGAAATTGCCGAGCAGGATCGCGACAAGATCAGCAAGCTCAGCGAACAGGGCCTCGCCCTCAATTCCCGCCTGCTTTCGATCGAGGAGCGTACGGCAGAAGTGCAGTCGAGCCTGCTCGACATTGACACGAACATCCTGCGCGCCAAGCAGCAGCTGAGTCAGGCCGATCAGGACGAGATCAACCTGAAGAACGACTGGGAGGCCCAGCGCGCCAAGGATATGCAGGATACGGAGGCAGAACTGGAAAAGCTCAACCTGCAGATCGGCACCAACCAGCAACTGATGGCCGAAGCGCTGGCGCAGTCAGCCGAGGCGATCAAGTTCGATCCCAGCGGCCGCGCAACCTCGATCCGCTACTCCGTGGTGCGCGACGACGGCAAGGGTCCCAAGGAAATCCCAGCCGACGAGATGACAAAGCTGCAGCCGGGTGACGTGATCCGCGTCACATCCGAGCTTCTGATGCAGTAAAGCCGCGCATCATGGGGACCGAGCGATGAGAATTGCAAAGGCCGTCTTCATCCGTCCGGACGATAACACGGTATATGGAACACTGGCGGTCGCGCTGTCGCTGTTCGTCTTTGCCTATTCCGCACGGCTCGGCCCCCTGTCGATCCTCGTCTACTATGGGCTGTGGCTTCCGCTCGTGCTCATGGATTACCGCCGCGTCCTCGGCAACTATCTGCGCTTCGTCTGGATCTTCGGCTTTGCGGCCTTCTGCTTCCTCTCGGTGTTCTGGTCTCCGGCACCGGGCGTATCCATGCGCACGGCGATCCAGTATCTCACCCATATCGTCTGCGCGCTGATTGCCATGCGCACGCTCTCGACCGCGACCCTGACGCGGGGCGCCGTGGTCGGATGCGGCATCGTGCTCGTCTATTCCCTGCTGTTCGGCGTCTATCACTACGACCCGCTGGATGGCACCTACAGCTTCGTCGGCGCCTTTGCCTCGAAGAACCAGCTTGGCTTCTTTGCCTCGCTCGGCCTGCTGTTCACCTATGCCGGCGTGATGATCACCGGTTTTCGCCGGCTGTGGCTTGGGGCGGCCGCCGGCACGGCCGCACTGTCGGCCTACAGCCTGCTTGCCTCGCAATCCGCCACCTCGGTGCTGACCACGCTGGCCGTCATTGCGCTCTGTATCGGGCTGCAGGTGCTGGGCAAGCTTGCGCCGCGCCAGCGCAAGATCGTGTTTGCGGCGGGCCTGGTGCTGGTGGCAATCGGGGCCAATGCGGCTCTCGCGTTTGGTGCGATGGATGCCGTTCTCGGCGCCTTCGGCAAGGATTCGACGCTCACAGGCCGCACCTATCTGTGGCAGCAGGGCATCGAGGCAGCCCGACAGTCACCGATCGCCGGCATCGGCTACCAGGGCTACTGGGTGCAGGGCTTTCCGGAGGCGGAACGGCTGTGGGAAGAATTCTACATCGCCTCCCGCAGCGGCTTCCATTTCCATGACACCTATATCGAGACCATGGTGGAAACCGGCGTGATCGGCACGGTTCTCCTCAGCCTCATCCTGCTGACCGGCCTGTTCGGGCATCTGAAGCGCGTGCTGCATGACGACGACAACCCGGAAGCGCTTGTGATGTTTGCAATCCTGGCGCTGCTCTTGGTGCGCTCCTTCGTGGAAATCGACATCATGCACCCCTACCATGTGGGGTCCTTCCTCTTTTATTTCGCCGCCGGCAAGCTGACGCTGAAACCGCACCGCGCCGTCGATCCCGGCCAGCAGGTGCTGGCCTGGCCGGTGCCGAGACCGCATCTGGCCTGACACCCGGGCCGGCTCGCACAAGCCCATCATCTTCGACGACAGCACAAGTGGAACAGCGGCAATGAAGACGCTCTACGGCATTCAGTATCTTCGCGCGATCGCAGCCCTTGCGGTCGTTCTTTTTCACGCCGCCGAACGGTCCGGCGAGAACTTCGCCATCGGTGCCGCCGGCGTCGATGTGTTCTTCGTCGTCAGCGGCTTCATCATGATGGTGATCAGCCACAACCGGCAGCAGACACCGGCGAGCTTCCTACGCGAACGCATTCTTCGCATCGTGCCGAGCTACTGGATCGTCACCAGCATCATGGTTTTCGGCGGTGCGCTCGGTCTCTTTCCCAATCTCGTGCTGGACCTGCCGCATCTGATCGGTTCCTATTTCTTCCTGCCCGTGCCCTCGCCCAATGGCGGTGCGCTCTGGCCTGTCCTGGTGCAGGGCTGGACACTGAATTACGAGATGTTCTTCTATCTGGCCTTTGCCGCAACGCTGCTTCTGCCGGAGGGACGACGGCTTGCAGCGCTCGCCCTCCTGTTTGGCCTGCTCGTTGCAACCGGGCTCATGATCGATGCGCCGGGCGAACCCCTGCTGTTCTACACCCAGCCGATCCTGCTGGAATTCCTGGCGGGCGCGGTGATCGGCCGGCTGTGGCTTGGAGGCCAGGTGCCGCGCACGGAAACAGGCCTGATGCTGATTGCCGGCGCGGTGCTTGCCTTTGCGGCGATCTATCTCACCAACATGGATTTCAGCACGGCAATCTGCGCGCCGCTGGCCATCGCACTCGTCCTCGGCGTGCTGGCGCTGGAAAAGGGCGAGGCACTGCCGCCACTGCCGGGGCTCGCCTATCTCGGCGATGCCTCCTATTCCATCTATCTCTGGCATACGCTTGCCATTTCCGTGGTGCTGAAGATCGGTCTGGCGCTTTCGCTTCCGGCCCCTCTGATCGCCTGGATCGGCGCGCTTGCCGGCACCTTGCTCGGCATTCTCTGCTATGAGGGACTGGAACGGCCTCTGCAGCACTTCATCAAGCACCGGCGTCTCGTGATCCGTCGCCCACGCCGGCAGCCGGCGGAATAACCTTCAACCATTTCCTCAGCGACGTGGAACGCCCTCTGCGGTCAGGTCGAAGTGATCGAGAATGATCTGAAGATTGCGGCGGTGGGATTTGAAATAGAGGTCGAACAGATCGCCCGCCAGCGGCACGCTGCCGAACACCGCATCGGTACCGATATTGGCCAGCATCTCCATCTGCTTGCGGGCAGGAAGTCCGAGCCGGCGCGCCTCGTTGAGGATGACGAGACCGACGAGCGCCCCGCCGGCATCTCCCACCACAGGCACGAGGCCGAGAACGAAATCGGCGCCGAAACGGATGTTCGTCCCCGGAATCCGGACGGCGGTATCCATCAGCCGCGCCACCCGGGCAAGCCGCGCAAGCCGGCGCATGGCGCCGTCATCGAGGATCGTCCGCCGCGCGGCGGCTGCACCCATGTCCGTCGTTCTGGCCATGCGTCACCTCCCCTGAGGGCCATGCCGACCCCGGGGCACCAACGCAGACGACAGATGGCGGTTCCCCCTTGAGCGCGAAGAACGGCGGATGCGATCAGGTCACCGCACCGACCTGCCAGGGCACGAACTCGTTGTCACCGTAATCATAGATCTCGCTCAGCGTCTTCTGGCCGGACGCCACCGCAATCACATGCTCGAAGATGCGCTCGCCGGACTGCTCGATCGTCTCGTCACCGGTGACGATGCCGCCGCAGTTCAGATCCATGTCCTCCTTCATGTGCTCGTACATGTCGGAATTGGTGGCGATCTTGATGCAGGGGGCGGGCTTGAAGCCGGAGACGGAGCCGCGCCCGGTGGTGAAGCAGATCACGTTGCAGCCACCGGCGACCTGTCCGGTGACGGCGACCGGATCATAACCCGGCGTATCCATGAACACGAAACCCTGCTCGGTCACCGTCTCGGCAAACTCGTAGACCGCCTTCAACGGCATGGAGCCTCCCTTGGCGACGGCACCGAGCGACTTTTCGAGAATGGTGGTGAGGCCGCCGAGCTTGTTGCCATGCGAGGGGTTGTTGTTCAGTTCGTCGCCATTGCGGGCGGTATAATCGCGCCACCAGTCAATGCGGTCGAGCAGCTTCTGGGCCACCGCCGGCGTCACGGCACGGCGGGTGAGCAGATGTTCGGCGCCATAGATTTCCGGCGTCTCCGAAAGCACGGTCGTGCCGCCATGGCGCACGATGAGATCGGAGGCATGGCCGAGCGCCGGATTGGCGGAAATGCCGGAATAGCCGTCCGACCCGCCGCATTCCAGCGCAAGCTTCAGCCGGGAGAGCGGCTGCGGCGTGCGGCGTGCGGTATTTACCGCCGGCAGCATGTCCTTGATGGCAGCGATTGCGGCATCGATCGTCTTCTTCGTGCCGCCATGCTGCTGGATGGTCATGGTGCGCAGCCGGTCGCCCTCTTCCATCTTGTAGTGCTCGAGGATGGGCGCGATCTGGTTCGTCTCGCAGCCGAGGCCGATCATCAGGATGCCGCCGAAATTCGGATGGCGGGCATAGCCCTGGATGGTGCGGATCAGCAGCCGGTAGCCTTCGGAACGGTTGTTGAGCGCGCAACCGCCGCCATGCGTCAGCGCCACCACGCCGTCGATGTTTTCGAAACCGTCGAGCCCGCCCAGGCGGTTGAAATAGTCGGCGATGTAGCGGGAGACGGTGGCGGAACAGTTCACCGAGGAAATGATGCCGATATAGTTGCGGGTGCCGGCGCCGCCGATGCCGCGATCATAGCCGAGGAAGGTGCGCCGCTCCGCCTCCGGCACCATGCCGTGTTCCTCGATGTCCACACAGAACTGGTGTTCGTGCTCGGAGGGGAGCATGGCGAGGTTGTGCAGGTGGACATGCTCGCCGGCTGCGATGTCCCTGGTGGCAAGGCCGATGATCTGACCGTATTTCTTCACCTCACGCCCGGATGCGATGGGCCGGAGCGCCACCTTGTGGCCGCGGCCGATCAGATCGCGCGCCACGAGGTCGCCATAGCCGGTCGGGCTGCCGGCGGGAATGGAGCGGCGGGCCACCGCCACGTCATCGGCCACGTTCAGCACGATCACCGGGGAAATTGTCTCGTTCATCTGTTCCTCCTCCCTGGAGGGTCTTTCGCGTTCAAGGGAAAACCCCGCTCCTATCGGGGCTCGCTGTCCAGCCAGCGGCGCTTGGATTCCTCCAGATGCGCGCGCATCATCGCCTGGGCCAGAAGCGCATCGCGCGCCTCCAGAGCCTCCAGGATGGCCTCGTGTTCGGCAAGCGCCAGGCTCCAGGTGTCCGGCGTCTCGAAATGCTCGCGCAACTGGGTGGACAGCGGGCTGTGCCGGTCGTCGAACAGTTCGCCAACCAGCCGCTGCAGCACGCCGTTGCCGGACTGGGCGGCGATTGTCAGGTGAAATTGCCGGTCCTGCTCCACCGGCTTGCGGCCTTCGGCAATCTCGGTGCGCATCGCATCCAGCACCTGCCGCAGCGCGCGCAGCGTGTCCGGCTGCATGCGGGCGGCCGCCATCAGGATGACGGTGCCTTCCACTGCCGCGCGGGCCTGCATCAGCTCGACCGGGCTTTCGCCGATCGACACCGGGCTCTGCGGCCGACGCTCGGACGTCGCCACCACATAGATGCCGGAGCCCATGCGGATCTCGACGGTGCCGTCGATCTCAAGCGCGATCAGCGCCTCGCGCAGCGACGGGCGCGACACCCCCAGCTGCTGGGCAAGCTCGCGCTCCGCCGGCAGCCGCTGGCCGAGCCGGAAATGACCACTCTGGATGAGGCTGCGGATCTGGTCCGCCACCTGCTGATAGAGCCGCCGCTCCGTTGTCCTGATCCCGCTCATCACCTGCGCCATATTCTCCATTGGCCTTACCATAGGGGCTCGGCAGGAAACTGGCAAGACCAATGATTTTTTATTGATATCATGGCTTTATGTAATTGACTGACGAAATATGATCGGAACTCGCCGAAATTGGCTTGACCAGTTTGGCCAGACCGCCTACCACTAATGCCCATCGGCCGCCAGGTGGAGCTGGAGCGGCCATGCGCAAACTTGCGCAGGGAGGAAACTTCATGCAGACCGGTCAGGCCACGCATGGCGGGACAGGCGCGCCCACTGCCGAAAGGCGACGCGCAACGGAGCAAGGCAGCGAGACGCTGCTGAGCCTCACCGACATCCGCAAGGAATTCCCGAGCGTCGTGGCGCTTGCCGATGTCAGCTTCGACCTCAAGCGCGGCGAAGTCCATGCGGTCTGCGGCGAAAACGGCGCCGGCAAATCCACGCTGATGAAGATCATCAGCGGTGTCTATACCCCAACCTCCGGCCGCATCACCTACAAGGGTGTCGAGCGGCAGTTCGCCTCACCGCTTGAGGCCGAGCAACTCGGCATCGCCATCATTCACCAGGAACTCAATCTGGTGCCGCACCTGACGGTGGCGGAAAACATCTATCTGGCCCGCGAACCGCGCCGCGGCTTCCTGGTCGACCGCCGGAAACTGAAGGCGGATGCCAAGGCCTGCCTCGACCGGCTGGGCGTTGCGATCTCTCCGGACCGGCTGGTGCGCGAGCTTTCGGTCGCCCAGTGCCAGATGGTGGAAATCGCCAAGGCGCTGTCGCTCAACGCCGAAGTGCTGATCATGGACGAACCCACCTCCTCGCTGACCGAGCAGGAAACGCGCCTGCTGTTCAAGGTCATGCACGATCTGAAGCGGGAGGGCGTCGGCATCGTCTATATCTCGCATCGCCTCGATGAGATGGCGGAGATCGTCGACCGCGTCACCGTGCTGCGCGACGGTCGCTATGTGGCAACCGATGCCTTTGCCGACACCAGCATCGACCAGATCGTCGCCCGCATGGTCGGCCGCTCGCTGGAGGAAAAATTTCCCGAGCGCACGGCGCAGCCGACCGATGAGGTGATCTTCAGCGCCGAGAACCTGACGCGACGCGGCGTGTTCAGCAATGTCAGCTTCAGCCTCAGGCGCGGCGAAATCCTCGGCTTTGCCGGGCTGATGGGCGCCGGACGCACGGAGGTGGCGCGCGCCATCTTTGGCGCCGATCCGCTGGATGCCGGACGGGTCACCCTGGAAGGCCGGGGGCTTTCGATCCGCAATCCGCGCGATGCGATCGATGCGGGGCTTGCCTATCTGTCGGAAGACCGCAAGGCGCAGGGGCTCGCCATCAAGATGCCCGTCGATGCCAACATGACGCTGGCGAACCTCAAGGCGCTGTCGAGCCGCCTCGGCCTCATCGATTTCGACCGCCACGCTCGCGTCACGCAGGACTATGTGGACCTGCTCAGCATCAAGACGCCGTCGATCCGCCAGCCGGTGCGGCTTTTGTCCGGCGGCAACCAGCAGAAGATCATCATCGGCAAATGGCTGTTCCGCAAATCGAAGGTGATGTTCTTCGACGAACCGACGCGCGGCATCGATGTCGGCGCGAAATTCGCGATCTACAAGATCATGGACGAGTTGGCCCGCGAGGGCATCGGCGTCATCCTGATCAGCTCCGAACTGCCGGAAATCTTAGGCATGACCGACCGCGTCGCCGTGTTCCACAATGGCCGCGTGACGGGCGTGCTGGAAACGGCGCGCACCAGCCAGGAGGAGATCATGCGCTATGCCTCTGGCTTCGGCCCCACCCAGCACTGACATGCCGACTGCGAGGACGATGATGACAGCCCCCAAGGAACCAAACAGCGCTCGCCTCAGCGACCGCCAGAAGGACGTGATCCAGAAATTCGCCGCCCTCGGCAGCCTTTTCGTGCTGATCGTCGTCTTCTCGCTGACCAGCAATGCCTTCTTCACCGTCAACAACGGCATGACGATTGCGCTGCAGGTCACCTCGATCGCCCTGCTCGGCATCGGCGCGACCTGCGTGATCATCACCGGCGGCATCGATCTGTCGGTCGGCTCCGTGCTGGCGCTGGCAGGCGTCGTCGCGGCCCTTCTCGTCAAGGAGGCCGGCTTTCCGGTCTGGCTCGGCATGCTGGGCGGCATTCTCACAGGCTCGCTCTGCGGCGTGGTGAACGGCATCCTGATCACCCGCATGAAGCTGCCGCCCTTCATCGCCACGCTCGGCATGATGCTGATCGCCCGCGGCGTGGCGCTGCAGATCACTGGCGCGCGCGCCGTCTCCGGCCTTGGCGAAAGCTTCGGCGAACTTGGCAATGGCGCGCTCCTGCGCATCATCACCATCGGCGACGACGGCTTCCCGACCGTGGTGTTTCCCGGCATTCCCTATCCGGTGATCCTGATGGTGGTGATCGCGCTCGCCGTCTCCTTCATGCTGAACCGCTCGATCCTCGGCCGCCATATCTATGCGGTCGGCTCGAATGTGGATGCGGCGCGTCTCTCCGGCGTCAACGTCACCCGCGTCACCAGCTTCACCTATATCCTGTCCGGCACGCTGGCCGGGCTGACGGGCTGCGTGCTGATGTCGCGCCTCGTCACGGGCCAGCCGAACGAAGGCGTGATGTACGAACTCGATGCCATCGCCAGTGCCGTGATCGGCGGCACCTCGCTGATCGGCGGCGTCGGCACCATTTCCGGCACGGCCATCGGCGCCTTCGTCATCGGCATCTTGCGCAACGGTCTCAACATGAACGGCGTCTCCGCCTTCACGCAGCAAATCATCATCGGTCTCGTCATTCTGGTCACCGTGTGGATCGACCAGCTGCGCAATCGCCGATGAGGACGGGGGCGGACCCTTTTCCGCAAACACCAAGGGGAGTGGGAGCTCCCGGGAGGCGGCCCGCCAGGGCCACTTCATTTCAGGAGGATGGACAATGAAGAAAATCGCATCTGCCTTGCTGGCATCGGCATTCATGATCTGCGCCGCCTCGGTGTCGGCGCAGGCGGCGGAAATCGCCGTGATCGTCAAGACCGTCAACTCGACCTTCTGGCAGAACGTGCAGAAAGGTGCTGATGCGGCGATCAAGGAGGTCGGCGGCGGCAACACCATGACCTTCCAGGGCCCGGCCGCCGAATCCGCCATCGCCGATCAGGTCAACATGGTGGAAAATGCCGTCAACCGCGGCGTCGCCGGCATCGTACTGGCCCCGTCCGATCCGGACGCGCTGGTTCCGGCCGTGAAGAAGGCCTGGGAAGCCCGCATTCCGGTCGTCATCATCGACTCCATGCTCGCCAAGGGTGCCGAGCAATATTACCAGTCCTTCCTCGCCACCGATAACCGCAAGGCGGGCGAACTGGCCGCCAAGGCGCTGATCGACAAGGTGGGCAAGGAAGGCAAGATCGCCGTGATGTCTTATGTGGCAGGCGCCGGCTCGGAAATCGGCCGCGTCGGTGGCTTCACCGATTACATCAAGGCCAATTCCAAGCTCCAGATCGTCGGTCCCTTCTACTCGCAGTCGCAGATGGCGACCGCGCTGAACCAGACGACCGACGTTCTGGCCGCCAATGCCGATCTCAAGGGCATCTTCGGCGCCAACGAGCCGACCGCCATCGGCATGGGCCGCGCACTGAAGGAATCCGGCAAGGCCGGCAAGGTCGCGGCCGTCGGCTTCGACGGCAATCAGGATCTCCAGGGCTTCGTCAAGGACGGCACGCTTGCCGCCATCGCCGTGCAGGGCTCCTTCCAGATGGGCGAACTCGGCGTGAAGACGCTCTCGAAGATCCTGAAGAAGGAAAAGGTCGAGAAGTTCGTCGATACCGGCGTCGTCGTCGTCACCAAGGAAAACATCGACAAGCCGGAAGCCAAGAACGTTCTCTACTGATCGCAATCCATCGCGCGCGGCCTCTTTGGGTCGCGCGCCCTTTCCCCCCAATGCACGAGACAGATGACATGAAGGCCGCCGATATCCGCACCCACGCCCGCACCGGGGTTTCCCTTACCAGCATGGGACTGGGCTGTGCCCAGATGGGCAATCTCTACCGCGTGACATCCTATGCGGAATCCGAAGGCGCCTTCCGGGCCTCGTGGGAGGCCGGCATCCGCTATTTCGATACGGCCCCCTTCTACGGTTTCACCCGCTCCGAGCGTCGGCTCGGCACCATGCTGACCGATCTCCCCCGCACCGATTATGTCGTCAGCACCAAGGTCGGCCGCGTGATGACGCCGGATGAAAGCGTGGGCGCCGAAGAAGACAGCTATGTGCAGCCCCTGCCCTTCCGCCCGGTCTACGACTACACCCATGACGGCGTGATGCGCTCTTTCGAGGCCAGCCAGCAACGCCTCGGCATTCTGAAACCGGACATTCTCTATGTGCACGACATCGGCAGCGTGACCCATGGCGAACGCCACGCCCATTACTGGCAGCAGTTGACCGAAGGCGGCGGCTTCCGCGCGCTGACCCGGTTGCGGGAAGAAGGCCTGACGCGCGCCATCGGCCTCGGCGTCAACGAATGGGAAATCATCCGCGATGCCATGCAGGTGGCCGATATCGACATCTGCATGCTGGCCGGTCGCTATACGCTGCTTGAGCAGCAGAGCCTTTCCTTCATGGATGACTGCGCAGGCCGCGGCGTCGGCATCGTCATCGCCGGCGCCTTCAATTCCGGCATTCTCGCCGGCAATCGCAAGTTCAACTACACCGATGCGCCTGCCGATGTGCTGGCCCGCGTTGATGCGCTGCGCGATGCCTGCGAGGCCGAAGGGGTGACGCTGCAGGCCGCCGCCCTGCAGTTTCCGCTCGCCCATCCGGCGGCCCTCACCATCGTCTCCGGCGCCCGCACGGCCGAGCAGCTGACGGCCAATGTCGGCTGGTTCGAGGAAAGCATTCCGGCCGCCTTCTGGGCGCGCCTCAAGGACAAGGGCCTGATTGCCGAAGGCGCGCCGGTTCCGGCTGCAGGAGCCTGAACATGCGGATCGATGCCCACCAGCATTTCTGGCGTCTCGCGGACCGGCCCGGCCAGTGGCCGCCGCCGGAGCTTGCGCCGATCTACCGCGATTTTGCGCCGGAGGATCTGCTGCCGCTGATGGCCGCCTGCGGCATCGACGGCACCGTGCTGGTGCAGACCATGGAGAGCGCAGCGGATACCGACTTCATGCTGGATCTTTCCGAACGCCATGCCTTCATCCGGGGCGTGGTCGGCTGGACGGACCTGAAGGCAGCCGATGCGCCGGCCGCCATCGAAAACCTGACCAGCCATCGAAAACTGAAAGGCCTGCGCCCGATGCTGCAGGGTCTTGCGGAGGAGGACTGGATTGTCGATCCGGCCCTTGCACCGGCCGTCGAGGCCATGGTGACCGCCGATCTTGCCTTCGATGCGCTGATCTTTCCAAAACATCTGCCGCATTTGCTGACCTTCGCACGGCGTCATCCGGCGCTTCGGATCGTCATCGACCACGGCGCCAAGCCGCTGATCGCCGAGGGCCATTTCAGCACCTGGCGGCAGGATATGGCCGCCCTTGCCGCCCTGCCGCAGATCTGCGTCAAGCTCTCAGGCCTGCTGACCGAAGCCGGCGACCAGAAGCCGCAGGCCGTGCGCCCCTATGCGGAAACGCTGCTGGAGCTTTTCGGCAGCGAACGCGTGATGTGGGGCAGCGACTGGCCGGTGGTGCGTCTCGCCGGCGATTATCAAGGCTGGTTCGAACAGGCCCGCGCCATCGTGCCGCAAGCCGATCACGCTGCCGTCTTCGGGGCCAATGCCGCCCGCTTCTATCGTCTGGAAAGGTAAGTAAATGCTGACTATCATCTGTGACGAGCCCGGCAGGTTGACGGCCATCGAACGGCCGAAGCCAACGCGTGCGACCGACGAGGTGCTGGTCCGGGTGCGCCGCGTCGGCGTCTGCGGCACCGACCTGCACATCTTCACCGGCAACCAGCCCTATCTCTCCTATCCGCGCGTGATGGGCCATGAACTGGCGGCAACGGTGGAAGAGGTTCCGGCGGGAAGCCGTCTCGTTCCCGGTTCGACGGTCTCGATCATTCCCTACATTTCCTGCGGCACCTGCGATGCCTGCCGCAAGGGCCGCACCAATTGCTGCCGCAATATCGGCGTGCTCGGCGTTCACCGCGATGGCGGCATGACCGGCTATCTCAGCCTGCCGGAACGCTTCCTGCTGCCGGCCGACGGCCTGTCGCTCGATCAGGCCGCCATGGTGGAGTTTCTGGCGATCGGCGCCCATGCCGTGGCACGTGCCGGCACGAAGGCGGGTGACAGCGTGCTGATCGCCGGGGCCGGCCCCATCGGCCTTGCGGTGGCCGTCTTCGCCAGGAAGGAGGGCGCCCTCGTGACGATGATCGACGGGCGCGAGGATCGCCTCGCCTTTGCCCGCGATCACCTCGGCATCGATGCCACCGTCCTGCTCGGCGAAGGCGACGTGGACCGGCTTTCGGCGCTGACCGACGGAAACTTCTTCGAGACGGTGTTCGATGCGACCGGCAATCCGAAGGCGATCGAGCGCGGTTTCCGCTTCGTCGCCCATGCCGGCACCTATGTGCTGGTCTCCATCGTCGCGAGCGACATCACCTTTTCCGATCCGGAATTCCACAAGCGCGAGACGACGCTGCTCGGCAGCCGCAACGCGACCGCCGCCGATTTCGAGCATGTGATGGCCGCCATGCGGGCGGGCCATGTGCCGGATGCGCTGGTGACGCACCGCATGGGGCTGGCCGAGGTACCGGACAAGTTCTCCGGCCTTCTCGACCCGGCGGCCGGCGTGGTGAAGGCGATGATCGAGGTTGCGTGACGCAACAACGGTCAGGGGGCACTGGTCAAGCGCCACCCAAGGCGGCAGCATGCGGCACGGCGCCGACAAGGGGCGCGCGAAGGACAAGAGCAGGGAGCAGACGAACATGGCAGATCTTCAGGGCAAGACGGTGCTGATCACCGCCGCCGGACAGGGCATTGGACGCGCGAGCGCGCTCGCCTTCGCCGAGGCCGGCTGCACGGTCCATGCCACGGACATCAACGAACAGGCGCTGGCGGAGCTGCCGAAGCGCGACAATCTGACGGTCGAGCGGCTGGACGTGCTGGACGAGGCGGCGGTGAAGGCCTCAGTCGCCCGCATCGGCGCCGTGGACATTCTGTTCAATTGCGCCGGCGTCGTGCATGGCGGCTCGATCCTCGAGATGAAGGACAGCGACCTTGATTTCGCCATGGACCTCAATGTCAAGGCGATGATCCGCACCATCCGGGCCGTACTGCCCGGCATGATCGAGCGAAAGGATGGCGCGATCATCAACATGTCCTCGGTTGCCTCCAGCATCAAGGGCGTGCCGAACCGCTTTGCCTATGGCGTCAGCAAGGCCGCCGTGATCGGTCTCACCAAGGCGGTCGCTGCCGATTACGTCGGCCACAACATCCGCTGCAACGCCATCTGCCCCGGCACCGTGGAAAGCCCCTCGCTGCAGGACCGCCTGCGCGCCCAGGGCGATTATGAAGCGGCACGCGCCGCCTTTATCGCCCGCCAGCCGATCGGACGGCTTGGCAGGCCGGAAGAAATCGCAGACCTTGCCGTGCATCTGGCCGGCGCGACCTACACCACCGGTCAGGCCATCGCCATCGATGGCGGCTGGACCATCTGACGCATTGATAGAAAAGGACACCCCCCATGAAACTGCTTCGTTACGGCGCACCCGGCGCGGAACGCCCCGCGCTTGTCGATGCCAGTGGCACGATCCGCGACCTGTCCGGCCATGTGGCCGATCTTGCGGGCGCAGCGCTTGACCCGGCAGCGCTCTCGAAACTGGCCGACCTCGATACTGCTTCGCTTCCGGCCGTCGCCGCTTCCGAGCGGCTTGGCCCCTGCGTTGCCGGCACGGGCAAGTTCATCTGCATCGGTCTCAACTATTCCGACCATGCCGCCGAATCCGGCATGGCGGTGCCGCCGGAGCCGGTCATCTTCATGAAGGCCAGCTCGGCGATCTGCGGCCCGAACGACGACGTGCTCATCCCGCGCGGCTCGGAAAAGACCGACTGGGAAGTCGAACTCGGCGTCGTGATCGGCAAGACGGCGAAATATGTCTCGGAAGCCGAGGCACTCGATTATGTCGCCGGCTACTGCGTGTCCCATGACGTCTCCGAGCGCGCCTTCCAGACGGAACGTTCCGGCCAGTGGACCAAGGGCAAGTCCTGCGACACCTTCGGTCCGATCGGCCCCTGGCTGGTGACGAAGGACGAGATCACCGATCCGCAGAACCTCGGCATGTGGCTGAAGGTGAACGGCGAGACGATGCAGAACGGCTCCACCGCCACCATGGTTTACGGCGTGGCCTTCCTCGTTTCCTATCTCAGCCAGTTCATGAGCCTGCATCCGGGCGACGTCATCTCCACCGGCACGCCTCCGGGCGTCGGCATGGGCATGAAGCCGCAGCGCTACCTGAAGCCCGGCGACGTGGTGGAACTCGGCATCGAGGGTCTCGGCACCCAGAAGCAGACCTTCCGCGCCGACGCCTGACCCCTTGCAAGACACAGCTGACATCTGACTGCCGGAGACACGAGCATGGCCAAGATCACCGACATGCGCATCATCGACCTGAGGTTCCCCACATCGCAGAGCCTCGATGGCTCGGATGCGATGAACCCGGATCCGGATTATTCGGCAGCCTATGTCATTCTCGAAACCGACGTGCCCGGTCTTGCCGGGCATGGCCTTACCTTCACCATCGGCCGCGGCAACGACATCTGCTGCATGGCGATCGATGCCATGCGCCATCTGGTGGTGGGCACCGATCTCGACACGATGAAGGCGCATCCGGGGACATTCTGGCGGCACCTGACCGGCGACAGCCAGCTGCGCTGGATCGGCCCCGACAAGGGCGCGATGCATCTTGCAACCGGTGCGGTCGTCAATGCGCTGTGGGACCTCATCGCCAAGGAGGCAGGAAAGCCGGTCTGGCGGCTCATCGCCGACATGAGGCCGGAGGAGATCGCCGACATTGTCGACTACCGTTACCTCACCGATGTGCTGACGCGCGACGAGGCAATCGCCCTGCTGTCCAAGGCCGAGAGCGGCAAGGCGGAGCGCATCGCCATTCTGGAGCGCGAGGGCTATGCCTGCTACACCACCTCGGCCGGCTGGCTGGGCTATGACGACGAAAAGCTGCGCCGCCTCTGCCAGGAGGCCGTGGATGCCGGCTTCAACCATGTGAAGATGAAGGTCGGCCGCGATCTCACGGACGACATCCGACGGCTGACCATCGCCCGCGAGGTGATCGGGCCGGATCGCTATCTGATGATCGACGCCAACCAGGTCTGGGAGGTGGATCAGGCGATCGACTGGGTGAAACGCCTCTCCTTCTGCAAACCCTTCTTCATCGAGGAACCGACGAGCCCCGACGACGTGGCCGGCCACCGCAAGATCCGGCAGGCGATTTCCCCCGTGAAGGTCGCGACCGGCGAGATGTGCCAGAACCGCATCATGTTCAAGCAGTTCATCGCCGAGGGCGCGATCGATGTGGTGCAGATCGACAGCTGCCGCATGGGCGGCCTGAACGAGGTGCTGGCCGTGCTGCTGATCGCCGCCAAGTTCAACCTGCCGGTCTGGCCGCATGCCGGTGGCGTGGGCCTGTGCGAATATGTGCAGCACCTCTCGATGATCGATTACATCTGCGTCTCCGGTACCAAGGACGGCCGGGTGATCGAATATGTCGATCACCTGCACGAACACTTCCTCGACCCCTGCCGCATCGAGAATGCCGCCTACATGCCGCCGAAGCTGCCGGGCTTTTCCATCGAGATGAAGCCGGAAACGCTGACGCAATTTGCCTTTGCGCCGGTGCGGGCCAGCGCCACGGCACAGGATGCCGATGCGGCCTGAAGAAGGCGCAAAAGCTGAGCAGATTACCAAGGTTTAATGCGGAAATGATTGACCGCGAACAGCCCGGGCGATTAATGGAACTCACAAGTTCCCATAAAACCCCGGGTTTGTTTCCGTATGTTTCCCACACGTCGCTCTCTCCTCCTGGCCCTGGCTGTTGCCGCAGTCGCCGGCTATGGCTGGATGCGTTTCTCCGCCGAACCGGCCGCGCCTCGCTATCTGACGGCACCCGTGACGCGGGCAGACCTGGAGGAAACCGTGCTGGCGACCGGAACGCTGAAGCCGGTGCGGCTGGTGGCCGTCGGCTCGCAGGCTTCCGGTCGCATCACATCGATCAAGGTGAAGCTTGGCGATACCGTGAAGACCGGCGACCTGATTGCCGAGATTGATTCCACCACCCAGGCCAACAGCCTGAAGACCGCCAGAGCCTCCCTGGACAACGTGAAGGCGCAGCTGGCCGAAAAGCAGGCGACGCTGGAAAGCTACCAGAAGACCCTGGCGCGGCAGAAGGCAATCTATACCAGCCAGGCGGGATCGCAGGCCGATCTGCAGACGGCCGAGACGAACGTGCGGACCACAGAGGCACAGATTGCGGCCCTCAACGCGCAGATCATCTCCGCCGAGATTGCCGTCGGCACCGCTGAAGTGGAACTCGGCTACACGCGGATCACCGCACCGATGGATGGCACCATCCTCTCGATCGTCAATCTGGAAGGGCGAACGGTGAATGCCAGCCAGTCCATTCCCACCATCGTCATCATGGGCGACCTGACGACAATGACCGTACGGGCCGAGATTTCCGAGGCCGATATTCCCAAGGTGAAGCCCGGCCAGCATCTGCGCTTCAACCTGATCGGCGACCGCGCGACCGTCCACGAGGCAACGCTGGAAGCCATCGAACCGGCGCCTGAATCGATTACCAGCGACAGCGCCGTCAGCAGTTCGACCACGACCAGCAGCAGCTCGTCCTCCAGTTCGTCGTCCTCGGCGATCTATTACATCGGCACATTCAACGTTCCGAACCCGGACGGCAAGTTCCGCACCTACATGTCAGCAGAGGTCAACATCGTGCTGGGTGCTGCCAAGGGCGTGCTGACCATTCCCTCTTCCGCGCTCGGCACCGTCGACAAGGACGGGCACACCACGGTGCGCGTCGTCGACGCGGACGGCAAGGCGGGCGAGCGGGCGGTAACGGTCGGCCTCAACAACAAGATCGCCGCTGAAGTGCGCGACGGGTTGAACGAAGGCGAGCATGTCGTCATCAGCCAGGCCAGCGCGAGCAAGAGCAGCAGCAACCGTCCCGGCCCGCCGATGGGGTTCTGAGCCGATGACCACGCCGCTGATTTCCGTCGAAAAGCTGCGCCGCGATTACGTGTCCGGCGAAGGCACGCTGACCGTTCTGAAGGACATCGACCTTACCATCGAGCACGGGGAGATGGTCGCCATCATGGGCGCCTCCGGTTCGGGCAAGTCGACGCTGATGAACCTGCTCGGCCTGCTCGACCGTCCGACGTCGGGCACCTATCGCGTCTCGGGCGAGGATACCTCGGCCCTCGACAGCGACCAGCTCTCGGCGCTGCGGCGCGAGCATTTCGGCTTCATTTTCCAGCGTTATCACCTGCTGGCCGAGCTTTCGGCGGTCGGCAATGTGGAAATTCCGGCGATCTATGCCGGCCGCGCGCGCAGCGAACGCCGCGAACGCGGGGCGGCCCTGCTCGGACGGCTCGGCATGGCAGACCGCACCGCGCATCGACCCGGCCAGCTTTCCGGCGGCCAGCAGCAACGCGTTTCCATCGCCCGCGCCCTGATGAACGACGCCGAGGTGATCCTCGCCGATGAGCCGACCGGCGCGCTCGACCGCCAGAGTGGCGAAGAGGTGCTGCGCATTCTCGAAGAACTGAATGCAGACGGCAAGACAATCATCATCGTCACGCACGATCCAAGCGTGGCCGCGCGGGCAAAACGCATCATCGAAATTTCCGACGGCGTGATCATCGCGGACCGGCGCACCGACGCGGCAGACGCACGAAAATCGGAGACGCCGGCCGCCCCGGGCACGGCCGCCTCCGCCCCCACCCGCTGGGGCGCAGGGCTGGACCGCTTCCGCGAGGCCTTCACCATGGCGCTGAAGGCGCTGGCCGCCCACCGGCTGCGCAGCTTCCTCACCATGCTCGGCATCATCATCGGCATTGCCTCGGTCATGCTGGTGGTGGCGCTCGGCACCGGCAGCCAGAAAATGATCCTTGCCAATATCAGCAGTCTCGGCACGAACACGCTGGAAGTGTTTCCCGGCAAGGGCTTTGGCGACACGCGGTCCGGCCGAGTGACGACACTTGTGATATCGGATGCCGATGCGCTGGCAAAGCTCACCTATGTCGCCGCCGTCACGCCAACCGTTTCCACCAACACCACGGCCCGCTTCGGCGCGACAGTGGCCAATGCGCTGGTCAACGGGGTCGGCAGCCAGTATTTCATCGTCAAGGGCTCGACGCTCGTCTCCGGCCGCTTCTTCGACGACGAGAGCGTTGCGACGCTCTCGCAGGATGCCGTCATCGACGAAAACACCGCCAAGGCGCTGTTCGGCTCCGAAGGCTCGGACCCGATCGGCAAGATCATCCTCGCCGGCACCGTTCCGGTGCGCGTGGTGGGCGTGATTTCCTCGCAGCAGGGCGGCTTCGGCTCCAGCGACAACCTGTCGATCTACCTGCCCTATACCAGCGTGCAGACGCGGTTTCTCGGTACGACATCGCTGCGAAGTCTGACCGTGCGCGTCGCCGACGATGCGGAAATGGACGCGGCCGAGCAGGCCGTCACCGACTTTCTCATCCGTCGCCACGGCACCAAGGACTTCTTCATCCTGAACACCGACGATATCCGCAAGACGATCACCAGCACGACGCAGACCATGACGCTGCTCGTCTCGGCCATCGCCGTCATTTCGCTGATCGTCGGCGGCATCGGGGTGATGAACATCATGCTGGTCTCGGTGTCGGAGCGGGTGGCGGAGATCGGCGTGCGCATGGCGGTCGGCGCTCGGCGGATGGACATCCTCCAGCAGTTCCTGATCGAGGCGGTGCTGGTCTGCCTGATCGGCGGCTGCCTCGGCATCGCGCTTGCCCTGTCGGTCGGAGCGGCGGCAGCATTGTCCGGCGCCGGCATCAGCCTGATCTTCTCGGCCACGCCCATGCTGCTTGCCTTCGCCTGCTCCTGCCTGATCGGCATCGCCTTCGGCTTCCTGCCGGCCCGCAATGCGTCCCGCCTCGATCCGGTCGCAGCGCTCTCGTGACCTTGGCCGGATGATTTTTCGATGGAAGTGGGCTAAGCCCACCATCGCGGGATGCGGATCGCAGGGATCGGCGCCTCCCGGAGGTTCAAGGCCCGATGGACGACAGTAACAAGACCCGGCAGGCCGAAGAGCTGCCCTCCGTTGCAAGACGGGGCCGCGGGCGGCCGAAAAGCCAGCCCGATCCGCAGCGCCGTGCGGCCATCATCGATACGGCCCGCCGCACCTTCATCGAACTCGGCCTCGCAGGCACGACGACCGAGATCGTCGCCAGTCGCTGCCATATCTCCAAGCAGACGCTCTACCGGCTGTTTCCCAGCAAGACGGATCTCTTCGTCGCCGTCGTCGCCGCGCATCGCCAGACGATGCTCGATCTGCCGCGTCCACCGGAAGAGGACGCGCCGCTGGCAGAGATCATCGGCCGGATCTTCATGCTGGACATCGATGCCGAGACGGAACGTGAACGCGAAGCCTTCATCCGCATGGTGATGCAGCAATCGCACCAGATGCCGGAGCTGATGGAAGTGCTGTTCCGCGAAGGCCCGGAAACCTCCCGCAGGCAGCTTGCCGACTGGCTGTCCGGCCAGATGACACGGGGCAGGCTGGTGCTGGAAGACCCGGTCACCGGCGCGCGCATACTGATGGATCTGCTGATGGGCGGGATCGGCCGCGGTCCCAAGGGCTGGAAGGATCTGGCTGACCGCAGGCGCCACATGGAACAGGCCATCGCCCTCTTCGTGCGCGGCACGCGACCGGCCTGAGACCCGCCTCCCCCTACGAAAAATATCGCAACCTTTCCCGAGCCTCCTCGTTTGGCCCTCAGGCTGTCGCTTGTTCCCTTGGCACCGGCGGTGGCATGTCGCGCCCTGAAAGGGCCCTGTCCAGACGAAAAACGAGAGGCTTGAAGCAGCACAGTGTGTGGAATCTGCGGAGAAATTCGATTCGACGGCGTCCAGCCATCCCCTTTGGTACAGGCAAGAATGCTGGAGGCGATCGCTCCCCGCGGACCGGACGGGTCCGGCATGGTGATCCACGCCGCCACAGCCCTGTCTCATAGAAGACTATCGATCATCGACCTGTCGCCAAAGGCACGCCAGCCGATGGTCGATGCGGAGCTTGGCCTGACGATCGCCTTCAACGGCTGCATCTACAACTATCCGGAATTGCGCGCTGAACTGTCAGCCATGGGGTACCGCTTCTTCTCCCATGGCGATACCGAAGTGATCCTCAAGGCCTGGCATGCCTGGGGCACGGCCTGCGTCGAACGCTTCCACGGGATGTTCGCCTTCGTCATCCATGAGCGCGACACGAACCGTGTTGTCATGGCGCGCGACCGCTTCGGCATCAAGCCGCTCTATCTGGCGAGGATCGGCCGCAGCATCCGTTTTGCATCCACGCTTCCGGCGCTGGTGAAGGGAGGCGACATCGACACCTCGATCGACCGCGCCGCCCTGCACCACTATATGAGCTTCCATGCGGTGGTGCCGCCGCCGCGGACCATCCTGAACGGCGTGAAGAAGCTGCCACCCGCCACGATCCGCGTCATCGATGCCGATGGCAGCGAGACAGACAGCCTTTACTGGAATCCGCCCCACCGGCGCGATCCGGCGCTGGCCCATCTCTCACGCGAGGAATGGCGCGACCGGGTGCTTCATGCGCTCCGCACTGCAGTCCGTCGCCGGATGGTCGCCGACGTACCGGTCGGCGTGCTGCTGTCGGGCGGCGTCGATTCCAGCCTGATCACCGGCCTGCTGGCCGAGGAAGGCCAGCAGGACCTGATGACCTTTTCGGTCGGCTTCGAGGAGGCGAATGGCGAAAAGGGTGACGAGTTCGTCTATTCCGATCTCATCGCTAGGCACTTCGGCACCGATCATCACCGGATCTTCGTCCCCTCCTCCCAGTTGATGGAGGCCCTTCCGGGGGTGATCGGCGCCATGTCCGAACCCATGGTGTCCTACGACAATGTCGGCTTCTACCTGCTTGCCAAGGAGGTCTCGAAGCACATCCGCGTCGTGCAGTCCGGCCAGGGGGCAGACGAGGTGTTTGCCGGCTATCACTGGTATCCGCCGCTGCAGGACAGCCGGGACGTGGCGGGCGATTATGCGAAGGTCTTCTTCGACCGCTCGCATGCGGTTCTTGCTTCGCAGCTCAATCCGGACTGGATGGCAGACGGCGATGTCAGCCGCGTCCTGGTGGCGGCCCACCTGCTCGCGCCGGGCGCGGAAACGCCGGTCGATGCCGCGCTTCGGCTGGACAGCCAGGTGATGCTGGTGGACGATCCGGTCAAGCGCGTCGACAACATGACCATGGCCTGGGGCCTGGAAGCCCGGGTGCCCTTTCTCGACCACGAACTGGTGGAACTGGCAGCGACCATTCCCCCTGACCTGAAGCTGGCCGACGGCGGCAAGGGCGTGCTGAAGGATGCCGCCCGCCTGGTCGTACCGCATGAGGTGATCGACCGCAAGAAGGGCTATTTCCCGGTGCCGCAGCTCAAATATGTCGATGGCCCCTATCTCGACATGGTGCGCGACGCGCTGACCTCGCAGGCAGCCCGTGAACGCGGCCTCTTCCGCAACGACTATCTGCAGCGCCTGTTTGCCGATCCGACAGGCCACATCACGCCGCTTCAGGGCTCGGAACTCTGGCAGGTCGGCCTGATGGAACTGTGGCTGCAGACGCAGGGAGTGTAACGGCATGACGAACAACAAGACAATGAGCGAGCGTGCCCAGCGCATCCGGAGCGACAAGGCCGTGGCGCACCGACTGAAGCGGAGACGCTTCGAATCGCTGCGCCGCACCATGCAGACGCATGCGGCAAAGACGGCCCCTTCCGCGGCGATCGATTGTGGCTGGGGCCGGCTGATCTTCGCCCAGACCTTCGATGATGCCGGTGAGCTTGTCTCGGCACTGCGCGAGGAAGCACCGGAACACCGAGACATCGCGGTCTATGTCGCCGACCCGCATGTGGCTCTGGCGCAGGCGCCGCAGGAGATTTTTCTCGACCCTTCCCACACCTACCGACTGGACCTTGCCACCTACCGGTCCGGACGCCGCCGTCCGCGCGGCTTTTCCGTGCGCCGGCTGTCCTCGGAAGCGGATGCCCGGGCGGTCAACCGCATCTATGCCACCCGCAACATGGTTCCGGTCCGGCCCGATTTCTTCTGGTCGAACCGCGACAATCGCGCCATCACCTATCTGGTGGCCGAGGATGAGGTGACCGGCGAAGTGATCGGCACCGTCACCGGGATCGACCATGCCCGGGCCTTCGCGGATCCCGAGCAGGGCGCATCGCTCTGGTGCCTTGCCGTCGACCCGCAGGCACGCCATGCCGGCATCGGCGAAACGCTGGTGCGGCGGCTTGGCGAACATTTCAAGGCCCGCGGCGCGGCTTTCATGGATCTCTCCGTGCTGCACGACAATGCGCAGGCCATCGCGCTTTACGAGAAACTGGGCTTCCGGCGCATTCCGGCCTTTTCGATCAAGCGCAAGAATTCGATCAATGAGCGTCTCTTCGTGCGCCCGCCGGAAGCCTATGACACCCTCAACCCCTATGCCCGGCTGATCGTGGACGAAGCGCGACGCCGCGGCGTGCAGGTGGAGATCACCGATGCGGAGGGAGGCTTTTTTCGTCTGTCGAGCGGCGGCCGCTCCGTCCATTGCCGCGAAAGCCTGTCGGACCTGACCTCTGGCGTGGCGCTGTCGATCTGCGACGACAAGTCAGTGACGCGGCGGGTGGCAGAACGCGCCGGTCTCTCGGTTCCGGAACAGATGACGGCGGAGGGGGATGAGACGGCGCTGACCGCCTTTCTGGAAAGACATGGCCGCGTCGTGGTCAAGCCCGCGCGCGGCGAGCAGGGTCGTGCCGTAGCGGTCGGCCTTGCCGGCATGGACGAAGTACGCCGGGCGATTGCCGGAGCCCGCGAGGTCTGCGACCGGGTCCTGATCGAAGCCTGCTTCGAGGGCGAGGATCTGCGCCTCGTCGTCATCGACTTCAAGCTGGTGGCCGCCGCGATCCGCCGGCCGCCGCATGTGATCGGCGACGGCAGGAGCACCGTGCGGCAGCTCATCGAGACCCTGTCGCGCCGGCGCGCGGCTGCAACCGGCGGCGAAAGCCGGATCCCGATTGACGCAGAGACGGAACGCTGCCTCAAGCTTTCCGGCCTGACGCTGGACGATGTGCTGGAGGACGGTCGTGACATCGTGGTGCGCAAGGCCGCCAACCTGCACACCGGCGGTTCGATCTACGACGTCACCGCCATCGTGCATCCCCGACTGGTGGACGCGGCCATCAAGGCGGCCCGAGCCATCGACATTCCCGTCGTCGGCATCGACTTCATGGTGAAGAGCCCGACCGAACCCGACTATGTCTTCATCGAAGCCAATGAGCGGCCCGGACTCGCCAATCACGAGCCGCAACCGACGGCGGAACGGTTTCTCGATCTGCTGTTTCCGCTGTCGGGACATCGCGCCGCCCGCACCGCGCTCGGAAAGATGTGAGATGGCGATCGAGATCGACGAAGACTACCTGCTGGCCCAGTTGAAGACGCTGCTTACGATCGACAGTCCGACGGGCTACACCGACGCTGTGGTGATCCACTGTTCCCGCGAGCTGGAGCGGCTCGGCCTGACGCCCGAGCTGACACGGCGCGGCGCGATCCGGGCCGTGCGGCAGGGAAGCCGCCGGCAGGGGGCGCGGGCGATCGTCGCGCATGTCGACACGCTGGGTGCGCAGGTCAAGGCGATCAAGGAGAACGGCCGGCTGGAACTGGTACCGATCGGCCACTGGTCGGCCCGCTTCGCCGAAGGAGCAAGGGTCACACTCTACAGCTATCACGGCGCCTTTCGCGGCACCATCCTGCCGCTGAAAGCCTCCGGCCACACCTTCAATGACGCGGTGGACACGGCGCCCGTCGGCTGGCCCCATGTCGAACTGCGCGTGGATGCTCTGACGCGCTCGGCTGCGGAAACGCGGGCTCTCGGCATCGACGTCGGCGACACTGTCGCCATCGACACCGGCGCGGAATTTCTCGACAACGGCTTCATCAATTCCCGCCACCTGGACGACAAGGCGGGCGTAGCCATCCTGCTTGCAGCCATCGAGGCGCTGGAGCGGGCACAGGCCAGAACACCGGTCGATACACACTGGCTGTTCACCATCGCGGAGGAGGTCGGCGTTGGCGCCTCCTCGGTCGTCTCGCCCGACATCGCCTCCATGCTGACGATCGACAACGGCACCGCCGCCCCGGGGCAGAACTCTTCCGAATTCGGCGTCACCATCGCCATGGCAGACCAGACCGGCCCCTTCGACTACCACCTCACCCGCAAGCTTGTGGACCTGTGCGAGGAAAACCGCATCCCCTACCAGAAGGACGTCTTCCGCTACTATCGCTCCGACTCCGCCTCGGCGCTGGAGGCGGGTCACGATATCCGCACCGCGCTTGCCGCCTTCGGTGTGGATGCTTCGCATGGCTACGAGCGCATCCACCGCCATGCGCTGGTTTCGGTCGCGCAGCTGGTTGCAGCCTTTGCGGTCAGTCCCGTCCGCATCGGTCGCGATCTGAGCGAACTGTCGGGCATCGATGATTTTACCACCCAGCCGACAAAAGCGGCTGAACAGGCTGCGGCCCCCTCCTCGGGCAGGCGCTCTCCAGAGTATCAGCGACATAGGCCCGGCAATCTGCCAGGGGGCGGGGCGTAACGATCCGGAGTTCAGACCGGCAGCGGTGCGAGAAAGGCCAGATAGAGCGCATAGAAGAACAGGGCGCCATTGGCGAGCAGCAGACAGAAGACGGCAAAGGAGCCCAGATCCTTCGCGTGCCGCGCCACGACGGAAAATTCCGGCGAGATGCGGTCGACAATCTCCTCCACCGCCGTGTTCAGCGCCTCCATGGCAACCAGAACCAGAAAAAGGATCAGGCCGGCAAAGAAGATGAAGAAGCTCGCGCCAATGGCGAGATACACAATGTTGAGGATGGCATAAACCAGCAATTCGTGTCGGAACGCCGTCTCGCCCCACAGTCGGCGCGCGCCGCCGAGCGAGTAGCTTGCCGCAGCAAAGACATGCCCCAGGCCCCGCTGCTTCTGGTGATGGACAGTTTCCGACATCTCGCACACGCCCCATGATCTTAGCCAGCACATAACCCGGCGCGACGCGGCTGCAAAGCCCTGCCTTGCCATGTGCCGCAGACCTTGTGGCCGCACGCACCGAAGGCCGGCCTCTCCCGGCACACGCCGCCATACTGGACCTTGCGTCAGTCGGGTCGATAAAGGCCCTGGCCTCCGCATTTCTGATCATGCGCCCGCTTGTCCTGCCTGCATTTGCTGTATACATTGACCCCGGCGCCTGCGGTGAGGAGACTGTAAGGGCGCCGCGGAATTCAGCAGCATCAGCCGTTGACGGGCCTGTGGGAGTGGGCTCGCCGCATCGCCATCACTCAGGGAGGAGTATACATGGCATCGTTATCGAGACGCATGTTCATTGCAGGCGCTGCGCTATGCGGCCTGCTTGCATCCAGCGCCCATGCCGCAGACACGGTGAAAATCGGGCTGATCCTGCCGATGACCGGTCCCTTTGCCTCGACGGGACGTCAGGTGGAGGCTGGCGTGCGGGCCTACATGGCGCTGAACGGCGATACGGTGGCCGGCAAGAAGATCGAGATCCTGCTGCGTGACGATGCCGGCACCGCCGACCAGACCCGCCGCGTGGCGCAGGAACTGGTGGTCAAGGACGGTGCCAACGTTCTGATGGGCTTCGGGCTGACGCCACTCGCGCTCTCCGTGGCACCGGTGCTTGGCCAGGCCAAGGTGCCGGCCATCATCACCTCGGCGACCACCTCGGTCATCACCCAGAAATCCGAATATTTCGTGCGCACCAGCATGGCCGGCCCGCAATCGGCCGTTCCCGTCGCCACCTGGGCCGCCAAGAACGGGCTGAAGCGCGTCGTGACGCTCGTCAGCGATTACGGCCCGGGCATCGACATCGAGAAGGGCTTTACCGACCAGTTCAAGAAGGAGGGCGGCGAGATTGTCGAAGCGGTGCGCGTGCCCCTGCAGAACCCGGATTTCGCGCCCTTCCTGCAGCGCGTGCGTGACACGAAGCCGGATGCCGTCTTCGTCTTCGTGCCCTCCGGCGTCGGCTCCATTTTCATGAAGCAGTTCGTCGAACGCGGCCTGCGCGATGCCGGAATCAAGCTGATCGCTACCGGCGACGTGACGGACGATGACCTGCTGAACGGCATGGGCGATGCGGCGCTTGGCGTCATCACCGGTCACTTCTATTCCGCCAACCACGACAGCCCGGAAAACAAGGCCTTCGTGGCGCAGGTGCGCAAGGCCAGCAACAACATGCGGCCGAACTTCATGGCGGTCGGCGGCTATGACGCCATGGCGCTCGCCTATGCGGGCCTGAAAAAGACGAATGGCGATACCGACGGCACCAAGCTGGTCGAGGCCATGAAGGGCATGTCCTGGGTCAGCCCGCGCGGGCCGATCACCATCGATCCGAAGACACGCGACATCGTGCAGGACATCTACATGCGCGAGGTGAAGAAGGTGGATGGCGAACTCTACAATGTGGAATTCGCCACCTTCCCGAAGGTGCGCGATCCGAACACGCCCTGAGCGTTTAGGCAAGGCAGGGGTGCCGGGCTTCCCGGCACCGGGAGGACCGATGCTGACCATCCTGTTCGACGGCATTGCCTATGGCATGCTGCTGTTTGTTCTGGCGTGCGGGCTTGCCGTAACGCTGGGCCTGATGAACTTCGTCAATCTGGCGCATGGCGCATTCGCCATGGCCGGCGGTTATGTGACCGTCGTGATGATGAACCGCTACGGCCTCTCCTTCTACTGGTGCCTGCCGGCCGCCTTCCTCGCCGCCGCGCTTCTCGGTGCGGCGCTGGAGGTGACGCTCTACCGGCGTCTCTATGCCGCGCCCCATCTCGATCAGGTGCTGTTCTCGATCGGCCTCGTCTTCATGGCCGTCGCCGGCATCGACTATTTCATGGGCGGCCAGCAGCAGCTAATCTCGCTGCCGCCGGAACTTTCCGGCCGCTTCTCGCTGTTCGGCGTCGGCATCGGCCGCTACCGGCTGTTCATCATCATCCTCTGCGCGCTGCTGACCATCGCGCTGCAGCTGACGCTCACCCGCACCCGCATCGGCAGCCAGCTGCGCGCCGCCGTGGATGACGGGCGCGTGGCCCGCGGCCTTGGCATCAATGTCTCGCGGATCTTCGTGCTGACCTTTGCGCTCGGATCCGGCCTCGCCGGCCTCGGCGGCGCGCTCGGCGTGGAACTCTTGGGCCTCGATCCGAACTTCCCGCTGAAATACCTCATCTATTTCATGATTGTGGTGACGATCGGCGGAACCTCCTCGATCACCGGCCCCTTCCTGGCGGCGCTGCTGCTCGGCGTCGCGGATGTCGCCGGCAAATATTACCTGCCCTCGCTCGGGGCCTTCATCATCTATGCCGTCATGATCGCCTTCCTGATCCTGCGGCCGCATGGCCTGTTCACCCGGGAGGGCGGCAAGTGAGCACACCGCATTCGCAGATCGCCGCCGCCTTTTTACGGCGCAAGGCCGCCTGGTCGCCGCTGGAAGCGGGCCTCTGGGGCCTGGCACTCGCCGCCGCCTTCCTGTTTCCCTCGCAGCAACTGCTGCTGAGCGAGATCGCGATCCTGGCACTCTTTGCCCTGTCGCTGGACCTGATCGTCGGCTATGCCGGCATCCTGTCGCTCGGTCACGCCGCCTTCTTCGGCGTCGGCGCCTATACGGCTGGCCTCTTCTCGCTGCATGTTTCGGCCGAACCACTGGCCGGCCTTGCGGCCTCTGCCGTGGTGGCGGGGCTGCTCGGGCTTGCCACCAGCTTCCTCGTGCTGCGCGGCAGCGATCTCACCCGCCTGATGACCACTTTCGGCGTCAGCATGCTGCTGGCCGAAGGCGCCAACCAGGCCGCCTGGCTGACCGGCGGTGCGGACGGGTTGAGCGGCATCCTGCTGGGGCCGATCGCCGGCACCTTCGACTTCGATCTCTGGGGCCGCACCGGCTATCTCTACAGTCTCGCGGTGCTGTTCATCCTGCTGCTGGTGGCCCGCCGCATCGTGCATTCGCCCTTCGGCCTGTCGCTGAAAGCGATCAAGCGCAACAGCCGCCGCGCCGCCATGCTGGGCATTGCCCCCAACCGGCGCATCGTCGTCATCTACACCATTTCGGCGCTCTATGCCGGCATGGCCGGCGCGCTGCTGACGCAGACCACCAGCTTCGTTTCGCCGGATGTGCTGGCCTTCCACCGCTCGGCCGACGTGCTGCTGGTGCTGGTGCTGGGCGGCGTCGGCTATCTCTATGGCGGCATCATCGGTGCGGTAATCTTCACCCTGCTGCGCGCATGGCTGTCGGTCGTCACACCGCAATACTGGATGTTCTGGATCGGCCTGATCCTCGTGGCGCTGGTGGTGATCGGCCGCGACCGGCTGGATCCGGCGCGCGCCATTGCCCTTGTCCGGTCGCGCCTGCTCGGACGCCCAGCCGCAAAGCCGGTTCCGCTCTCGGAGGACGGCCGATGACACCGGCACTCGAAACACAGATGCTCGTCAAGCGCTTCGGCGGGCTGATCGTCACCAACGAGGTGTCGCTCAGCGTGCGGCCGGGGGCGCGCCATGCGCTGATCGGCCCGAACGGCGCCGGCAAGACCACGCTGATCAACCTGCTGACGGGTGCACTGACACCGAGCGGCGGGCGCATCCTGCTGTCCGGCGAAGACATTACCGCCACCACGCCCTTCGAACGGGTGCGCCGCGGCATTGCCCGCACCTTCCAGATCAACCAGCTGTTCAACGACCTGACGCCGCTCGAATCCGTGATGCTGGCGGTCGGCGAACGCCTGGGCCATGGCAACCGGCTGTTCCGCCCGCTCGCAGCCGACCGCGCCGTCAGCGAAGAGTCGGCAGCGCTGCTGGAGCGTTTCCGGCTGGCGGATGTGATGTGCCTGCCAACCCGCGACCTGCCCTATGGCAAGCAACGCCTGCTGGAAATCGCGCTGGCGATTGCTCTTGAGCCGAAGGTGCTGCTGCTGGACGAGCCGGCGGCCGGCGTGCCGGAAGAGGACCGTCACGAGGTGCTTGCCATTGTCCGCGCCCTGCCCGCCGACGTGACGGTTCTGCTGATCGAACACGACATGGATCTCGTCTTCTCCTTCGCCGACCGCATCTCGGTGCTGGCGGCCGGACGCCTGTTTGCGGAAGGCACGGTGGAGGAGATTTCCGGCGATCCCGAGGTCAAGGCGATCTATCTGGGAGATGCCGCATGAGTGAACTGCTCCGCGTCGAACAGCTGGTGGCCGGCTATGGCGACGCGCAGGTGCTGCATCGCATCGACCTGTCGCTCGCAGAAGGCCGCTCGCTGGCGCTGCTCGGCCGCAATGGCGCCGGCAAGACGACGCTCCTCAACACGCTGGTCGGGGTGACGACCCACCATGCGGGCCTCATTCATCTCGGCACTGACGACATCACCCGCCTGCGGCCGGAGCAGCGGGCGGCGCGTGGCATCGGCTGGGTGCCGCAGGAGCGCAATATCTTCGCCTCGCTGACGGTGGAGGAGAACCTGACGGCCGCCGCCCGGCCCGGCCGCTGGGACCTGTCGGCCGTCTACCAGATGTTCCCGCGTCTTCAGGAACGACGGCGCAATCTCGGCAACCAGCTTTCCGGCGGCGAACAGCAGATGCTGGCCGTCGGCCGCGCGCTGATGCTGAACCCGCGCCTGCTGCTGCTGGATGAGCCGCTGGAAGGCCTTGCGCCGATCATCGTCGACGAGTTGCTGGCGGCGCTGCGCCGCATCGTCACCGGCGAGGGCCTGTCCGCCATCATCGTGGAGCAGAAGGCCCGCAAGATCCTGCCGCTGACCGACGAGGCCATCGTGCTGAACCGCGGCATGACTGCGCTGCACGCCGCATCCGACAGCCTGCTGTCGCGCCCGGCGGAACTGGACGCCCTGCTTGCCGTCTGACGCGGCAAGCATCACCCCTTCCCTTTTGCCGATACGAAAACGGCGCCCGCGAAGGCGCCGTCTGATGCGGATATCTAACTATCACCGGAGCGCCATGCGCACTGATGACACGGCTGCCGGGCTCCCCTCGCCTGCCCGCATCCTTCCGATCCGGACAGGCATAGACAGAAAGCCGATCAGGCGCCGCGCTTGGTGCGCCAGCTGTCGGCGTAGTTTTCGCGGGCCTCACGGGCGTAAGGCGTCGGCGAAACGCGCACGCGGATTTCCGCCTGCTTGTGGCGCTCGACCGAGGTCTTGCCCGAACCGCCGTCCGGCTCGCCCCAGACCAGCGTCAGCACCTCGCCTTCCTGCACGTCGGCATCCACGACGCCGAGCGACAGCACGCAGCGCTCGTTGTAGGAATAGCCGTTGAACATCGACATGCCGACCTTCTTGCCATCCCGCAGGATGAGGTCCGCGCTGGTGGAGGCATAGTTCGGCTGCGGGAAGTCGATCCACTTGTAGTGATCCTCGCCCGGCCGGAAGGCCGATGCGATGACCTCGACGACATCCTCGGCATTCCACTCGAAGGTCACCTTCTTGCGGTTGTTGGCGCCCTTCATCTTTTCCAGCGCCGCCTTGCCGATGAAATCGTCCTTCTTCCAGCCGATGTAGAAGTCATAGCCGAGTTCGAACGGGTTGACGTAATAGTCCTCGATATTGTCGGAGACGAAGCTGCCGCCGATCGAGCCCATCGCCTCGTAGCTGTCGGCACCCAGCCAATCGCGATAGGCTGCCAGCATGCCGTCGCCGGTGTAGATGCCCGGCAGCGGCGACGGGATCCAGCCGCTTTCCAGCGTGTTGGTGGAATAGGCGCGGCTGCCGCACCGTACCAGATCGACGCCTGCATCGCGCGCAGCTTCGAGAATGCAGGAGAGAATATAGCTCTTGTCCTCGTAGGGACCCCAGATTTCGAGGCCCGGCGCGCCGGACATGCCGTGACGCAGCGCCTGCACCTTCTTCGAGCCGACATTGATCCAGTCGACATGGAAGAACTTGATCTCCGGAATGGGACCGCCATTCATCTTTTCGAAGATCTTCGGCGCTTCCGGACCCTGGATCTGATAGCGGTAATGGGTGCGCAGCACGCGCTCGCCTTCCGGACGCGACGGCGAACGCGGATCGTGCTTGATGCGCACATTCCAGTTGCCATAGGCAGCGCAGAACATCAGCCAGTTGGAGGTCGGCGCGCGACCGACCAGGATGAACTTGTCTTCCCGTTCGCGGAAGATGATGTGGTCACCGATCACATGGCCGTTCGGGGTCACCGGAACAAAGTGCTTGGCCCGGTTGAGACCGAAGTTCGAGAAGGAATTGATGCCGTGATGGGAGAGGAACTTTTCCGCATCCGGCCCTTCAACGATCAGTTCGTCCATGTGGTGCGACTGGTCGAACAGCACGGCGGAATGGCGCCAGGCGGCCTGCTCGGTGCGCCAGTTGCTGAACTCCGGCGCCACGACCGGGTATACATACATCCCCGTTCGTGAATGGCGCAGAAGCTCCACGGCATTCTTCGAACCCGCCAAAACGCTGCTTAAACTCGAAACCATTTCTGGGCCTCCTCCCATGAAGATGAATTCTATGTATACACAGAACGACGCCGAGCCGAAATTTTCAAGCCCCAAAATTTGCAAAATGCACATTCCCGCAGCCGAGCATCCACGACGGCGGCTCCAAGTTGCTGGGGGCGAGGGGAAAAAGTCAGTCCTGCAGCAGCGCCAGAACCTTCACCTTTTCGAGAAGGGAGGGATCTTCCTGAAGGATGTATTCCAGATTGTTGCGAGCGGTGCGGGCATGTTCGCGGGCAATCGCTTCGGCGCGGCTGCCCTCCCGGTTTTCGATGGCGCGGACAATCGCCCGATGCTGCTCCTGCGCGGTGCGCAGCGACCGGCGGAAGGCAGCGATATTCGACTTGTTCGGCAGAAAGGCCGATGGTGAGGCAAAGGGCAAGGCACTGGCACGCTCCACCTCGCGGCGGATCACATCGCTGCCGGCAAGGGCTGCCATCTGCCGGTGGAACTCGGCATTCAGATCGGCATAGGCATCGAAATCCACATCATCCGGCTGTTCGCCGAAGCAGAGGTCCAGCCGCGCCACGGTCTGCTTGATCTCGGCAAGCAGGTCAGGCGCCACCCCGCGCTCGGCCGCCAGCCGCGCCGCCATGCCTTCCATCACGCCGCGCACCTCGATCGAATCCACCACGTCGGCAAGGCCGAAGCGGCGAACCACAAAGCCGCCATTCGGCAACCGGTCGAGCAGCCCTTCCTCCGCCAGACGCGACAGCGCCTCGCGCACCGGCGTGCGGGAAATCTCCAGCAGTTCCGCCAGCGGCACCTCGAACAGGCGCGTGCCGCCCTGCAGTTCGCCACTCAGGATCCGCTCCCGCAATTCGATGACCGCGCGCCGGCCATGCGTGGCCGCTTCCACCTGACGCATCAAGCTTTGCCCCATATCGGCCGGACACCCACCGCCGGCCATGCCTTGCTGTATCCACAGCATGTCCTCAAAGACAAGAACAATCAATGCGGAGCCCTGCGCATGCCGGCAGCGGGACGGGAAAGTTGTATACAGCCGCCGCCACGCCTACCTGGCGAAGACGACCGTCTTGTCCTTGTTGAGCAGCACCCGGTCCTCCAGGTGCCAGGCGACAGCCCGCGCCAGCACGCGACGCTCGATGTCGCGGCCCTTGCGGACCAGATCGTCCGGCGTATCGGCATGGCTGACGGGCTCGACATCCTGGCAGATGATCGGCCCCTCATCGAGATCGCCGGTCACGTAATGCGCGGTGGCGCCAATCATCTTCACGCCGCGCCGGTGCGCCTGATGGTAGGGCTTGGCGCCCTTGAAGCCGGGCAGAAAACTGTGATGGATGTTGATGCAGCGTCCGGAGAGCCAGGCGGAAAACTCATCCGACAGGATCTGCATGTAGCGGGCCAGCACCACCAGTTCCGCACCGCTCTCCTCGATCACCCGCTGGATCGCCGCCTCCTGCTCGCGCTTGCTGGCCGCCGTCACCGGAAGATGATGATAGGGGATAGCGCCCATCAGCGTGAGATTGAGGGCCTCGCGCGGGTGGTTACCGATGATCGCCACCGGCTCCATGGGAAGCTCGCCGATCCGCGTGCGGTACAATAGATCGCCCAGGCAGTGATCGAAGCGCGAGACCAGCAGCAGCACCTTGCGGCGCGCGCCAGCCACCCTCAGCGTCAGATCAAGGCCGAAACGGCGCACCTCCTCGTCCAGGCCCGCGCGAAGCGTCGCAGCATCAGTCTCAGCCCGGAAGGCGACACGCATGAAGAACATGCCGGTTTCGGGATCATCGAACTGATGCGCCTCGGTGATATCACCACCCTGCGCCGCCAGACGGCCGGCGACGGCGGCCACAATACCGCTGCGATTGCCGCAGCGAAGTGTCATGATGAATTCGGACATGCTCCTCCCTTCGGGCCGGCATGGTCGTTCCGGCCCCTCCTCCGCAAAACCTGTTGAACCCTGTCGGTCGCCACGCCCGGGGCACCGATGCCGCGCATGTCGCAGATGTCGCCAGCAGGCCAGAAACGCGGGCCAGCAGACGCGGGCCGCGCGACGAAAGCCGCTATGGCTTCCGCATGATCTCGACCGGCCCCTCGACACATTCGTCCGACCGCACCCCTGCGGGCGCCGGCGCCCTGTCTGCGTGCCGCACAGGCCGGCCAGCCTCCTCCACCACCGCACCCTCTGGGACAGACAGGGCGGAGACTGCCAGAGGGGGCGCAATTTCGCAAGCCGTGAATACATGGACAAGCCGCCGACGGCGCAAGGGTCGGTTCGCTTGCGGTAAAAATCGACCAGAACACGCCATATCGTGCAGAATTCATGAAATCTGCTTGGCGATGGACAAATTTTATGTATACATCATCCACGGGAGAGATGGAGGATGAGCATGGACATGCGCAGCAATCCGCATCGGGAGGCTTCAGCCGGCTCCAGCCTGCTGGATCGGTGGTCCATTGAGGTCATGCCGCGCACGGCGGCGAAAATTCCGGATTTCAAAACGCTGCTGCCGCCCGGTACGCGCGTCTATATCGCGCACATCGACGGCACACCGCTGGACGACATGGTGGCGACGGCCCGACGTCTGACACGCGATGGATTTCCCGTCATGCCGCACATTCCCGCGCGCTCCATCGACGGCAAGGCCGCGCTCGAAGACCTGCTGACGCGCTACCGGCAGGAAGCCGATATACGCCAGGCCCTGTTGCTGGCGGGCGGCAACAGCGCGCCGCGCGGCAGCCTGACGAGTTCGATAGACCTGATCGAAACCGGCCTGTTCGACCGGATGGGCTTTACCGATCTGCACGTGGCAGGCCATCCGGAGGGCAATCGCGACATAGACGGCGACGGTTCCAGCACGGGCGTCGATGCCGCACTGATGACCAAGCAGGCCTATGCCGACCGCACCGATGCCCGCATCGCCATCACCACCCAGTTCGCCTTCGATGCCGAGAGCGTGATCCGCTGGGCAGAGCGCATCGCAGCCCTGGGCATCACGCTGCCCGTGCATGTGGGCCTTGCCGGCCCGGCCAAGCTGCAGACACTGATCAAATATGCGATATCCTGCGGTGTCGGGCCGTCGTTGAAGGTTTTGCAGAAGCGCGCGCTCGATGTGACGCGCCTGCTGGTGCCTTATGAGCCGACCGATCTACTGGCGCAGCTGGAACGCCATCGCGCCAGCCATCCGGAAAGCCTGATCCGGCAGGCACATCTCTTCCCGCTCGGCGGCATCGAGGCCGCCGTCGACTGGTGCAGGCGCCAGAAGGCCCGGGCCTGACCCCTCTTCTTCGTCATCCAACACAACGCGCCGGCCAACAATGACCGACGCGCGTGCCTGAATTCAACGTTCCACCAAAGGCTGCGACCGACGATCAGCTCGCCGGCGTCAGCGTCAGCGACGTGCCGGTCGCTGCGACATTCAGACCAATCTGGCCGGTGACGCTCACCGTCTGGAGGTGGATCGAACCGGAGGTGCCTCCGATCAGAACGTTTGCCCCCACCCCGGCGCCAACCGTCGCCTCGGCGGTGATGCCCTGATAAAGGCCGGCCAGCGATCCGTGATGATAGCCGGCGGTCGGCGCGAAGACCGCCCAGATCAACCGGCTGCGGGTGGTAAAGCCGAGATCGACACCCATCTTGCGCACCACGCCGCTGTACTGGTCGAGAGGCTCGCTGCCGATCGTCGAGGTGAAGACGCAGCTTGCGCCCTTTGCCGAACCCAGGACATAGCCGACGCCGCCCTCGATGGTACAATCCAGATAGCCGATGCGCACGCCGCCGCGCGCATCATCATAGGCCGGCACCGGTGCCGCACGCTCGCGCCGAACGGCATCCGCCGCCATGGCCGCGCCTGCACCTTCCAGCGCCATGATTGCCACCAGCGCGACTGCAACTCGCTTTTTCATCCCTGTGCTCCATTGTTTTCTTATCTGTTGGCCGCTGGGCGAAACCAGTCCAGCGCTTCGTTCTCGACAACGCCTGTGGCAAAAGAATGATCCGCAGCCCATGCAAAAAGCATCCCTGAAGACTGCGGCAATTTGACCGGACGCCATGTCCGAGGGCCGGCTGGACGATCGCCACCCGCACGTTGTGGCGACAGAAGACCACGGCATCCGTCATCCCTCTCAGCGGGACGAAGGTCCAGCCACCCGCCACCGCAGCTTAAACGCGAATACCTCTGAGGAAAAAGGTGGATCGCGCCCATCTACCCGCAATCGAGGATGGCGAAATCCCCGAGATATGGTAAGAAGCCCCTGATATTACCAAGTATTGGAAATGGCAGATGTTTCTGACACAAAACACGCTCAAATCCTCACAACACCTGCGGCTTTCTGCGTGGCTTGAACATGGGCCTTTTGCCTTCTGGTTGATGCAGCAGCTTCAACCCGAAAATGTGGTAGAACTCGGCACGCATCACGGCTTTTCATTTCTCTCTCTGTGCCAGGCAGCCAAACAAAACAATCTGACATCACACATTTACGCTGTGGATACATGGCGGGGTGATGCCCATGCGGGTTTTTACGGTGACGAGATCTTCGACACCCTGGAGGCTGAGGTTCAGCGGGACTATCCGCAGACAGGATTCCTGATTCGATCCACCTTCCAGGAGGCCCGCTCTCAATTTGCCGATGGCACGATAGACCTTCTGCATATCGATGGCCGCCATCGCTACGAAGACGTTCTTGAGGATTTCGAAACCTGGCGGGGCACGCTTTCCAATCGAGGCGTCATTCTGTTTCATGACACCCAGGTCCAGACGCAGGATTTTGGCGTCTGGAAGCTCTGGGCCGACATCGCAAAGGATTATCCGAGTTTCGAATTCCACCACGGCAACGGACTTGGTGTTCTGGTGGTTGGCAAGAACGCACCGGCACCGATCATGGCTCTGTGTGCCGCAGGCCCGGAAGACGCAGCGCTCACCCGCTCGCTTTACGCCCGTCTCGGCCTGATCAACTCGATCGAGTATCAGTTGACCTTCGGCCCGCAGAATCTCAAGGAACTGGAAGAGCAATGCCATCTTCTCACGGAAGACCGTGACCGCGTCGCCAGAGCAAGCGAGCTCAAGGACACGCGCCTTGCCGCTCTCCAGATCGAACGTGACGAGGCATGCGCGCGCGCCAGCCAGCTTGACGCGTTGATCGAACAAATGCGGTCATCCTCCAGCTGGAGGCTGACGAAGGGCTACCGCTGGGCGGGACATCAGCTCAGGCGCGCCAGACACGTGGCGAAAGTCGCCACAAGCCTCATCCGCCGCCATGGCGGCCTCGGCCGCGCGGCATCCAGACTGATTGCCAAGCTCAGACGGGAAGGCCCGCAGGGCATCTTCTCGACATGGCGCCGCGCCCAGGAGATCGCGGCCGTCTCGATGCCGATCGACTCCGGTGACGGACAGGTCTACCTGGAGTGGCTCGCCAAATACGCCTCGCTTGATGATGACGGCAGGCAGGCGATCCGGCAGGAGATTGCCGGATGGCACAATCGCCCGCTCATTTCGATCGTCATGCCGGTTTACAATCCTCCCCTCGAACTTCTGCAGCAGGCCGTTGAGTCCGTAAAGGCCCAGCTCTACCCCCATTGGGAGCTGTGCATAGCCGACGACAAGTCAACGGACAGGGAGGTTCGGAAATACCTGAAACAGCTGCGCGCAACGGATGACCGCATCAAGGTGACGTTCCGGCGTGTGAACGGCCATATTTCCGAAGCATCGAATACCGCAATCGACATGGCAACCGGCGAATGGATTGCCTTGCTCGATCAGGACGATCTTCTGACGCAGGATGCTCTGTTTTACGTGGCGCGGGAGATTCTGGGGCGAGAAGACGTCAAGCTGATCTATTCCGACGAGGACAAGTTCGACGGCGTGAAGCGCTACGATCCTTATTTCAAACCCGACTGGAATCCGGATCTCCTGCGGTCATGCAACTATGTCTGCCATCTGGGCGTCTACAGGCGCGACCGCATCCGGGAGATCGGCGGTTTCCGGAAGGGCCTGGAGGGCTCCCAGGACCACGATCTGGTTCTGCGCTTTTCCGAGGGACTGACGCCCGGCGAGATTGCCCACATCCCGCGCGTTCTCTATCACTGGCGCAGCCATTCCGGCAGCACGGCGCAAAGCGCCAGCAACAAGTCCTATGCCGTGAGAGCCGGTCAAAGGGCGATCCAGGATCACCTGAAGCGACTTTCCGTGCCGGGAACGGTCGAGATCCTTCCAACCAGCATGTACCGGGTCAGATACAGCCTTCCGGATGTCCTTCCCCTCGTCACCATCGTGATCCCCACCCGCAATGGCGTCGACCTGCTGCGGCAGTGCATCGATTCCATCCGGACAAAGACGTCCTATGCCAATTACGAGATCCTGATCGTCGACAACAATTCCGACGATCCACGTACCATGGCGTATTTTGCGCAGGTGCAGGCGCAGGCAAACGTCAAGGTCGTGCGTGACGAAAGGCCATTCAACTATTCCCAGCTGAACAACAGTGCTGTCCGTACCGCAAGCGGTGCTTTCATCGTCCTGATGAACAATGATATCGAAGTCATTTCAGAGGACTGGCTCTCGGAAATGATGGGGATCGCCATTCAGAAGGGCGTCGGCGTCGTCGGCGCGAGGCTGTGGTATCCGGACAACCGGCTGCAGCATGGCGGCGTCATTCTCGGGATCGGAGGGGTCGCGGGACACTCGCACAAGTACCTCCCCAAGGGGGGCCCCAGCTATTTCTCGCGCGGCGATCTCATCCAGAGCCTGACCGCGGTAACAGCCGCCTGCCTGCTCGTGCGCAAGAGCATATACGAAGAGGTTGGCGGTCTCGATGAAGAGAGGCTGAAAGTCGCCTTCAATGACGTCGACTTCTGTATCCGCGTGCGCGAGGCCGGATACCGCAACGTCTGGACGCCCTATGCGGAGCTTTATCACCACGAATCCGCCACCCGCGGCCATGAGGACACACCGGAAAAGATGCGCCGGTTCCAGGGTGAAGCCGAGTATATGCTTGGCCGCTGGAAGCATATTCTGAATCGTGATCCCGCCTACAATCCGAACCTGACGCTGGAGCACGAAGACTTTTCGCTGGCATGGCCGCCCCGCAACGAAGGCGACCCGACACTGGCCTCCTGACCGCACAGTTCGCGGCGCACCATCGCACGGCACGTCCTAAGATGCAGGACGGCCCACAGGGTTGCAGCTTCACTGGCGGCATGGCGAAGGCTGGCTTCGCATCACTCCGGCAGTTTGCCGCTGCGTCCCGTCATGCCGTGCCAGAAGCCAAGGCCCATCTTTCGGACATGCTGCAGACGCCCTTGCCCGAAAAGGCTGAAGAAGAGAAACTGCAGCACCAGCCGCTGCAGAAGAATCAACCGCCAGGGCCAGTTGATCCAGGGCCGTCTGGCCAGCCAGATGGCGTTGCGGAACTGGTAGTAATGCCGCAGGGGGCTGTGAACCGGCACCCGTCGTCCGCAGAAGGCGAGCCATTCATCGCCCAGCGAATGCGTCATCACCGCCGCATGAACACCGAAACTGAGAAATCCCTGATCTCGGGCGCGCAGGCCCCACTCGATATCGACATAATCGATGAAGAGCGCCTCCTCCATCAGGCCGACGGCCGACAAGGCCTCCCGAGAGACAAGGCAACCGGACGCAATCAGAAAATCGGTTTCCGCCACCGCTTCAGCGGTCTTGCTTTGACGACGCTTCAACTGGAAACCATCGCGATAGACAAAAGGGGCCACGTCACCCTGGCGTGGATCGATATAGCTTGGCCCGACGGCTGCGACCCTTGTTCCCCGGGAGACCAGCCTCTCATGCGCCTCGATCAGACGGGCGACCATGTCGCCGGCGGGAATGCTGTCCTGATCCAGCAGCAGCACGAAGGCGCTGCCCTGCCGCAAGGCCTCCGACACGCCGATGTTCTGGGCAGCCCCGATGCCCTTGTTGTCACCGAGACAGATGAGCGACACATCCGACTGCAGCACCTCCGTGGGTATCAAACGACCATCACCATTATCGATGATGAACAGCAGGTCGACCTGCGGACGAACGGCCTGCACGAGGCGCAGGAGGTCGTGCGGCGCCGGCCGGTAGGTCACGATCACGCCGCTGGTCCGCGGCTGGCCTTCAGGCCGCTCGTCTGGCTTCATGCAGGATGACATTGTTTTCGCAAGGCGACGATATCCACAAACGCGGTCACCAGAATGGCTTACGGAGAAGGCTCCCGCCTAATTGAAGTGCGGGGCCGGAAAGTCAAGCGCGATAGGATGCCTCCCGAAAATCTCGTCTCCAGCGGGGTGGACCTAGTGACTTAGATTCGAAGACATATGGTTGTCTTCCTATGGAGAAGCAGCTAATTCCCGTCAAATAATCATCAGTTTGAGGGTGGTATGCTGGAACGGTGCCTTGGCACAATTGCTCTCTTGGCGGGCGTCATTGTGTTTTTCTCCACCCTTTGGATGGCATGTATTGCTTGGGGGCCTATGCCTTTCTGGGATGCATGGGAGGTGGCAACCCTCGATCGCAGTTGGGGAAGTCTATTCAAGCTTCACAACGAACACATGATCACCTTGCCCAAACTGATTTACGGGCTGGACACGGTTGTGGCCAATGGCACCGGATTGATCAGCATCGTCTTGGTTTGGCTGTTCCAGATTGGATCGTGCGCGCTTCTCGTGAGCCTGGCGCCTAAACCCCGGCTTCTTGGAATACCATTGGTGGTTTGCCTGATGTTCTGGGGCCGTCACCTTGAAAATCTGAGTTGGTCCTTCCAAGTCGGCTTTGTAGGGCTGTGTTTTGTCGCAATTGCGACCATGTATCTTGTGACTGTGCCTCAGCGATGGGCCTACTGGGCAGCGTTGATCTTGGGTGGCAGCGCACCGCTTTGGTCGCTCAACGGATTTCTGGTTCCGCTTCTGGTCGGCGCCGTGCTCCTCATGCTGCGCAGCTATGCACGTGCCTTGTCTTTCGTGATCGTCTGCGGCGCGGCAGCCTGGTTGCACTACCAAGCAGGTTTCGGCACCAAGTCACACGACGTTTCTCTCGCTATGGTGATTGCGGTCTATCTGGACATTGTTGGCAGACCGTTTCTGGAGCTATTCGTTCCAGTGACTCGACATTTGAAGTTCAACGACGTGTCCACGGTGACAATGATTTTGGCAGCCTTGGTTCACGCAGGTGTTCTCGCCACAGCGTGGCATGCATATAAACGACGTTCGCCACAATTGCTTGCGCTTGTCGCCATATCGTTGTTCGGCCTTGGGTCCTGCCTCATGGCGGCGATCGGCCGTGCCGACCAGTACGATGGTCCGGCATACCGGTACGCCGTATTCACTGTCCTCGGCGTGGCGCCAGTTCTACTGATCGGCCTTGGGGGACTTCGCACGGCGTTCCCGAGCCAGGGGCTATCGACGGCCATCTGCATTGCAATCGCCACAAACGCCACTGTTTGGTGGCAGTTCGCCGAGATGCGAGGCAATATCGAAAAGCAGGCCATTGCCGCCATCAAGGCGGCCCCCGACGACCCTGCAAGCTACAAGTTGCTATATCCGTCACCACAAGGAATCTGGCCACGTATCATGGATTTCCGTGCGCAGAAGCGATCAATCTTTGCAGAATAGGCACTCTGCTGCCTTTCGGGCTATCCCGGCCCCACAGCGTTCGGCAGGCAACCGGCTGGCGGCTCTTACAACCGAGGACGAAGGGAGGAACAGAGCTTTTCTCCCGCCTGTGCCGCGCCCGAGAAAAGTCACCGCAAGGGCAGACTTACAACCTGCATCATCTCGGTTTGACAGCGTATTGCAACTGCAACCATGAACTGTTGCAACGATGATGCGAGGGCGGAATGTGATGCACTTAGAGGTCTCCTCCCGGCGGGGCGCCAGCCTGCCCCTGCTTTTCGGTTTCGCACCCTGTGTGCTCGCAGCGGGCTACACAATGCGGGCATCACTTGAGCAGATTACTCTCTATGCGCGGGATCTGCCCTATTGGGACCATTTTGGATATTTTGACTCCTTCCGCCACTGGCGAGAAGGCGACTGGAACTTCTGGACCTTCTTCCACATGACGCATAATGAGCATCGCCTGGGGCTGACCAAGCTTACGATGCTCGCAGATCTCTACTGGACGCGGGGATCCAATCGGGTGCTTCTTACCACGACGTTTCTGCTGCTGTTCGTCAGCGGAGGACTGATCATGGCAACCGGGGCCAAGGGCCGGTCAACGCTGGCCGCAGCGGGCTTGTCCCTGCTGGGAGCCGCCAGCATGGTAGGAATCGTCTCGTTGGGGAACCTGGCCTGGCCGACCCAGGTTCAGTTTGGTTATGCCCAGATCGTGCCCATTCTGCTCTTCATGATCGCGTTCTCGCCGCTATCTCTACGCATCAAGACACCGGCCGTTGCCCTTCTCGCCGTCATGGCGGCAGAAACGATGGCATCGGGCATTCTTGCCCCCCTCGCCGGTTTCCTCGCCGCCCTGCTGTTTGCCCGCGACAGGACCACTATCTTGCTCCTGTTGGGCGCATTCCTTCTTTCGCTGCTTTATTACAGCTTTCCGACCGCGCACGACTTTCCTGTCGGACCGAAGCACGGCTTCACCTACGACAATCTGGTCTACTATTTTGCGGCCGCCGGAAACTGGGCACAGCGCGGTGGCGTCGTGCTCAGCATCGGAACAGGGATTGCCGTGACCGCTCTCGCTGCCATCATCTGTCTGGTCAGCCTCCGGCAGGCGCCGATTGTCGATCGCTCCCTGCTCGTCCTTCTCGCCATTGCATTGTACGAGGGCGGATCGATCGCCGCCATGGCAATAAACCGGGGGACCGCCGGCAATCCGGAATGGGCGCTGACCTCCAGATACTCCACCCCCGCAATTGCCCTGGCACTCGCCGTGACCGCCCTCCTCCTCAGGCTTGGCTACCTCCGGAATGCCAAGCCGCTTGGATGGATCGGGGCCGGCTTCATTGCCTGTATCCTGTTCTTCACATCGTACAGTCAGCGCGCGATCGAAGATATGGCGCACATCACAGGGCAAATCGATGTTGCAACGAAAATGATGCGGGATGGCGGGTTCGATGCGGAAGTCTACAAGAAGATCTATCCGTTCCCCGATATTCTCAGGGACATGGTGCAGTTCATGCGCGATCACAGGTACAGCATCTTCCGAAAATAGAGTCCGCAAAAGGGGAAGCCGCCATTCAGGCGGCATCCTCCTTCATTTCGCGGCGATGCCCTCGACGCCGCCCCAGTAGCTCCAGTCCCAGGTGCAGGCGGCGCGGCAGGCCGTGTCCAGCCGAAGCTCCGTAACATCGGCGGGAACATCGACATCCATCGTCTGCTCGCCCCGGTCCCCTTGATTGCGCACGGGATCGAGGCACCGTTCGGCAAGGCCTGCCGATGGCGACCGGACGATGAAGCAGACGCCGTCCGTATTGCCTCCGCCGCTCCACGATCCATCGCGCAGGCCGAAGAACAGACGGAGCGTGGAGCCGGGCTGAACCGGCAGTCGCAGGCTCGCCGGCGCATGCGCAAAGACGCCTTCCGCCGCAGGCTCAAGGGTCGGCGGTCGCATGTCGTTATTTCTCAGGAGGGGAATGACCCGCCCTGCCTTGGCCTGCATGTCCCGGACGAACTGATTCTGGTTCGCCGCCCGAAGGGGGGCCGCATTCACAGCCGTGAACCGGATGGCCAGGGCCCGATCATAGAACAGGCCGGCCTTTATCCCGGTTCTGACCGTAAACGAGGTTGCATGCTTCAGATTGGCAGCATCCGCATTGCCCGTGGAGACGATGAGGTAATCACTGGCGCTCGCGACATGGGGCGACAACAGCATGCCGTCCGCCGCCATGCCGGGGATGAGGCGATAGGTGCCCGAAGAACCGTCGCTGTAGCGAACGGCAATCTCCGTCATTGGCGGACGGTAGACCAGATCGACCAGACGACCCAAAAGGGTGGGACGGATGTCGATGGACACCATCCAGGCACCATCCGGCGCCGGAAAGGCAACCTCATCCCCGAAGCTTGCGGTCTTCTCGATGGCCGGCGCCAGCACATCCGCAATCGGGGTTGCCCTCCGTTTCAGGATGAGGCCCAGCGGCGAGGACTTAACCGCTTCATAGCGCGAGAAAAACAGCGGCCACAGCGCCCCTTCCGCCGATGCGGGATGCCGCCCGTCAATCGAGCCCGGCTGTATGATGAGATAATCAGGTGCGCTCTCGCCGGCAAAGAAGGCACGGTTGCGGGCAATCAAGCGGGGGGAATAGGTGGAGTATTCCTGGATGGTCGGACGAGGCCTGTAGGCAAGCCCGTTCGCGATCACAGCCGATTGTGCCGACGGGATGATATCGACGGTGCCGTCGAGAGGCGGAAGCGGGGTTTGCGCCTTGATCGCAGCCAGTGCAGCCTTGTTGCGCGCCTCAAGGTTTGCAAGCCAGACCGAAGGCCGCATGATCAACTCGGTCGCCGTTTTCACCTCGCTCACGATCGCGGATGGCATGTTGAGAATGCCGGAAAAGGGCACGATCCGGTAGGCATCGTAGACCAATGCATGTCCCGGAAGCACCAGAATGGCGGCAAGCACCATCAGCCGCCGAACGGTTGCCCGGGACAGGCCGAGGCCCGCGTCAAGGCTGGACAGGACCGCGATCACGAGCGCGGCCCAGGTTGCGATGCTGTGAAGGCGAACCATACCGGCCTTGAAGGAGACAAACAGGAAGGCGCAAATCAGAAGCCAGCGTGCAAGCGGCAGCCAAAGTCCATATTTGCGCCGATTGCTCCAGACCGCATGGAAAAGGATCCCGGCAAACAGGCTCGCAATGCCCAACCAGGCCAGGCGCTCGCCGAGGCTGCGCGCCACCGTGCGGCTCATTGCGCTGGAGTAGCCGCCGGAAACCTCGAAACTGGCGGCCAGGAAGGCAGCAAGCTGGCTGAGAGGCTGACCGCTTGCCGCAAAGCCGCCGACGAGGCCAAGCGCGAGCACGATCATATGCAGGGGGCGGCGTCTACATGCGACAGCCCTTACATCAAGGACCAGCGTCGCGAACACCGCAACCGGCAAGGTCGAGAATTTTGCCAGGATGATCAGACCGGAGAGAAAGACACCGCACCAGGTCAGGATGGTCCGGCTGCGGCAGGGATCGCCGAGCCCGACCAGACCCGTCAGAAGCGGCACCAGAAACAGGATATTGTTGTTGTCCATAACGGTCAGTGACAGGACAAGACAGACCATCACGACATTCAAGGCATGCCCGCGATCCGCCAGCAGCCTTGACCAGGCAGCGGCAATGACGATCACGATCAGCAGGGAAACAATGGCCAGGGGATAGGCCGAAACCACACTGAACTGGCGGGTATAGAGGGAAGAAAGCGGCCCGCCGGTGAATACGAGATCCGTGCCGAACAAAAGCCCGCGCTCGAGACCATAGGCCAGAGCCGCCTGCCAGGAAGGATCAAGCCCACGGGCAAGGGGATGAAAATCAAGCGGGTCCATCTTCTGGTAGAAGACGAGAAACAGGGCGAAGCATGCAGCTGCACTCCAGCCGATCCAAGGCGCTTTCACTCCCATGCCATGCATCTGTCCCGCTCCTGCAAACGTGACATCCTCATGCATGAACCGGCCCATGATGGTCCAGCCAGGAACGTCCGCCTGCACATCATTTCCCGGCGATGCCCTCGACGCCGCCCCAATAGCTCCAGTCCCAGGTGCAGGCGGCGCGGCAGGCCGTGTCCAGCCGAAGCTCCGTAACATCGGCGGGAACATCGACATCCATCGTCTGCTCGCCCCGGTCCCCTTGATTGCGTACGGGATCGAGGCACCGTTCGGCAAGGCCTGCCGATGGCGACCGGACGATGAAGCAGACGCCGTCCGTATTGCCTCCGCCGCTCCACGATCCATCGCGCAGGCCGAAGAACAGGCGGAGCGTGGAGCCGGGCTGAACCGGCAGTCGCAGGCTCGCCGGCGCATGCGCAAAGACACCTTCCGCCGCAGGCTCAAGGGTCGGCGGTCGCATGTCGTTATTTCTCAGGAGGGGAATGACCCGCCCTGCCTTGGCCTGCATGTCCCGGACGAACTGATTCTGGTTCGCCGCCCGAAGGGGGGCCGCATTCAAAGCCGTGAACCGGATGGCCAGGGCCCGATCATAGAACAGGCCGGCCTTTATCCCGGTTCTGACCGTAAACGAGGTTGCATGCTTCAGATTGGCAGCATCCGCATTGCCCGTGGAGACGATGAGGTAATCACTGGCGCTCGCGACATGGGGCGACAACAGCATGCCGTCCGCCGCCATGCCGGGGATGAGGCGATAGGTGCCCGAAGAACCGTCGCTGTAGCGAACGGCAATCTCCGTCATTGGCGGACGGTAGACCAGATCGACCAGACGACCCAAAAGGGTGGGACGGATGTCGATGGACACCATCCAGGCACCATCCGGCGCCGGAAAGGCAACCTCATCCCCGAAGCTTGCGGTCTTCTCGATGGCCGGCGCCAGCACATCCGCAATCGGGGTTGCCCTCCGTTTCAGGATGAGGCCCAGCGGCGAGGACTGAACCGCTTCATAGCGCGAGAAGAACAGCGGCCACAGCGCCCCTTCCGCCGATGCGGGATGCCGCCCGTCGATCGAGCCCGGCTGCATGATGAGATAATCAGGTGCGCTCTCGCCGGCAAAGAAGGCACGGTTGCGGGCAATCAAGCGGGGGGAATAGGTGGAATATTCCTGGATGGTCGGGCGAGGCCTGTAGGCAAGCCCGTTCGCGATCACAGCCGATTGTGCCGACGGGATGATATCGACGGTGCCGTCGAGAGGCGGAAGCGGGGTTTGCGCCTTGATCGCAGCCAGTGCAGCCTTGTTGCGCGCCTCAAGGTTTGCAAGCCAGACCGAAGGCCGCATGATCAACTCGGCCGCCGTCTTCACCTCGCTCACGATCGCGGATGGCATGTTGAGAATGCCGGAAAAGGGCACGATCCGGTAGGCATAATAGAGCATGGCATGTCCCGGAAGCACCAGAATGGCGGCAAGCACCATCCGCCGACGGACGGCCGCCCCGGACAGGCCAGGAATGACAAGGATGCTCAGGAGGACTGCGAGGCTGAGCGAGGCCCAGGCGGTCAGCGCGTGCAGGTCATGCCGCACCATGCCTGCCTTGAAGGAGACGAAGAGAAAACCGGCCATCACGATGAAGCGGGCAAACGGCAGCCAGAATCCGTGTTCGCGCCGACCCTTCCAGAGGGCACGGGCCCACGCCCCCAAGAATACAGTGGTGATGCTCAACCATGTCGCGAGGTCTATGACACTGAGCCCGGTGACGACGCTCATCGCGCTGGAATAGCCGCTGGAGACGTCCAGACTGGCCGCCATGAAGGCCGGAAGCTGGCCGAGAGGCTGACCACAGACCACAAAACCGGAAGCCGTGCCAGCAGCCAGCAAAAGGAGATGCATCGGCAGGCGCCGTTCCACCGCCGCCTTCACGTCAAGGACCAGCATTGCAAGCAGGGCAATCGGGAAAACCGAAAACTTTGCCAGAATGATCAGGCCGCAGAGAAACGCGCCGGCCCCCGACAGCAAGATGCGGCTTCGCCCGCCGCTCAATCCATAAAGGCCGGCGAGAAGGGGCACGAACAGCAAGATGCTGTCACTGCTGTTGAAGACCGTCAGCCACGATACAAGGCAAACCATCGCGATAATCGCAAGGCTGCCGCGCTCGACCAAAAGGATCGACCACACGCGCGCGAGAAAGACAGTGATGAGAAGAGAGAGAACCGCAAGGGGGTAGGCCGTGACCACGCTGAAATGGCGGGTGTAGAGCGACGACAACGGCCCGCCGGTGAACACGACATCCGTACCGAACAGAAGCCCGCGCTCAAGTCCATGGACAAGCGCCGCGCTCCACGACGGATCAAGACCAGCGGCCACCGTGTAAAAGCTAAGCGCGCCGATCTTCTGGTAGAAGATAAGAAACAAGGCAATGAAGGCCGCCAGATGCCACCCAAGTCCAGCTGTCCTTGTTTCCTGCCCGCGCATCTACGCCCCTCCCGCAAACGTGAAATGTTTATGCATGAAATAGCTCGTGGCGATCGGGCTCAGCACGCCGATGATGTGCGCAACCGTCTCTGCATGGGTCTCGAACGAGATCGCGGGAAAGACGAACCTGGCCAGGACAACGCTGACGCCCCAGACCTGGGCAAGGGCGACCAGGTTGACGAGCCCGAAGCGCACATACTCGCTGTGAACACGGCGTCCCGACTGTTCGAAGACGAATATCTTCATCAGGACATAGGCTGTGGTCATGCCGATCAAATAGGCGAGAACGATCGCAACCGAATAGCTGGTGATCTGCGACAGCGCCAATCGCGAGAGAATGTTGGTCGCAGCAGCAATGCCGCCCGACACGGCAAACCGGACGAATGGCTGATGGATCAGGGCGGTGAACCTGCCGTTCATCGCGCAACGGCCTCCGCCATGCGACGGCCGTAGCGAATGCTTTCGGCGATGCCTCGATCTTCCGGATAGTAGTAGCAGGTATCGGCAATCTGCAGGCCGGTGATCGGCGTCTGGATCGGCGGCAGCTTGGCATAGAAGTTGGGCTCGCACACCGGCTGCGCATATTTCAGTCGCCCGACCTTTGCCTCCAGAAGATCGGATGGCGCAATGGCCGGGTTGACCTTGCGGATGTAGCCGAACGCCTCATCGATGAACTGATCGTCGCTCCATTGCCACTTGGGCTGCGAGGTCGGCATGTAATAGGGAACGTAAACGACGGTATCCTGGACCGGGCGCAGATTGGAAAACTCGATGATGCCGGGGATATCGATCGTCTCGTCGACGATATTGACCCAGAAGTTGCGACTGACAGACGTCTTCAGCTTGAAGAGCAGGCATACGACGCCGATGTTGCGGATGGCATCATACTGCGCCTTGCTTGCAGCCGGTAGATCCGGAACCAGGGTGGAGATGTAGGGCGTGGGAACGGTGGAGATGACCGCGTCTGCGGGGAAGAACCGCTCGCCGGCCTGCACGCCGGTCACCCGTCCATTCTCCGTCACAACCTTTTGCGCCGGCATCGACAGATGCAGCCGGCCCCCCTTGTCGGTGAAGGCTTTCACCAGCGCATCCACCAGGGTCTGGGACCCGCCCTCGATATAGCCGAGTTCCTCCTGGAAGATCGACCTGCGCGAATTTCCGATCCGCCGCACACGCGTCGCGATCCAGGATGCCGAGATGTCATCGGCGAGTTCGTAGAATTTCAGCTCCATCAGGCGCTTCCAGAGCGTCTGGTAGACTTCCCGGCCGGAGCCGCCTTCGAGCCATTGCCGCGCAGATTTATGCTCGATGGAGGAGAAGGACCGTGCCTTCGTCGTCAGGAACATCTGGATCCCGGTTCGAAGCTTGGCGAGGAAACTCAGATGCGGAAAGCGCAGCAGCGAGATCGGATCGCCCCAGGGGTGGATGCGTCCCTTCATGAAATAGCCCATGGATGTCGGCCGCCAACGCATGCGGTCACCGATGCCAAGCTCCCGCATCAGATCAAACGTGGGAGCATCCGATTTGCAGACGAAATGATAGAAGCGCTCGATGGAGAGACCGCCAAAGTCGAAATGGGCGGCCATGCCACCGGCAACCGCGTCTGCTTCAATCAGATCCACCTGATGACCGAGGGTGACGGCCCGGTGCGCGGCTGCCAGGCCCATGGCGCCTGCGCCAATGATAACGATACGGCTCATCTCTTGTCTCCTAGAGCATTTCCGGTGAAAACCGGATCACCTGAAATGCTCTATCTCTTTGTTTTCACGCAGTCCGGACGCAAAACCGCTGATGCACTTTTGGCTCGGACGTGCTCTAGAAGTCCAGGACGATGCTGCTGTAACGGGCATCGAGGTAGGTCTCTCGGATCGCATCACCGAGCGGCGTCGCAGTCACGCCAAAGATCGCCGGCCAATCGATGACCGGAAATGTTTCCGGTATCACCAGCGCCTCCAGCTGGTTCGTGGTGAAGGGAGGATTGGCACTGAATTTTCCATAGACGAACAGCAACCACCAGAAAAGGCGATATGGGATGTGAACAATCTTTGCGCGCGGTTTCACCGTGCGATGGATCAGGCGAATGAGGTCGCCATACGGAATCTGCTCAAGCCCCGAAATGTCGAAGGTTCCCGTCTTCCGGCTGCGCAGCGACGAGACGATGATGGACGCGAAATCCCCGACGTAAAGCGGCTGGCGAATGAAATTGCCATTGCCCGGGATCGGAAATACCGGTGTGCGGTCCATGAAGCGGCGCAGCCAGCCCAGATGCTTGCGATCGAACCAGCCGAACATCAGCGTGGGCCGCAGCACGACATGCGCAATGTCCGTGACCGTATCGATGAACCTCTCCTGGGCCGTCTTGGTGCGTGTGTAGAAGTCATCGGCCTTGGAATTCACCACGGACGACGAGATGTGAACGAAATAGGGAACCGCATGCCTGCGCATGGCCGACACGATGAGCTGCGTGGCCGTCACGTTGTTGGCAACGAATTCCTCTTCCTCCAGACCACCGATCTGCGCCTGGTTGAGGAGAACGGCATCCGCCCCTGCAAAGACATCCATCCAGGGGCCCTCGACCGCCAGGTCGGCCTCGATCACCTCGACCTGCGGATGCAGGCGGCGCAGCAGGGCCGTATTGGCGGGATGCTTGTCGATACCGACAATCGTGATGCCCGGTTCGCCCTTCAGGCGGGCAATCACGTTCTGCCCGACCAGTCCGGCAGCACCGGTGACAATGATCTTCGTCATCAGATTTCCATCCGGTTGAAAATGAAGCTCGGCAGATTGCGGATGACGAGCATGATGATGCGCCAGAAGCCCGGCGCATAGGCGACCGGCCCTCCCCTGAAGGCGCGACGGTAGACGATCTGCGCCACCTGCTCCGGACTGGCCCACAGCGCGCCACTGCGGTTCATACCCTCGGTCATCGGCGTGACCGTCGGACCCGGCTTGATGAGAACCGCGCGCGGCCCCTTATCCGCAAAACGATGCGCGATGCCTTCCATGAGTGCCGCGAGACCAGCCTTTGCGGCACCATAGATGAAATTGGCGCGTCGTCCGCGATCACCCGCCACAGAACCGATGACGACGAGGCTGCCGCGCCCCTGCCTCTCCAGCAGGTTGGCCGCAGCAAGGGCCCAGGCCGTGGCCGAATTGAAGTTGACCCGCAGAATGTCCTCGGCTGCAGCAAGGTTGCGCTCGGCATCCGCCTGATCACCCAGGATGCCATAGGCAAGAAGGACATGATCCACGCCGCCGATGCGGGCAGAAAAATCGGAGAACTGCCGCTGCGCGTCTTGCGGTGCGGCAAGATCGCATAGGGCCGTCTCGACGCGTTCAGCACCGCGGATCGCCAGATCGGCAGCTGTCTGCTCCAGTCGATCCTGATCCCGGCCAACCAGCAGGATGGTCGCTCCATCTGCCGCGTAAAGTCGTGCCGTTGCGGCAGCGATGGAGGACGTGGCGCCCAATACGATAAGTCGCAATTCTTTTCCCCTCAGATCTGGGAGACGCGTTTCCAGAAATGCGAACTGAAGCCCGCATCGACGTATTTGGCAAACTCCTGCCAGGCCGGATAGCCTGCCTGAAACATGGCCGCAGACATTCGGCCGTCCTTGGCCGGATAAAGACGTCCCCCCGCTTCACGCACGATCGCATCCAGCCGCCCCATCAGCTTGAGCGTCACGTCCCCGCGGTTTGGAAAATCCAGCGCAAGCGTGGTGCCCGCCGCCGGAAAGGACAGAAGGCCGGGAGAGGCAACATCCCCGAACGTTTTCAGGACCGCCAGAAACGACCCCTGACCGCTGGCCGAAATTGCCTTCAGCATATCATGCGTCGCCTCCTTCTGGACGGCAGCGGGAACAACGGACTGGTATTGATACATACCATTTCGTCCGTACATGCGATTCCAGCGGCCAATCGAATCGAGCGGGTAGAAAAAGGGGTGCAGGCCGGTTCGGGCGGTTCCGGACTTGCGCCTGCCGTTCCAGACATACAGAGCATTGAAGGCGCTGATGGAATAACGGTTCATTGCAAGACCGGGCAGATTCACCGGCATGGTCAGAAGCGTATTGCCCCTGTCCGGCAGGATGGAGCCCGTCCCGGCGTGATTGCCGCGGGTAAAGATACCCCGTCCCAGACGCTCACCACCGGACAGGCAATCGATCCAGGACACGGTATAGTCGAACGCGTCTTCGCTGTCGGCCGCCAGGGTGAAAAACTCGTCGAGTTTGCCAAAGGGAATATTCTCCACATCCATCATGGCACTCGCGATCGGCATCAGTTCGATCTCGGCCCAGGTGATGACGCCGGTGAGGCCGAGGCCGCCAATGGTGGCCTGAAAAAGTCCCGAAGGATCGTCCGGCGCAAGGTCCAGTTCCACCCCGTCGGAACGCAGCAGACCAAGGCGACGCACCCAGCGGCCGATCGTACCATGCCGGTGATGGTTCTTTCCATGAACATCGTTGGCAATCGCACCCCCGACCGTCACGAAACGGGTGCCGGGCGTCACCGGCAGAAACAGCCCCTGGCGCACGATCACCTGGAGGATGGCATCGAAGGAGGCACCGGCCTCGACGCGGATGCGCCGCGTTGCAGGATCAAGCGTGATCATCCGGTCAAGGCCGGTCATGTCGATCAGGCCTTCGCGCGGATTGAGACCGCTGTCGCCGTAGGACCGACGCAGACCGCAGGCGAGAAGCCGATAGCCCTGCTGGCGCCCCGACAGGACGAGGCGTGACAGTTCGCTCCTCCAACCGGGTCTTGCCACATGATGCGGCGCCTTCAGCACGCCGCCCCAGGAGCGAATGGAATCTGATGGCGAGAAAGGATTCATAGGGCAGCCAGAAAGACGCAGGCGACAACTGTGCCGAGACCGAGGCTCAACCTGTCGCGGATGGCGAAGCTGACGGGATCGTCGTTCATCCTGCCGCGATGGGAAAGAAGCCAGATCCGCCCAAGCCAGATCGACAGAAGAACGGGAATGACGGCAAGAACCTGCGGGCGACTGTATTGGTTGCCCGGCAGCATCTCAAGCAGCACGAAAATCATCAGGACCACCAGCGATGCCATGGCCGCGCTGATCCCGAGAGCAAGGGTCAGCGGCGCATCCTCCACCTCATATCCTCGGCTTTTCAGGCTGGAGGTTCCACTGGCTGATGCACGAACGATTTCGGTATGCCGCTTGGCAACAGCAAGCGAGAAGAAGAAAAACAGGGCGAAGGTCAGCATCCAGGCCGGGCGCGAGGCATCCTGCAGGACCGTTCCCATGATCAAGCGGGTCGTGAAGAGCACGCCGATGATCAAGGTATCCAGAAGAGGCACGCGTTTAAGGCCGAGCGAATAGGCTCCCGTGATCACGAAATACGCCATCAGGACCATCGCGAACGGAACCGATGTCAGAAAGGCGCATAGAAAACCACCCACCAGCAATCCGCTTGCCAGGAGAAAACCCGACTGAATGGAAAGCCGGCCGCTGGCAAGCGCGCGATGTCGCTTCGACCAGTGCTGTCTGTCTGCATTGAGGTCGGCGATGTCGTTCAGGAGATAGGTCGCAGATGTCACCGCAAGCAGGCAACAGAATGCCAAAAGGCTCTTGAGTATGAGCGAGACGTCCGTCCAGGAATGCGCCAGGATCAGGGGCACGAACATCAGGACATTCTTCGTCCAGTGATGCACGCGGATCGCCTTCATGAACTCCTTGGGCGTCAGTTGGGCAGTATGGAATTCCGCGAGAACAGGCTTCCCCAGCTGACGTGCCTTGCGGGCCGTTTCCGGCTTTGCGCCAGCCAGAACAATGCCGCGCGACACGGCCCAGACCGCCAGATCGGCAAGATGGTCTCCGGCATAGATGAACCCTTGCGGGAAGCGCTCCTTCAGATAGCCAGCCTTGGCCTGCCCCTTGAGGTTCGCCGCGGCCGACCCCACCGCGGAGGCAAAAATACCAAGCCGTTGCGCAATCTTGTCCACCACCGTCTGATCAGCGGCGGAACACAGATGAAGTTCGTGCCCTTCGGCAGCCCTTTCCCGCAGCCATTGAACCAGATCTTCGCGGAGCGGCAGCACTTCCTCCGTCAGATCCACCTCCCTCGCCAATGCCGCCTTCAATGCATGGCGCCCGTTTCTGAGTTCCGGAAGCGCCAGAAGAAGGGAGGCCGGCTTTCGAAAGAGCGCGATGGCAGCGGATTCATGCAGGGTGTCGGACACGACCAGCGTGCCATCCAGATCGACCACGATGGGCAGCATCACCGGCTCTGAATCGGCGATGCGGTGCACATTCCCTGAAGAACACAAGGCCGCCGTCATTCCAGTTCATCCCTTCCGCAACATCAGCACTTCGCAAGCAATTCTGCATACACGAATAACGCCCCGAAAAAACAAGCGGAAATTGCCCTCGAAGCGTTTTCCGGGCGTGCGATTGCAAAGATTGTGATACCCAATACCCACACATGCATATCGCGTGATACACTTAATCCATATCGCCCTTTCCGCGATTACCGGAAGGGCACAGTGGGAATTCGCCAACGATCCAAATCGAGAAAGTGTATCGCCGTTCAGCCATGCTATTTCTGCACTGCTCAAAGACATTTCGTGCATCGATTGCAAGATGATCTGACTGCTAAAAGTCCATGTGGCGAAGATGTTGAGGGCGAACGGATCTTCCAGCCCTCCCTTTTTACGTGATGTTGCAAGGCTTTCCGGACATCTCTCCCCATAGACGTCGGTCGCATGTCGCCGTGCGGTATTGCAGGGGAGCAGTGATCGTGCAGGGAGCTGAGGTCCGGCGCGCTTCAATCCGCCGGGTCGATGACCTCGGCGCATGCAGAGGATGCGGAAACGCCATAAACGCGTCCGAGCATGTCCCAAAGCCGGCCGTATCCTGACTGTGCCAGGCGATCGAGGAGACGATGTCGGCGACATTCGCCAGGCCCCTGAGGGGTCGATATGCCGTCTCGCCTCAGGATGCGATCAGAACCTCGACACCGCGGCGTTCGAATTCGCGTGCGACACGGTCCGGAATTCCGTCATCCGTGATCAATGACTGGATGACGTCGAGAGATCCGAGACGGGTGAAGGACGATCGGCCGATTTTCGTTGAATCGGCCACAAGATAGACATGGGCTGCCGCCTTGATCATGGCTTCCTTGAGCTGGAGATCGGCAAAACTCGGATAGGTCAGCCCGGCCTCGAGATCCACTCCGGCGGTTGCCAGAAACAGCTTTCCGGCAAAGATGTTGCTGAAATATTCAACCGACTTGTCACCGGAGAGCGACAGCGTCGGCGACTTGAACTGGCCGCCCGGCATATGCACGGCAAAGGTCGGCACCGCTCCCAGAATGATCGCGATGTTGAGTGCATTGGTGATGAGGGTCAGGTTGCGACGGCCCGCCAGCCGCATGGCAATTTCGGTCGTCGTCGTGCCGGCATCGAGGATCAGGGTCTCGCCATCTTTCACCAGCCCCGCGGCCAGCGCGCCGATCCTGCGCTTCTTGTCCATGTTCTCCTGGTGATGCAGGGTCATGGTCCCGATCTGCGGTGCGACCGCATTCAGATAGGCGCCGCCATGCTCGCGGGTGATGAAGCCCTCATTCTCCAGACGCTCGAGATCCTGGCGGATCGTCGCCTCCGAGACGTGGAATGCGGTTGCAAGCTCGCGCACGCGCGCCGAGCCTTCCTCCTGCAGCCATTCGAGGATCCGGCGACGCCTGGGCTCCGACAGCAGGCCGATCATGGAGTCGGACGAGTCGTTTTCTGTCTTCGCGTCCATGTTCCGACAAACCTCGAATTTCGCAAGCAATCAGCAGTGTTTCGATCTTAACCCACGGTTCCCATACAACAAGTGGCTTCCCGTTGAAATCCCGGGTCAAAGCCTGCTCGGGAGGCGCATTGCCCCTCCTCACGCCTGCCCTTGCAGGACCACGCGGGCCTGCAACTTCTGCTGAACCTGATCGACCACGACCGCAGCGATGATCACGAGACCCTTGATGACCGTCTGCCAGAACGAGGAGACGCCCATCATGATCAGGCCATCCGCCAGAATGCCGATGACGAAGGCCCCCACGATGGTACCACCGATACGGCCGCGCCCGCCGGACATGGATGTTCCGCCGAGAACCGCCGCGGCGATCGCGTTGAGTTCGAAGGTCTCGCCCGTGGCCGGATGGCTCGCCTGCAGCTGCGAGGCGATGATGAGGCCGACCAGAGCCGCGCAGAAGCCGGAGAACATGTAGACGAACAGCTTGATGCGATCGACGTTGACGCCTGAAAGGGCCGCGCCGCGTTCATTGCCACCGACGGCATAAATGTGGCGTCCGACCGGTGTGCGTGTCGCAAGATAGGCGGCCAGGACGGCGACCACCACCATGATCCAGACCGAGAGCGGAACGCCGAGCCATGTGCCGGAACCGATCAGCTTGAAGGTATCCGAACCATAGTCCGGATTTCCTGCGAGGTTGGGGAAGGTTCGCCCATCGGAAAACAGCAGCGCTGCGCCGCGGGCGACGTAAAGCGTCCCGAGTGTCGCGATGAAGGGGGCAACGTTCAGCTTGGTAATCAGGATGCCATTGATCAACCCGATCAAGATACCGGCAATGGCAACGATCACGCAGATCTCCAGGGTGTTGAACTGCAGGCTCCAGCCGATCCGGAGATCGATCCCGTAAAGGACCAGCCAGCCGGCGACCATCGCACACAGACCGACGATCGAGCCGACGGAGAGATCGATACCGCCTGACACGATGACGAAAGTCATGCCGATGGCCAGCAGGGCATTGAGCGCCACATGCTTCGAGATGATCAGCATGTTGGCGCCGGTGAGGAAGTTCGGAGCCGCGAAGGCGAAGAAGGCAAACACCAGGATCAGCGCCACGAATGTCCGCATTTTCAGGAGAAGCAGCAGCGTCGAGGTCTGCGAGGACGGGCCGGCAGCCTTGCTGCCATGAGGGGAGACGGGACTGCTCATCGGGATTGAACCTTGTTCAGATGGGGCGTCGCGGCGGAAATGACGTCCGCTGCGGCGGCACCGGCCGGAAAAGCGCCGGTCAGCCTGCCATTCGCCATGACGAGGATGCGATCGGAAAGGGCAAGCACCTCTTCCAGATCGGAGGTGACGAAGAGAATTCCCAGACCATCAGCTGCAAGCTTGCGCATGGTGCGGAAGATCTCCGCCTTGGCGCCGATGTCGATGCCGCGCGACGGCTCGTCCATCAACAGGATGCGGGGGTTCGTCATCAACGCCTTGCCGATGACGACCTTCTGCTGGTTGCCGCCCGAGAGGCTGGAGACGGGATGTTCCAGGCTCGCAATCTTGATCGCCATGCGCCTGACGAACTCGACCGCCTTGGCCGCTTCCGCTTTCAGGCTGAGGTGGAAACCGGTGGTAAAATCGCCCAGCGATGACAGGGTCAGATTTTCGCGAATGCTCATGATCTGCACCAGGCCGTCGCGCTTGCGGTCTTCCGGAATAAGGGCAAGGCCCCGGCGGATGCGGCCCGACACGCTTCGCTCCCTGACACGCGCGCCGGCGATGAAGAGCCTGCCCTTTGCCGCGGGATGCTGGGCCATGATGCATTCAAGCAGTTCGGATCGCCCGGCCCCCATGAGACCGTAAAGACCGACAATTTCGCCTGATCGCACCGACAGCGAGACATGATCCACCACGTAACCGCCAGCCGGCCGGGGCAAGGAGACGTCTTCGACGCGAAACACCTCTTCGCCCAGCGCATGGTGCTCCATCTTCGGAAACTCCTTGGAGGCGCTGCCGATCATGTTGGAAACGATCCAGGGAATATCGACCCCCTCCATCGACCGCGCACCGGTGATGACGCCATCCCGCAGCACGGTGATGTAGTCTCCGATCCGGATCAGTTCCTCCAGCCGGTGGGAGATGTAGACAATGCCGACCCCCTGGCGCGTCAGATCGCCGATGACGCGAAACAGAACCTCGACCTCGGCAGCGGAGAGCGCGGATGTCGGCTCGTCGAGAATCAGAATGCGCGCATCCTCGGCCAGCGCCTTGGCGATCTCGACGATCTGCTGTTGACCGATCCTGAGATTGCCGAGCGGCGTGTCGGGATCGATCTCCTGCTCGAGCCGCTGCATCAGCGCTCTCGCAACGGCAGACTGGGCAGCCCGGTCGATGTGCACGCCGCCCACCGTCTTTTCGCGGCCGACAAAGATGTTCTCCGCCACGGTCAGGTTGGGAAACAGATTGAGTTCCTGGAAGACGATGCCGACGCCCTGCCGCGCGGCATCGCTGCGGTCGGAAAAGACGACAGGTCTGCCATCAAGCGTGATGGTTCCGCCATTCAACTGCTCCACCCCCGCGATGACCTTCATCAGGGTCGATTTGCCGGCACCATTTTCGCCGACCAGCACGTTGACGGCGCCCATGCGCAGGTCAAAGTCGACATTCTTCAGCGCCTGCGTACCGGGATAGATCTTCGACCCGGAGCGGATCGTCAGGCCGATCGGATGCGCCGCGTTCATGGCGCTGTCTCGATCGAAACCGGGGTGACAAGCGGCTTTTCGCCCGCAGAGCGGATGACCGTTGCCCCCAGGAACTGGACGGTCTTTCCCTTCATCGAGCCGTCAGCAGGAACAGTCGAGACAGCACGATCGTTGAGCGCGCGTCCAAGGCGCGCATATTCGATCTGGTCGCGGAATGTCGAGAAGTCATAGAGCGGCGTGACATCCCGCAGCGCCGTCCCCTTCACGACCGGGCCGAGTTGCAGGATCACGTCGGACTTCCCGTCTCCGTCCACGTCAACCTCCGCAACGGCGGCCTTCGTATCACGGTTCTCGATCACCACCTTGCCCTTGCCCTTGACCGCAAAATTCCAGCCACCGCCGGCACCGCCGACGCGCAGTCCATATTTGCTCCCCGCATCATCCAGGCCAGCCGTCACTGCGTTGCGCAGCACCGCGACATCGACTGCCTTTTCGGACAAGGCCGGAACAAGTTTTGCCTCGAAAGTCTTGGACACCAGCGTGGCGATCGGATCGGCGGCCGCCTCGGTGGCGCTCTCGGTCTTCACGAGCTTGCAGCCCGAAAGGCTGAACACGACCACGAGGCCCGTTGCGAACAGGATGGGTTTCATCATCAAACGACCATTTTCTTCAACAGAAGCGGCCACCCGGCACAAAGGTGCACCGGGCGACCTGCTGACCAGGCATCACGGCTTGAGAGCAAAGGTCTCAAGCTTGGAGGCATTGTCCTTGTTGACCAGAATGCAGTCCATCAGCTGCTTTTCCTCGACCCCCGTCGCGCCCGTCTTGATGAACTTGTCGGCCTGCTCGACCGCAAGCTGGGCCTGCTGGTAGGCCGGCTGCAGGACGGTCGCCTTGATGCCGCCCTTGAGGATGGAATCGCGCACGTCGTTGGACCCGTCGAAACCGACGACGATCACGTCCTTGCGACCGGCAGCTTCCAGCGCGGCATAGGCACCCATGGCCATGGTATCGTTGCCCGAGATGACGCCCTTGATGTCCGGATGCGCCTGCAGGATGGATTCCATCACGGTATAGGCTTCCGTCTGCGACCAGTTGGCCGTCTGGCGAGCGACCATCTTCATGCTCGAATACTGGTCGATCACGTCGTGGTAGCCTTGCGAGCGAATACCGGCATTCGTGTCGGACTCCTTGCCGACAAGCTCGGCATAATTGCCCTTCTCGCCCATCAGCTTGACGAACTCTTCTCCGCCAAGCTGCGCGCCCTGATAGTTGTTGGAGACGATCTGCGAGACGGCAACGCCGCTCGCGGTGATCTCGCGGTCGATCAGGAAGGATGGAATGCCTTTGTCCTTGGCCTTCTTGACGGCGGCGACCGAGGCATCGGCTCCGGCATTGTCGAGGATGATGGCCTTGACGCCCGCCGCAATCGCGGAATCGAACAGTTCATTCTGCTTGTTGGCGTCGTCGTTGTGGACCAGAACCATCGTCTCGTAGCCGAGAGCCTTGGCCTTGGCCGCTGCACCATCAGCCTCAGCCTTGAAAAACGGATTGTCGTGGCTCGGCGTGATGATCGCGATGGTACCGGCCGCCATGGCAAAGCCCGGCACGAAGCCAGACAGCGCCAATGCGCACGCGGATACGAGCAAACGGCGTGAAATATTCATGTGACCTCCCCTTTATCCAAGCCACCTCCTTGTGACCTGTAGCAATTCCTATCGAATGTTTTCGATTTATGTCAATACGGTTTTGTTTCATTCGTGATTTATGTGAATTTCAGAAATATTCACACCGCATCCGCACACAATTTCAGGCGATTTTCGCTGCAACGCAGCAGATGTGACGGGAGAGAGCAAAAATCACTTGTCGATACACGCAATTTGTGAAAGATATCGAAATTAAATAAAAGCAATCGAAACACATTTCGCCTGAATCGCATTCCCTGTGACGCCGCCGCGAGGTCTGGCAGAGCGGACCTCGCGAAGACGCGAATGGATTTCCCCATACCGGAGGACGCCCCATGACAACACAACGCTTCGGCGCAGGAATCTGGCACTTTGCAACCTATGTGGACCGCTATGCGACAGACGGCTACGGCACGCCACGCAGCGTGATCGAAGCGATCGACCTTGCCGGCCAGGTGAAGGATCTGTCCGTCGTCGATATCAACTATCCCTTTTTCGGCGGAAACTTCTCCAGCGCGCAGATCAAGGAAGCACTGGATCGCAACACGCTCGGCGTCATCGGCATCACGCCGGAAATCTACACGCGCGAATTCTCCAAGGGCTCGTTCACCAATCCGGACGCCGGTATCCGCCGGCGCACGCACGAGCTGGTGACGGAAGCCTGCGATCAGGTTCGCTATTTCGGCGCAGATTACGTCAAACTCTGGCCGGGTCAGGATGGCTGGGACTACCCGTTCCAGGTCGACTACGGCACCCTGTGGAAGCACTCACTCGATGGCGTGGGCCAGCTGGCCAGCGAAAATCCGGATCTCAAGTTCGTCATCGAGTACAAGCCGCGCGAACCGAGGGTGCGCATGAGCTTCGGCTCGGTCGCCCGTACGCTTCTCGGCATCGAGAAGATCGGCCTGCCAAACCTCGGTATTCTCCTGGATTTCGGTCATGCGATCATGGGCGGAGAATCCGCCGCCGACAGCGCACAGCTCGCCATCGACTACGGTCGTCTGTTCGGCATGGACGTGAACGACAACTACCGCAGCTGGGATGACGATCTGGTCGCCGGCAGCCTGCATCCGATCGAACTCTTCGAGTTTTTCCACGTGCTGCGGAAGAACAGATGGGAAGGGGTCTGGCAGCTCGACCAGTTCCCCTTCCGCGAGGACAGCGTCGCAACGGCCAACCACGCCATCGACTTCCTGAAAGCCGCCGCTAGGGGTCTTGATGCGCTCGATCTCGATGCCCTGAGGGAAGCCCAGAGCCGGCACGACGCCATCGCCGCGTTGCGAATTGCCCAGAAGGCTCTGTTCGGCGCCATGTAAGCGCATGCGACAGGGGCGCTGCCCAGACTGAAAGGCCTCTTTGAATGCTCAAGAACAATACCGTTCAGACCATCCGTGACAAGGCGCTATGGATGCGCCGGCGTGCCTTCACGATGGTTCATGACGCCCAGCTCGGGCATCCGGGCGGGGATTTTTCCGCCATAGACATCATCGCAACGCTCTACTTCGGGGTGATGCATTATGATCCCACGAAACCGGGGCTGGAGAACCGCGACCGGTTCATCATGTCGAAGGGCCATGCGACCGGGGCGCTCTATACGGCGCTCTGCGCCGCAGGATACTATCCGGAGGAGTGGCTGGATACCTACATGCAGCCAAACTCGAAGCTGAACGGGCATCCGAACCGCAACTATCTGCCCGGTGTCGAAACAAACACCGGCCCCCTCGGGCATGGCATGCCGGTCGCGCTGGGCATTGCCATCGCCGCCCAGATCTCGGGACAGGACCATCGCACCTTCGTGCTGACAGGCGATGGTGAACTGCAGGAGGGATCAAACTGGGAGGCCGCCATGACGGCCGGCCATCGCAAGCTCGAAACCCTGACCCTGATCGTGGACCGCAACCGCCTTCAGCAGGGCATGGGCACCGAAGACACCAACGGTCTCGATCCGCTTGATGAGAAATTCCGGGCCTTCGGCTGGGAGGCCGTCATGGTGGACGGCCACGACATCGGGGCTCTCCTCGATGTTCTCGCGCCGGCCCGCATCGGCAAGGGGCGCCCGCTGTGTGTCATCGCCAACACGGTGAAGGGCAAGGGGGTGTCCTTCATGGAGAACAAGGCTTCGTGGCATCATGGCGTGCCCAATGCCGAACAATACAGGATTGCCTTGGAGGAACTCGTCTGATGGCTGCTCCCGCCACCCAACAGGAAGGCTTTCACGATTGCCGCGACGCCTGGGCACGCACGCTCGAAGACCTCGCGGCCCGGGATCCGCGCATTGTTGCCGTCGTCAACGATTCCGTCGGATCGTCCAAACTCGGCGGTTTCCAGAAGACGTTCCCCGAGCGACTCGTGAATGTCGGAATTGCCGAGCAGAACATGGTTGGCGTGGGCGCCGGCCTTGCCAATGGCGGCAAGATCCCGTTCGTCTCGGCAGCATCCTGCTTTCTCAGCGGCCGCGCTCTGGAGCAGATCAAGGCCGACATCGCCTATGCGCGATTCAACGTGAAGCTGGTCGGCCAGTCGTCCGGCGTCGCCTATGGCGAGCTTGGGCCGACGCATCACTCGATCGAGGACTTCGCCTGGCTTCGCCCGCTGGACGCCATCACCGTGATCGCTCCGGCCGATGCCTGGGAAACGGAGCAGGCTGTTCGCTGGGCCGCCGCGCATGATGGCCCGGTCTATATTCGCCTGAGCCGCATGCCGGTACCCGACCTTACCGTCAAGGACCGTGTCTTTCGTCCAGAAAAGGCGGAAATGGTTCTGGCCGGCAGCGACCTGACCCTGATCGCCTGCGGCACAACGGTACATCTTGCGGTGCAGGCTGCAGCCACATTGCGCGCCGAGGGTATCTCGGTGCGCCTGCTCAACATGGCAACCCTCAATCCACTGGATGAGGAGGCGCTTGCCGCCGCAGCCTCGCAAACCGGGGCAATCGTTACGGTGGAAGAAGCCCATATCCGCGGAGGGCTGGGCGGGGCCGTTGCCGAGTTTACAGCGGGACACCACCCGGTACCGGTGGAGCGCCTCGGCTTTCCCGGCTTCGTGGTGACAGGCTCCGTGAATTTCCTCTTCGAACATTACGGCATCACCCCGCACGGAATCGTTGCGGCTGCACGTCGCGCATTGGCGCGTAAACACTGAGTTCGAGGATGGAACAACAGCCACTCGTCCTCGCGATCGATCAGGGCACCACCAACACCAAGGCGGTGCTCGTCGATGCCTCCGGCAAGGTCATCTCACGGGCGTCCGCACCCCTCACCTCGCACTATCCACGCCCGGGCTGGGCCGAGCAATCGGCCGATGCCATCTGGAACAGCGTCCAGTCCGTGATCGCCGACATCGTGGCCGGCGATCACGGCCCGATTGGCGGCATTGCCATCAGCAACCAGCGGGAAACGCTCGTTGTCTGGGATGCGGAAACCGGCGCCCCCCTGGCGCCGGCGATCCTGTGGCAGTGCCGCCGCACGGCCGTAGCCTGTCAGGCCCTGGTCGATGCCGGGCACGACGCCGTTGTCATCGATCAGACCGGATTGTCCATCAATGCCCTGTTTCCGGCATCAAAGCTCGGTTGGGTCATGCAAAATGTCGCATCGGCGCGCGATCTGGCAGAGCAGGGACGGCTGCGCGCCGGCACGGTGGACAGCTGGCTGCTGTTCAAGATGACAGATGGCGCCGTCTTTGCGACGGACCACTCCAACGCTTCGCGCACCATGCTGTTCGATACCGTCAGACTGGTGTGGAGTGCCGAACTCTGTGCTCTCTTCAAGGTCCCGCTATCGGCGCTGCCGTCCCCCCTGCCCTCCAACAGCCGTTTCGGCGAGACGGGAGCCGGCGCGACGGCCCTGCCTGGCGGGATCCCCATTCTCACCATGATGGGGGACAGTCATGCCGCACTCTACGGTCATGGCGTCCGCAGACCGGGCCTCGTCAAGGCGACCTACGGCACAGGGTCATCCCTGATGACCCTGACCGACGGACGTGTTGCCTCCCGGCATGGTCTTTCGAGTACGATCGCCTGGTCTGACGACGGCGGCGTTGCCTACGCGCTCGAGGGCAACATCACGGTCTCGGCGCAGGCCCTCGCATTTGCCGCAACCCTGCTGGGACTTGCCGGCCCCGCCGCACTCTCCGATCTCGCGCAATCTGTACCAGAGAGCGGCACGGTGGTCTTCGTCCCGGCACTGGCAGGCCTTGGTGCGCCGCACTGGGTCGATGATGCGACCGGTACGATCTCCGGCATGACCCATGCCACGACGCCTGCACACATAGCCCGCGCGACGATCGAGGCCGTCGCACTTCAGATCGCCGATGTCTTCGAAGCCATGCAGCAGGATACGGGCCTCGACCTCGCCGGTCTGATGGCGGATGGCGGCGCATCGACCAATGACTTCCTCATGCAAGTGCAGGCCGACGTGCTGGACCGCCCGGTGCGCCGGGGAGATCAACCCGAAGTGGGGGCACTGGGGGCCGCGGCCATGGCGTTCGGCGCGATGGGCCTACACCCTCCGGAGCCCTCGCATGCCCGGCATTTTTCTCCGGGAGCGCTGTCCGCTGACGCGCGTGCAGACCTTCTTTCGCGATGGCGCAAGGCGCTGATGCGGGTCAAGATGACCCTGTAGTACAACTTGCCCCGCTTCTCGGGGGAGTATCGCGCAGGCACGACGCCATTGCAGCACAGATCACCCGTAAAATCCTCCATGGCCAGCAGCAGATCGAAGCGTCGCGCCGAATCCAGCAGAAGAAGCGGTCCGGTCCGCCCAAGACCTTTACGGTCAATCCATCGATGTTTTCGGCGGCGATCGGTGCGTTGACGGCGGTGGCCCGCGCCGGTGCGAGCGAACATGACGACGTGCAGCGTCATTTCAACTTCTTGCGAGAGCTGGTCCAAAAGGTCGTGATCGCGCCGTCTGCCGATGGCAAGTCGGCGGAGCTGACCATCCATGGCCGCCTTGTCGGTGTGATTGCTTCAATGCAGGCTTTCCAGGATTATACGGCCGGTCTGCGCGAACAGCACGCAAACGAGTTCGCCCGCCGTGTGAGGGCGGGTGAGTTCAAGGAAAGAGAAGAGAAGATGGCGTATTTGAACCGGTTCGAAGCTGTCCTCGCTGAGGAGGAGACTTAATGGCGCCGGTTACAAGTATCGTTGGTTGCGGGGGCAGGATTTGAACCTGCGGCCTTCAGGTTATGAGCCTGACGAGCTACCGGGCTGCTCCACCCCGCGCCAAGATCGCGGACAATATGTCCGACTGTTTGTTTTTCAGCAAAAAGGCCGCTTGAGAGCGGCCTCGTTTTGGGCCGAGGCCCTTTTTGTTTTGTTTTGAGAAGATATTGATTGCCTTTAGCAGACCTGGCAGCGACCTACTCTCCCGCGTCTTGAGACGAAGTACCATTGGCGCAGGGGCGTT